>JBBRYB010000023.1:0-56011 GCA_038238115.1 Propionibacteriales bacterium | reverse complement strand
GGTCAACGTGGGTACGACGCTCAACATGGCAATGACGGGGGCGATCCGGCGCTGCCTGGACGAGGACCGCGACCTGATCGACCCACGTAAGTACCTCGAGCCGGCCCGCGACGCGATGACCCGCGCCGTCTGCCACCTCCTGGAAGTCATGACGGCTACACCCACGGGCACGCCGTAGGTATTACGGCCGATGGATCGAGCCGCTCGGACCATATGCCCGATCCGGACCTCGTCAGGGCTCAGTTCGAGGCGTTCCCCGGAGCAGCTCGAGCACTGCGTCGAGCTTCTCGTCGAGACCGTCGACCTTGGCGTCGACTGTGCCGACCTTGGCGTCGAGACCGTCGACTTTGGCGTCGAGCACGTCGATTCGCGCCTCGATACCGTCGGCCTTGACTGCCAACTCGCCGAGACGGTTGGTGTGGCGCTGCTGGGTTGAGCTGATCGAGTTGAGCAGCTCGTAGATCGACTGCACGTCGTTGTCCAGCTGACGGACTCTGCGCTCGAGCTCAACGGGACTCATCGTCATGAGAGCCCAGGCTACGCGGCCCCCCGCCGGGCGCGACAGCCATCGCCTCGATCTGTGGATACGCCACAGTTGGTTACGGCGCGGAGACTCGGAACTCGGCGTACCGCTCCTCCAGCCGGACCGGGTCCGGCTGGCTCGAGGCCGCACGGGGTACCCGGATGAGCTGCTGGTTCATCTCCTGCAAGCCGTGGCGAAGCATCGGCCCGTCGATCTCGCGAAGCACGTCGGCGCGGACCTCGATCACGAGGTCTGGCCGGATCCCGATGATATTGCCGTCGAATGCGGCGTGGTGGATCTTGCAGATGGCCATGCCGTTCGGCACTACAGGCTGACCGTTGGGTCGCCCGTCCGCGATGATGTGGGCCGCGTCGAGCAGCTCGACGTGGCGAAGGCGGCACAGGGCACACTGCGAGCCGTAAGCGGTCAGCACCCGGGCGCGGAACAACGGCAGGCATGCCGGGCCGCAATCGTACGGGGGTTGTCCCCGAGCGAACCGATCGTCTAGTCTAGTCTGTCCAGACAGGGAGGCTTTTATGGCGTCGAACCAGTGGCAACTCCAGGAAGCGAAACAACGATTCAGCGAGCTCGTCCGAGCCGTCCATGACAAAGGTCCCCAGTTCGTCACTAGGCATGGCAAGGAGGTCGTCGTCGTCGTCGACATCGCCGACTACCAGCGCGCCAGGGGTGACCGGCCCGACTTCAAAGCATTCCTGGCTTCCGCTCCCAGCATGGGCGATCTCGAGATCGAGCGGGATCGGACGCTAACCTCGCGAGTCGCACTACCCTCGGCGTGAGCTACCTGCTCGACACCAACGTGGTGTCGGAGCTGCGCAAGACATCGCCCGATCCGAGGGTCGTGGCGTGGTTCGGCGCGGTACGGGCGGATGACCTGTACCTGAGCGTGCTGGTGGTGGGGGAGATCCGGCAGGGGGTGGAGAGGCTCGGGCGTCGCGATCCTCGGCAGGCCGCCGGCTTCGACGAATGGCTGGTCCAGCTCGCCACTGAGTTTGCAGATCGTGTCCTCCCGGTCTCTGTTCAGGTTGCCGAGGTCTGGGGCCGTCTCAACGCGAGACGCTCGTTTCCAGTCGTCGACGGCCTCCTCGCCGCGACAGCGGTGGCGCGCGACCTGGTCCTCGTAACGCGCAACATAGCCGACGTGGAGGGAAGCGGAGCTCGAGTGCTGAACCCCTTCAGCCTGTGACGAGGCGGCCTTCGACGCCGACGTGTCCAGCGCCATCGGCAAGCTTGTGATCCAGCGTGTGAAGGACCGCGCCGATCCGCAGCGCGACCGCCAGGTGCAGCGCGTCACCCGCGCGGATACCGACGTCGTGACGGTCGGCAAATCTCGCAGCCACGAGGAAGTCAGCTCTGAGGACGGGAGCGACCGCCAACGAACGATCTGACATGGAATTGAACGCTTCGAGAGCTCGATTCCGTTCGGATATCGTCAAGTACCCGCTTCGTGTCTTGATGGCGAGTGCCGACGAGAACTCTGTTGTCACCCAGTCAGAGATGGTGAGCTCTCCCGCCGGCTGTGCCGCCAGCCACGTCTGAGCTGCAGTCGTCGCCGCCTCGTTCGTCACCGCGGCGACCAACACGCTGGTATCCACGTAGGCCATCAGTAACGAGCGTCATCCCGCATGCGTCGTACGACGTCTGCAGCCCCAGGCGCTTGCGGAGCCATACCAGCGGTGGTGTCTTGAAGCAGCTGCAAGTCCACTCTTTCGCGGGGAAGCGGTTGCGCGCGCAGCTCAGCGACAGGCTTTCCGCGCTTGGTGATCACGATGACCTCACCAGACTCGGCCGCCGAGACTAGCTCGCTCAGCGTGGTCTTGGCCTCGGCCAAACTAACGGTTCGGTCTTGCACCATCATCGCCTCCTCATGACCATCTAGGTGGTCACATGGTATCCCAGTTGCGCCAGGTAGCCCGTGCATGCTGAGCAGCCGCAGCGTCGCCGTGCAGCCGAGGCGAGCGGCATCGGTCTCGAATCATCGAGACTGAGCGTCTGCAGCCTCCGCGAGTCGGTTGAAGGCATCGACATAGGCTGCGTGATCGAGCCAGTCGTCGTCGTCCGAGTTCAGCCCGAGCTCAGTACTCACGGAATTGCCAACCGCGTCGGCTGACCCGTCCTTCGAATCGAAGCCAAGGGAAGCGACTCCGTGCCGATAGCGGAAGTAGAACCCGCGGCCGTCGCTCAGCCGCCCCTCGTACTGGGTAGGGCAAGCGAGACACGTTTGAGTTTCGCTCACCACGTTCTCGTAGCCGATCATCGAATCGCTGCCTTCGAGTGCTGCTGCCTGCGAGGCAATCGTGCTCCAGCTGCGCATTGACGTGCGCGGCAATTGTTCGCCGAGATGGTCCAAGTTCGGAGGGCGGACGGCCTTGTCTCGGCCGCCGTGGACCAGTCCTCGCGGCGGTGGATCAGGCCGAGTCGAGGTCGGTGGCTGCGAAGTCGTCGCCGACGCAGAGGACCGGCTCGTTCGCGAGGCGAGCGACCGCATAGGTCAGGCAGTCCCCGAAGTTCAGCCCTGCTGTGTGGCGGCCCCGACCGTAGCGCAGGAATGCCTCCACCGCCTCACGCCAATGGTCAGGACCGAAAGGAATCTCGGCAATTGCGAACTGGTCGAGGAGCTGGCGAATCAGGAACTGCGGATCGGTGCTCAGGCGGGCAGCCAATACGAGACCCAGCTCGGCCAGGGTGGGTGTTCCGATACCAGCGCGCGTCGCATGGGCGAGCTTGCCAATCAGCTCGTCGTACCCGGGCTCCTGAACCACGATGGCAACGAGAGCCGAGGTATCGACGATCACACGCCACCTGCGCCGTAGCCAAGGATCGCGTCCTCCTCAGCTTCGGTGAGTCGGCGTCCACGCTGGTCAGCTGGGGTGGCGGGCCAGACGTCGCGCTCGAGGAACCGCCGTACCCGGGTCTCGCGGTCGGTGAGGGTGACTCGATAGGAGAGTCGTTGCTGCCGCTCGAGGAGGGCGCGTCGGACCGCCTCGGTCTTCGTCTCGCCCGTCAGGCGAGCCACCTCGTCGACGAGTCGCTCCACCTCGCGGTTCTTGATGTTCAATGCCATGCAGGAAGGTTACACCTAAATTCTTCACTGGTGTAAGACCAGTAAGCATAGCGCTCCTTTGTACTACCTCGACACGTCTGCCCTCGTGAAGCTGGAAGTTTTGCCGAGCCCGAGTCGGCTGCGCTCGAGACGTACCTCGGGCCGATCCGGTGGCCGTGAGCGCGCTCAGCCGCACCGAGCGCCGGCGAGTCGCCCCGCGGACCAGCCCACACCAGCTGCCGGCCTGCGACGACCTGCTCGCGTCCTGCTTCGAGGTGACCATCACGCCCGCATCCTTGACGAGGCGGGCATCGTCGAGCCTGCGTCGTTGCAGCAGTCTCGACGCGCTCCATCTCGTGTGCGCCCAGAAGCTCGGCCAGGAGCTGAGCGCGTTGGTGGCGTACGACGAACGGCTGCTCGCGGCGGGCGAAGCGACAGGTCTCGCTGTGGCCCACCCGAGCTGACCCCGAGACGAGGGAGGCCGGGTGGTGATTGAATCTGCTCTTGCCCCGAACACGTCGTACGACGGGAAGTCAAGCCCAGGCAAGGAGGGCCGCCGCGTGTCCACGAGAGCGCCAGCCGACCCAGACGGCCCAGACGTCGAGGTGATGCTGGAGGTTCTCTCGGCAGGGTCGTGCACCCTCGACGAGCTGCGCCTCGAGCTGGCGAAGCGGTCGATCTTCACCGATGTCGAGCAGCTGCGTCTGGAGCTCCAGACGCGAGGCGATCTGGAGGAGTTCGGCGACGGCGTCTGGGCGTACCTGCCCCGGCTCGCCGACGACCTGGTGCTCACCCACCAGGTCACCGAGGATGAGCTGGAGCTCGAGGTGCTCGACAGCAGCGACATCGAGCTGTGGACGCAGCTGGCCGACGAGGGTCTGCCGTTCGCGGGGGGCGGTGAGGTGCGCACCCGCTGGATTGGCGGTCCCGGCCACGAGGTGCCGCCCGGCTCGGTGAGCGGTCTGCACGGGCCGCCGGGATGGCTGGGCGACCTCGCGCCAGGTGACGTCGTCGGGCTTCGGCTGCGCGATGGGCGGCTCCATCTCGAGCCCGCCGATCCGTTCGGCGAGACGAGCTCCGCAGATCCAGATACCCAGGAGGTCCTGCCGCTCCTTGTGGAGCTGGCGTCCGCGGCGGCGCGGGAGGCACTCGACGACTACCTCGACGAAGGTGACCCGATCCCCGGCGCCAACCTGGCCCAGGTGGTTGCGGCCGTCCGGCGTGCGTCGCCGGATGCGTTCCGGGTGCCGCTTCCGCCACTCGCGCCGCTGATGGAGGCGCTTGGTTTGGAGGTCTGGCGGGGGTACGTCGGCGTACCCGGCGCCCCCTGGCACGGGGAGCCGGCCGGGCTGGACGACGCGAACCGCTCGGCGGTACGGGCCTGGGCCAGCATGCTCGCGACGCATCGCGTCGTCGAATCACTGCCGGACCGCGACGCCCTCGCTGCCGTGGCGCGCCGCCTGGTGCAGGACGCCGCCCTGGAGACCGCCGGCGCGCGCATGGCCGACGACCCGGAGCGGGAGCCGGTGGCGGCCGCGATGGTCGAGGCGGTGTCCGGCGCCGCCCGCGGTGTTCCGCTGTTCCTCCGCGCGCGGGCCGCCGAGGGACGAGGCGACGTGGTGAGCGCGGAGAGCTGGCTCGAAAAGGCCGTGAAAGCAGACCCGCAGCTGGGCCTGGCGCTGTCCGACCTCGCGGAGCTGCGGTCGTTGCGCGGCGACGCGCTGGAGGCGTGGCACCTCTACCAGCGGGCCGGTGTCGAATTCGATGCCGCCAGGTTCGCGGTCCTGAGGGAGTTCGTCCGGCCGCCGGCCGGCGAGGTGTCGCGCAACCGGCCGTGCCCGTGCGGATCTGGTCGCAAGTACAAGATGTGCCACGGGCGCGAGCTCCGCCATCCGCTGCCTAAGCGGGCCAGCTGGTTGTGGGCGAAGGTCGTGACGTACGCGTCGCGGGTGCGGCAGCTCGCCGTCCTGCTGGACTATGCCGAGATCCTTGGTGGCGACGAGGAGGCATCCGCAGCCGGCCGAAACCTGGGCGACCCGCTCGTCGCCGACCTTGCCCTCTTCGAAGGCGGACTGTTGGAGAGGTTCGTGGCGGAGTGCGGCGGGCTGCTTCCCGACGACGAGCTCGCCCTCGTGCGGTCCTGGTTGTCCAGCGAGCGGCAACTCCTGGAGGTGCTGTCGGTCGAGCCGCGGGTAAGCGTGTCGTGCCGCGACCTGCTGACCGGGGAGGAGGTCGACGTCCGCGACGGCACGATGTCGACCACACTCGAGCCGCTCGACCTGATCTATGGACGGCCGCTGCCGGACGGCAGTGGGGCGCTGCGAATGCGGGATGCTCCACGGCTGATCCCGCGGATGATGCGGATCGGCCTGCTGAACCTGCTGCGCACACAGCCGGAGGGTGAGGAGATCGCCGAGTTCTTCGCGCTCAGCTCACGGCTGCCCGAGCTGCGCACCTCGGAGGGCGAGGAGGTGGTGATGTGCGAGGCGCGGTACGACGTCGCTGACGCCGATGGGGTCTGGGAAAGGCTGGCTGCCGGCCTGGAGGAGACCGATGACTCGATGCTGACGGAGCTTGCCGAGGTGGAGGGGAGCGGCATGGTGGTCCGGGGCAGCATCCGCCGAAAGGGCGACCGGCTCGTCGTGCAGACGAACTCCCTCGAGCGGCTACGCCGGCTGCAGCAGCGGCTGTTCGAGGCTGACCCCGAGGCGCGGCTGGTCTCGGAGTCGTCCGTGCCGATCGCGGACCTGCTGGCGGAGCGGGCGCAGCGGGCCGACGATGAGGACGATGAGGACGATGAGGACGAGGGGGAAGACGTGCGTGGCAGGAGTTCAGGTCTGACGACCGAGCAGGAACAGGAGGCGCTCGGCCTCGCAATGCGGCACCACGAGGAGACCTGGCCGGACATCGGGCTGCCGGCGTTGTCGGGTCGTACGCCGCGAGAGGCCGCCGCCGACTCGCAGCTGCGCGGGGAGCTCGAAGCACTGCTTGACGACTTCGACTGGACTCAGCGGCGCCATCCAGAGGGACCGCAGATGGACATCGACGGCCTCCGCCGTGAGCTAGGCCTCAGCTGAGCCCGCCATCCTCCCCTGGACTCATCGGATGAGTAAACGGCTGCAGGTCGTGATGTCGCACGACGAGTTCCACGAAGTCCAGCGCGCCGCCGACGACGAGGAGGTGTCCGTTCTGGGTGGGTGCGTAAGTCGTTGCGCCAGGCTCGTCGGCAATCGGCTCCAGCTGACGGGGACCGCCGGCCCGCGGCTGTGAGAGAGGCCGCGGCGTATTCGTTCCCAGTCGGGGGCAGACCTCCTGCTCTGGCGGGGCCGGCGCCAGAGTAGACACCGTCCCGCCCATCTCGCCACCTCCACCCGCCCCACGACCGTTGAGCAGGCAAGCCTGTCCGGCATTCCTCTCTCGTTCGGTATTCGTTGTGATCTGCCGCCGGGTGCGCTGGTGCAATGATCGGGCTGCCTCCGCGCCCTGCCGGCCGAGGCTGAACTATTGCCTCGGTGACTACTGCTGGTCGCTCGATCGGCTCAGCTGATAGCCGGCCTGACCATCCCGTTTGGACTCAGCGTCACGAATCCGCGCGCCATGGCACTCGAGAGAGCAGACTGAAGCCGGGCGCTGATTCCGGGGGTCAGTCGCTTTCCGCCGAACACCGCGAGGGCCTCCCGAAGCAGTTCGTCACGGTTCATTCCGGCTGAGTCATGGACGAGAGAAACCATGGCATTTCCGATCTCGAGCAGGCTCACCTGCTCGAGGGGTCGTGGGTCCGACTCAGCGGCTCGGCGGAAGCCCGTCCACTTGTATGGGTCGATCTCATCGGGCCAGGCGAACGGCTCCGACTTGTCTCGCCGAAGGTGTCGGGGAAGGTGGGTAAGGATCGACTGCCCCCTCGCGGGACTGACCCGTGTGAGCTCGAATCCACCGGCGACCTGTCGAGCGAGACGGTCGACATGGATGGGCCCCTCAGCCTTGACGACGAGCTCCAGTGCTTGTTGCACCTGGGCTGCAGCGTACGGGGCAGGAAGATCGTCGAGCACGTCTCGGCTCCCGAGCCGGCGAACCTGCCATGGCACGAAGGGAGTCTCGCCCGTCAGGGACCTCCCTACGCGCGGCGTTGCTGCTAACGCCGGGAATCCTGCTGTGAAGGCTGGCGTGCTTAGTGGTGTGACGGCCGGAGCGGAGACAGTGCCAGCTGGCCTCTCCCTGGATACGATGACTCGAGCCGGCGCCAGACCTGAGCTGGCGTTGGTCTCCGCTTCTCTGGGTAAGACCGCTGCAGAGGTTGGGGAAGTCACCGGGGCCGGTCCCGACGCTCGGGCAGACCTCGTGACGTTTTCGAGTCGCTTCAGGACGACCTCGCGCTGAGCCAGCCACTCCGGCATCCACACCCGCTCCACGGCCGGCCAGCGCAGCATCGCTGACAGGACCTGGACGGGCAGCCCGTCACGGTCACCCACCGTACGACGATGAAACCATCCTTCCCCGTCGAGCAGCACGGCGACGAGCGGATGCTCGGGGTCCTCGGGGCGGGCGATCGTCAAATCAATCTTGAACTCGGAGAGGCCGACGTCGGCGTTGACGACGAGCCCGCGGGCGCGTAGGGCGTCGGCGACCTCGTCGCGGTGCCGGTCTGGAACCCGCGTCCGCTGATGTGGCGAGGGACCCATCGCCTGGGCACCCAGCGCGGCCATGTCGAGGTAGGCGCGGAGATGCTTGATCCCGACTGACTGGGTCTCGTCGGCGCGTAGCTGCGTCGGGTCGAACGAGCTGAAGATGATTACCTGGCGACGGGCGCGGGTGATCGCTACGTTGAGCCGCCGCTCGCCGCCGCCGGTGTTCAGCGGGCCGAAGTTGAGGGGGAGATAGCCCTTCTCGTTGACGCTGAATGCCGTCGAGAACAGGATGACATCGCGTTCGTCACCCTGAACGTTCTCCAGGTTCTTGATGAAGAGCCCCTCGCCGTTGGTCCCGTCCAGGGCCTCGATGAGCCGCTCGTCCTGACTGTCGCGTATGAGGCCCTCGATGTGAGCCCGCTGCTGCTGGTTGAAGGTGACGACACCGATTGAGGGAGCGCTTCCGGAAGACGCGGCGAAGCGACGCCGGATCTCCGCGACGATGGCGTCAGCCTCGACCGGGTTGGTCCGCAGCAGCTTGCCCTTCTCCGCCCGCAGGAAGGTGCCGGCGACCCTGACCAGGCTGACGCCGTACCCGTCGATGCTGCTGTCAGAGCTGGCATCGTGCGGTGCCGGGAACGACGACAGCTTGTCCTCATAGTAGTACCGGTTGCTGAACGAGATCAACGACTCGTCCTGGCTGCGGTAGTGCCACGTCAGCCAGCGTCGGGGCACCCGGGCCAGGACACTCTCGGTGAGGATGCTCTCCTCGTCCTCAACCACCAGTGACTCCTGCCCGGCATCGTCGTCGGACCCGATCCGAGGTTCGGCGAAGCTGGTGGGCGGCATCTGCTTGCTGTCGCCGACCACGACGACGGACCTCGACCTGCCCATGGCGCCGATGGCGTCGGCGACCCGTATCTGGGAAGCCTCGTCGAACACGACCAGATCGAACACCTGACTGCCGACCGGAAAGAACCGGGAGACCGAGTCGGGGCTGACGAGCACACATGGCATGAGCTGTGTGATCAGCTCCCCGTAGGTCTCGAGCAACCTGCGCACCCCGAGACCGCGACGCTGCTTCGCCAACTCGCGCTGCAGGGCACCCACCTGCCCGCGGCCGGAGGATGGCTGGAACGGTCTGCGATTCAAGACTTCGTGAGGGACGGCTGTCGCCATCTGAGCGCGTACGGCGGCCGCCGATTCGGTGAAACGCCGAACGGTCCGGTCGTGGCTCTGCGGGTCGAAGGCGTCGAGGCCGGTGCTCTCACGCCGCTCTGCAATCGACGCTACGGCTAGCCCGCGGTCGAAGGCGCGTACGGCGTCGTCAGCATGGATGCTGCCGGTTCGCAACGCCTCGCGGGCCTCATCCATGTTGGCAGCACGCAGCGGTTCCAGTGCTTCGATGAAGGGCACCCAGCGCCGTACACCGATCACGGATTCATCACTCAAGTCGCGGCCAGCGTCGGTGGAAACCCAACGATCGAGCAGGCCTTGCTTTCCGAGCCAGTGGTCGAACGTCGCAACGTCTCCGCCGGCTGCTCGCGTCAATTGCCCCGCTGCATCGGCGAGTGCCTGAACCGCGCCCGCCTGAGCTGGCTCGACCGTCGCTGCGGACTGGATGAAGTGGCGAAGAGAGCTCACGAAGGCTCCAGGGTGGCGAATCCCGTCGACGGTCTCGCCAGCCCACGTAAGCCAGGTGATCTGCCGGTCGACCAGCTCATGAGCAGTGGGCGTCAGCGGGTTCCAGCCGGCTGGGAGCTGGATCCCTGCGATGCCTGCAGCCCGATCTACCAGTGCCATGGCCGCTTGCTTGACACCCATCAGCAACATCGTGGTCTCGGGAACCGACTTTGGTTTGATCTCGACGCCGGGCCTGAGCGCGGGCTGCAGCTGCGCAAGGACGGCCTTTAGGCGCTTGCCGCGGCCGAAGAACCCTGAGGCTGCAGCGGCCTGGGCCCGTGCGTGAATGTCGGCAAGGGGCAGGTCCAGCACGGCCGCTGTCGCAACGTCCAATCCTGGGTGGCTGGACGTGGCGAAGCTGGCGACGTCCGCGGCCAATGCCGAGCTGGCCCGTCTCCAGGAAGGGGTTCTGGTCTCGTCGAGCACGGTGAGGGTCACAGGTGACGCGTTCAGGACGGCTGCGACGACGGTAAGGTCCTCACTCGAGCGGGCGGTGCGGAGTGTGGCTCCCAGCTCTCCCGTAGGCACGACGCGTGACAAGGCTGCGTCGAGCGCCCTCGCCGCATCCCGGAGGATCTCCAAGGCCCGTTCCTGGGTCGAGATGCACCCGACGAAGCCCCACGGATGGTCGGCGGCTGGTCTGGCCGGGTAGGCGACATCGGGCAGGTGAACCAAGGCCCTCCTGACCTGGGCCAGCGCCTCACCTGCGCCGGGCTGGAGCAGCCGGTGCGGTATCGGTAGCGACGCCACGCCGTCTCCGAGGGCCAGCAAGCTTGTCCGCGCGGAGTAGTAGGAAAGGCCTGCACCGTTCGGCTCGTGCAGCATCTGTGCATAGCGAAGCAGGTTCCGGCGAGCGGTTCGCAGGGTCTCCTGCTGCGCGGCGAGACCCTGCTCGTCAACGCCAACGGCGTGGTCGAGGGCGGCTTTGATCTGGGCGCGTACGACGGTCGGCTTGCTTCCTTTGTCGTGGAGGTCCAAGGAGAAGGTGCCCATCCCGACGGAGTCGAGCCGAGCCGACACGACGTCGAGTGCTGCACGCTTCTCGGCCACGAAGAGCACTCGTTTGCCGTCAGCCACGGCGCGCGTGAGGAGGTTGGTGATTGTCTGGGACTTGCCAGTGCCTGGTGGTCCTTCGAGGACGAACGTGCGGCCGCCGCATGCCTGCGCCACCGCTTCGAGCTGTGAGGCGTCGGCAGGAATCGGGCACGAGGAGTCGAGCTCGTCAAGATTCACGCCGTCCGGGCTCGGCACGGGATCCTCGAATGGCTCGGTGGGAGATGTCACGAGGTGGGACACGAGAGAGTTTGACATCAGCCGCTCCCAGTTCTCGTCAAGGTCCTTCCAGAGTCGGAACTTGGCGAACTGCAGGATCGCGACGTCGGCTGTCGGCTCCACACGAAAGGAGAAACCCTTGCTGCGGATGGCCATCCGCGTCGCATTGAGCGCGGCATCGAGGTCGATGCCTGACTCGTCCTCGACCGGCTGGGCCAGCCCCGAGATCTCGAGCTGAAAGGTCTGCTTGAGCTTCTCGAGGAGGCAGTAGTTGGGTGTACTCGCACCGCTCTCATCGAGCTCGACTCGATAAAGGTGACTTCGCGAGACCGACACGAGTTTGACGGGCACGAGGATCAGTGGGAGCGAAGCGGCTTGCTGTCGATGCTCCAGATCAAGGACCCAAGCGCCAGATAGAGGTTGTTGGCTCCGGTCTCCTCGACAATCGTCCGTGCCTTATATGCAAGTGCCCTCATCCGCGCCGGATAGCTCCCCGAGGGCACGTCGCAGAAGACGGCCGACTTCTGCGCGAGCATGTCGACCAGGATGTCTTGGGGTAGGGAGGCTCCGGAGTCGATGCCACGACCGCCGTGGATGGAGTCGAACTGATCCGACGGCAGCAGCCGCAACGGATCCTCGGCATTGACGATGTCCTCGATCGTCCCGAGATGACCGTCCGGCACTACCAGCCTGATGCTCGACCGGTCGGAGAAGTTGATGAGCCGGTTGCGGAGGCTCAGGTCGAGCAAGGCGTTCTTCCATTGGCGGACACGGCCCGGCACGGCGTCGGGCGATGTCCGCGTCGCATCGCGACCTTCGCCTCGTACGAATATGCGGGTGGGGCTGCTGTGCACAGCGGGCACATACTCGAAGACCTGAACACCCTCCTCGGAACGCCGCCGGGCGGGGAGCGGGATGATGCCGTTTCGTCGGGCACGCCAGATGTCGACCACGCCGATGACGTGGTCCAGGCTGCCCCGGAGGTAGGTGTCGTACGGCGGCCGATGAACGTCGTCAAAGCTAACTGGCTCCCGGCTAGCAGTCAGCATGGTCGTCTCGACGAGCTGCATCTGTCCAAGGTCTATCCGGTTGACCACATCGAGGGGCGAGGTGTCGACGGTCGCGTCGAGCGCAAACTCCTCACGCCAGTATCCGAGGAAGGCGTGGCCGTCGACGATCCAGAGCGTCGGACGAATTCCGCACTGCTCCAGCGCCGCGGCGAGCGTGAGGACTGTGTCGAGGCAGGTCCCGACGCGCCCGAGGATGACTTCGCTGGGGGTGCGAGCCTTCTGTCCGTCGTCGGCCCAGCTGGCGGGCGGCATGCTGTAGCTGATCGTCCTCCCCAGCATCGCTTCGCAGACTGAACGGACGATCTCGTCAACGCGCTCAGCCCCGGACTGGTAGCCCTCGATGGAAGGGCTGCCGGTGCGTTGAGCCAGATTCGCAGATGCGTCCCGAATCAGGTCGGCGATTGCCGGATCATTGGGCATGACGAACGACGCCAGCATCTCAAGCCCTAGACCTCGCGGGTTCGCCAGCCACTGGCGTGCGGCTAACAGCTGGACATCGACCGACGTCTCGCCGAGGATCTCGTCCTCGTGTGTGACCGTGAGCCTGATCGTTCCTGGCCGCTGCTCTTCGATCTGCAGCATCGGGCCCGGATCAAGCTGCAGCCCGACCTCGCGCCACGTGGTCGTCTCGCTCTCACCCAGATCCACGAGTAGGCGACAGGGCCGGTTGACGATTCCCTCGCCGTGGTCCACCTCGATCGTCAGGACGGCTCCCGCGCGACGGGGTCCGGAGTTGTGCAACGAGACGGCCGTAACGACCGGTACCCGGTTGTGCGCCATGGCGTAGCTCAGCGTGGTCTGGGCGGCAACGTCGATGGTGACAGTCGATGGTTCGGTCATCAACACATCCCCTCGTAGCGGGAGTTCAGTGGCGCCGCACTGCCCGGCGCCTGCCCGCCTCGGCAGTCTCCGTGACATCTACCCCAACAGCAAGCAGAACGGCGAATCCCGGACAGTCTCTCCCGGCGCGCCGACAGCTGTCGGCCCGGCGTCATACTCTTTCGCCAATCGGGCGCCGTGCAGCGGAGCCCTGCGCTCGCGGCCGTCGTCTCTCGGGAGAAGGGCATCATGATCCGATCCAGGCACGGTGAGACACCCGAAGCACCGGCACTTCGGCCCTTCGACCTATGGGGCTCGCCGGGGGGATGGTGCAACCAAGAAGTCTCCGGCGAGAGCCACTACCTCGATGCGCTGCAGGCTCTCTTTCCGGCGGGAGCGCGCAACCACGAGGTAGTGACCCGGGCCACGCTTGTCCCAGATCCGACCAATCGATACGACGCGAACGCGGTGGCCGTCCACGTCCAAGGGCGCAGGGTGGGTTACCTGCCGCGGGACGTCGCTCCGGCCTATCGGCAGCTCTTCGAGCATCTCGCGCGGCACGGCTTCGTGGCATTAGTCCGCTGTCAGATGTGGGGCGGCATGTTCAGCGACTTCGAGTACGACGCCCGAGGGGGCAGAAGCGTCGACAGATTCAACGCGAGTGTCCGGATCGGACTGACTCAACCGCATCTGTGCATGCCAGTCAACGCCGCTCCACAGGCTGGCTACGTCGCGCTGCCCGACGGAGGAGCGATCCAGGTGAGCGGCGAGGACCAGCACATGCCGGCGATCGAGCCACATCTGCGGCCGCAAGGTGAGGCCTGGGTCTACGCGGTCGTGCATGAGATCATCGATCCAGCCGCCCGGGTCAATCGCGAGCGAGTCGAAGTCCGGATCGACGGGCACCGAGTTGGTCAACTGACACCGAAGATGAGCGCTGACCTCCTACCGGCCATTCGCCACCTCGATGAGCTCGGATACGAGACGGTCGCGAAGGCAATGGTCAAGGGCAACCGGCTCAAGGCGGAGGTGGTCCTGCACTGTCTCCGCGCCCACGAGCTCCCGAGCGATTGGCCGGCCGAGTCCGACAAGGTGGGCACGCCGCGAGAGGTCGTGCGATCCGAAGCCGCCGAGACGCCTGCTCCGCCTGTGGTGATTCCGCCGAAGCCCACCCGCATCACTTTCGCCGTACCTCCTGGCTGGCCACCGGTGCCCGTGGGTTGGGAGCCACACCCAGAGTGGCAGCCCGACCCCAGCTGGCCCCGGCCCGCGGTCGACTGGCAGTTCTGGGTACTGGACCACGCGAGCCACCCGGCGTCATCTGACTCCGATGCATCCGTCCCAGCACCTGCGGTTCTCCGTGACGACGTGACCGACGCAGTGCGTGTTCAAGCTCAGGCGCTGGGCCAGAGCCTGATCGATCTGTCCATCGAGCGGCTCTCGCGAGTCTGCGCACTCTTCATCGCCGAAGCGAAGCGTTCCTCCGACGAACGTCGAACCGAGATAGTAAGTCTCTCCGAGCGCGCGCTTGAGGAAGCCTTAGCGATAGTCACGAGGCTAGGGGAAGGCACTGTGCTTCTATCTGAGGTTGAGTCAGGTGCGGACCAGATAAGGGAGATCGCGGACCGGCTCCTCGACGCGCTGAAGCGAGATGGAGATTCAGAGGCTGAGTAACGCGGTGCGGTGTCGGTCCTTCGTGGCAGGCTGGCCCGAACCAGAGGAGATCCACGCGATGTGTCGAGGGGGTGTAAGCCATGCGGTTCTTGGTCTTCGCAGACCTGCATCTGGACACGCCGTTCACGTGGGCGGGTCTGGACCTCGCGCGGGCTAGGCGCCGAGCACTCCGCGCGACACTGACCCGGATATGTGAGGTGGCAGAGACCGAAGATGTCGACGCAGTTCTGTGCGGCGGAGACCTCTACGAGCACGACCGGTTCACACCGGACACTGCTAACTTCATCCGGGAGTCGTTCGCGCGCCTGCATCCGCGCCGCGTGTTCCTCGCACCCGGCAACCACGACTGGTATGGCAATCAGAGCCTTTACCGTCAGGCGTCGTGGACGCCGAACGTAACTGTTTTCACCGAGGATCGGCTGACGCCGATCGAGCTGGCTGACGGGCTCACGCTCTGGGGGGCGGCTCATCGAGCCCCGGCGAACACCGACGGATTCCTCGACCACAGCTTCAGCGCCGGCCGCGGTGGCGTGAACGTCGCGCTGTTCCACGGCAGCGAGCAGGGTGAGATCCATTGGCAAGAGGAGGGCAAGGTGCCGCACGCCCCCTTCCGTGAAAGCCAGATCCCCGAGCGGGGTCTCGTCCACGCGTTCTGCGGCCACTTCCACACTCCGCGAGACGCGCGGTGGCACACCTACCCCGGCAACCCCGATCCGCTCACGTTCGGTGAGACCGGGGAGCGTGGAGTTGTGTTGGCCGACGTCTCGGTTGGTGGCGAAGTCACTCGCACAAGGCGGCACGTGGCTGTGTCCCAGGTCCATGACAAGGGTGTTGACCTCAGCGGCGTTACCCACGCCGGGGAGATCCGCGAGCGGGTCGCCGCCGTTGTGGCTGGTCTATCCGGCGTGGTGCGGGTGACTCTCAACGGCGAGGTGGACCCGGACGTGGACGTCCGGCTCGCCGACCTGAGCACCGGATGGGACCACCTGGAGGCACTGGTGCCGCGGGTTGGTGCCATGACGGTGGGCCACGACCTTGCTGAGCTCCGCGCTGAGCAATCCGTGCGCGGCCAGTTCATCCGCGACGTCGAAGCCGACACGACGATCGCTGACGAGGTTCGGCGCAAGGTGCTCACCACCGGCTTGCGGGCGCTCTCGGGCCGCAAAGACGAGCTGGAGGTGCTCTAGGCGATGCGCATCGAGTCGGTGACCGCCACCTCGTTCGGGCCTTTCCGGGGCGAGGTCCTCGACCTGGCGCCTGGTCTGACGGTTGTCCATGGCGACAACGAGTCGGGCAAGTCCAGCTGGCACGCCGCGATCTACGCGGCATTCTGCGGCCGACGCCGTGCCAGGGGTCGGGCGAACAAGGAAGACGCACGATTCGCCGAACTGCATCGTCCTTGGACCGGCGACAGCTGGAAGGTTCGGTGCATCATCGTACTCGACGACGGACGTCGCATCGAGCTCGCCCACGATCTCGACGGGAAGGTGGACTGCCGGGCTGTCGACATGAGCTTGGGCCGGGACGTCTCCGACGAGATTGTGCATGACGGCGCGCCGGACGGGTCGCGGTGGCTGGGGCTGAACCGCCGGACGTTCGCGGCAACGGCGTGTATCGAGCAGGCGGACCTGCTGTCGGTGCTGGCGGCCGCTCATGACATGCAGGGCGATCTCCAGCGTGCTGCGGCAACAGCCGGCCGTGACGAGACTGCGGCGCAGGCGCTACAGGCCATCAAGGACTTCCGCAGCGAGCGGGTAGGCCTCGACCGGGTCAACTCGACGAGGCCACTGCGAAGGGCCAAGCTGACGCTCGAGCAGGCGGATCGTGACCTTACGCATGCAAGGCAGCAGCACCTTGACTACGTCAAGATGGTTGCGGCCGCGGAGGGCGCAAGAGAGCAGTCCGACCGGGCGCGGAAGGTCCGAAGTGGCCTGGAGCAACAGGTGGACCTGGCCGAGCAGATCGTGAAGGCGGCGCGGACCGCACGGCTGACTCGCCAGGAGGCCGAGCGTGCCGAATGCAATGCCGCCGAGGCATCCGACGTGATGGTGAGGCTCGAAGAACGGTTGGCCCGTGCGACCGAGCTCTCCGATGTGCTGGGGGACTACGTGCCCGCTACTGCGACCAAGGACGACGAGCTCGCACAGAAGGTCGCTGCGGCCGCCTCCGCATGGCGCTCCGCACCCGCTGTCGGCGAGCTGACCGGTCCAGCGTCTGCCGACATCCAGGCAGAGATCGACGCGCTTCCCGATCCGCCGGTCGGCGATCTCGAGGTCGACGCAGAGGTACGTCGTCGGTACGAGACCTGGCGAGACGCTGTTGCCGTGGCCGAGTCGAGCCAGCGTGGCAAGCCTGACCCGCTTCGAGTCTCCGGGCTTGAGGTCGAGTTGCGGAAGGCCGTCACCGCGCGGGACTTCACCGCCTCAGAGGTGCGCATCGCTGAGGCCGCGGAAACCGAAGCGCTCGAGGCATACCGGCCGGAGGTCAGTCCGGCTCGCGACTTGGCGCCAGGTGCCTCGAAGGTCGGGCTCGCGGTGGGGATCCTCGGACTCGTGATCGGCGTGGTTGGACTCATCCTTCTCGTGATGGGCAATCTCCTGCCGGGCCTGGTAATCGCGGTTCTGGGCCTCGCGGGGGTCGTGTGGGCGTGGGTCCGGAGACCGTCCAGTGGTCCACGACTGGACTCTGGCCCAAGGACAGCGGCCTCGCCCGGTCCAAGCCTCGGTGCGGCTCGAGAGCGGCTTCACCGCGCGCGATGCCAACCTGGCGGCAGAGGGCACGGTAGCCAGGGCTGCGGCAGCACTCGAGAGCGCACGCAAGGCGGTCGACGATGTGCAGCAAGCCGTGCGTGAGGCAGAAGACTGTCGGTCCGCGCTCGCGGAGGCATTGTCGAGCCGTGGGTTCCGAGACGTGTCCAGCGCGGAGCAGTCGTTCGAGCGCTACCAGCGAGACTGTCAGAATCGAGCGGACCAGGCGAGGGAGGCAGCGAAGGGGCCCGAGCTGGTCCAGCGGTTGAGCGGGCGCCGGCAACATGAGCAGGCTGTTGCGCGAGCCGCCGGTGCCCGCGAGGCCGCCCGTCAGGCGGTGCAAGCAGCGGCGCGCAGAGTCGGGCTCGCGTCCAATCCGGGGACAGGTCCGCGTGGACCGAACGACACTGACGGCCTAGTGCGTGACCTGGAAGCCTGGCAGCAAGTACGAACCGAAACATTGAGGGCCGTGGACGAGAAGCACGACAAGTGGGTCGAGCTACAGACGCTGCTCGACGGCGCCAACCTCGCCGACCTCCAAGGGCGTCTCTTGACCGTGCAGGCTGAGAAAGCGGAGGCTCGGCGGCTGGCAGAGGAGGCGATGGGCGAGGCGAAGCGGGCGGCTGCCGATCTGGAATCCACAGCAGTGAGGGCCTCGATCGCAGCGCCAGTGGGAGAGACGGCTGCCGACGAGGTTTTGCAGGCGCGGCGCGCAGAGTTGCGGGAGTCCCGGCAGACCGAGCAAGACCTGGAGGGGAAGGCGTCTGGGCTCGAGGGTCAGGTGACCGAGCGGGCCACAACCCTGCCCGGCGTGGCCGAGTCCGAGGAGTCGCTGGCCCGTGCACAGACCGACCTTGAACGCGTGCAGGCGTTGCAGGATGTGCTCGACCGCACGGAGACATTTCTTGAAGAGGCCCAGGACCGGGTCTTTCGGGACATCGCACCTGTCTTGGTGCGCAGTCTCGACAAGTGGCTGCCGGTCGTGACGGCGGAGCGTTACACCCGATCCACCGTTGACCCGGAGACGCTCGAAGTCCGCGTGGCGTCGCCGGCGGGGGACTGGCGGAATGCCGACCTGCTCAGTGTCGGCACGAAGGAACAGGTCTACCTGCTGCTCCGAATCGCGCTTGCAGAGCATCTCGCGAAGAAGCAGACGGTCAGCCCCCTTCTTCTCGACGACGTCACGGTTCAAGCCGACCCGACACGCACCGCGGCGATCCTTGGGGCGTGCAAGGTGCTCGCCGAGGAGGGACGGCAGATCGTCTTGTTCGCCCAGGAGCCCTCCGTAGCCGACTGGGCGACCGAGAATCTGAGCGAGCCCCCACACAAGCTGATTCGTCTGAGTCAGCTTGCAGTTACCTGACCTCAGGCAGGACGTTCGCGTCAGTTGATCCAGCGCCGCGGCTCTCGTAGGACCTGCGACGCATGGGGTCGGTCGGCCAGCCGGAGCCCGACGGTCTCTCGGGCGAGGACGGGAGGCAGGACATCGGAGAACTTCAACCCGCGCACCGCTTCGTCCGTGACCTCGGGTAGCGCACCGCCCAGGTTGACGAGCGCGTCTGCGGCTTTCTCCAACTCATGCGGAGCAAGGTCGCTCCGCAGTCGAAGTCGATGGTTGTCGTAGCGCGAGTCTGGGTCCACCACATCCGTCAGTCCCGCCGCAATTGTCGCGTTGGCCCGAGCGCCGGCCCAGGTCCACCACCACAGGTCGCCGTCTCGGCGTACGACGGTGCCACCCTCGGTGACGAGGCTTCGGCGCTCCTCGCGAAGCACGGCGAGTGCTCCCATCGCACGACGCGAGAGCGTGACGTCGGGGTCCTGACCCAGCAACACCTCTCGCTCGGCACGGCACAGCTCGAACGGCAGCGGGGCCGTAACGCCGCTCCATCTCATTCGCGCTCGCGCATCCGACGGCTCGACGAAGCACCGTCGACGCTTCCAGTCGATGTATGTCACAGTCCACGACCGCCCGGCGAGTACAACGACGCGGGCTCCCCCCACCTTGCGGGTGAGCACGATCGGGTCGACTGATCCGAGCTCGTTTCGACCGTGGAGTACGACGAACTCAGGGCTCGCCGTGAAGACGCTGAGCAGGTCGAGGAAGTTCTTCCGCCCGTAGCGGCGCTCGGCCTCGGGCCCGATGAAGAGCATCCCGTTGTCTCGCTGGAGATGTTGAGAGTCCACCAGCCAGTCAAGGATCTCGGCCATGGTGTCGTCATACAGCGGGAGACCAGACCACCATTCTGGCCATGTGTGTTCACCCACCTGGCCCTCCTGAAGGCACAGGGCGAGCAGTTGCTGGGCGGCGATGTGCCGCGGCGCAGGTGGGGCGGTGATGGCCTCCACGTAGCCGCGAGACCACAATTGCAAGATTCCGCTCGCTTGCAGGAGCCCTTGTTCGTGCGTGGTGAGCAGCAGGGCATTGCGGGTCGTCCCGGGTCGTCGGCCGGTCCGACCCATCCGCTGCAGGAACGACGCAACCGTTCGGGGTGAGTCCACCTGGACCACCCGGTCGAGGTCACCGACGTCGATACCGAGCTCGAGAGTTGAGGTGGAAACGATCACGCAGTCGCGTGCCTCACGGAACGCCTCCTCAGCACGGTGACGTTCGTCCCTGGACAGCGACGAGTGTGAAACGAACGTTTGTACGCCGCGCTCGCGTAGTGCGACGGCGAGCTCCTCCACGGTTCGCCGGCTCTCACAGAACGTCAGCCGCTTCTCCCCGGCGTACATGCCAGAGATCACCTTGGCCGCACTCTCCACGGAGCCGACGTGGTCGAGTGTCACCTCGCCAGCAGGGCGACCGTCGGCGGGAGACACCAAGTCCGGTGCGACGGCGCTTGCTGGGCGAGTGCCTACCCCTGATCCCTGGAGCCAGCGCAGCAGCTCGTCGGGGTTTCCGATAGTCGCCGAAAGGCCGATGCGCTGCAGAGGCCGGCCGGCAAGTCGCTGCAGCCGCTCCAGCACGGCGAGGAGATGCCAGCCGCGGTCGTCACCTGCAAACGCGTGGACCTCGTCGACCACGACGACCTGGAGGTCGGCGAAAAGCTCGCGCGGTGTGACCCGGGTCGACACCAGCATCGACTCGAGTGACTCGGGCGTTGTGAGCAGGAAGTCGGGGTTGTCGACGAGCATCCGCCGCCGCTTGCTATCCGCGGTGTCGCCGTGCCACAAAGCCGCACGACGACCCACCCACTTCGCGTATGCGTCGAGCCGAGGTTCCAGGTTATTGAGCAGAGCCCTGAGTGGGCACAGGTAGAGCACAGAGGGGCTTCCCCATCCGCGGCTCGTCATCGCCGACAGGACCGGAAAGATGGCCGCCTCGGTTTTGCCGCCGGCCGTGGGCGCGATCAGCAGTGTGTCGCTACCGGCCATGATGGGCTCGATCGACTGCTCCTGGAGTGGCCGTAGTGTTGGCCAACCCAGCGAGTTGACAATGTTGTAGAGCACCACGGGGTGCAGCTCGACGCTCGGCATTAAGGCGTCATAGCTCGATGTCATCGACGCTCTTGGCCCGAGCACCCACCATCGCGTTGCGTTCCACCTCGCTGAGCTCCGCACCCACCAGGGTGAGTTGGTAGTCGCGCCGCGGGTCGAAGTCGCCGAACTGGTCGACCCGGTCCAGTACGTCGCCGACAAGCTTCTTGAGGAAAACGCGAGGGGCGACGCCGACCTTTCCCCCGAGCTTTCCTGTCACCGCCCTTGCAAGCGTGTCGATGTATCTGTCGTCCACGACGGCTCTGAGCCGGTCTGGGTCTGAGGCGCCGACGGCGTAGAGGTCTCGGACCTTGCGTCCCAGCTCGTCGAGGCCAGTGAGCGTGAATCCCGGCAGGCGGATCTGCACGGCCCGCTGGTTATCGAAGCGCGCATCGGTCGTGAAGTCGGTGGCCAGTCGCTGCGCGAGCGGCGGCAGTCGCTGCGCTCCCTGCGTACCGTCGAAGAACGACGGAGTGCTCGTGAGCAGGAGGTAGAGACCGGGGAAGCGGCCTTCGTCGATCTCGTCGGCGAGCTGCCTCAGCGCGTTCAGGGCCTTGTCCCGGACGTCGGAACGCATCCGCTGAAGGGTTTCCACCTCGTCGAGGACAAGCAGCAGCCCGGGGTGTCCGGAGTCGCGGAGCACAGTGAGGAGTCCCTGCAGGAATCCAAAGGCGCCGAAGTGATCGAGTTCGCCCCGCACCCCGGCGCTGCGGCGGACGGACGCGGCGACGTGTGGCTGTCCCCCCAGCCACGCCACCAGGCCGTCAGCCACCGGAGCGTCTCCTGCCGAGGACGCAGCCCGGAAACCGCGCAGTGCGGCGGCGAACGTGGGAGCTGTGCGGCTGACCTCCGCGAGTCTGCGTTCCAACAGCATGGAGACCGCGGTATCAAGGCTTGCGCTTTCGGACTCGCGGACGGTGCCGCTGGCCAGCACGTCCTCTTCCAGCGTGAACATCCACGCATCCAGCACCGCCCGCAGTGCGCTGGCCGGGAACTCCGCCGTCGTCAGCGACTCGGTGATCCGGCGATAGACCGTCTCCAGGCGATGCAACGGCGTCTCGGTCTCGGAGACCTGCACCTCGGCGGTGGCCATGCCCCGCTGCTTGGCGCGCTCTTCCACCCACCGCGCGAAGAAGGTCTTGCCCGCGCCGTACTCGCCACGCACTGCCTTGAATACCGACCCGCCTGATGCCACGAGGTCCAGCTCTGCGTCGATGGGCGAGACGAACCGGTCCAGGCCGACGGCAAGTACGTCGAGGCCGTGCGCAGGCACCGTGCCACGGCGAAGCGCGTCGATGATCTCGCGGCGGCGGCGCTCGCTGATCGCATTGCTCACGTAGCCCGTCCGAGATGGAACTGCTCGCGCAGGAGCGCCAGGTCGACCAGCACGGTCACCTGGTCGCTGTCCATACCAAGGACCTCATACCCCTCAACGTTGAGCAGCTTGCGTACGGCCGCGAGAACGTTGCGCACCCGAGCGGCTGGGATCAGCGCTTCAGCCGCCAGCGTCGTCTCGTGCAGCCGACCGTCGTTGCACAGCAACGCGCTGAGGATCGCGCGCACCCTGGCGTCGTCGGGAGCGCTGCGGCCAGCCTTGCGGCGCTGTTCATCGTAAGTGGCGGACTGGAACAAGGCATCAAGCAGAAGCTCGACGTCGTCAACGCTTGCCGGGGATCTCGGAGACGTCATCGTGGAAACGTCGAACAGGGTTGGATCTTCGTGCTTAGACGCGGCGGGGACCGACGTCACCGACGTCACCGACGTACGGCCCGGTGCCAGCGGACTGTGCCACCAGGCCGGCTCGGGCGGCACCGCGGGCAGCCAGCCAGCCACTTGGTCGACGGGTCCGCGGACGTGGACGGTCAGCGGCACGGTGACCTCGGCTGCCGAGGCGCCACCGTGGTAGCCGGCTCGCTTCGCGGTGTAGCGAATCTCCTCCCGCCAGGGCAGCACTACCGAGCCGGCGCCGAGCTGGACACGGGCGCCGCTGACGACGATCTCCCCGTCGACTGCGGGTGAGGTGCTGGGTCGCCAGCGGGCCGAGGTGGCGTCCGGGTACGACCTCAGCGTGCCGCCGCGCTCGACGACGTGGCCGTGGTCGCTCGTG
This sequence comes from Propionibacteriales bacterium, assembly GCA_038238115.1. Lineage (GTDB taxonomy): Bacteria > Actinomycetota > Actinomycetes > Propionibacteriales > Nocardioidaceae > JBBRYB01. The sequence goes on along the minus strand of JBBRYB010000023.1, from coordinate 32,953 downwards.
AGCACGACGACCCGGTCGGCGGCCCGGGCGGCGTCGAGCAGCGCCGGGAGATGCTGCACGGATTCAACTGTCCAGGTCGTCCCGCCGGGATCCATCTTGTCCAGCGTGTCGTCGACGGTGTTGAGCACCACCCCCACCACGCGGACGGCAGGGTCGGCGATAGCCCTCGCCACGTCTGGCGCCAGCGGGGCACCTGCCGGGGCGCGGAGGTCGTCCTTGTGGAACAGACGCGCAGCCAGCCCCACGGCCTCGGCGAAATGCCGCTTCTCGTCGGCCGCGCTGCCCTTGCGCAGCATGCCAGTGAGCAGGCTCGTCCTCGATACCTCGGTCACCGTAGGCAGCACCGGCAGGAGTGCCTGCCTGGCGCCCACGGCGCCGTCGACCAGCTCCGTCCAGCGCCGCGCTGCCAGCCCCTCGGCGATCTCGGTGGCAACGGCGCTGCTCATCCCGTCGATCACGACGAGCAGCACACCGCGCTCAGCCGATGCGAGCGGGTGAATGATCCCCGACAGTGCCCGCTCGACCGGCACGATCCGGCCGAGCGCGGCGCCGGTCGAAGTCACCTCGGCTAGCAGCGTGGCGAGCTCCGCGTCGTGGGCCGCTCGGCGGAGCGAGACCGCCGCAGCGAGGGCGGCGTAGGCGGAGGTGAGGCCGGGGTCCTGGTCACCGGTAAAGATGTCGGCGTACGCCCTGTCGACCCACGCGTCGACCCGCATCTGGCGGTCCAGGGCTGCGGCGAGCGTATCGGCGGTTTCGGTCGGCGAGCCCGGAGCTGCAGAGGTCGCGATCCAACGGGTGAGTCGGACCGCCATCGCGGCCCTGTCGACCCGCGGTTCGGTGCCGGCTAGCTCGTGATCGTGAACGGCATCGAGCGTCTCTTCCACACGGCCCAGAGAAGCGGCGGTCGGCGCCGGGAGCACGTCGGTCAGGGCGGTGGCGAGCGCACCCAGCCGGTAGTCGAGAGCGCGCGGAAGGAACCGAGAGAGCGGTACGACGGCTCCGGCGCCCAGCTCGTCGAGCAGCTGCTCAGCTCGTTCGACGATCGACCCACCCCGTGTGCCGTTGTCCGCGAGCTCACCGGCGACGAATTGTGTTGCGGTGCGGTTCCACGCCTGCGCATCGGCGGGTGTCGGCGGCTCCCCACCGACTCGGGCGGCGAGCATCCCACGAGCCATCCCCACGGCCCCAGCATCGGCGTCGCGGTGCCAGAGCAGTCCGGCGGTCAGCGCGAGAGCAACGGCGTCGGCGGCGTGGCCAGCGGCGGCGCAGCGCAGCGTCAGCCTGCCCGCGGCTCCGGTCTTCTCCTCGAGCCAACCTCCCAGTCCGGCACGCGTCTCGGCGGGGAGGTCGAGCCAGCGTCCCACGGCGACGGCGTCCAGGCTCCAGCCCAGCAGGCTGGTGGCGTCGATGTGGCTCTCATCGACGCCGAGGACGACTCCGGCGAGCTGGCTGAGGGCGAGGTCGCGGCTCAGCGTCCCTCCCGGCGCCTCGGACCAACCCCCCGAAGGCTCATTGTCGACCAGCGCTCGCGGTGCCCACTCCTTGTCCCGCCGTACGAAAGACGGATCGAGGTGGGGTGCGCGGAACGACTCCTGCACGGTGTCCCACAAGTCGACCTCGACGAGACGGTTGCCGGCAAGGTGCGCCCGGATGCCAGCGCCCAGGTCGTCGGAGGTGCAGTCGGTGACGACGACGAGATACGAGCCGTCGGCATCGTCCTGGTGACTGGCGATCGCCTCCCGGACAGCAAGCGCAGACACGCAAGGGCGCACAAGAACGGCGGCGGAGTCTGCGCTGAGCTTGGCATCGTGGTGCCATACGGGCTGCGCATGTACCCCGATGATCCGGTGGCCGGAGGACTTGGCGCGCAGCTTGTGGACGAGTGCGCGCACGACTGGCGGTGTGGCGGTTGCCAGGGTCACGGCTCGATGTCCCAGGTGACGCGGATCTCGGCGCCGGGGTGCTCTCCCGCTGCGCGCGTCAGCTCGGTCACTACCCGCTCGAGGTCACCGCGTGCCTCTCCGTGAACGGTGCCCGGCGGGATTGGTGTGTCCGGCGGCCCGGGTTTGGGTTTGGCGTGGTCAGCGAGCAGCGCGGCAGCAGCCGCCACCGTTGTCTTCAGCACCGGAGCCAAGGCTTCAGCGTGCTCGTCGTGGTGCGCCGCCGTGTGGAGCTGACCGAGAATCACCCGGGCACGTTCGGCCCGCTGGTCGCCAATCCCGAGGAGGGCGTCGAGGACGGACCACTGGGTTGCGGCGAGGGCGCCTTGCACCTCGGCGGCTGAGGACAGCGACCGGGCCACGACGGCGTCCTCGGCGGGCAGGTCGGCGTCCGCAAGGACCTGGACGAGCGTCACGTCGTCGCCTTCGCGGGCGAGCCGCTCCACCAGCGCCGCCGCCGCCCTTGCGGTCCCGAGCCGACTGGCCGTGGCCTCGGCGGCCAGGGCGAGGACGCTGGCCCGCGTCTCCAGTGCGGTGACCAGGTCACGCGCCGCAGCAGCCTGGGCGCTGGCCTTCCTGCGGACGTTCGCCGCGAGCGCGGACAGGTTCGCTGCGGAACGCAGCTCACCGGCATGTACGCCGAAGAGCGCCGCCGCCCGGCGTACCGCCATGAGCCACAACGACTCGTCCGGCAACCGGGGCTGACGAAGCTCATACTGGGCGTTGATCTGGTCAAACGGGGGCGGTGACACCGGCCCTCCGTGGCGGTACCAGGCCCGGTCGCTGATGAGGGCGTAGGCGGCCACCAGCAGGTTCTTCATGAGCGGGTCCAGGCCACGGGCGTGGGGCAGGTCGGTCCATGCATACAGCTGGGCGATAGGCAGGGTGTCGCCGAGCTGCTCCTGGGCCGCCTGCTGCACGAAGTGGTTGCGCCACGGGAAGGTGTCGGCAGAGAACAGGAAGTGCGCCTCCAGCATCTCGCCGACCTTGAGCCGGTTGCAGATCCGGGAGAGGGTGCTGCGGTGGGACTGCTCGACGGCCACGCGGCCACCGGGCTCGGACACCGCGCGCGTGACGTAGTCCAGCACCCGTCCCACGTCCGCCCGCCGCACCTCGGCCTCGAAATGCGGGTGGTCAGGGAACTGGTGGCTGAGCATCTGGTCGACAAGGTGGTCGAAGGCATCCTCGAGCCGCGCTCCGACCGGCGCACCCGGTTCGAAGCCCACGTCGAGGCTGGCGAAGAACGTCGGTTCGCCGTACGTCGTGTCGATGTTGCCCGGCATGATCTTGGCGGCCCCGTATGCCTGCTGGAGCACCTCGAGCATCCGCTGGCGCAACGCGGACTGGCGGTTCTGGAGGATCACCTTGGCCTGGGCGCGGTCCTGGACCGACAGGTGCGTGGCGTTGCTCTCGAACCGCTCGCCGGACCCGGCGAGGAGGTGGTTCAGGCAGACCAGCTCGCCGAGGTCGCGCTCGCGCTCGGGGGTCAGGAAAGCGGGGATCCAGCACACCGTGCGGCTGGTCATGCCGTCGGCCCGCAGCGCGGCTACACGGGCATGGTCGTCGGATGGCGTGCGCGACTCACTGTCGAACGGGAAGTCGACGATGAGCTTCCACCGGTCCCCCTCGGCGACGAGCGCGGAGTCGGGCAGCTCATGCCGGTCCCGCACGTTGCCGTAGACGACGTCGACGGTTCGCCGGCTGCCCCGCCACACCGTCGTGTGGGTGACGTCGCTCGACAGGGTCGCGGCGGTCGACAGCCCGAGAGCGGAGAAGACCAGGTCGCGAAGCAGCCGTCGGCGCTCGCCGGTGTTGTCGATGTTGCGGACCCGCTCGACGATGCTCTCGTAGTCGACCCGGGCCAGCTCGACGGAGATGACCGGGTCGCGGGTGTCGTCGCTGAGCCGGATCTCCCCGACGTCCCCGGCGAGGTCGCGCAACCTGCGCAGCACGACCGCGGGCTCGGTCCCAGCCAGCGGCGTGGCGATCGTGCCGTGGTTGAGCGCAGCCAACCGGCTTGCCGTCAGTGTTCGCAGGGCCGGCACGTTCGGGGCCAGCGCTCCGAGCAGGAGTGTCTTGACCAGCCGGTCGTCGGCGCGGAACGCGTGCGTGCGGGGCAGGGCTGCCACCGCAGAGTCGTCCAGATCGTGCTTGGCAAGGAGCAGCGGCCGGATCTTGTCGTGGTAGAGCGTCCTGGCGTTGACGAAGTGCTGCGCGATCTCCGCGGTCAGCGGCACGTCGCCGCCCTCGATGAGCACGTCGAACACGTCGCCCACCGGGATGAGGTCGTCGACGGTGAGCTCGTCGCGGCCGTCGACCAGCAGCTGCTGCATGATCTTCAGCGCGGTGCGCTCCCTCTGCAGCATCCCGGACAGGGCCACGAGCACGTCGACGAGCGCGGGGGAGAAGGGGTAGGTACGTCGGAACGCCGCCTGGTCCGCGCCGCCGTGACCATCGGTGTTCAGGCCCTGCAGCAGGATGTTCCACACGTCACCGCGGCGGGCGACCCGGTCGAACGCGGCGTCGATCGCTTCCTTGCCACCCGGTTGCGGCTTGAGCAGGCGCCGCTCGACGATCACCGGCAGGTTGCGGTCGTCGAGGGTGATCTTGTTGAAGCGGTCCTCCCACCAGCGGAAGGTCTCCCCGAAGGCGAGCCGCTCCGCGCCTGGCACATGCTCGCCCAGGAAGTCCTTGAGGTCACGCTGGCGGGCGATGAACGACACGAGCGGGATGGGTCGCCGCGCGTCTGCGGACTCGACGAGCTTGGCGACCTTGGCGCCCTCGCTGGACACGAAGTCGGTGTCGCCGATGCGGCTTGCCAGCCACAGCACTAGCTCGTCGAGGAACAGTACGACCACGTCGTAGCCGAGGTTCTTCGCGTGCCGGGCGATCGCGGCCAGCCCGCGGTCGAGGTCCAGGTAGCCGGCTCCGGTCGCGAACGCCTGAAAGTAGGTGGCGGTCAGGTCGCTCACCAGCCGGACCCGGTCGTCGTCGCCGACCGGGGCCTCCCTGGCGCTCTTGTACGACGAGGCGTCCCAGCCGCCGCCGTACACCCCCCAGCCCTCGTCGCCCGTTCCGCCGATGTCGCTGAGGCCGGCGAAGAACCTCCCGTCGCCGAGGGTGGCGCGCATCCGGTCTGCATCGTCCAGGAGGGCATCGGTGACATGCACCTCAGGCAGCGGCGCCTCGGGGTGCAGGCGGTGGATCTGGTCGACGTAGCCACCGAGCACCGCCGACTCGAGGTTGGTCGCGCCGATGAGGTGGTAGGTGAGACGGAGCAGCTTACGGTCGCGCAGCCAGTCGTCGTGGTCGGCCACGACGGCGACCAGCCCCTCGACCGACCGCGCTGCTGGGTTGTGGCCGAGCAGCTGGTGGAGCACCGCCATGAAGTGACTCTTGCCGGACCCGAACGAGCCGTGCAGGAAAGCGCCATCGCTGCGCTGCCGGTCCAGCGAGCCTTGGATCAGGGCCAGCGCCTCATCGAAGTTTGTCGCCAGCTCCGGGGTGACCACATAGTCGGCAAGTGTCGCGCTGGCGTGGGCGGCGTCTTGCACGCCCTCGGTGAGCTTGAGGACGTAGTCGCCGGCGCTCACGTGCTCGGGGATGGTGATGACGTCGCGCAGCGGGGTCCCGGTCATGACGTCACGACTTCATGGGGAGGGGTCAGAATCTGACACTGTGGCCCGCTGGCGCGAGCCAGTCGCGCATCCAGGGTGACCAGGGAGCCGTCGAGCAGCTCGGCAAGCGCGACGTAAGACGCGTCGTATGCCGTAAGCGTCTCGCGGAGCTCCCATGCCCTCCCGGCCAATGGCAGGTAGGGCCACAGCTGCATGGGCAGCGACTGCAGATCCTGGTGTGCCAGCGTTGCCTCGACTGGCGCGAGACGGCCCGCCAGCTGGTGGCGCCGCAAGATGTTGGCCGTCTCGAACATCACCAGCTCGGGTGCGGCCAACGGACGACGCTCGAGCGTCGAAGCCACCCAGTCGCCCGTGGCACCGGCGTCAGTCAGCATTGCCACCAGGGCAGACGAGTCAACAACGACGGCCTCGCTCACCGGCGTTCGGCGTCACGGTCGCTGATAATCTCGGCTGGCTCGACAACTCGACCTGCCCCTCGGGCGTGCAACCGGGCGGCAGTGATGACGTCCTCCATGGAGGGCCGAGAGGCGAGGTCGGTGAGCTGCCGGGTGAGATACTCCTGCAGGGACCGGCCGGAGCGCGCCGCGCGTGCGGCCAGCTCGTCCCGCACCTCGTCAGGGACGTTGCGGATGGTGATCGCTACCGGCATGCATGCAGAATAGCTGCACACCGGTGTCCGCGCCAGCGTCGAGCCCCGCTCATTCTTCTCCCGCCCATGGAACAGCGGGTCCAGCCGGGATTGGATTGGGAGACTCATTTTGTCCACTGTCTTGGGTTTCCGCGCCTACGTTCGCGGCCCGGATGGCCAGCCACATGGCCGCGATGTCGCCGTCCATGTGATACGTCGCAAAGCCGTTCGGCAACCAGGACGCGTGGAAAGGCCACCAGTTCTGCTCGAAGCCGTTCTTCTTGTTCTTGAGGAGCATGGTCAGGCCCGCCAAGTGGCCCTTGACCTGGCCATTAGTGATCCCCGCCTGCTCCATGACGTCGACGACGAGCACTTCACCCGCTTCAGGCTGAGCGCACAGATCCATGACGGTCAAGGTGCCGAGGTTGGCTCTGGCGGCAAGCCGCGTCAACGAAGCCTCGTCCCACGGTGGGCCAGGCTCGGTCTCCGTGGGCGCAGCGCTCACGCCGGTGCGCCGACCGATGGTGAACTCCTCGACGTCGGGGACCGGGAACAGCTGAGAGAACGCGACGACGATCTGCTCGGAAGGCAGCTGGTAGGGGCGGAAGCGAACCAGCGCGATGTCGACACCGCGCTCGTTGAGCCAGACGACCGACGAGGTAACCACCGCCGGGAAATGGGTGGCAACCAGCACGATCCGAGGTTTCTTCAGCGTTTCCGCCGTGACCAGTTTGCGGGTCTGGAGCCAGTCCAGCGCTTCCTCCAGCTCAACGGGCGACTTGATCCGCTGTCGGCGTGCGACGTACATCTCCGCCACGTCTTCCACGCTCAGGCGGCTCACCATGGCGGCATAGTTGATCGCCTGCATGTGGATCGTATGCGGCGCCTCGTCCCGCTTCAGCTCGGCAACGACGAGTCGTCCGTCGCCGTCGATGCCAAGAACGTCGAACCGGTCGGCGACGCGCTCGCCAAAGTAGCTCTGCCAGTCCGAGTACTCGCTGGCGATGACCTCGACATTGGCGCCAAGGACCTGTGGATGCGCCAGGATCCACTCCTGGAGATGCTTGCGCTCCTCCAGGTTGAGGTCGGCCATGCGAGCGGTGTTCACAACCTCGGCCTTGGCCTCGTCAACCCTCACGAGCACTTCGTCAAACATCGCTGCCTCTCTGGTAAGTCAAATCTGGCTGGTCGCTCATGTGGCGAATAGCTTCAGCCACTTCAACAAGTGACGGACAGCCGTCAGCTTCTCCTCCTCCAAGGGATCTGGGCTGAAGTGCATAATCTCGTTTCTCAGCTCTCGGAGCGTACTGAGTGACTCCACGAAGACCTGTCGGTCAATCTCCCAGCCGAGGGCCTCCCATCGCTCTCTCGACTCGAATATGCGAACATACTCGCCCATTGTCAGATCATCCGCCCCCGTTATCTCACGCGACGAGTCTGCTGGGTCTCGCACCGCCCGAATTTCCTCCAACTTGAATGCTTGATCAACGATACGCCGCAGTTGCCGCTCTACTTCACCAACGAGCAAAAACGGACCTGCCAGGGAGAGAAAGGTGGTGCTGAGATCTGCGCTAGTTACTATTCCACAGATGGTCTTGTCGATGGCTCTCACGAATACATACCCGTTGTCAATGATCCGAGGTATGTAGGTCAGGAGGTCGTCGTCCAGCGCGACGAGGTCCGCCGCCACTGTGCAGTCCCCGACGGTCGCCGTACGACGATGCATACGGGTCTTTGCCACCGACTCCCAACTGATCGCACCAAGTAGCTCTCGACTGCCCGCGAGGACCGGAAGCTGCGAGTAGTCCCACTGCAACATCAGTGATTGGGCTCTGGACAAGGAGTCCTCGCGCTTTACTGCCACGACGCCGGCGGAGGCAGATTCTAGTCCCCCTACCCGCAACGCCACGCCGGTCTCGGCTGCTCTGGTTACCTGGTCGTCGCTGACGACGGACCCCGCCTCACGTGGCGTCACAGGCGCATCTGTTGGTTTTCGAATGAGGCGGATCTCATTATCTATCCATCCGGTCACAAACGAGGGGCTCGTGACGAGGCCATGTCGGTCTAGATCGTCCTGAATCTCTTTGACATACCAAATTCCACGCCTTCTTGCGCCCCACCGCGAGATGAGGTCGCGGATGGTGAGCGTCACCTCATGTCCAGGTGCCCTCGTCGCGGCGTCGTCAAGGAATCCGTCAAGATCACTCGTCATAGTGTCGTCTCTCCATCGTGCGCTATGGGCGCCAGCTCGCGAGCTGGTCGCGGGTGAAGCCATGGGTGTGGAGCTGGTCGTCGAGGAAGCCGCGATAGAACTCGGCGGGGGAGCCGCCGTAGGTGTCGGAGTAGTCGGCGTGCCACTGGCCGAGCCAGGGCTCCAGCTCGACCAGGCCGGCGAGCAGCGGTGCGATGCGGGTGGTGTCCCAGCCGTCGGTGTTCTGCCGGTCCAGCACCAGCCGGGCCAGCGCCTGTGCCTGGTGCAGGTGGTCCCAGCCGGCCCAGCCGAGCACAGGGGTCTTGTCGCCGTCGCGCCCGGCGCCGGGGTAGAGGACGAACCGCTCCTTGGGCACGTCGAGCTTGCCGCGGTTGCGCCAGTACGAGACCTGTTTGAAGTCGGCGGTGGTGTACTTCGGTGGCACCGCGATGTCGACGGTCTCTCCGGCGTCCTCGCGGCGTTGCAGCGCCCACACCTGCTCCCACGCTGCGCGTTTGCGCGACCCCGGCTCCTTGTAGCGGTACGCCGCAAGGTATGGCACCGCCTCTTCCTTCACCATCCGGGTGAGCTCGGTCGCCAGGTCGTAGTCGGGCCTGCCGCTGAGCAGGTCGAGCACACCGCGAAGGTCATCGTCGGCGCGGACGGCGTCGGCCAGCGCCGCCACCGACAGCACCCGGGGCCCACCGTCGTCGGACCACAGGTGCTCGGCCTCCAACCGGTCGAGCACCCAGGAGCGCAGTGCGTCGGACTGCATATCTTCCCAGGTGCGCGACGCCCAGCGACGCTTGCACTCCGGCCGCTCCACCAGGTGTAACAGCGGATGCTCCTCGATGGTCGTGATCCGCCGCTCGACGAGGTCGCGGTACGCCGCCGGCCAGTGCCGCGGAACCTCGGTGATCGGCGTGGAGCGATGTCGCTCGAACCACGCGGTCTGCTCCTCACCGGCGGCGACCTTGCGGGCCAGCACGATCTCGAACGCCCGCTCACCCAGCCGCAGCTCCGGCACGCCGGCTGGATCAGCTGTCAGGTCGTCATCGAGGATCCCGTAGAGCCGATACACCTCCCAGTCGAGCTGCTCCTGCAACCCGATCATCTCTGCGCGGATCCCCTCGTACGCCACCCGCGCCTCTGCGAGCCCGTCCCGCGTCGGGACGGCGTCCCCGCACACCGCCGCCGGCGTCAGCGCACTCAGCTCCTGCGCTAGCCGGTCCAGCGCACGCGCCCGCTCCAGCGGCGCACCGTCGGGCAGCGGGAACTCCTGCAGCTTCGTCCCGGTGAACTCGAATCGCGGTTCCCAATCCTCGTCGCCGATGCCGCCTCCGATGCCGCCGTTACCCTTGTTCTGGCTGACCTGCTTGAGCCAGAAGCAGGCGGTCGACGAGTTGAGCAGCCCGAGCAACCGCAAATGGTCGTCCTCGCTCGCCCCCGCGGGCAGCTTGATCACCGGCGCGGACCTGTTGAACACCTTCCCGCCACGGTCCAGCACAAAATGGTTATGCGTCGCCACAAACGCGAACGCGATCGAAAGCGCGGTCCTGAATCGGTTTCGGTAAAACTCGCGGTACTCATACCAAGTGAAGCCCTCAATGGTTTCTACAGGCGTGCCGAACCGTTTTCGCACCTGGAGATATCGACGATTAGGCCACAAGAATTGCCAGTCTGGGCTGGTGCCGCCAAGGGCCTTGAGCGCAAGGGCATCATCGTAAGGCCACAGGACTTGGTCACCTGCTCGAACATCGAAGTCACGGACGATGTCCCCAGTTCCAAAGGGACGAGTCGAGCCGATGCCCACCGTGCGAAATCGATGTCTCGGCGCCATGAACGCATCGTCCTCACCTGTGATGACCGCGAAGCCCATCTCCTCTACGACATGGCGCAGTCGTGACTCTGTGGCAGCACTAAGACCGGCAAGGAGTTCTACTGCTCCGCCGCCCGAGAGCGACCAGGGATGATCTGAAAGTGTCGCGCGGGGCAGGTCAGCGATCGTCACGTATTCCGTTGTAATACCCGCGTGATAGAGATTCTTAACGATGCTCGTCCACACGAAACCCTTCGCCGGGTCGCTCGGTGCCGAGGGTTCACCGCGAACGCCGAGAACGGCGCGTACCGTCTCGGTTGTCGGGTACCGGCGCCGTCCCACCAAGATCACCGTCGGTGTGCCGTGGCCGGGGATGTAGGCACCCGACGTGTCGATCACGTGCGTCAGGTCGACAGTCGGGAAGAACTGCTCGATGAGCTTCTTGCCGAACTCGCGCTTCATGAAGGAGTTGGAGGTGATTTGGCCGACGTACCCGGCAGGTTGTGCGTCGTGGCCGCGTTGGGCGAGGCGGAAGAACGCCTCAGCGAACGGTACTGACAGTGCGTACTGCCGGTGGCAGGACGGCCACGCCTTGCGGTAGGCCTCGTTGAGGGCCTTGTCCTTCACGGTGATGTAGGGCGGGTTGCCGACGACCACGTGGTAGCGGCCGGGTTTGAGGATGTCGGGGTGCTCGTGCAGGTCTTCGGTGGCGTACTGGTGCTCACCGAGCCCCTCGTCGAACACGAACTCGCTTTGTCTGCCCTGCTCCCACAGCAGCGAGTCGCCGGTGCCGACGTGCAGCCGGTAGGCGGGTGCGGTGTCGAGCCGGGTGAGCCCTTCGGTGGACAGGGCGGCGACGACGAGGCGGAACTTCGCGATGGCGGCGGCGAACGGGTTGACGTCGACACCGTGTACCGAGTCCAGAGCGGCCTGGATCCGTTCGCGGTTACCCATACCGGGTGCGTGCTGTGTCCAGGCGTCGTACAGCCGACCGAACGCGCCGAGCAGGAAGTGTCCGGACCCGCAGGTCGGGTCGATGAGCCTGAGCCCGTCGAGGCCGAACTCGTCGAGGGCGGGGGTGAGCGTGCGGTCGAGGATGAACTCCTCGACGAACACCGGGGTCTGCAGCAGCGCATAGCGTTTGCGGGCCGCCTCGGAGAGGTCCTGGTAGAGGTCGCCGAGGAAGCGCGTGTCCAGGCCGCGCCCGGCGACGCGCGAGTCGAAGCTGTGCACGAGGCGCCCGTCGGCGTCGCGGCGACGCAGGAACGCCAGCAGGGCGGCGGCGGCGTCGGCAGAGACGTCCCAGCGCCATACCGGGTTGTGCTCGTCGACGAGTGCGGCGCCGGCGCGGGTGGAGCGCAGCCAGCCGAACGCCTCTCGCAGCCAGCCGCGCTCGTTGTCTCGCGGGTTCGCCTGGATCCAGGCACCCTGCGCGTCGACCGCGCGAGACAGCCCGTCACCGTGGCTGTCGGCGATGCCGGCCAGCCACCGGCGGTCGACGAGGTCGTTGTCCTCACAGAACCGCACGAACACGCACCCCAGCACCCATGCCACCGCGGCCTGAGTGACCTGTGCGTCAAGCCACGCCGGCCAGGCCTCCTGTTCGCCCCGCCTGGGCGGCCGCGACATGCTCGGCTCGCAGCGACGACGCCAGCTCGGGCAGCGACTCGGCCTGGCGGCGCAGGTCGTCCTCGAGCGCGCGGACCTGCTTCTGCAGGTCCCTGACCAGGGTGGATGAGGACGCGGTCACGAGGCTCTCCCGACGGTGGTGGAAGCGTGCTTGATCCAGTCGTTCGGGAGCCGCAACCACCCACTGGAGATCGGGGCGGGTTTGCCGTCGAGCTTCGGCGTGCCACCGCCCTCAGCAGGCAGGAGCAGCCATCGTGCTTCGGGGCGGCGCGTCGGCCGATCCGCCAGCTCCTCCAGTGCGGTGAGCCGGCCGTAGCGAGCTAGCGGCTCCGCGGCGGTGATGAGCAGCGGCTCCGGTGCCTCCGCGAGGTGGCGTTCGACCGGCTTCGCGGCCTGGTTGACGAGCTGCCGCAGCCGACTCGCGGCCGCGGCCGGGGCGTCCGGCCGGTCGGCGCGCAGCACGACGTCCCACACCACCTGACCGGTCTCGGCCTCCCGCCGCATCTGCGCGAGCAGCTCGCGGGTGACGTCGTACGGCGTGACACCGAAGCGGGCGACCAGGGCGGCCGTGGCCTCGTCCAACCGTTGCGGGTCGACGGCAATGGTGAGGAACGCCGCCGTCTCCAGCGACGTGACGAGCCGCGACTCGATATCGGCGAGCTCCACCGGCAGGGCCGTGCCGGCGATCACTCGGGTGCGGGTATGGAAGACCGACGACTCTCCCCGGCTCGGCGGCGCATAGCGGAGCCCGTCCCAGGTCAGCAGCAAGCCGGCCCGACGAAGAACTCCGTCGAGCTCGGGGCGGGCGGGCAGCGGTGCAGCCTCGGGGAACCGGGAGCGCAGGCTCTCCTGGATCTGGCCCACCGACCCGCCTCCCGAGAGTGCCGACGCCGTCGCGGAGAGCGCTCGCACAGGTGCCAGCCCGATGGGGTAGACCTCCCCGCGGGAGTTGGCTGCCGCGCTGGCGCTGGTGCCGGCCGCGACCTTCGGGAGTCGCGTGTCGTCCAAGGGTGCCACTCCCTCGGGCGGAGTGACCGTGCGAAGCCGCTCGAGGCACCGTGCCGCGTTGGGGAGGGGGTCTTCTGCGGCGAGATCGGACGCGACTCGGCCGAGGGCGACCGCGTGGTCGAGCAGCTCGGTGGCCGGTGAGCCAGTTGGGTCGTCGGGCTCGTGCGCGACGGTCACGCCCCCCGGCGTACGGCGGAAGTCCAACCGCGACTCACCCCCGCGCTCCTGCTCGACCTCGACGGCGGCCCGCACCAAGCCGACCGCCTGGGAGGTGCGCCGTGGCTCGTCGGCGACCGAACCTCGGGCGACGAGCAGCGACCGAGCAAGCTCGAACGCTCCCATCACTCCGCCGGAGTCCGACACCAGGCGCACCACGTCCTCGGTGACCCCAGTGAGAGCGGCGTCACCGCTCCACCGGGCGCGGGCCTTCGCCGCGACCTGAGCCACCCGCGGGCTGCTGACACTTAGCCGGTTGGCGACCTCGGACTGGGTGGGCCAGGTCAGAGACTCGCCACCAGCCGGGTCTGCCATGCCGAGCAGCAGCCTGGTCGCTCGGGACTCGGTCTCGTTGCGGGCGGTTGCCTTGGGGACCAGGCGGGCAAGGATGGCGTCGACGCTGCGGGCAGTGGCGTTGGCGACGACAGCCGCATCCTCGTCGCTCTCCGGTTCCACGTCGATCTCGATGATGTGCTCGTCACTGACACTGAGTCTCTCGCGCCACTGCTTGACTCGCCTGCGGATCTCCTTGCGGGTGGCCTCGGACACCCTGGCGATCTTGGAGGTCTCATAGCCGCCTAGGGCGAGGAGGTCCCCGACTGTCGCGACGTCGTACTTGTCGAACGCGGAGACAGCTCGCGGGGTGAGGCCGGATTCGGTGAGCGGCGTGTCCAGGGTGGCTGCCGCCGCGAGCGCGTCGCGTTCGTCGCCTGGAACGGGATCGCCCGTGGTCTGCGAGGCGGCGGCGGGGACCGCGGCGAAGATGCCAGCCCAGCTCTGCGCCATATCGGACAACGTGTCGAAACGTTGCTTGGGATCGCGGCGAAGCGCCCGCCGGAAGAACGCGACAAGTCCATCAGCGACCGCCGGTTCAAACATCTGTGCGTCGATGTAAGCCTCGTCGTCGACCTGGGTGGGGTGGCTCTCGCCGCTGCCGTAGACGGGTACGGCGCCGGTGGCCATCTCGAACAGGGTCACGGCGACGGCGTACCGCTCTGCGGCGGCATCCCAGCGCGGGCGCTTGACGGCGTCGAAGAACGGGTCGAGGTACGGCGGGGTTCCGGCGTTCGTCTGGTCGAGCGGTGCCCGCGACAGTGAGAAGTCGAAAAGGCGAAGATGGATGCGGCGGTGCTTCTTGCCCACCTCTCCGTAGGCAAGGTTGTCGGGCTTGACGTCGCGGTGGTTGACCCCGACGTCGTCGAGTGCCTGGGTGACCTCCAGGAGGTCTCGGCCCCAGCGTTCCAGCAGGTCGATGGACAGCCTGCCCTCGCGGCGCAGCAGGTCGGACAGCGACTCTCGGCCGGCGTCCTCCAAGAGCAGGGCGGTGCGGCCACCGACGGTGAGCGGCCCGTCGATGAGCGCGACGACGCGACGCTCGCGCACCTCGCCCAGCACTTCGGCCTCACTGCGCAGCCGGTCCGCCTTGTCCTCGTCCAGGGCGATCTTGAGGACGACTGGGAGATCCGGGTCGGTCCGCGTGGTGTCGTTGACGAGGAGCGCGCGAGCCGTGGACCCCGCTCCGAGCCGGTCGACGACGTGGAACCGGCCGCCGATGATGTCACCGGGCTGGGCATCGAGGGGGTCGATGATCTCGCCCACGTCTGGCGCGGTCAGGTCGCTCTCGAGTGTGGTGAGTCCCTTGAGGAAGTCGTTGACCGTCTCGGTGCGGAGGTCGACGTCGCCGTAGGTCGCCTCGAAGACCAGGTCGCGCATCGCCTTCGGAGCCCCGTCGAGCGCCGAAGTGACATCGAGACCGCCGCCATGACCCTTGAGCTGATGGAGAAGCTCTTGCGCGTCCGCCGCTGGCGGCAGGCTGGTGAAGACGTGGAAGGCGATCGCGCCCAGGCTGAACACGTCGAGCGCGGTTCCGCTGGCCAGCGGGTTGGTGTATGCCTCAGGTGCGACGTACGGTGCGGCGGAGACGTCGACGAGCGCCTCGAGGTGTTGCGTGCCGGTGACGTGCGAGCCGGGGTTGCTCGACCCGCGGCTGTTGGAGCCGGACCCCCGACCACCGGTCTGCCAGTCCTGGACGCGCACGCCCAGCGATCCGCTCCTGAGCTTGCGGACCGCGATTGCGCGCGGGTTGAGTGCCCGGTGCACAAGGCGGCGGGCGTGGGCGTACCGGATGGTCTCGGCCAGGGTGCGCATGATCTGCAGCTGCTCGTCGATTGTCAGGTCGCTGCCTCGTTGCGCGAGGAAATGGTCGAGCCGGACCTCGCCCGGGTCGGTCTCGAACACGACCGCTGGGCCCCGCTCATGGTCGACGAAGTCCACGGCGCGGCTGATGCCCGGATGGGAGATGCCTTCGAGCAGCGAGAACTCGCGCCGTGCAGCACGTTGGATGGTGGTGCGGAGTTCACGAGAGGCGGCCCGGTCGACCAGGTAGAACCGCACCCGGCGGACGATGCCCTCCAAGGAGGTGTGCCGCCCGACGTAGTCCTGCCAGCCGGGGCCTTCGGCCAGGACGTCCTCGTCCACGAGCACCGTGCCCACTGTCCGACTGCTGACGCTGCGGCGGATACCAGCCTGGTCGAGAAGCTTGGCGAGCGCCCTGCCGCGCTGGGCGTCGATCATGTCGCGGCTGTCGCGCGGGGGCGCAGTTATCAGATCCTCGCCAATCTTGTCCAGACCGCAGGGCGACGAGTCGAGCCCGTAGACGCCGGTGCGCCCAGTGGGGCTCAGCTGCACCTTCGTTCCGGGAGCGTGCAGCAGAACCGACGCCTTGACGAAGGGGATGGCGGTCTTGCTGCCCTTGTCGCGCGCCACCCGCTGCAGCAGGCTGCGCAGCCGCTTGGCCTTGCGGTTGGTCAGCAGCAGCGGGCTGTCGACGGGATGGCCGTTGTGGAGCCAGGTCGTCCCGTCTCCGCTGATCTTGCCCTGCCAGTGCTTGAGCTCGATGAGGTGGAGGCCGTTGCGCGCGAGCACAAGGAGGTCGACCTCGTTGGCCGAGCCGTCGTCGGCGACGAACTCCAGGTTGGCCCAAGCGCGGAACGGATCCCCGTCGGGGATGAGATCCCGCACGGCCATCAGGCCCGCTCGCTCATGAGCGAACTGCGACGAGGTCACCTCGACCCAACGGGGGCTGTCAGCGCGCACTGTGGTCGGACTTCCCCGTCGGCGGCATAGGGGCATCTTGCCAGGTCACTGCGGAACGAGGGATGTCTGCCGTACGCAGAAGTCAGCTCAACAGCGCAGGGATCTCAGCGACGCGCGCCGACAAGGATGTGTTCTTGTCGGCGTATGCGATCTCTAGGTCCTCCCGTACTGTGTGCTCGCTGAGTCGCCGCATCAGATGGCGGAGGTCGAACCTTCTCGTCCGGTGGTTGCCGAGGATGCCGATGCAGGCGGCGGGCAGCTGGTGCTTGGGATAGATCTTCTCAGCCGCATTCAGGATGGCTGTGAGCTTGAGGAAGTCCTTGACCATTTCGGAGTAGTCGTGGCCTTCGAACCGGGTGGATGACACCTTCAGCTCACACACCACAGAGAAGTCCTGAAGGCGAGCCAGTCCCGAGCGTGGATTAGGTGAGCCATCGGGCAGCGAAGGGTCGGTGAGCGCAGAACGCCTGGGAAGGTAGACGATTGGCTTGCGCAGGACCACGACGTCCAGCATGAGATGGTGGCGCTGCAGACCTTCCGCTACACGGGGGCCAAGGTGCCGAGCGCCGAAGTCAACCTCACGTACGACGCTGAGGACGCCGAGCCGTTTCATGAGGAAGTGGGCGAGCCACGCTTGATAGGTGGCCTCTGGTGCCACCGTGTCCCAACAAGTGGCCGCAAACTCAGCCCACGCGATTCGGAACTCCTTGAGGTGCGTGTCCCGCACCTTGTCACTCACTCTCAGCGACCCCTGCTGCGAGCATGCCCGGGGGAGCGAGGTCGATGCGCAGCCAGGACAGATCCTCCGCCTTCTCGCCGAGGTATCGGAGAAGGTCGTCCTGACGGGGTTGTCCGACGACGAGCCGATAGGCGCCCAGCGTCCGAAGCAGACGTCGGTAGCGCTGCTCCTCCTTGCTGAGGGGCATCGACGGCACGTAGCGCTCAATGGCGGAGCCGCCGGGCGGGCTGTATACCCAATAGGGGGTCAGCTCGTTGGCGCCAGGGGGCCGTTGCTCGGCGGCGGCGAGGAACATGGCGTACCACGGGTCGTCGACGCTGGCGTGGAAGGCGGCATCCGCGTGTATGAGCGCGATGTTCTTTCGCACCGCGTGCCCCTTGTAGCGATGCACACGTCCTTCGCGCTGCTCGAGGTCGACCGGGTTGCCGGGCAGGTTCCAATGGACGATGGCGTGGCTGTAGGTATGGAAGTCGAGCCCCTCTTGACCAACCGAGGTGGAGGCCAGCACGAACGGCCAGAACGGTGAGTTGAACGCCAACCTGATGACGGACTCCCGCATGACGGTCTGGTCATCGGCTTGAGCCCGACCGAAGCGAGCGGCGAAGTGCGTGCGCATTCGATGTTCGTCGTGAACGATGTGCCCGTCCGAGACGCCAAAACGTTCGACGGTGTTACTGGCAGTCTTGACAAGCAGCGACTGCTCGAAGGCGCGGGAGAGCCTTTCGGCCCTCTCATAGCCCATCACATCCTGAAGGCCCTCAAACTCGACGATCACATGCATGTACTCGTCGAGCACGGCCTGGAGGCCGCCGTCGAGCGAGTGGCTCAGGACCAGACGCCAGTACGTGTCATCCGACTCGTCGGAGCCCCGCAGCAGCGTGACCACTTCTGGCCGGTTGAACAGCGAGCGCAGAGCCGTCGCCATCGCGAACGCCCAATCTCGAAGCGTGGGCTCGGTCCGCTGTTCCGGCCCACCACAGACGCGGCCGAGCGCTCGGAGGCTGCAGTTCGCCGGCCCTGCCAACGCCAACGTGGCAAGCACCTCAACGAGGTCATCCGGTCGTCGGCCGAGGGAGCCAGCCTCGAGCGCGAGAGCCGTTGCGACGTGGTCCGCCAGCCGGTTCTGCGTCTCGTTGCCGTCCCAACCGGCCCACTGGCCGCACATGACCTCGAGCTCAGCCTGTGGGCCAGGTACGAGGAGGCGATCAAGGAGGATGCCGGCCGCCCAATACCACCGCTCGTCAACTCGGGTTGAGCCCTCCGTATCGCCTGCGGGCAGTCGCTCGAGATGAGCGGAGACCCGCCGCCGTACCTCGTCGACAACATCAGGACGTGACGCGGGAAAGCTCTGGCCAAGGGTTCGCGCGAGCTCGATGGGGTCTGCAATCTGGGTGAGTACGGCGCTCGGGTAGACGAGAGCGAACACGGGCATGCTGGCGGCTCGAGCGCCATCCATGCGGTAGGTAAGGGGCGCGGTGAAGGTTCGCTGCGAGTAGGAACGGTTAGAGCCACCCGCTGCGGCCACCGCTCGTCGCTCAGCCTCATAGCTCATCACCACTGAGATCGCTTTGGGTACAACCGACCACGCTGAGAAGACCAGGCGCTTCGTGAAGGCACGCAGCGCGGGGTTCGCGTAGGCGCCGCCGAGCTCGTAGTACGGCAGGCTCGGAGGCAGCCAGGCCAGCTGCCATGCTCCCCGGTCGAGGACGTCCGTTACCAGTCCGCGCATTTTGGCGTTGCCCGGGTCAAGCTCGCCGTACTGGTCGATCGCATCCCACGGAAGCATCCCCCGGGCGTGCCGTAGAGCCGCACTCACGTCGACATCCTGCGTGTCGACCGCGGCCTGGAACTTCGTCTTGACCTGATAGGAGTCACGGTCCATCACGTTCAGCGGGTACGGCGTCGATCGCCAGAACTCGAAGATGTCCTGGCGCCCGACCAGGCGGGCGAGCTCGTCGAAGGAACGGTAGCCCCGCACGTCCTCCGCCGTGAGCCGAACACCGTCGAGCGACAGCTCGCGAAGCATGCCGTCCCGGTCTGGCGTGGACGACAGTCGTTCGACGCGGCTCATCACCTTGCGCAGCTCGTACTCCACAGCCTGCTTCGCCGAGCGGGCGGCCTCCAGGGAGCCTCCCGCCAAGAGAGCGTCACGCATCGTGCGCATAGACGACTCGACGATATGGGCGCCGTCGTCACCGGCAAGGAAGCGGACGGTCCGCGTGAAGTCGCGATAGTGGTCGTCACCTTCGGGTTCATCGGGGAGCGTGTACATCTTGTACGGCGTTGCCGAGAGCAGGAGCACCCGGGCGTCCGGGTGGTCGAACAGCGCATGTGCCAGGCGGGCACCCTCGTCATCTCTGTCGAGAAGGTCCTTGAAGCGCTGGAACTCGTCCATGATGACGAGGTCGGGCTCGAGGGCCTTGACGGACGCGTGGGCAACCAGCCCGCGCAGCGCGCCGATCAGCTTGAAGCGGCGACTCGAGAGGTCGTGGGCAGGCTTGCCCCGAAGATAGTTGAACTCAGCCACGCACGCCTCGAGCTCGTCGGCAAGCCGGCTCCCGGAAGGACCGACCGCCTTGTCCAGCTCGACGCCGAAGTCGGCGGCCAGATCATCGTCGAGGTTGTCGAGCTCGTGCTTCGAGTTCGCGATCCGCCTGGCGAAGGTCTCCCGCGTGACGCTGCCCTCGAAGAAGCGCACCCATCGACGCGCCTGCACGTGCTGGTGACCCCAGCACTTGGCAAGCAACCAGTAGAGCAGCACCCGCTCGCCCGCTTTGCCCCCGCTGTCGCCGACGTTGAACGACGTGCCGGGCGTGAAGGAGACGAAGTTGACCTTCTCACCCTCGAGCTGGCGGACGACGCTCGGCAGCATGGTGAGACGGTCCGCGTGGTTGAGCGACTGGCCGCCGACGACGTTGAGTCGGCTGAGGTTTTGGCGCGCAATCTGCGTGTTGGAACAGATGTAGACGACGTCGATGCGCTGGATGTCATCCCACAGGTGGTCGATCGTCTTTGCGATGACACCTTTGGCTACCATGGTCTTGCCGAGCCCGACTTCGTCTGCGACGAGGAACCGCTTGACGTGGTCCTCGTCCGTCCAAAGGCGCCGGTGCACATGCTCCACGGTGGCGCGTTGGAAGTCCTTGAGACTCGCCAGGACCGGAGCGGGATCTGGGCGCTCCTTCGCGTTCATCCGGCGCCCTCCTCCTGGTGGACTTGCCATATGACGCGCCACAGGTCTTGGAACCCGTCGGGGAGCAGCTCATCGTCAACGGCCATCCGGTTCAGGTCCTGGATCAGGCTCGCGACCCGGGCAAGCGCGTCTTCGTCGTGGCCGGAAGCTCGGACCATGGGCTCGAACAGCGCGATGTCCAGGCGGGTGCCGATCGCCGCGTCGCCGTACTCTCGCCGCTCTCCGCCCTGCCATTCCTGCGCGAACCAGGCGTCGTACGCCGGGTCGCCGAGTAGGAAGATGAGGTAGCGGAGCACGTCCTGCTTCGATCGGAGCACATCGCGGACCGCGTCGATGCGCCGGGACTCGATGTCGCCGACGAGCCTCGCCTCGAGAACACAACGCCGAGTCGCCCTGGCCGCACCCTCACCGGCCACGGTCTCGATCGCCACGAATGGTGTGACGTTGCGGGCAGACACCGGTGACCACTCGGCAGCGTGCTCGTGGTCGAGCCGCACTGAGCTGGTCGTCTGAGGGAGGGATATCAGCCAGACCATGGAGTCGCCCAGGAGAGCATCCACTTCGAGCGCCAGACGTAGGCTCACTCGGTCGTCCTCGAGCCGGGTAACGGTGAGGACGGGACCGCTGGCAGCGAGACGCTGATGGAAGAGCTCCAGCTCCCAGGCCGTCTGCTGCGCCTCGTCCGGTACGCCGTCGGGCTCAGTCACCGCGTAGGCCTCGAGCATCCTGGACAACCCAGGCACTTCGGTGGATCCGTCGAGAGTCGCGGCGATGCCGCAGGCCCTCTTGGGGCCTCGCAGGACCACGTCGAACTCGACATTGCCGTGCCAGGGGGCGATGGTGAGATTGGCGCTGCCGGTGACGACGACGGCCTCCGAGCCGATGTCGCAGACGAATGTCTTCGCATGGAGCCCATCGCCCGGGCTCAACCACTCCGTCACGGCGGGGATGGCCGCGGAGGTGTCGTCACCCACCTCCACCTCCGCGCTTCGCTGAAGCGTCAGCGTGCGCCAGCCATCGAGGGCCTTGGAACCGAGCCTGTCGAGAGCCTCGGCCCGAGACACCAAGGTCCTCCTCTTCGAGCTCTTCGAGAGGCGATCGAGCGAGCCCTTCGAGACGAACGGGCTAAAGGCGAGGAGGTCGTCGATCGCGGAGGGGAAGGGCCATGGCTGCGTGCCCAAGCCGAGGGGAAGCAGCTGTCCGCTGGTGAACGGCGGCGGGGGTGCGAAGCGCGTCCGTGCCAGGGACTCGGACAGGTCCGCGACCTGCTCGCGGCGGTCCGACGACACCTCGCGCGTCGCAAGACCGGGCAGAGCGCCGATGAAGTCAGCAAGTGGTCTGGCGGCGATCCCGCCGGTGCTCTCCGGCTGCTCGTCGAGCCGGACAGCGGTATCCCACGACTTGTCGAACGTAAGGTTGCGGCTGAGACAGAGGCACCGGTGCACGTAGCGACGCTCGTTGTCGACGTAGCGGATCGCCCACACCTTTGGGTGGAAGATGTGCCCGGTTGTCGGCGTGGTCACCTCGCGGACCACGTCCTCAACAAAGGTGAGGATGCTGCGGTAGCTCGACGGCACGGCGATGGCGCCCGCCTGACAGAACACCGTCGTCCGCTCCGCGTACCGGCGTACGGCCTCGAGGAGCTGGATCGGATCGACGCGATCGAGATCCTTGGAGTTTTCGTGGTCGAACATCGCAAACGCCATCGGTGCGAGGAGCAGTGCTGTGAGGTCGAGCGAGTACGTCGTGGCCACCGCGATGTCGACCCGATAACCGTCCGGTGGCCGCAGCGCGTCGGTCAACAGGACTCGTGTCTCCGGCGACAACATCAGGCGACGGCTCGCGCGGTGTAGAGGTCCTGCAGGAGTCCACGTGCAATCTGCCACTTGAAGTCGAGTGGAACGAGGCCGGATCGTCCGCTCCAGCGATCGAGTGCCGCCTGATTGGCAAGTCGCGATCTTCCGCCTTTGATCTGCCGCTCCCGACGCGAGACCAGCTCACGCGCGGCTGACGACTCTGCGACATCGGCGTTCGAGCTGATGACGTCGAGCCAGCCATCGACGAAGCGCCGGGTGAGTGGGGAGAGGGCGGGGTTGTGGTGATGGATCATGCTCCAGAAGCCGGGTCGCTCCCAGTCACCGAGGGCTTGCGTCGCGTCCAGCTCCTCTCGCCATTCCTGCAGCTCCTCTCGGTATCCGTCCGCGAGGTCGGAATTGAGCGATCGTTCCGCGAGGATGAGGTTGTAAAGGAGCGGCGCCCCGAAGATGGCCGTGTGGAAGCGTCTGCCGTGGTCGACGATCTCTCGAAGTCTCAGGGGAAAGTGGTCGTGGTTGTCAAGCTGCCATACGTACGTCGCGTCGTTGGCCGGCTCGTTGTGCACGAGCCAAGCAAGGAGTGACCCGCTCGTGGACGTGCCCACCACATCGGACAGGTACGCCTCTTCGTCGACGGTCAGGTCCAACGTCGCTTTGGTGAGCAGGTCATGTGGTGGGGGAGGGAGGTTGGGATCCAGGGCCAGGGTAGGCGAAGGGTCGCGAGCTTCCGGATCGTCGGTCTGAGTCGTGAGCCTGGCGAGGTCGCGCTGGCTCTTGGCCTGTCGGAAGAACCCCTCGATGGTCGTGTCGGCTTGGCGGATGTCCCAACGACGCAACGCCACCCAGTAGGCAGCGCTCGGCATCCGCTTGAGCTTGTCACGCGCTGAGCTGCCGATGATCCCGGGTGGAGTTGCTGTGGGGTCATCCTGGTAGCCCGCAAGCAGGCTGTAGATGAGCTTGATCTCGAGCCGCCTGAGCTCCGCGGCCATCTGCGCAGGTTGAGGCTTGGCTGCCGCTGCCTGTTGTAGGAGCCACGGGACGAACAGCACGTACCGAATCCGGGTGTGCAGCACTGAGGTGCCCGGGAAGAGTGTGTTCGCGATGGTGTCCCTGATCGAACCGATGCCGAGCTCGTCGACGGTCCCCTCGTCCTTGAACAGCTCGACGACTTCGAGCATCTTCTTGCGCTGGTCCTCGTCGGAGTCGAGCCAACCGAAAGCCGACGTCATACCAGATCGTGTCCGGCGGTGATCGAAGGTGGATTACCTTCGGCCTCCCCTAAGAGAGGACTGACAGGGATCTCGTCAGCGGGAAGCGTCATCATGCTCTGCAGCAGCCTGGTCAAGCGGTCCATCTCTTGGGACGCATCCTCCCCATGCACCCACTTGCCGAATGAGCAGCTGATATCGCGGTCTTTGGTCACAATTGTGAGTTCGAGGGGGTACAGCTTGTTGAGCTTGCTTCGTCGTTTTCGCACGTACCGGATGTCGCCTTGGGCGACCCACTCGGGGCTGTCCCCGTCGAAAAGGTCGTTCTGCTTCATGACGTAGGCGCGCGACTCTGTGGCCAGGAGCCAGCTGTTGAACGTGGTCTGTGATCCCTGCGCGATTGCGAGCACATGCTCGCCCGGCGCGAGGTGCCAGCGGCTCATTCGCAATGCCACCTCAGCATCTTCCGCATCCCGAACCACCTGGATGGGCGGCTTGGGCACGGTCAGCGGCTCCACCTCGGACGTGGGGAGAAGCTCAACCGCTCGAGTCAACCGCTGCAAGACGAGCAGGGCCTGCTCAATTGACTTGCCGCTTCCCAGTCCCTTCAACTTGTCGAGCTTGGAGGCCGGCATGTCGCTGAGGAGCCCGATCAGCCGCGTCAACTGGGCGCTGATCCCGCGGAGCTGGGCTTGTGTCTCGTCGTACTCACGAGTTGCAGTCGCCACGATATGCTCGACAAGGCCGGTCTTGTCTCCAGTCTGTCTCACATGATGAGCGCGGAGCCCCTGATAGGTGAACCAAGCCTGCTGAGCCTCGCGAAGCGAGTTGAGATGTCCGATGAGAGACGTGGCGTGATCAACCACCCAGGAGCGCCGCGACTTAGCGCTGGATTGCGCCCCGAGCTCCCGCGTCAGACTAGTGACGACGTCGAGCTCATGAGTTCGCTGTTTGCGCAGTGCCGACTCGTGGCCGGAGATGTTCTCCCAGATGTGGGCTGTTACGGAGCGGACGTGGACGGCCTCGCGAAACGCTTTCATCACCGTTTCGTACGACGCCGAGACCTCGCTCCGGTGCTCAAGGTCGAGGGTCCTCTGCACCTCCCGCGTGACCGCGATGCCCTCCTCGACGGACTTCGCGATCTGGTTCAGCTGCAGCTGGATGCCCAGGAGGGCCGCGGCGGGTCCGAGCTGCGCCACGACGCTGGCGGCTCTGGCGGATCCGGCCGGCGCCCAACGGATCTGGTGCGTGATCTGACCGCTGGCTCCGTGGAGTGCGCCCAAGTTCCATCCGCCACTTGTGATGGGGGTGTTGGTCGCGAGCTGTCGCATCGTGTCCGGGGCCAGCCGAACGAGGCCGCGGACGGCTGGGAGTGCCGTAGCCGCCTGTGCCGCGACGTTTAACCCTCCAAGGCCCAGGGAGACGGCAGCGGCAATGCTCTCCATGTCGACGCCGTTGAGGAGGGGAGGTTCGAGCACCTCGAGGTCACCGAGGGATCCCTCCCCGATCACGAGCGCGGTGACGTCGTTCAGCGGTACCAGCAAGGGTGCTCCGGGGGCGACCCCAGCAGTCAGCTCACGGGAAGTATGCACCGTTTGCAACGCATCGACCTTGTCCCGCACGCGTTCATCGATCGGAACGACGATGTAGCCGGTCTCAAGATCGCCGATGATGCGGGTGCGCTCAGGAGCCTGGTCGTGCAGCAAGCCGACGTACGCGCAGAGCACAGCGTCGACGAGATCCTCGACCTTGCGCAAGTGAGACTTCTGAGTGGCAGTCCGCACTGCTGCGACCGTTTCAGCCCAGGCCTTCGAGCCGTCCAGCACGAGAGACGGAACGTCGTTGCTGAGTCCCTGCAGCTGATCGATCAACTCCAGGAGACCATCTTGCAGGTCCACGAAGTTGCGGCCTGGTTTGTGCTTGTACGGGATGATCGAATCTAGCCCGAAGAGTGTGATGGTGGCCGGATGCGGATAGACCTCGATCGCCCTCGAGAACGCGGTGGATCGTGGGTCGACGTCTAGGCCGGCGCGCTGGCAGAGAGCCATCGCGCGGGAGCCCCCCGAGAACTCGGGTTTGCGCAGGTTAGTGGGGTGCGTGCCCGCATGGAACGAGTGGAATATCGCCGACAGATCCCGCTCACACGGTCGCTGACCTTCCGGGTTGGTCACGATGAGGGGCGCGTCGATCGCCACCAAAGTTCCGTCCGCGACGTACGGCTCGAGCCAGCCGACAATCTCGTCGTCGGTGACGACCTCGCCCATCCCGAGAAGTTTCCCGGCCTCGTCAATAGCCGCCATGCCGGTCCGGTTCTTGGCCGACCATGCGAGGTCGACACCGACGTATGTCGTCATACCTGGCGACTCACCTCCCCTCGAGCGGTCCTGGGGACCGAAGCGCAAAGATACGACCAACCACCATCACTATCGTGGCCAAGACGACCGACCCAAGAGGGACGACATCGCCTCGACATCCTCGCACATCGAGCTCGCGCACGTGTTTGATAGCCGGATGACGGGGATCTACCGGCGAGCCAAAGATGAGATCGGCTACAACGCCACGTAGTTCCTGGGGATGCTGAGCGAGCACGGCGCATAGAGACCGCGCTGCGGCTGGTTGCATGCGGGCATTGCGTGCTCACGCTCAAGGGGCTGGTCGCGACACCCGACGAATGGCCAGGTACACCGCCAGGGCGGAGATGATCATCAGCGCAACCATCAAGTCAAAGCCGAACCAATGGCCCTGCCCGGGGAGCGCTGTGTTCGCGCCGAAGAGGCCAGCGACAAGAGTTGGTACGAGAACCAGGCCAGTTACTTTAGCGAGCTTATCCTGGAGGCGGTCAGCCGACTGTTGAGAATTGCTTGTACTTTGTAGCATCAATAGGTCCATGTCCGCACGGATCTCCACGAGGAGTAGATCGAACTTGTCCCTCGCAGTTTCTAGAGAAGAAAGTAGCGCTTGGACCTGATGGTTATCTTTTCCCTTACCCTTCTCTGTCGGCAGTTCTGTCAATCTGGGAAACCATGCCTTGTCCACAGTGGATCGGCGAGCATGGTCAAGGGCTGAGACCCTTCTCCGAAACTCGACAATCATGGACGAAGTGTTACGCAGCTCACGATTCGGGCCATCGAGTGACACTGCCGTATCGTCGCTGCTGTAGAAGCTGGCCTCCCATCCCTCCACCCATCGTTCTACCATGCGTTGGGAAGCCTCGTATGTATCCACCAACGATCTCGTGAGGTACATCCCCAGATCGCCGGACGACTGCTCCCGATCTGAGCCCTCGAGCCAACGATAGCGAACATGACTCAGGAATGGCTCTCTAAGCCACCGACGACCATCTCCACGATTTGGAAGATGAGTTCTTCGGACACTCCGTCGTCATCCAATTCGTCGCCCGGTAGCTCCCAGGCGATGACAGCAGCCACCGACACGCCTCGGACCCCGTCCTTCTCGTCGCCATAAGTTTCGACCTTTGGCTGCTTGTCTTCTGCGAGGAGATCTTTGGCCATCTCCAGCTCCAGGCCTCTGCACCACGGTGAGAGCGCTTGCAGGACTTCGTCGGCTCGTGTGGTCAGATCGGAGGGGTCCGCCGCCGCCGTTGGCCGCCTCGGTTCCTGCGCGCTCGCGTTCGCTGGCCCTGCTCCGCGACTCGCAGATTCCTCAGCGCGCTCGAGTTGGTTGCCGCCGAGCGTTCAAGTCTCGGATGAGGCGACAGTGGCTCAACGTTGAACCAGAGAACGTCTGTACTCGTCACGGGTTCCCGCACCGGTAGCGGATGCTCGTCACCGACCGTGCCGCCCCGGCTCCACACGCTCACCAGTATGGAGTGATCTTCGCCCGATGGACTTGCGTCGTCCGACTGGTTGATTGAGCTGAGCTCCAGCACTCCGCCACGACGAATCTCATCCCCCCAGCGGCATATCGAGTGGACGCCCGCCTGTTCGAGGTCCCGACGTACCTGCTTCAGGTCCGTTGGGGCGTCGGGCACGCGGAAGGCGTGAAGCAGCGAGGTGATCTTGGACAGCCTGGTTTCCTGAAGGTGACTTGCACGCTCCACCTCGCTGGCGATTTTGACCGCAACCCGTTGGCGATGCGTCGTGGGATCTTGTACCAACGGTGCAGATGATTCCGAATCGCCGTGTCTCGCCATCCCACTCCTATCGATCCGTACTCTGGCCCGCGTCCTACCCTAAACCGCCGAGGCCAACTGCGTACCGTGAAAGAATCGGGAGGCCCCGGGTGCCTTGCGGACGCGCCCGTTGCCTGTCTTGAAGGAGCTAACTCGTGCCTGGACTCGACGACGACGCGAGCCATGCCTCGGAGGGCGAGCGGGTCGTCGCGCGCGTCCTCGAAGGATCGATCCGTCCGACGGACCGGGTCTGGCCGAACCTCCGCGTCACCGATGACCACAAGAACGCGGAGGTGGACTTTTTCCTCGCCCTGCCTGGGGCGGGGTTCGCCGTGCTCGAGGTCAAGGGCGGGCAGATCACCCACGACGGCGACCACTGGGTGACGACCGGGCAGAACGGAAAGAGCAACCGCATCGACCCGGTCCGGCAGGCGCGAGAAGGGATGTACGGCCTGCGGACGTATGTCGAGAGCGATCCGCGATGGGGCAGCCGCGGGCGGATCCGTTGGGCACACGCCGTCGTCTTCCCGTTCACCAGGATCGCCGACGACTTCGCGCTGCCCGACTGCCCACGCCACATGGTCTTCGGCCGGGACGACCTCGACGACCTGGTCGGGCGGATCGGCTCGATCGCCGTACGGCAGCAGTCGTCGTGCCGCGTCCCGACCGCCGAGGACGTCGAGGTTCTAGCCGACATCCTCAGGGGGCGCGGCCTGCCGCAGGCCGACGTGATCAGCCTCGCACCGAGCGGGATGCGTTGGCCGATCGCCTCACCGAGCAGCAGGCCATGCTGCTGGAGTTCTCCAAGCTCATCCGGCGCATGGAGATCCGCGGCGGCGCCGGGTCCGGCAAGACCTGGCTGGCGATGGAGCAGGCCCGCCGCCTGCGCAAGGACGGCAAGCGAGTCGCGCTCGTGTGCTACTCACGCGGCCTGGCGACGTACTTCAAGCGGGTGACCAGCGGCTGGGACCGACGGGAACAGCCGTCGTACGTGGGCACCTTCCATGGGCTGGGAATGGAGGAGTGGGGCGCCGAACCCTCTCCTGACGGCGACGAGGACAGCGACTACTGGGAGCAGCGCCTCCCGAAGATGATGGTGTCCATCGCCGAACGTCTCGACGTGGGCAAGCGCTTCGACGCCGTCGTGGTCGACGAGGCGCAGGACTTCGCGGACGAGTGGTGGCCCGCGGTCGTGGCTGCCCTGAAGGACCCGGAAACCGGCGGCCTGACGATCTTCAGCGACGAGGGGCAGCGCGTGTTCGCGCGCTTCGGCGGGATGCCGAGTGCCAGGCCGTGTTCGTGCTCGAACACAACCTGCGCAACACCCGGCAGATCGCCGAGACCTTCCAGCCGCTCGGGCTTACCCGCATGCGACTGCGCGGGGGAAACGGCCCGCGCGTGCGCTACCTGCCGTGCGCGGCGGAGGAGGCGATCTGCGTCGCCGACGAGGCCGTCGACGCCGTCCTCGAAGCCGGTTGGCGTCCCCAGGACGTCGCACTGCTGACGACCGGCTCACGTCATCCCGAGCAGACGGCACGACAGGACGAGGGACAGGACGAGTACTGGGCGTCCTTCTGGGACGACGACCAGGTGTTCTACGGACACGTGCTCGGCTTCAAGGGTCTCGAACGACGCGTCATCATCCTCGCCGTCAACGAGTCGACGTCGCGGGACCGGGCCAAGGAACGGCTGTATGTCGGACTGTCCCGCGCCCGCGACGAGCTGATCGTCTGCGGGGACCTGGACTACATCACCAGCGTCGGTGGGCCGGAGCTCGCGCGGCGACTCGAGCGGTCACTTGGTGACAACTCGGAACATGTTGTCACCTGACGAGGTGTCGGCGTTGGCTGCTCGGCAGTGATGATTGAAGGCCACTTCCTTCGGGCGCAGCGCTGGCTAATTCTGGCGGTCCAGCAACGTGCGCACGTATGCCGCAACCGCGGGCACGTCGCTCGTGAGGGTGTTCCAGACGATCTCGTAGTCCACTCGGCCGTAGTCGTGCGCGACCAGGTTGCGCATTCCCTTGATCTGCCGCCAGGCGACGCTCGGATGCGCACTCACGAACTCAGGGGTGAGTCTCGTGACCGCTTCTCCGATGCGATGGGTGATGGCCTCAGCGGCGAGCCGGCGGGTCTCGTCTCGCAGGTAGGCCTCGTGTCCGTGTGCCACCAGCCGATCGGACATCTGGCTGAACGCGAGCAGGTCGAGGAGTGCGTCACGGACCCGGAAGCCGTAGGTGGAGGCCACCCAGGCTCCACCTGAGTCGCCATTCACAGTGGGATGGCTTCGCCGCGGATGGCGTCGTCACGATCTCGCAGTGCGCGATCGGAGAGTACGTCGACGGACACGCCTAGCAAGGACTCGAGGTCGTGGATCAGTCCCACCTGGTCGAGCAGCGACGCGGACGAGTCGAACGTGACGAGCAGATCGAGGTCGCTGCCGGGTACGTCATCACCGCGCGCGATTGAGCCGAACACCCGGAGGTTGGTGGCGTGGTGGCGAGCTGCCGCGGCCGCCACCTGTTGCCGGTGCTGGTCCACCACGGCGGACGGGCGCGGCCGAGCCGCCTGGAGCAGCCGGCTGAGCATCGACGGAGTCGGTCGCCTTCGACCGGTCTCGTAGGCAGCGATGTTCGACTGGCGAACGCCCGATCGAGCGGCAAGCTCCCGCTGCGTCAGTCCGGCGCGCAGGCGGGCGTCACGGATCTGCCCTGCGTCGCCTTCCACGGGCTGAGTATATCGCCGCGATATCACGTCGTACCCCGGCCGAGGAAACAGGGCGACTCTATGCGCGGGTCGCGCTCAGTGCCAGTCTTGAAGGATGCCTGATGACGACGAGCCATGGGACTTCGATGACGAAGACACTGAGGAGTTTCTCGCCGCATGGGACCGGGCCGACCTAGCGGCCGATGAGCTGCTCCGGAGGGCCTGCGGGCAGGTTCTGAGCTCCCCGCCTCCTCAGCCGGAGATGGCGCACGCTCAGTCGCGGCTTCGTCGTGGAGTCGAGGAGGGCGGTTGGCCGTTCGGCTACTTCGTTGAGGCGTGCGGATGGCGCCGTACGACGCCCTCCAACGACGACGAGCTGTGGAGCCAAGCGGCCGCCGCGACGATCAGCCCACCCGACGACCCTCAGACTGATCCGGAGGAGCAGGCCGCGGTCGCCGCGCTGCTGCACGCGGACTGGTTCGGCATGGTCGTCGGACTGGTACGCCGCGGGCCAGGTGCGCCGTTCAGCGGGGCAGCAGCAATCCGCGACATCACCACATCTCCAGAGATCGAAAACGACTCCGACGATCCGGAAGGTGACGAGTCGGCCCTCGACATGGCCGCCACAGTCTTGACGCCGCTCTGGCAGGCGCTGGGGATCCTGGACGAGGACGCCGGGCTCACCCGCCTCGGTGGGTGGGCCCTGCCACACGCCTTGCATCTCGTCTGGTCCAACAAGCACGAAGTCTGAGCGGCCGCAAGGACCCACTCCAAGGCTCAGATTGCCAGGCGCAGATCGGTCTGCGAGAAGTCGTCCCCCTTGTACAGCAGCGGTTCTCCGGCGTCATGCGCCAATGCGTAAGAGAAGAGGTCCCCGAAGTTCAGTCCGGCAGGGTGGCCGCTTCCTTTCCCGTAGTCTCGGTACGCCTGCCGGGCTAGCAGAACCTGTGTGGTGGTGACATCCACAATCTCGACTTTCAACGCGGCGAGAATGTCGTCGAGTCGACGCGACTTGACCGGGTCGCCCAATCCGTCGACCACGATCGCGGTCTCCAGGTAGCTCGCCGCAGACATCCACCGCCGGTCACTGGCGAGCAGTGCGCCCAACAAGGCGTCGCGCTCTGGCTCATCCTTGAGGACTGCGATGACCGCTGACGTGTCGACGATCATGCTGGCAGCCCGGCCTCGTCGTACAGCCCCTCGGTCGAGAGCCGCTGCCGATCCGCCGGCGACATGCGGCGGTCGAAGTCGCGCAGCAGCTCGAGCACAATCTCACGACGCGTTTCCGACACCTCGTCGAGGCGCTGCATAAGGAGCTCGAGGGCTTCCTCGACTACCTGTGTCTGGCTGTGGCCGGTCCGGCGAGCAGCCTCGCGGGCGAGTCCATGCACCCGCTCGTTCTTGATGTTCAAGCTCATGACGCTAATCTACCTTGTCCGTCTACCATTCTACCCCGCTGAGTTGATCCTCAGCAGCGGCGACTCGACGTGACAAGCGTGGAGCTCCACGCGGACGCCCTAGCACGTCCGCGCTCCTACGGGCGGCGACTCGTCGAGCTTCCGGCCTGTTGCGTAATCCTCGCCGCAGAGCAGCTTCCTGGAGATCTGGGCACCTTCGATGTTGGCCTCGCTAGTGCCGCCCGAGACCGGGGAATCACGGTCTGGGAATGAATGCCTCGCTGGCGCTTCTCGGATCCTGAGTCGCCTGACGGCGTTGGCCCACTTCGCCGACCCTTGACCGTCAGTCAGGAAGGGCGATGCCGGCGGCTCGGGCCGCTTGGCCGTAGGCGTGCGACAGGCTCTCGATGGTGTCGTGCGCGTTGAGCCCGCTCGGGTTCGGTACGACCCACAGCGCGGCACCGCCGAGCCCGCTCGGCTGAGCTCCCACCTGGGCTCCCCGGAGACCGAAGGCGGCCCGGTACGCCGTCACGCCGGCGATGGCGACGACTCGAGGCGACTCCTTGTCGACCAGGGCCAGCAGCTGCCTGCCCCCGTCCTGGAGCTCCTCGGCGGTCAGCTCGTCGGCGCGCGCCGTCGCCCGGGCTACCAGGTTGGTGATGCCGACGCCACGCCGTACCAGGTGCTCGCGGTCGTCGTCGGTCATGCCGGCGCTCGGGCTGATTGGCCGGGTGATGATGCCCGCCTTCAGCAGCGCCGGGTAGAACCGGTTCCCGGGGCGGGCGAAATGGGCCTGGGTCGCCGCGGTCCAGAGGCCTGGGTTGATCCCCACGAAGAGCAGCCGGAGACCAGGCCCGAGCAGGTCGGGGACTGTGGCGTCGCGGAACGACTCCAGGTCGGAGCGGCTGAGTCTTGGCATGGTCGGGGAGCCTAAGGGCGCGCCGACGCAGGAGACAACCTCGACTTCGACGCCGATGATGTCGTACGTCGTTTTGGCTCGGGCATCACAGGTAGCCCGAGAGCATCCCGGCGCGCCATGGGAACGACGAGGCGCCCGGCACGGCGACAAGTTTCGCGCACAGGCGCGGTTGTGGTGTGGAATTCGGCCCGGTCGGGGACAAGTTTCGCGCACAGGCGCGGTTCCGGTGTGAGGCTCCGGCATTCCCCAAGAGGACAGACCAGAGACGTCAGCCCAGCAGGTCGGCCGGTCGGAGCGTCATCCGGTACGGAGCTGTGACTATGCAGTTATCGTCGCCCGTGACGCGGGCCCGTTCGACGTACCGTCCTGCTTCGAGCTCCCAGACCGTCATCGACGGCTCGGCGGGGTCGAACACCCAGTACGACGGCGACCCGGCGGTCTCGTAGCGAGCGCGCTTCAGCCCGAGGTCGATGTGGCGCGTGCTGGGGGAGAGCACCTCGAGGGCGAGCAGCGGCGCGACCGGGAGGTCCGTCTCGGTGGTGTCCGACCGCCGAGTGACGAGCAGATCCGGTTGCACGACGGTGTTGACGGCCAGCGCGACATCGAACGGCGCCAGCAGCACCTCGAGGTCGGGTGGGCAGTGCCGGCGAAGGAGAATGTGGAGCTCGCCGACGGCTCGCT
>JBBRYB010000022.1:0-56737 GCA_038238115.1 Propionibacteriales bacterium | reverse complement strand
GCACCATCTCGGCGAGCATGTCGGCG
Organism: Propionibacteriales bacterium; assembly: GCA_038238115.1. Classification (GTDB taxonomy): domain Bacteria; phylum Actinomycetota; class Actinomycetes; order Propionibacteriales; family Nocardioidaceae; genus JBBRYB01. The sequence continues at coordinate 56,711 of JBBRYB010000022.1, read as the reverse complement.
CAGGTCTGCGGGTCGAGCCGCTCGTCCTGGCCGGTGGCGCGGGCCAGGTCCCAGGTGTGCATGAACACGTCCGAGGTGTAGAACCGGTCGACCGCGTCCGGCAGCGGCATCTCCCCCACCATCGGGTGCCGGAAGGCGGTGGCTGCCTCCGGCCCGTCGAGCAGCCGCTGTACCGCGTCGGCGTGCACGTGCCAGGCGGTGACCGGGTCCTCATCCGGCGACGGGCCGCGGTCGAGCACCAGGCCGGTCGCGCTCTTCAGGAAGTCCGGGAACCACTCGACCAGGTGACCCACCACGTCCCGGGCGCGCCATCCGGCCACCGGGGCCGGTGCGTCCCAGTCCGACGCGCCCCGCACCCGAGCGGTGAACCCGGCGGTCACCGCGCGATGGCGCCCGGCCGGGCCTGTGGGGAGGGTCATGCCTGCGCTGCTTCGGCGGTCCCGGCGATCTCACCGGCGGCGAGCAGGGCGTCCTCCTTGGCGTAGCCCTGGTCCACGCCGACCTCCATCCCGCTGCGCAGCCAGGCGTCCCTGCCCTCGAAGCTGTCGCACAGCGACTCTGCGCGCAGCCGGGTGCGGCCGTCGCCGAGGTCTTGGAAGCTAAGCGTCTCCAGCGCGACTCCGTCCGGGTCACCCTCCCAGGTGAAGGTCTGCACGATCCGGTCCGGCCGGACCTCGTGGAAGGAGCCGTGGAAGCCGAACTCCATCTCGTCCCGGGCGGCGACGTAGCGCCAGCTGCCGCCGGTGCTGGCGTCCCAGCGGTCCAGGGTGGTCGTCATCGCGTCCGGGCCGACCCACCGAACGAACAGCTCCGGGTCGGTGTGCGCCCGAAACAGCTGGGCCGGGGTGGCCGCGAAGTCCCGGGTGACGCGGATGATCGGGACCGTCGGATCCGCCTCGATCGCCGCGGTCGTCATCATGTCGTTCATGCCGTCTCCTCGCGCGTCGGGCGGTGCCCGGCCTCCTCGTCGTCGTCCATCTCCGCCAGCACGGCGTCGAGCCGCCGGTACCGGGCCTCGGCCCGCTGCCGGTAGCGCTCGATCCACTTCGTCATCAGGTCGAAGACCTCCGCCTCCAGGTGCACCGGGCTGCGGTGCTCCTCCGCGCAGCGGCTGACCAGGCCGGCCCGCTCGAGCACCTTCAGGTGCTTGGAGATGGCCTGGACACTCATCCCATACGGCGCCGCCAACTGCCCCACGGTGGCGTCGCCGTCGGTCAGCCGCGCCACCAGGTCGCGCCTGGTTGGAGCGGCCAGGGCCGCGAACACCTGCGACAGCGGGTCACTCATCTCGGTCTCCATCCTCAACTGTTTGGTTGACGCAACCGTATGCCCTCGTCGAACGAATGTCAACCGCATGATTGATAATATGATGAGCGGCCGTCGGTCGTCTGGAGCCCCGCAGACAACCCAGGGGAAGCAGCGAGCAAGATCCGGCGACCTCGTCGACATCAAGAACGACGAGTGGCATTGGCACGGCGCAACGAAAACCGCCGCTCACCCTCTTTACGCCCCTCAATTGCGATGAGCCGGATTCACGGGTAAGCCGATCCGTTGGCACAGCTGTGAAGACGCCCGCGGACCACCATCGAGGACGGGGCGCAACAACCACACCAGGCAGGCAAAGTTTGCCTTTACTAGCACCCGCACGACCTCGCGCTCGCGGGCGCGAACGAGCCCAGACTGCCAGTCCGCATCATGAACCCCAAGTGGATGCAGCGAGATCGAGGGCAAATGGCGCCGACTCATGTTGGCACCGCCGGCTAACCGTTAACACTCGACCGACGTCGTTCACCCCGCTGGTCCGAAGAAAGGCATGGTCGCCTCCTCTGGTCGTTCGAGGTCGGCCGCGAGGACCGCGATGCCGACCTCCCCCTTGTGGAGGCTGCCGGAGACGCAGTCGCTTGCTGCCGCCGTCTCGAGGCCCACCGTGGCGGAGGTGGTCAACTGACGTGCGAGGCTCAACCAGTGGCTTTCGCCGCTGTGGCGGTGCATCTCAAGCTGGGCGTACGCCTGGCCGGCGAGGCCGCAGCAGAGCTGGGGGATGATTCCGGAGCCCTCAGCGGCGTGCCAGGCGGCGCCTTCGGCCAGGTGTAGCCAGCGCTCGTCGCCGAAGGCCGCATGCGCTGCGGTCCACAAGTGAACCAGCCCGGCGCTGCCGTTACACCACCCCCGCATGGTGGAGGGGCCGGCTGTGGACCACGGCCAATGCAGAGCCTGACCATCCCGGTGCGCCAAAGCCGCGAGCTGGTCTAGGCGGTCGATGACAGAGGGCTGCGGGGTCGCCGAGACGGCACTGCACCATCTGAGTGAAGCCAGCAGCGGACCGGACCAACCGTGGGCCACGCCGAGCATGGCGAGCTGGGTCGCCTCGGCCACCGGCGGAAGGGAGTCGAGCCACCGCCAGAGGTCGTGGTACGTCGCCTTGCCGAGGCTGGTCACGGCGTCGAGGTCGACGTGCGGGTCGTCCTGGAACGCCTCGACGATGATCGTCGCGCCGAGCAGGGTGCCAGTCCTTCCCAACGTCAGGTCGAAGCTGTCGCAGGGTTGCAGGGAATCGCGCGCGAAGGCGTCCAGGGCTCGCTGCGCAGACCCGATGTCGCTGAGCGAGTGACTCACCAATGCCTGCGCTGCGTGGACGCCGCTGAGCCGGTGAAACGGCGACACCCGCCCAGTCACCTGCTCCGTGACATCCAGTCCAGGGTTTCGGAAGGCGCCGGGGTCATTCGCATCACTCGCGGCACGCACCGACCACTCGTCGGCGAGCGCGAGCAGCGCGGGATCATCGCGCAACAGCGCAACGTGATGGATGGCGACCGCGAGTCCCGCGCTGCCATAAGCGATCGAGCACATGGGGGCGGTCGGAATACCGCGCTCGAACCATGTACCGCCGGGACCGGCTCTGGCCAGCATTGTCGTCAGCAGGGCCTCAAGGCCCCCGATCGATGTGCCGCGGCGCTGGGTGGAGCGGGGTGCGCTCCCGGCCGTGGAGAGCCGGCGGCTGAGCTCCGCCACGGACGGCATCCGCCGTTCCTCATCCTTGGCCAGCGCCCCACGGAGCGCCTCCTCGACCTCTGGCCACGCGGCACGACCTCTCCGGGTGAAGGGCAGTGGCGGGTCGCGGACAACCTGGCGCAGCATCTCCTCGTCATCGACGGAGAAGTCGAGGTATGCCGCTCCCGTGAACATCTCGTAGAGCAGGGCACCCAGCGAGAACAGCTCGGAGAGGGGGGTCGGTGGCGCGGGCACTTGTCCGGCGAGTAGCGCCGCCGCGTGATCCGGCGACAGGAAGCCGGGTGCGCCGCCGCGCGCCGGCAGGTCGTCAACGAGTCCATCGAGGCGCCGGGCCAGACCGAAGTCCACCAGCCGGACCGTTCCGTCCGGTGTCACGATGGCGTTTCCGGGGTGGACATCGCCGTGCACGATGCCCACGTCGTGCAGGCCGGCGTACGCCAAGCTCACCTGAGCGCACAGGTCGAGCAAACGGCCGCGTCCATCGGCCGTCGCCCGCAGCGCTGCCGCGGCGGTGGTCACCCGGGCACCCTCGCACCACTCCATCGCGAGCCAGGGCAGCACACCGGATGTCTCGGTATCCACGAGTCGTGGCGCGATGTGCCCGTCCAGCTCGCCGAGAATCCGGGCTTCACGACCGAACGCGACGGCGGCCGCCTCAGAGCTGCCCGGGCGCAGCACCTTCAGCGCGGCGAGACTCCCGTCCTCGCGAGCCAGCTGATAGACCTCGGTGTCCTCAAGGCCCTGGAGACACCGAAGGACGATCCCGCCGCCGATTTGGTCTCCCGGAGCGAAGGAATCTCGATGACGCAGCGCCCGGGGAGAGCTCGCCTCCACCAGGTATCCCTGGTCGAGGCACCTGCGGAGAGCGGGAAAGGCGTCCTCGAGCACGCTCTCAGCGCCGAGGGCGAGACGAGTGCTGTAGCGCAAGACCGCCTCCACCACCGTGGACGGTGTTTGAAACTCACGGAGCAGTTCGGCGAACCCGTCGTTGACCAGAGTCGACGACGACCGCGCATGGGGATGTGTGAGGGCGTGCCCGCTACCGTCACCGCCCAACCGCTCACGCATGGCCACCGGTAGCCCGGCGACCGGAATCACGTGCACGTCTGGTGATAACACCAAGGGCACACTCAGACTCATGACATGCCCGTGGGGGACGCGAGGCCGCCGGGCACCGGCAAGGAGGCAGGCGCGAACGAGGGCAAGGTGACGCCGTCGGCGGCCAGGCGTCCGAGGGCGTACTGGGCCGGTCTCAGGCTGCGCAGTGGTGCCCGCTTCGCCGCCGCGAGGTACTCGGCCAGACGCCGGCACACCGATAGCCTCCAGCTCTCGACACCTCCCCCGACCGGTCCCGCGTCAGCAGGCGGGTCGCCACCCCACGACAGGAGCCCATCGCCGCTCAGCTCGGCCGAGAAGGGGACACCGTGAGGGCCGACGCCCTCGAGTGCGACCGCCAGGGCCCGAGCGTGGACGCACAGGTCGGCGGCGTCAACCAGGTAGACCACGATCTTGTCGGGGCGCAGCAGGCCCGCGGCACTGGCGCCGACCTTGAAGTGTGGTGCGCCGTTCGCCGCCAGCGCCGCAGCGATGTCCGGGAGCACTGCGGGGAGCGCGTCGATGGGCGGACTCACGTAGAGCTTGTAGGGCAGGTCGGGGACCCTTACTGCAGCCATGCCCCCTCGACGGGAGAACGAGAGCCAGTCAACACGGCCACCCTCACCACCTCCGATGACCCAGTCACGATGCAACGCGTCCAGGTCAAACAGGGCCGCCACGGCGTCAGGACCGGGATAGGACCGTATCCAGCGGCGGGACAGCGGCAACCGGCCGAAACCGTAGAGGCGCGCACAGAGCTCGGTCTCGTGCCCCAAGGGCATGCGTTCGGCCCGGGCGATCGCCTGATACGAGAGGCGGCTCAACCGATCGGTTGGCTCGGGCGGGTCGCTCGGTCCTAGCAACGCCTCGTAGGCCAGCGGTCCCGACACCCATGCGTTGTCCCAGTCCACCTCCAAGACCGCGTCAAGGACAAGCCCCATGAGCTGATCACGGGCCACCTCGTCGGGGACCGGGCCGGGTCGGGACAACGTCGCGAACAACCTGGCCCCGGAGTCATCCACAAGTTTGGCGGGAAGCGCAGACCCGGGTGTTCCTACCAGGACGCAGACACCATCCTTGGCCGCAACGACCGTCGACAGCTGCGCTCGCGTCGCCTTCGGCAACGACTCACAGGTCTCCAGACGATATGAGGGGTTCGCGCGGACGGCGATGTCACGCCCGATCGCCGGCACCCTCGTCGACGTCGAGACGTAGCGGCTATTCGAGCTGGCCGCGATACTCATCGAGCTCGGCCACCGCGCCGAGCAGCTCGGAGCGCAATCGGTCGATCCCGTCCGTCACGCTGAGCCCCTCGTCGCTCTGAGCCTTCTGCTCGGCGACATCCACAGCCGACATCGCCACCCGGAGGCTCTCCTTGAGCGCCGCCAGCTCCGTCACCGCGTCACCGGCCGGGAGGATGATGTCGGTTTGGGTGTCGACGTAGCCCGGGCTTGTTCCGGGCCCGCGGCAGTAGGGCCCCACGACGATCGGGATCGACTCCAAGTGTGTGCAGAGATCGTCGCACACCCGGTAGGTGCCGGTGCAGAGGTCCGTGCACGGGCTGCACGCGACAACGGTGACGGTTTCGTCCGGGCAGCTCCGGTCGCCCTCGACCGGGAAGACCTTGACCGAAAGGTTACGGAAAACGAACTCACTCATGGTCGACCTCCACAGTCAGGTCACCGCGGACAACCTGTCGGCACGAACCCGACTCCTGCCGCCAGCGTAGACGCGCCTTGACGGGCAGTCCATAGCCCAGTCGACCATGATGGCCATGGTCTGTTGTCATCAGGAGACGAGGATCCACGGCCATCGCACCCGCGTCACGGAGGGCAAGGAAACATCTGGTCGAGGTGACCGACCTCGACCACGTCGGCAAGCCGCGGTGATGGTGAGACACGGCTCGGCCCCTGCTGCGGGGACCGGCTTCGAGCTCGTCCCATGCGGCCGTCCTGATATCAGAGCAGGTCGTTCGTGCAGACAAAACCCCCGAAGTTAGAGCGTGCTTTCGTTGGATGGCCACAACGCGCCGTGCTAGCCCCGACCCCAGCCACCACGTGTGGCCACCTTTGGCACCACCACGGTGAGCGTTGGAAACGTGCGACATTTACGCCGCATTGACGGCACCCTCCGCAAGGCTCTTCCGTGGGGCGCAGCATCCCCGCATGTCGAGCATGCGGGGATGCTGCGTCGATCGGTGGCTACGCCTTCCGACCCCAGTCTGGCCTGTAGTCGCCGGTGGTGTTGTCGGTGACTCTCTTCCTTCCGCCGCCGTCGGGCCCGATCGTGTAGATCTCGTAGTCGGTGCCGTCATATCCGTCGTAGGCGATCCGCTTCCCGTTCGGGGACCACGCGGCATCGTAGTCGTCGGTCGTGTTGTCGGTGACCTGACGCCTTCCGCCGCCGTCGGGACCGATCGTGTAGATCTCGACGTCGGTACCGTCATCACCCTCGTAAGCGATCCGCTTCCCGCCCGGGGACCACGAAGGATTGAAGTCGCCGGTGGTGTTGTCGGTGACTCTCTTCCTTCCGCCGCCGTCGGGCCCGATCGTGTAGATCTCGTAGTCGGCCCCGTCATCACCCTCGTAGGCGATCCGCTTCCCGTTCGGGGACCACGCAGGATTGAAGTCGCCGGTCGTGTTGTCGGTGACCTGACGCCTTCCGCCACCGTCGGGTCCGATCGTGTAGATCTCGTAGTCGTTCCCGTCATAACCGTAGTAGGCGATCCGTTTCCCGCCCGGGGACCACGAAGGCCCGTAGTCGTCGGTCGTGTTGTCTGTGACTCGGTGCCTTCCGCCACCGTCGGGCCTGATCGTGTAGATCTCGTAGTCGTTCCCGTCATAACCGGTGTAGGCGATCCGCTTCCCGTCCGGGGACCACGCCGGATCGTAGTCGTCGGTGGTGTTGTCGGTGACCCGGTGCCTCCCGGAGCCGTCTGGATTGATCGTGTAGATCTCGTAGTCGTTCCCGTCGTACGCGTAGTAGGCGATCTTGCCGTTGCGACCGGGGAACGCGGCCAAGGAAGTGGTCACCGGGACGGTCGCGGCTACGACTGCAAGGACCGCTCCCACCGTGATCGCCCTGCCAAAACGCCGCCTGGATCTGATTGACGAGCCCACTCTTGGGCCTCCCTCCCGGGTTTGCGGATCCCCGTCTTATACCTCATAGTCACTCGACGGCAAGAGGTCAAGTTCTGTGGCGCGAGCGACTGCCGCGGTCGGCAGATTTTCCAGAAGCAGACTCCATAGGGTGATCACAAGGTGACCCGGCACGCAGGGTCTGGTGCCAGTTATCGGACGCAACGGTGCTCATCGCAGCGGCGCGAGGCGATGGGCACGATGAGACTCCATGGTGAGAGGTCCCGGCTGCTGAGCCGCTCGAACTGTCAGCGCATCGACAGCATGCAGGTCCGTCTCACTCATCGCGCGGCTTCCTGGTGGGGCTGGAGAGCGCCAGACAGTGCGAGCGCAGCTCTTCCGCGGCGCTGCGCATCGCCTTCGGGCCGAACCGCTGGGCAGGCCCCTGGACACCGAGGATGGCCGTGAGGCCGGTCGGGGACAGGATCGGACCTGCGACGGCATTGAGTCCGACTTCACGTTCGCCGATCGCTTGGGCCCAACCGCGCTGCCGGATCGACTTGACTTGGCTGTCCAGGATTTGCGGATCAGTGATCGTCCGGTTGGTGTACGACGCCAGTTTCGTCGGTGGGACGGCATCTGTGTAGGCGAGGAAGATCTTGCCGGTGGCGGTTGCGTGCGCGACGCTCGGCCGTCCCACCTCTGCCACGCTGCGTACCGAAGACAGGGTCTGAACGAAGTCGACAGTGATGGTGCCCCCTTGGTAGGGCACCGACAAGGTGGACGTTTCTCCGGTGGCTCGGGTCAGCGCCTCTAAGTGCGGCCGGAACCTGTCTCGCATGTCGACGCGCGCCAGGGCGGCGTTGCCGAACTCGACCAACCGTGGACCGAGCCGAAAGTATCCCGTCGCCTCCACGCGGCTTACCAGCTCGTCACTGAGCAAGGTCGACAGCAGCCGCGACACGGTGCTCTCGTTGATGCCCGTTCGGCGCGCTATCTCGCTGTTGCCCAAGTCGCATGACGAGTCGGCCAGCGCATGCAGGATCGCGATCGCACGTTGGACAGTGCCGACCGGACGGGCTCGACCGCCGTACCGCGAGGTCATCTCCTCATCCCGTACACGCATCGTCGTGATGTCGTCACTGTGGTCGCCATCATGGCAGCGTTGGTCGCAACTACCGCAGGGATATCGGATCGCCGAGCTCGCGAGCCCGTCGCTCGACGAACTCGACCAGCTCACCCTCGACCGCGTCGTCCAAGGGTGGTCGCTGGTAGCTCTCCAACATCGACTTCCAGCGGGTGTTGGATCGCTGAGCGTGGTCCATCGACCCATTTCGGGTCCATCGCTCGAAGTTCTCGGTGGACGCGATGGTAGGTCGCCAGAAGCAGTCGCGGAAGCGCTCCAATGTGTGCTCCGTCCCGAAGAAGTGACCGCCTTGGCCGACCTCCACGTGGGCGTCGTAGGCCAGGCTCTCCTCGTCGACGTCCATCGGCGTGAACTGGTGACGGAGCAAGTCAAGGATCTCGCAGTCCGCGGCGAACTTCTCGAACGACGTGACCAGCCCGCCCTCCAACCAGCCGGCGGACTGCCAGCAGACATTGGCACCCGCCAGGAATGCGGCGGTCACGGTGTTGAACGCCTCGTAGCCGGCCTGGAAGTCGACGATCTGGCTGGCGGTGAGGGTGCCACCGCCCGAACGCCATGGTAGGTGGAGCCGCCGGGCAATCTGGCCGGATGCGCAGAGGCCGATGGCCGACTCGGGTCCTCCGAACGACGGCGAGCCGGATTTCATGTCTACGGCGGACAGGAATGACCCCATGACGCATGGCGTGCCCGGCCGGACGAGCTGAACCAGCGCGATGCCGGCGAGCGCCTCGGCCGTCTGCTGCACGAGCGCCGCCGGCACGGTCACCGGCGCCATCGCGCCCATCAACAGGAACGGGGTGACGATGATCGCCTGCCCCGCCTCGGCGTACGCGAGCAAACCGTCGAGCATCCGAACATCAAAGTGGAGCGGCGAGTTGACGTTGATATTTGCGAACATCACCGGCTCACGCTCGATGCTTGCGCGTCCACCGTGCAAGATCTCCGCGATCTTGATGCAGTCGCCTGCGGCCACCTCGGACGACGGCTCACCCGACCAGACCCGGTCGGTCAACCGGGTTGCTGCCAGAGCCCGGACCAGGTGCCGGATGTCGAGGGGGACGTCGTTGGGCTCAAGGATGTTGCGCCCCGGTGTGTCCAGCGCGTCAGTGACCTGGACCATCATCAGCAGCTTTTCGAGGTCGGCCATGGTTCCCTCCCGGCGCTCACCGTCGACCCGCACGAACGGCGGACCGTTCGCGGGACCGAAGACCATGGAGTTGCCACCGATGACGAGGTCACGCTCGCGGTTGCGCGCCCGCAGGACGAACTCCGCCGGCGCCTTCGCCGCCTGCTCGCGCAGAAATCCGGGCTCGAACCGAACCACGTCTCCGTCCACCGTCTGGCCGGCTTGACGGAAAAGGTCGATCGCCTGCGGATGGTCGAACTGCACACCAATCTGCGTCGCCAGCCGCTCCCATCCCTCGTCGATGGTCTCGAGGGCATCCTCGCTGAGCACCTCGTAGCGAGGCATCCGGTTGACGAACATGAGATCTCCTCCCGCTGCGAAGCGGTACCTCGTGGCCGACGGCGGGCCTGAAGCCGCCTTGTCGACCGACGATATTGGACTGTCTTGCCATTGTTGAACTCGACTTGCTTATATGGCAACAGCTAGAACCTGGTTCGCGCTGCCGGCGGCCAGCCACCCACGTCGGCCGATTTTCGCAGGGGCGGGGCGTCAAGGCAGAACCGTGAGTACGACCCTGGCCCCCGACCCAAGGCGGTCCGTTGGTCTCGACCACTGCGGCGACTGCCCGAGTGGGCGGCGATCAAGGCCGTCTCGACGCGGTTGGGGATGAACGCCGAGACGCTGCGGGACTGGATCCGTCAGCAGCAGGTTGCTCGGGCGGCGTGCTGCGACCAGCGCCGAGACCGCGAAGGAGATCCGGGTCCCCAAGCGCCCCACCACACGCCGCCAGCGAGCCCGGCCGCCTCCCTCCTCCGTGGTGACGTCGGAACGGTCTTCAGCGTGCTATCAGCGTGGCCGGCGCAGACTCGGAACGAGTCGCTCACAACTCGAAGGAGCAGAACCGTGATCACGACACATTTCAGCCGAACCCGTGGCGCGTTGGCCGGAGCGGCCGTGACCGGGCTAGCGTCCCTGCTGGCCCTGGGCGGCTGCAGCTCGAGTTCCCAGGCGGGGAAGCCGACATCCAGTACGCCCAGCACCTCGAGAACAGGTGCCGTCTCGCCGGCGACCACCGCTCCGGTGACGACCGGGCGGAACTATCGGCCAAAGATCGTGCCGAGCCAGTTCTCGACAACTGTCGACAACCGCTACTTCCCGCTGAAGCCCGGGACGACGCACATCTACAAGGGGACCCGCGACGGCGTCCCGACGTCAACCCGATATGCGGTCCTGAAGCAGAACAAGACGGTCATGGGCGTCAAGTGCCTGGTGATCAGCGACATCGTCACCCAGAATCACTCGCTCGTCGAGAAGACCACTGACTGGTATGCCCAGGACAGCTTGGGCAACGTGTGGTACTTCGGCGAGAACACGGCCGAATACGCCAACGGCGTTGTCACCAACACCGATGGCACCTGGGAGGCAGGAGTCGACCATGCGCTTCCGGGCATCGTGATGGAGGCCAGTTCGAGGACGAGCGATCACTACCGGCAGGAGTACCGTCCGGGCATCGCCGAGGACACGGCGACGGTCCTGCAGACCAACGCCTCGATCAAACTGCCGTCCGGGACGTACAGCCATGTGGTGGTCACCCGTGACATCAACCCGCTCGACCCCACCAAGCACGAACGCAAATGGTTCGCGCCCGGCGTTGGATTCGTGCACGCCGACCTCCACCAAGGCGGGCACCATGAGGTGTCGAGCCTTGTCCAGTAGGGACGGTGGCCCGGCCCGCGTGACTCAGAGCGACCCCGAGACCGCCCGATCGGGTCGGGCGACCTCCCCCCGCGCGGTCTCGGGTCCCGCCATCGAGGCTCGTGGCCTGTACAAGATCTATCGCGAGACCGAGGTGGAGACGGTGGCGCTGCGCGGTGCCGAGCTGGCGCTCGAAGCAGGGTCGTGGACCACGCTGATGGGGCCTTCGGGCAGCGGCAAGAGCACTCTGGTCCACATCCTCGCCGGGCTGGTGGAGCCGAGCGGCGGCTCAGTGATGATCGACGGACGGGACCTGACGCGTCTCTCGCCGGCTGAACGTGCTCGCGTACGCCGCCGGGGCATCGGTCTGGTGATGCAGCGTGACAACCTCCATCCGCTCCTCGACGTGGCCGGCAACATAGCCCTGCCGCTGCGCCTCGACGGCCGCCGGGCCGGCGAGGTCCGGCAGCGCGTCGACGAGCTTGTGGCGCATGTCGGTCTGACCGAGCGGCGCCACCACCGCGCCGCCCAGCTCTCGGGCGGGGAGAACCAGCGGGTGGCGATCGCCCTCGCGGTCGCCCCCAGGCCGCGACTGTTGCTCACCGACGAGCCCACCGGCGAGCTCGACGAGGCGACCGCCGTCGGCATCCTCGACCTGATCGCCGAGCTACGTGACGAAGGCACGGCCGTGCTGACGGTCACCCACAATCCTCAGGTTGCTGAGCGAGCCGATCGGCGCCTCGAGATGCGCGATGGGGAGGTGCGGGATGCCGGATAGATCTTCCGGCTGTGTCTCGCGAGGATCGGCCGCCGAGGCGGCCGACGTGACTCACACCTATGCGCGCGACGGGTTCTCGGTGAAGGCGCTCGAGGGCGCATCACTGAGCGTCGCCCGTGGTGAGGTGCTCGCAGTGGTCGGGCCTAGCGGGTCTGGAAAGAGCACCCTGCTGTTCCTCCTTGGTGGCCTCGACCGTCCCGCCTCGGGGGCCGTCACGGTTGCCGGCGTCAATTGGGGGAGCCTGAGGGGTGCCGAACGCGCTCGGTTTCGACGCGCGAACTGCGGTTTCGTCGTTCAGGGGATGGCGTTGCTCCCCCAGGCGACTGCCGGTGAGAACGTCGAGGTCCCACTGGTGCTTGACGACGTCGAGCCGGCCGACCGGGCCAAGCGCACGGCAGAGGCGCTCGATCGCGTCGGCCTGGCCGGGGAACTGGCCAAACTTCCCGACCAGCTCTCTGGAGGGCAGCAGCAGCGCGTGGCCATCGCCCGGGCGCTAGTCTGCAGGCCCACTCTCGTCCTTTGCGATGAGCCCACCGGGAACCTCGACTCAAAGACCGGACTGGCCGTGACCGCGCTACTCGTCGACGCCGCTCGGGAGGGCGGCGCGGCCGTCGTGCTGGTCACTCACGATCCCACCGTTGCCGCTCAGGCCGATCGCGTCGTCGAGATGCATTCTGGCCGGCTGAGTCGGTCCGCGACGACGGGCTCGCCGACCCCGCGCGGCGCCTCGGCCGAGTCTGAACCCGCGCCATGATTGTCTGGCTCGCCTTCCAGAGCCTCCGCAGGGCTCCCCTTCGGTTGATCCTTGGCGCCTTCGGCGTGGCATTTCCAGTCGCCCTGCTCGCGGCCACCCTGCTCTTCCTGAGCCAGGCTGTCGGCTCGATGACGCAGATCGCGCTCCAGCCGGTTCAGGTCGAGCAGCGCGCGCTGGCGACATCGCTGGACGTCGACATGAGTGCTGTGGCTCGCCAGATCACCGCCGTCGCGGGGGTGAGCACCGTCGACCGCTTCGCTGCGGCCAACGTGTTCGTCCACACACCTCGCGACCCCGGCGGAGCCAGCGCGAGGCTGTTCGCTGTCGACCCCCGGTACTTCCGAGACCACCCCTGGGTCCGCGCCGTGGGCGGGTCGATCGGCGGTGGAGCCCTCCTCGATCAGGCGCTCCGGGACTACTCGCCCACCTTCGCCAAGGCGCAACAGGTGAGGATCGATCTGCCGGGGGGCGGCGGGTCGCTGACCATGCCCGCAGCTGGCACGGCCGACCTCCGACAGGCCCTCCCCACCTGGTTCGCGATCCCCGCAGGGGACGTCCAAGGTGACGTTGCCCTAGTGCCGCGCGCGATCGTGATTCCCTACACCACCTTCGAGAAGCACCTCCTGCCGGCAATCATAAACAAGCTTGGACCGGCGACGACTGTGCTCAACCCCGGCTTGACCGATCTGCCACCCGTCAGCCTCGAGGCGCACGTCACCGTCGACCACAACGCCTACCCGTCGGACCCCGGCGCGGCGTCCGTGTGGTCCGGTGCGCTTCGACGTCTGCTCGAGCGCACCCCGGCCCCCGGCTCGATCGTCGTCTCCGACAACGCCGCCGAGCCGCTCAGTGAGGCGTCCGCCGACGCCACCAACGCGAAGATCCTGTTCCTCCTGCTCGGCATCCCCGGCGCCCTCGTCGCCGCTGCGCTCGGGCTCGCGGCGCAGTCGGCGCTGGCGGAGGGCTGGCGGCGTGAGGACGCCCTGCTGCGGCTGCGGGGCGCCACGGAGTCGCAGCTGGTGGGGCTCACCGCCCTGCAGGCTGTGTTCGCCGGGCTCCTCGGCTCGGTGATCGGCCTCGTCGTGGCGTTCCTGGGCGTGACCGCCCTCGAAGGACACGCGGTGTGGCAAGACACGTCGGGAAGCGGTGTCGCATTCGCGGTGCTGCTGGCGCTCGTCGCCGGCGGCCTCACCACCACCGTCCGCGTGGTGCGCCTCATGAGGTCGAGCAAACGCTCCGAGGTGATCGCTCAGCGCGACGTGCTCGAACGCGGCTGGCGACCGCTGTGGCTTCGCGCCTACCTGGACATCGCCGCGATCGGCCTCGGCCTCGCCATTCTGGCGATCAACATTCTCGCCGGCGGGCTGAAACTGACACCCATCGAAGCTGCTCAGGGCACGACGCTGGCACTGTCGTTCTACGTCCTGCTCGCGCCGATCGCGTTGTGGATCGGCATCGCCCTGCTCGCGATCCGTATCCTGCTCGCCGGAGCCCGCCTGATGACCCAGCCCGACCGTGCCCGGCCGCTGCCCTCGTGGCGCGGCGCAGCGCTGCGCTGGCTTGGCCGGCGCCCGGCACGGACCGGCGTGGCCCTCACCATTGGCATCCTCGCCGTGGCCTTTGGGACGCAGGTTGTCTCATTCGTGGCGACGTACGCGAGCGCCAAGCAGTCGGACTCGAACGCGGCGTTCGGCTCCGATCTGCGCCTGACGGCCGGTGACCCGCTGTACACGCTCCCAAAGTCCCTGGGGCAGAGCGTCGCGTCGGTCACGCCGATCCGCCAGGTCCCGGCCCGTTCGGGCACCGACCGCAAGACCATCGACGCGATAGACGTCAGCACCTACCAAGGCACAGTGACGACCTCACCGCAGATGATCGCCGGCCAGGGTGTCCAAGGGCTGATCGACGACCCTACTGGTGTGATTGTGGCGCAGGAGATCGCGACGGACTTCGCCGTGGGCGTCGGCGACGACCTCCCGGTCACGATCTTTCCCGACGACCAGGATCTGAGCCGGAACGTCGACTTCCACGTTGTCGGCATCTTCAGATCGTTCCCTCCCTCGAACCCGTTCGCGGAAATGGTCGTGTCGACGGCCGGACTTCCGCCCTACTCCGCGCCGCAGCCCGACTTCTACCTGGCCCGTGTCGCGGTCGGCCAGCCGCCTGCTACGGTCGCCCAGGAACTCGCGTCGAACCCCGCGGTCCACAAGCGCTTCGCCGTGCAGACCGTCGCAGGAATGACCCAGGCCGCGCCCCGAAGCCTCGCGTCGCTGAACCTCGACGGCCTGAAGCAGATCGAGGCGATCGGCGCAGGACTGATCGCCGCGCTCGGAGTGGCCGTCCTAGGCGCATTCGTGGTTCACGAGCGGCGGCGTGAATTCGCGATCCTCGAGGCGCTCGGCGCGACGCGCTCCCAAATTGCCGTGGGACCAGCGCAGGAGGGAATCGTCGCGGTGGTGGGAAGCCTCGTGGTTGGTCTCCCGCTTGGACTCCTGCTCAGCGTGCTCTCGGTGCGGGTTCTCGCACTCTTCTTCTCCCTCCCGCCGCCCCTTTTGACGATCCCGGTCGCCTCGCTGCTCGCCTTCGTCGGGCTCATGGGAGCCACCTGCGGTCTGGCGCTCATGGGCTCTTTGGCCGCCGTGACCCGGATCCAGGCCGCCACTGCGCTGCGCGAGCCCTGACGCCCGCATCCAGGGACCTCCCTCGTCCAGGCCTCAAGGCCGCGACTCTGCGCTGCATGGCGAGCGCCTGCTCACTGGCCCTGGCAGAATCCCGCCCGTGAGGGATGAGATGCCGCTGCTCGGGTTCGGCCTGCCGGTGTCGGGGAACTGGGCGACGCCCGGCACGATGCGCCGAGGAGCTCGGGTAGGCGTCGCTGTGGACGTTCCAGCGTGTGCTCTACCCGGCCTCCGTGAGACTCGAGCCGTCGTACGAGGCAGCGCACAACCCGGCGGCACGTCCGGCCGACGACCCCTCGTATCGCGCGGGTCGGCGCAAGCCCGCTCCGAGCTCCATGCACGAAATCCCCCCGCGGCGGCCGCGGGGGGATGTTTCACCCACGAGTGCCGCCACAGCACGACGGGTCCAGGTGTGGACAGCCAAAGGGTAGGGCGAGCCTGCCACGTCGTCGGGTGCTGTCACCCGCCGGGCGGTCGGTACGGGACGTCTTTGCCGAGAGCGCCGTCTATCTGGGCCGCCGTCAACAACTTCGTGGTGTTCAGGTTGACCCGTCCGCTTGCCGTTACAGCCAAGGAGAACGCCGCGGCTGTCTCATCGTCTGGCAGATCGACGATGACATAGGCATCGACGTCGCCGAAGGCGAAGTAGAAGGTCTCGAGTGTTCCGCCCACCGACTCCGTGACAGTTCGCACGGCGTCGATGCGGGCCTGGGCACCCTCGGAGCGTACGCCGTCGAAGCCTTCCTTGGTGTAGCACACCGCGTACAGGTACTTCGACATCGCGACCGCCTTCCGTCGTCCGGTCCCCTGCGGGCATGGAACACACGCTACTCGTGCGCACGCCGCTGTCAACGCGTCGAACGAGGGCGGATATTGATGTGCTCACGCCCGCCGGTTTGAGCGTCGGGCTGCGCAATCTGTCGACAGTTCCCAGCGGATGGGTCCCAACTGTGAGACCAGTCGGGAGGTACAGGTCCTGCTGGCCGGCACCTCCGACACAGGGGCGGCCAAGAGGTCTGCGTTGCAGACGATGGCGTCGGTGAGCGCCTGTTCTCTGATGATGTCGACGATCGCGAGTCGTCCTCCAGGACGCGGCACCCGCGCCGCCACGGCGAACACGGCGTGCTTGTCCGGCCACAGGTTGATGACACCGTTGGAGATCGCCGGAACCGATCGGCTTTCGAGCGCCGTCGACAGCGTCGGGCCTGATTCCCGATGTCAATGCGCCCAGCAGGCGCTCAGCCGCCTCGGAAGCCGTGTGGCGTTTGCAGACATCAGGATCCGCCATCCGTGAAGTAGCTATGAACGTCGAAGAACGCCGCCTCGGGAGGCCCCGGGAGCCCGACCTCGGCAGTGAATGGACCGATCTGGTCCCTGGCGAAGGCGTCGAACTGTTCCCGCGACTGCCAGACATCCGTGACTCGGATCCCGCTGTCGGTCGCAGCGCACCAATGGAACATGGCACCTCGTGGTCCGGGGCCGCCAGGGGCGAGTTGCATCTTCTCGAGTACCTGGTCGTACTGTTCCAAAGTCCCCCCGTTGAAGTCCATCACTACGGCGACAGCCATGTCATCCTCCTGAACGGGTTCCTGGGTCTACTCTGTACCCGGCCTTTGCTGGTACATGGTGGGGGTTGTACTCCTGGGCGGCGCCTGCGTCAAGACCGCTTCGCGGCGATCCCCTTCCCCCGGCCCTACCAGGCGGGCTCAGGACGGCAATGGATCCCGGATCGGAATGACACCGCCAAGTCGGGTGGTCGCTTGGCTTGCGCTGTACTGCCTGCCCACCCTGAGCAGCCGCGCATTCTGCTTCGAGTGCCCTTCAACTGACCGGTTTGCCACTTGGCAGTTTGGCTCGATCGGAGTACATCTAGGGGCACCGGCCCGCCGAGGAGGCAACGATGACCGATAACAAGCAGGTCGTTCGAAGAATGTTCACCGACATCATCAATGACGGGAAGCTGGACCTGGTCGACGAGCTGTTCGACCCAGAGTTCACCAGTGAGACCCCGCAGGGGACGCTCGACCGAAACTGGTTCAGACAGTACGTCGCCACTTGGCGGGACGGGTTCCCAGACATCCACTGTGAGGTCGGCGACTTGATCGAGGACGGTGACCAGCTCGCCTGGTCGGTTCGCGCCACCGGAACCCACACCGGCGACTTCATGGGAATCCCGGCCACCGGCAGAACGGTGGACTTCGACAGCCTCAACATCGGCCGGTTCCGCGACGGTCGCGGCTACCAGCACAAGGTCCTCATGAACGACATCAAGATGATGACCCAGCTCGGGGTCATGCCCGAACAGCAGGCCTGACGACGCCCTAGAACGACGCGCTTGTGCCTTGTTGCCCAGCGACACTCACGCGGCGCCGGGGTCGGCGCGTGTCTTGGACGTCGTGATGCTGCCGGTCCTCGACGGTGTCCGTCTGGCCCGGCGGCGCTGACGGGGTCCGGACATGACGACGCTCCCGGGCCGGACCGCCGGGCGCGTCGTCGGTAGGGCGGCTTACGTCAGGCCACGACGATCGGCTCACCCTCGGGGCCGTCGGTTGCCAACTCGGTGTGCTTGACGTTGAGGAAGGCCCAAACGACCAGCGAGCCGGCGAGCATCATCAGGCTGCCCACGAAGAACGCGTGGGTCGCACCCTCGGTGAAGGAGCCGAAGTAGACGGTCTGGCCGATCACAGCGGGGTCGGTCTGCCCGCCCTGGGCGAGCTGCTGGGCGACTGCCGCGCCGATGACGTGGGCGTGCGCGGTGTTGAAGTGGCTGGCCACCGTGCTCAGGATCGCCAGGCCGAGGGCACCGCCGACCTGCTGCATGGTGTTCAGCACACCGGACCCGATGCCGGAGTCCTCGCCCCGCACGTGGTGCAGCGCGGTCAGCGTCAGCGGCACGAACACCGCGCCCATGCCGAGGGCCATGATCACCACGAACGGCAGGATCTGCGTCACGTAGCTGACGTTCGACCCCAGGTCCTGGCCCGTGGAGACGGAGTGCACGACGTCGGTGGCATTGTCCGGAACGCTGAGCCGGGAGAAGCCGTAGAGGGCGCCCGCCGACATCAAGGTGCCGACCCCGGCGATGAAGCGAGCGTCGATGCGGTTCACCAGGCTGGACACGATCGTCGCGCTGACCACGATGCCGGCGGAGAACGGCAGGAACGCGAAACCCGCCTGGAGCGGGCTGTAGCCCATGACGTTCTGGATGAAGAGGCTCAGAAAGAAGAACATCGAGAACATCGCCGCGGGCAGCAGCATCATCGCCAGGAAGCTCGCCGCACGGCTCTGGTTGGCGAAGATCCGGAACGGCATCAGGGGGTGCTCGACCCGCGACTCCACGATCACGAAGCCAACCAGCAGGAGGGCGCCCACCGCCAGGCTGGCAATGGTCACGCCGTTGCCCCAGCCGTACGACGCGTTCCCGGCGCGGGTCAGGCCGTACACCAGCGCCAACAGACCGCCGGTGGCGGTGAGGGCGCCCGGGATGTCGAGCTCACCCGGACGGGACTCGGACTCCGGCAGGAAGCGCGGCGCGAGCAGCGCCGCGATCAGGCCGATCGGCACGTTGATCAGGAACGTGAGCCGCCAGCCGTGGACGTCGGTGCCGAAGAGGCCGAAGTGAGACCCGGTCAGCCAGCCACCGAGGATCAGTCCGACGGCAGCACCGGCGCCCGACATCGCGGCGTACACGGCGAAGGCGCGGTTGCGTGCCTGGCCGGCCGGGAACGTCGTGGTGATCAGGGCGAGGGCGGCGGGAGAGGCGAGCGCGGCGCCGAAGCCCTGCAGGCCACGGGCACCGAGCAGGAGGGCCTCGCTCTGGGCCAGACCGCCGAGTAGCGATGCGATCGCGAAGATGCTCAGGCCTGCCATGAAGATCCGGCGGCGGCCGTAGAGGTCGGCGAGTCGGCCGCCCAGGAGCAGCAGGCCGCCGAAGGCCAATGAGTAGCCGGTGACGATCCAGGTGAGGTTGATCCCCACCATGTGAAGGTCCTTGCCGATGAAGGGCAGGGCGATGTTGGCGATGGTGGCGTCCAGCACCACCATCAGCTGGGCTACCGTGATCAGCACCAGAGCCCAGCCCAGGTGCTGCTTCTTCTCGCTCACAGCGACGTCAGGCTCGGGAGCCTCGACGGCTTCGGTCCGTTCGGACATGCGAATGGTTTCCTTTGCGGTTGTGGGGGTTCAGGCCTGCGTCGGTCGGACGGCCGGCAGGATGATCTGGTCGATGACGTGTTCGATGAGTGCGGGTCCGGGGCTCTCGCCCATGACGAAGATCCGGTGCAGGACGATGCCGGCGAGGGCCGGGGCGACAAGGTCTAGGTCGACGTCCGCACGCACCTCGCCGCGGTCACGCGCACGCTGGAACACGGTGCGGGACAGCTGTGACTTCGGGAGGAGCACCCGCCTACGGAACTCGTCCGCGAACTCGGGGTCGGTGGAGAGCGCGGTCATCACGGCGCCGAAGGTCGACGTGCTGTCGTGGTCGGTGAGGCCGCCCATGCCACAGAACGCGGTCAGCAGGTCAGTGCGCAGGTCGCCGGTGTCGGGGATCGGCGGGGTCGTCTTCTGGGAGGCGAGGCCGTCCACGACGAGCATCGCCTTGGAGTTCCAGCGGCGATACAGCGTCGCCTTGGACGCCTTGGCCCGGTGGGCGACGGCATCCATGGTGAGTCGGTCGTAGCCAACCTGACCGAGCACCTCCAGTGCGGCGTCGAGGATCTCCTGCTCCCGGTCACCTTCGACCCGGGGGCGGGCGATAGCTTCTGCCGGGGTCATGCGTCCACCTCGAACTCATGAGATGAAACGAAACGGTTTCGTTTCGTGTACGACGATAGCGCACCGCCGCCGATGGAACAAACTCCGTTCATCGGCTCCGAACCACCCATGGGATGTGGACATGTGGTGCTGAGGTCAAGGCGATGTCCATCCCTGTCCACGCATCCACCACGTGCCTGAAGCCAGACGCTCGTGGCGCAGCGCACCACATCAAACGTGGTTCACATCCTGTCAGCCCGACCGAAGAAGCCGCAGGATCAAACGACGACCGAGTGGAAAAGGATGGCCGGGCGGGGACAAGGACGTGGGACCTCGTCCGTGACGGGAATCCGTACCCGTCCGGTCTCGAGCCGTTCGGATCAGATCACTCCGCAGTGCTGTTCGGCCGCGAGGAGGAGTCGCAACGGGTGCTTGCACGGCTTCGCTCGACGGTCGGCGACCGGCGATTCGCGCCACTTGAAGGACCGTCAGGCTGCGGAAATACTTCGCTACTGAGAGCAGCCATCCTTCTCGAACTGCGGAATCCCTCGCAGAAGCGTTCACGGCCGACGTGGAAGCAATTCGACGTGATTGGCCATTCACACCGGGCCTCGAACCCTTCGAAGCGCTGGTCGCGGTCCCTCCAACCCGATTCTCCGGAGTCCTGGACCGTGGCTGGTCGCGCACTCGAGCGGGAGGGGGTCGCTAGGCGCTTCCCCTGGCGAGAGAGGAACACCTTGTTCACCATCGTTCCAGACAAAGACGCACCGTTCGATCGTGCAAGTTCCTGGCAACGCACCGTTGACGGCATCGTCGGGCACGTAGTTGCTGCTGGGGCGCTACCTGGACGCGCCTGGCACGCGCGCTACCTCCCGTCAAGCAGCGCCAGGCTCGACACCAAACCGAGCTACGGGACATGTTCACACTTGGCCGTGAATATGAACGCGAATTCCTGGGGTTACCCTGCGCGGGATACAGTCCCTGGTTCCGCGACGAGGAGCGGACGCGGCGCTTGTCGGTCGTACCGTCGTGGCCACCGGACAACACCTGACGCAAAGTGTTGTGTTGTTGTTTTGCCGGGGGATGAAACACATCCCCTTGCGGGGGATGAAAACACATCAGCGGATGATCGCCCGGAGTCCGAACGCGCGGCGGCGCCCTGTCCTGTTGCCCGGCACCTGCCCCGTTGTACACGCCCTCTTCTTCTCTCGGCTGGTGCTCCCCCAGCAAGTGGTCCCAGCGGCGGCGCTTGGCCGTCTCTGCGCTCTGGAGGCACTCCGTTTGTTGTGTTGTCCGGCCCCTGCTGGGGGCAAGGCTCGCTCGCGCCTTTGCGGGCGCTCCCTGTGGCGAGCACGTAACAATCGCAATCTATGGACGGTGATTCGCAGCGGTTCCCCGCGCAGTAACGGGTATTAGGGGAGGCAAGGTTACGCTGGCTCCGTTTGCTACATGCCTCCCCACGCGGAGCCGCACGCGGATAGATCCCGGCGGCGGTGACTCAGATTCCCGGCGTCGGGATCGACCTTCCCCCACCTCACCCCCTCCCCTCATACTCCCCACCCAGACTTCGGTCCTGGCGGACCAGAGTCCCATATCAGGCGCTGAGCTTTTCGGCGAGCGCGCACACGTCTTCGGGAGAGAGCGGCGGGAAATTGCCTTCAGTCCGCGTGACGTCGAACTGCAATGACGTTCCTCCTGGCGCGCGGTCGCCCAAAGTATCGAAAAGATTCGAAAACACCTGCATCCCACGTGTGCGGTCGAGGACTTTGCCGTCGGCGTCGCGGACAACGTCCGAGCCCGTGAGTCGTGACTTGAACAAATAGATCGGCCCGACGAGACCCTCGGGAGGAATCACGTCATCGGGGACCTGCGACTTCGACACGTGCTTAGCGGAGACCTCCTTGAAGTGGAATTCCCCGCGCCAGGTCAGGAGCAATTCGCCCTTCGAATCACGCCACTTCTCGAAGAAGCGATATCTGTCGTTCAGCAAGAAGGCCTGTCGGTGCGACCCCTCCACGAACTCCAGCGAGTCCACGCCGCGCACCCAGAAGCGCGCGGTGATGCCTGAGTCGCCGCAGCCTGGGTCGTAACGCCCTGAGTCATGGTAAGGCGTCGGCGGCTGGTAGTAGCGATCATCGTCGGAGTCCCTCGCTTGCCCCGGCTGCATGCTAACTGCGACTGCCAGCAGCGCAGAGACGGCGACTGCAACCACGCGCGCGAGTATCCTTCTTGCCATCACGCCCACCTCATGTCCTAGTCAATGTCGCATTGCGAAGGACGGGGGTCGTCCCGCATTGCCGACCGTACGCGGGAGAGCGAAGGTGTCAATGCCGCCCGGGCGACCAATCAGGCACGCACAGTCACGGAAGCGCGCGGCGGCCACCCGCCGGCTTCGAACACGCCTCCCACCATGAAAGGCGCAAACATGGCTATGGCGAGCAGCAAGCGAGTCAAATTCCCCAGCACTGTGGTCCCACTTCTCGGTGTGGGTGCCGTTGATTGGCAGCGGCCCCGACGAGCGGAGTCAAAAGTCGCCGGGGCCGCGCTTGTTTGGTGGGTTCGGCGGGCGGCCATTGAGCGGCCTGAGCCGCACGCCCGCCTGAACCTCACCATCTTCGCCTCCACGCCTACCAGCGAGCGAGCGACGGTCGCTGGGTTGGGTCCCTACGGTATGAGGATCCGATTAACGGTGCTGGGCGACGTACCACGGTGTACGGCACATCGGAGCGAGAGGTGGTCGGCAAGCTCTCCGCGATCCGCAAGCGCCCAAACGCTGGCGCACCGGCCAAGGACGGTGGGATGGCCCACAACCATTATGCGGCATCGTGGATTGCGTCCACACTGGACGTCAGCGACCGCAAAGCGACGACAAAGAGCCTCTACGCGACCCTGACCCGGACCCACATCATCGGCAGCCCGCTCGGTGCGCTCGGGCTCAAGAAGATCACCCCCGCAGCCGTCGAGCGGTTTATCCTGGCGTTGCGGAAGTCCGGGAAATCGGAGCCAACTGTGCGGCAGATTTACACAGTGGGGCGTGCCATCTTCGACGCCGCAGTCAGAGACGGCCTGCTCGCCCGTAATCCCTTCACCGCCGTCAAGCGACCCAAAGTCACGGCAACGGAGGCCGCCAGCCTCTCCCCTGCCCAGGCCTCAGCGCTGCTCGCGGCGGCCGAGCGCAGCCGATACGCGGCGGCGTCCTCAACCGCGACACCGGACACCTCATCCGCGCACTCACCCTCAACCCCCAACCGCGACTACCAACCCCGCGGCGTCAAACCCGGACCACCAAAACGACCCCAAACATGGAACCATGTCCCAAGACAGGTGTGAGCCATGTCCCGAGACATCACACTGTCGGGCTGGTAGTGTGCTGGTTCAGGACATCGTGGACGCTTGTCTCAAGACACCCTGGACTGATGTCTCCAGACATCCCGGACTGACGCTGACCCATCTCCCAGGCTGCGGCGATGACTATCAACCGACTCGTGATCACCGCTGTGGTCGCCGAGAACAGACCCGTCCGCGAGGTCGCCGCCAACTACGGCGTCTCCAAGTCCTGGATCTATCTGCTCCTGGACCGCTACCACCGCGAGGGCGAGGCCGCCTTCGAGCCCCTTTCGCGTCGTCCGAAGACCGTCCCGACCGCGACCTCGGCCGAGACCGTCGACTTGATCGTCGAGCTACGCGAGAAGCTGACCGCGACCGGGCTGGACGCCGGCCCGGACACGATGCGCTGGCACCTGGCCCATCACCACGGCGTCACCGTCTCCCGGGCCACCATCGCCCGCTACCTGGCCAAGCACGGGCTCGTCGTGCCCGAGCCGAAGAAGAAGCCGAAGTCGTCCTACATCCGGTTTCAGGCAGCGATGCCCAACCAGACATGGCAGAGCGACTTCACGCACTATCGGTTGACCCGCCCCGACGGCCGGCCGGGTGCGGACTGCGAGATCCTGACCTGGCTGGACGACTGCTCACGGTTCGCCCTGTCGGTCACAGCGCACCACCGGGTCACCGGCACGATCGTGCTCGCCACCTTCCGTCATTCCGTTGCTGAGCACGGCATTCCCGCCTCGACGTTGACCGATAACGGAATGGTCTTCACGACCAGACTCTCCCAGGGCAGAAAGGGAGCCGGCACCCGAAACGCGTTGGAGACCGAGCTACGCCGCCTCGGCATCACCCAAAGAACTCCACCCCCGGCCATCCCAGGACCTGCGGCAAGGTCGAGCGGTTCCAGCAGACCCTCAAGAAATGGCTCCGCGGGCAGCCCAGGTTGCCGACCACGATCGACGATTTACAAGCCCTCCTCGACGCCTTCGCCGAGGAGTACAACAATCACCGGCCCCACCGGTCCCTCGACCACCGGGCGACCCCGGCCACGGTCTACACCACCCGACCCCAGGCGACCCCGAGCACCAGTGACCGCAACGACGACACCCACGACCGGGTCCGCCACGACAAAGTCGACAAGGCCGGAAAGATCACCTGGCGCTACCGCGGCGAGATGTACTCCATCGGTGTCGGGCGAACCCACACCGGAACCCGCGTCATCGTCCTCTCCCAGGACCTTGAGATCCGGATCATCGACGCCGCGACCGGCGAACTCCTCCGCGAGCTCGTGCTCGACACATCCAAGCGCTACCAGGGCACCGGACGACCACCCGGACCCACCCGCTAAACCAAGGACGGCCGAACCCACGTCTATTGGGTTCGGCCGTCCACGATGTCTTGAGACATCACACCAGTCGGGCTGACAGGATTTGAACCTGCGACCCCTTGACCCCCAGGCACCGGCAGCCGGACCACGTTCGTCCGTGACGATCCACGTTTCGCAGGTGGTGAGGCGAGTGGTGAGGTCGTTGGACGTCCCCGAACGGCCCTGGACGAACGCGATAAGGACGCGCATAAGGACGCGGCTGGCCGGACTCGAACGTCGCGAGCTCTTGTCACCAGATGGCGGATCTGGCGCATCCCGCGCCGATCCGGGACTTCCATCGGACCGTAACGAGCAGTCGCGGAGACGACGTCTTCTACTGCGCGGTCTTCGCCGGATGCCTGTGGATGACCACGGCGGCCACCTTCGGGACCGCCCGGGTCAGGTTGGCCTCCGCTCGGTGCACCACCTGGTGCCCCTCGAGCACCGACAGCGCAGGGTCGACATCGACCACCGCGTCCGCGTGCAGCTGGTGGCCAGACCATCGCACCCGCAGCCCGGACACCGTCCAATCCCCTGAGGCGTTTCGGCTGAGGGAACTCTGGCGTCAGCTGAGGAGTTAGACAGCGATGAGCAGGTCAGCTCACCCGAGACGGCTAAGCCCCGTGGTTGGTCTACTGATGGCTGGGGGGATGGCCGCCTGCAGCGGGTCGGCGCAGTCACGAAGCCCGTCGGATAGCAACCCCGGTGAGGCTGTTAGCCCCGGAAGCATGCGAACTGTCCACTTCAAGGGGGTCGAGGCAGCCAGTCCATACGCAATGCCAGACATCACGCTGACCGCGGACAATGGCCGGCCGTTCAACCTCGTCACCGACACTGTCTACCCGGTGACCCTCGTCTTCTTCGGTTACACCCACTGCCCCAGTCTGTGTCCCGCCGTACTGGCGAATATCGCGACCGCCTTTCGGGAGCTGCCGCACCAGATTCGGGCGAAGACCCAAGTCATATTCATCAGCGTCGATCCGGCTCGTGACACCTCACGGGTGTTACGTGCCTACCTCGATCGCTTCGACGACCACTTCGTCGGACTCACCGGTAACATGACCGACATCAGGTCAGCGGCCAGCGCGATGGGTGTCGCGGTGGTAGGCATCAAGCAGCTACCCGGCGGACGTTACGAGGTCGGGCACGGTGCCCAGGTGGTCGGCTTCGCCGAAGACACCGCACCTGTCCTATGGACCGACGGCACACCAGTAAGCACCGTTGCTGCCGACGTCGCCAAGCTCGCGAGGAAGTAGCTGTGCCGATCGGCTGGCTAGACGAATGCTCCGATCGCAAACAGAGACTGGCTGCATCCTTGACGAGCGTTCTTGCTTTCGAAGCCTTCCCCGAGCGTGGCCTTCGCGGCATAAATCTGGTCGCGTCAGTGCGCCATTCAGGGCCGACGTCGCTGATCGCGGCGCGGCGGGCGGCAACGTCGAAGAGGTCTCTGAAACGCATGTATCGACCACACCCTGCCCCCTGTGCCAGCTTGTCCAGGGCGCTGCTCGTCGCGATGTTTGAGCCAGAGGTCACCTTCGGGGAAGCGTCTACTACCCTAGGTAGTAGATCTAGAGAGTCGGCTGCCCCTTGAAGGCGTCAAGATGCCACCCAGGCTCCACAACGGCCGACCTCGCGCTACGCGTAAGGACAACCCGGTGACGAACTCCCCCCGCCGACGACCACGCTGCGGAGGTGACGGGCGATGAGGGCACCTCTTTCCCGAAGCTGGCTTGGCGCGCTCATTGTCGTCGCGATTCTGGCCACTGGCACGGCTGTGGTGTGGGGGGCCAGGACCTGGCGACCCCCGACGCCGACCGACGACACGGCTCAGACGTCGACGGGACCAAGGGACTCGTCGAGGCCTTTCGGCCAATACGGTGCCAGTGGTTTGACGGTCTACTCCGTCGCTACCCGGCCCCAGGCGCCGAATCTGGAAGGAACCACACTGGACGGCGATCCGCTTGCGCTGGCAGACCTGTCCGGCCACGTTGTGGTGGTGAACGTGTGGGGCTCGTGGTGCGGTCCGTGTCGCGGTGAGGCTCCCGTGCTTGCCAGGGTCGCACGCGAATCGGCCGCCAGGGGGGTGCGCTTCGTCGGAATCGACACCCGCGACACAACGAGTGCCGCGAAGGCCTTCGACCGCTACTTCGAGATTTCCTACCCCAGCATCGTCGACACCGATGGGCAGGTGCTGCTGGCTCTCAAGGACTTGGTCCCGATCAACGCCGTCCCGAGCACAGTGGTCGTTGACACCTCGGGGCGGATCGCCGCCAGCATTATCGGGCCGACCGACTACCCGACTTTGCACGGACTAATCGCCGACGAGCTCGCCCTCACTTCGCCGCCTTCAACTGCACCTTCGGGCGTCAGGCCATGATGATCGCCGCTGGCCCTGGAGAGCTGGTCGCCTACGGACCGCTGTTGCTGGCCATCCCCATCGCCCTCGCCGCCGGCCTGGTGTCGTTCCTGAGCCCATGCTGCCTGCCGCTGGTGCCGGGTTACCTGGCCTACGTGACCGGGAGTGCGGGCGCCGACGCACACCTGTCGACGCAGGACCAGCCACCGGCGACCCCCACCCCAGGCTCTGTGACGAGCATGATCCCAGCGGCGACCAGGCACCGCCGGGTGAGCCGCACCGTGACGGGGACCGTGTTGTTCGTGTTGGGCTTCGCCGCCGTCTTCACCAGTTATGGTGCGGTCTTCGGTGCGGCCGGCTCGGCCTTGCTCGCCCACCAGGAGACCGTCACACGTGTCCTAGGAGTCTTCACCATTGTCCTCGGTCTCATGTTCGCTGGCCTGCTTGGCGGTATCCCGCTTGCCGGGCGTACCTTTCGCATCGGATACAGGCCCAATGTGGGAGTCGCAAGTGCACCGCTCCTCGGTGTGCTGTTCGGCATCGGCTGGACCCCATGCATCGGACCCACCCTTGCCGCGGTTCTTGCGCTGTCCACCAGCACCGGCGGTGCGGGTCGAGGCGCAGCCCTGTCGTTCGCTTACAGCCTCGGTCTGGGCATCCCCTTCCTGCTCGCGGCCGTCGGCGTCGAGAAGGCGTTCACAGTCTTCGCTCTCGCTCGCCGCCATGCCCGCATCGTCATGCGCGTCGGTGGGATGCTCTTGGTGCTCGTGGGTCTGCTCGAGGCAACTGGCGTCTGGACCAGCGTCATCAACGAACTCCGTCCACTCGTCACGACCTGGCAGCCGCCGCTATGAACACCAGACGTGTGCCGGCACCACCACCGGCGTTCATGGAGTGTGGGCGGTGAAACCGCCCGCCGAGACAGCCGTCCGCGAGCCGACCGAGGGTAGGTCGTCGTGGAATCGGCCTCCCACCAGCACAGCTCCGGCGCTACGGCCGCGCGAGTTCGGTCGATGGGTCTGGCGTCAGCTCACGTCGATGCGCACAGCGTTGATTCTGCTGTTCTTGCTGGCGGTCGCCGCGATGCCTGGGTCGCTGATCCCGCAACAGCGAGTCGACCCGTCAGCCGTCACGGCCTTCCAGAACCGACACCCCGCGCTCACACCGCTGTTCGACCGGATCGGCATGTTCAACGTCTACAGTTCGGTGTGGTTCAGCGCGATCTACCTGTTGTTGATGATCTCTTTGCTCGGCTGCATCATGCCGCGGATCCGCGCATACGCGACCGCGGTACGCGCCCGGCCACCTAGGGCACCGCGCAACCTGAGCCGGCTGACGGCATACGAGACCTGGCTCAGCAACGCGCCCCTGGCGACGGAGGTCACCCGGGCTCGCGAGCTGCTGAAGAGTCAGCGTCGACGGATCGAAGTCTACGAGACGACCGACGGGACGGTCGTCAGCGCCGAGAAGGGGTATCTGCGCGAAGCCGGCAATCTGCTCTTCCACTGTGCGGTCGTTGTCGTGCTGGTCGGCTTCGCCGTGACGAGCATCTTCGGCTTCAAGGGCTCAACTGCGATTGTCTCCGGCGGCGGCTTCTCCAATACGGTGCCGCAGTACGACCAATTCACACCAGGCGCAAGGTTCGACGCCGCGAACCTTGCGCCGTTCTCGTTCGCGGTCAGAGACTTCAAGGTGGCGTACGAGCCGTCCGGGGAGGGCCGCGGTACCCCCCTGTACTTCAACGCCGACCTGTCCGTCACAGACAAGCCCGGCGACGCGCCCTACAACTACGACCTGCGCGTCAACCATCCGCTTCAGGTAGACGGCACCTCTGTCTTCCTGGTCGGGCACGGCTACGCCCCCGACGTCACCGTCCGCGACGGCCAAGGCAAGGTTGCCTTCTCCGGACCGGTGATCTTCCTGCCCCAAGACAGCTCACTCACCTCCTTCGGGGTGATCAAGGCGCCGGACGCCCAACCCACACAGCTCGGTTTCGAAGGCTACTTCTTCCCCACCGCCGCCACGACCCCCCAAGGTCAGCCGTACTCGACGTTTCCCGACGCCAACAACCCCCTCCTTGTCCTGACTGCCTACAGCGGCGATCTCGGGCTCAACACCGGTCTCCCACAGTCGATATACGTCCTCGACAAGACAAAACTCTCCCCCTTCAAGTCGCCCAGTGGTCAGGCCCGAGTTCTCGTCCTGCCTGTGGGTCAGACGATTCGCCTGCCAGGTGCCGCGGGCTCGATCACCTTCAACGGTCTCAAGCCGTGGGTCCAGCTTCAAGTCAGCCAGCAGCCGGGCAAAGTCATCCCCCTGGTCGGGGTGCTGGCCGCCATCGCAGGGTTGCTCTTCTCACTGTTCATCCGGCCGCGCAGAACCTGGGTGCGCGTACGGGAAGCGGACGGCCACACGGTTGTCGAGGCCGCGGCCCTAGACCGGGTCGGCGGCGGGGACCCGACCGCGCATATCGCCGAGGTGGCCTTCGCCCTCCGGTCCGAACAACTCACCGAGCCACCGAGACCGCCGGTCGCGTGACCGCGCAATAGGGCCCAGTCGACTTCCCCGGACCACGCGGCATACCTGTCTCGCAGCCACCTGAGTTGACTAGGCGGGGTTCTGATGTAGGCCTCCCTACGCTTGCATGCTTGAGTGCCGACGCCCCCGACGCGACATCGTCTACGGCGCCACGACTCAGTCGCGCGGTCAGGTCCGGGGAGTGATGAGGCAGTGATTGTGCCAGTCGAACCCCACCGCCGGGGTGGCCACCAAAGCCACCGGGGCGGCGAGCAGACTTGCCGCCAACATCAGACCAAGGCCCGCCTGCCGCCGGCTCCGGGCGCGACCCGCTATGAGCAGACTTGCGCGCTGAATGACCGAATGGCCGCCAACGCCGAGAGCCGCACCGGGAACTGCTGCGCCCCCGACAGCCAGCATCGCGGCGGCCAGGGTGTCTCTAGAGAACCGTCTGCAGGCTCGCTCATCCGCTGCACGCTCGACCAGGAAGTCAATCGACTCGCCGGCCCGTCGCATCAACGGTATCCGGGGGAGGGCCGCCGCCAGGCAGCCGGCGAACCCGGTCAGGAGATGATGCCTACCATCAAGATGCGCTTGCTCATGCGCGATGACCACTCCCAACTGTGCCGGAGTCAAAGCACGAACAGCCGTTGTAGTGATGACGATGCGGCCACCCTCACCGGGGAGGCAGTACACACTGCTCGATGGGTGATCGACCACGGTGACGACACCGTTCGCCGGGTGACCGCTGAGCAGCCTCAGAATCTCCCGCTGACGCGTTCGCAGCTTTCTGGTCCTCACGATGTGAAGCAGCGTGTGAAAACCTAGCCAACCGGTCGCCGCGACGAGCAGTCCGATGCCGAGCAGCGCCGAAGCTGAGACATCTGAGTAGTGCTGGTGGAGGCTCATCACGCACTTCCTGATGAGATCGGCAAGCGTATGACGGACGGAGAAACTGTCCAGCGCGAGGAGCACCGAAGCCAAGGCCGCCGCCGAAAGCGCTGAACACACGGCAGCCAGCCAGACGGCGATCGCGATACGCGGAATCCGATTGAGCCATGGCTGTACGGCCAGCAGCCTCGCTCCACCGGTCGCAACTGCCACGGCATAGAGCGTCAAGAGCAGGCTGTCAATCATCAGACACGTCAGATCCCTCATCCAGGTGCGCGAGGGCCTGCCGAAGGGCAGCCGTGTCTGTGGGGTTCATCGCGCTCACGAAGTGCGCGAAGGCAGTAGTTCTGTCGCTGCTTGCCTGCAAGGCATCACCCATGAGCTCCGCTACGTAGGCCTCGCGGCCGGCAACAGGTTCGTACAGGTAGGCGCGACCCTGCAAGGATCGGCACAACCATTGCTTGGTGTGCAGGTTGTCCATGACGGTCATCACCGTGGTGTAGGCCCATTCGCGCCGGTCCGCGAGCGCATCGCGCACCTCTCTCACCGACATCGGGCGCGACTGAGTCCAGAGCAGGTTCATCACCGCTGCCTCAAGGTCTCCGAAGACCCGCACTGGCTCTCCTAGGTCGACTACTCAACGACACTCAGCATCCAACCCGACGCGAACTGGCCCACGGAGCCATCTCCAACAGGCAACTTGCACCGGCGCCTCGACCACGTGTGCTGGCGGATCACTCCGACGCACGACTACCCAGCATCGTAGAGTATTTCTGGCCGGTATCCCGCGTCGTCGACGCGCCCAGCCAGCAGAGTCTGTGTCTACATCACCGGCCGGACAAGGGTTGCGCCACAGTCTCGACTGCTCGCCTCAGCCTGGTGGATCAGTCGAGTGCGCCCAAGCGTAGGTGTTCGGCGTGATAGATCGCCTCGTCCAGGAGCCGAGCGACGTGGTTGTCGTACAGCGCGTGGATGATGCGGCGTCCACTCCGTTCACCTTCGGCAAGCCGAGCTGGAACCCTCACACAAGGCGTTCCTCGCGTTGCCGATGTAGAACCACTCAAGGACTCCGGGCTCGACTCTGAACGGTTGTTGAGCCTTGCCGCAGCGCGAACGATCGAATCAACACCCAGTCGCCGCCGCAGTGGTAGCCGCAGCGCACGAGCGTGGGCTGAGCGTCCCGCACTGCACGGGCTTCCCCTCAACGCCGGGACGCCGTTTGGCGCATTGGTCGAGGGGCAACTGATCCGAGCCGGCTCCCCTGCCCTGCAAGGCGGCGCCGCCGGACCATTCTTGACCGAGATCGCGGCAGTCGTCACCCGTCTAGAGGCGGCCAGTCGGAGGGCCGTGGTCATCCTGCGCAACGACACTCCGATCGGAGTGTGGCGCTGGCCGACAAGCTCCGCCTCCGGCGCTCGAGCGACCGTGGCGGCAT
Source organism: Propionibacteriales bacterium (assembly GCA_038238115.1). GTDB lineage: Bacteria > Actinomycetota > Actinomycetes > Propionibacteriales > Nocardioidaceae > JBBRYB01. Next base: position 24,699 of record JBBRYB010000022.1, on the reverse strand, counting down.
TAGAGCAGCTAACCGGAGCGACTCCTGTCCTGGTCACCGGTGACACCGCTGGTGCAGCCGAACACCTCGCCAGCGAGGTGGGGATCAGCGATGTCCGGGCCGGCCTGCGGCCACAAGGTGCTGCTGGCCGGCGACGGCGTCAACGACGCCCTAGCAAGGGTGTCTTGGCAGACGCTCCGTTCCGGAGTGAAATTGGCGGGGTGCGGCCGGTTGGGTTGACGTCGTTGTTCCTATGGTTCGTTGAGGCCGTGCCCTAGCAGGGCGCGGGGGTCACGTGTTGGGCTCTTCAGTGTTGACGCCATCGTTGGTGAGCACGAGAACTAGATTCGCTTCTCCTTGTCCCGATGGCCCCTTCCAGCCGGTCGCACACCCGGTTCCGGATGGTCTGGTTCCTTGTGGTGTCGAGGTGGGAGATGAACAGCGATGTTCGCCGAGTCCGTCGATGATGAGCAGATCATCGAGCGGGTCGCGGCGCTGGATCTCGGCAAGGCGGAGTTGGTGTGCTGTGTGCGGTTGCCCGGCAAGGGCGAGTCGCCCGGCTCACGTCGGGTGCAGGAAGTCAGCACGCATACGACGATGACCAGGGCGGTGACCGAGCTGGCCAACAGGTTGGTCGACCTGCGCATCGAGCGGGTGGTGATGGAGGCGACTAGCGACTACTGGAAGCCGGTGTTCTACCTCCTGGAGGCTCGCGGGCTGCAGCCGTGGCTGGTCAACGCCCGCGACGTCAAGCATCTACCCGGCCGGCCGAAGACCGATGTGTTGGACGCGGTGTGGTTGTGCAAGCTCGCTGAGCGGCAGATGCTGCGGCCCAGTTTCGTGCCGCCGGCCGAGATCCGGCAGTTGCGGGACTTGACTCGGTATCGGATGAGTCTGGTCGCGGCCCGGGGTGCGGAGAAGAACCGGGTCGAGAAGCTCTTGGAGGATGCCTGCATCAAGCTCTCGGTCGTCGCGAGCGACATCTTCGGCGCTTCGGGCAGGTCGATGATGGATGCCATGGTCGCCGGTGAGCGTGACCCGGTACGGCTCGCGGAGATGGCCCGCACCCGGATGCGCGTCAAGATCGCGGACCTCAGGGAGGCCTTCACCGGGTTCTTCACCGAGCACCACGCGCTGCTGCTCCGGCAGATGTTGGGCAGGGTCGACGGGATCGATGCTGATATCGACCTGCTCGACCAGCGGATCGAGGCGCACCTGGTCCCTTTCGTTGACGCGGTGGAACGCCTCGATGAGATTCCCGGGATCGGTCCCACCGCAGCCGCCGTGATCATCGCCGAGGTCGGGGTCGACATGAGCCGGTTCCCGACTGCCGGGCACCTGTGCTCGTGGGCGAGGTTCGCTCCCGGCATCAAGTCCTCGGCCGGCAAGACCAAGGGCCGCGGGTCGACCGGGCACGGCAACCGGTACCTGGCGCGGATCCTCGGCGAGGCCGCGGTCACCGCCGGACGCACCGACACCTTCCTCGGCGAGCGCTACCGAAGGATCGCGCGACGCCGCGGGAAGAAGCGAGCCCAGGTCGCGGTGGGACGCTCGATGCTGATCATCATCTGGCACCTGTTGGCCGACCCCGAAGCCCGCTACGTCGACCTCGGTCCCGATCACTACACTCGCTCAGTCAATACCGAGGCCAAGAAGCGCAACCACATCCGCCAGCTTCAAGCACTCGGCTACACCGTCACCGTCGAACCCGCAGCCTGACCCCGACCGAGGAGAACCCGGCTCCGCCGGGTGCTGCCGCCTGCCTAGCTGAGGTCAATTTCGAACTAGCCATGGCCGCAGCCAACCTCGGCATCAGGATGGGAGGCAACGGCTCAGACCTAGCCCTGGAAACCTCCCACGCCATACTCGTCAGTGACGATCTAGCAACCCTTCGCACGGTGATCGTGCTGTCCAGACGTGCTCATCGAGTCGTCAAGGCAAACCTCGCCTTCGCCGCCACCGTCATAGCCTGCCTCGTCATTGCCGACATCATGCTACCGCTTGGCGTGGCCGGCCACCGAGGGTACACCGTCGTTGTCGGCGGCCGCAACGGGCTGCGACTTCTCCGTGCCAGGGCCCGGCAACTAAGCAGCTCCTGATGAGCAACCGCGATATCGCGGCGCACGGTCTCGAAGTCGACGCTTTGACCCCGACCAGGGTGCCGGGTGACGGCGGTAGCCAAGGCGGCCGACGAGCGAGCTCCGTCTACCTTTACCAATGCGTACTCATCTGAACTGCGGCTTTCGCAGGTGGCCGTATGCATGTTCTTACATCCACTGGCATCCAACTCACCGATCACTTTCCATGCGGCTCGTCACTGCCCTGTTTGGCCGGAAAGGATGGGTGACCGTGCTGGTCGGTATGCGGGGACTTCACTTGTTGGGGCTCTTTGCTTTGAACACGAGGATCTCGGAGAAGTTGACGCCGTCGATCTGCAGGGCATAGCAGCCCGGGGCCTTTCCACGGATTACACTGGGATAGGTATGAATACCGGCACCAGTTTGAGCCGAGTCATCTTGCTGCAGGTAGGCCAGTTCCGGGTACGGCCCAGAACCCGCCCCACTCGAGTAGCCGACCGCACCGATGTATCGGTCGAACTGCAGCCGGTGATGCCCATCGATCTGTGCTCCCCGAATGAGCAGTGGTCCACCGTACTTGGCGTCGATGACCCAGACGACTTTCTCCGCGGCCAAGCCGCTAGCCGCGTAGCCAGAGTCGTTCGGCAGCCCGGGGGCGAAAGTAACCGTGCCATCGCCTGTGAAGTACATGGGGCCGGGGCCGACTGCGGAGAATGGGCCGGAGAATCCGCCGCCTCCTGTGAACCGCCGCAGAGCGCTGACCGGGCAGGTTTGTCCCGCCTTCAAGGCGGGGAGTTGGAGTGGTCTGCGCAGCTTGGCCAGAATCGTCTTGGGATCGCAGACCGCCGTAGCACAGTTCCGTCCACTCGTTGTACTGGGGCCAACGATCTTTGATGGTCCGCCATCGGCCACCGTCGGAGAATTGTTTCCACTCGGGGATAGCAGGGTCGGAACAGTCACGGCGAGAGCCGCCAACAGCGTGAACCCAACGGCCAGCCGACGACGTTGTATCTGGCCCGCTCTGTGTCGGACCAGCGCAGCTCGGTCCGGCCCCGGGCAAGTGGCGGGGGCGAGCCGATGTAGCACATCAGACAACTCTTCCTCGGTCAGGCTTCTCATGATGTTGTCCCTTCATTTATCGCCTCAGCGAGGTCCGAACTGCGCAGAGTCGCTAGCGCCTTCGCGGCCTGGCTCTTCACCGTTCCGACCGAGCAACCCATGATCTGTGCGGTCTCAACCACCGACGAGTCGCAGTAGTAACGCAGCACCACCACTGCCCGCTGCCGACGTGGGAGTTTCGCGAGCGCCGCGACCAGCGCCCGGCGCACGTCTACGTCTGCGTATGAGTCGTCCGAGCTGGGGGCCTCGTCTACCGCGTTGGCGGGGTACTCGCCGCTCCAACGCCTCCGCCACCAAGTCACGTAGGTGGTGAACAGCGCACGTCGGACATACGCCTCCTCGCCACCGCCAATGCGCCGCCACCTCAAGAAGCACTTGGTGAGCACCGTCTGTAGAAGGTCCTCAGCCAACTGCCAGTCCCCGGTCAGCATCCAGGCGGCCCTCAGCAGTGGAACTGACCTCGCGGCCACGAACTCATCGAAGTCCACCCGATCGCCCACGAAACCTCCTCGGCCAAAGCGGCGTCTATGTATAAACGACTTGAGCACCCCATTCGGTTGTCTAGCCGCCGACACGTCATTCGTGTAAGCGTCGTTGCACAAGTGCCGTGTGGCGCCGTCCGTCTTGAGTGGACGTGAAAGATGTGCACCGCCGGTCCCGGTCGTAGCCGCGGTGGGTGACGACCCACGCTGAGGCGCCGGTGATCCGCTGGCGGTGTTGCCGCCGCGACGCGACGCTGTCAATCTCAGGCCCAGTGGCAACTTTGTCCGACAAACCGGTTTGAGGTTGCTGTTGCTGCCCGGTGGTTTCAGGAGCAGTGCCAGGGTGCCGGGGGCGCCGCGCTGCTGCTTACTCCACATCTGGGTCGATCGCGACGTGTGTGACGCCGGTGTCGAACACTCGTCGCTGCGACCTTTCAGCCGGTTCACCACCCTCGTGCAGGTTGGCGCTCGCTCTGCCCGAGGCGCTCGACGTTCGACCTGCAGCCAGCTTCCAACCGTAAGCACAGGTCTTAGTACCAAAGTGCTATCGCCTCGCTCGGCAGCCAGCGTTAGCCTGTAGGTGTCCCATCACGAAGGGTGAATCTTATGCCTGGTGCGTGCTCGGAGTCGTTGCTCAACCATCGATTCCCCCGGCCGGCCGGCCTGCTTCTGGGTGCCGTTGCCGTAACAGTAACCGTTGCCGGATGTGGCGGAGGCGGTAGCTACAGCTCTTCGGGAGGCGCTACTACTCAGCCAAATCCTGCGTCCTCGGCCGGCGCGAGCAGCAGCGCGGCAGCCGGCGGCACTAGCGTCACGGTCAGCGAGACAGAGTACAAGATCTCGCTCAACAGCAGCACCTTCAGAGCAGGCGCGTACAACTTCGTCGCAGACGACAAGGGTCAGGCGACACACGCGTTAACGATCGAAGGCCCGGGCATCGAAGAGCAGTCCACCAAGACCTTGGCGCCCAGCCAGTCCGCAACACTGTCCGTGACCTTGCAGAAAGGGACGTACGAGTTGTACTGCCCAGTCGACGGGCACAAACAGATGGGCATGGACACCCACATCACCGTCAGCTGACGGGCTCACACGACGTCGCCGGTTCCTAGATCGGGTTATGACACCACCCGGGCTTCGCGTTTGGTACTCATGGCGGCCGCCCGCGAACTAGAGAATCGCCTGGTGCATCCGCTGGGTGAAGGTAGTGAGCCGCACGGGCATGGTATTGGGAAATCATCGAAAACTCTTGACGGCAGCCATCAAGCCGTACTACTAATCTATATAGTAGACTGGGCTAGCCAGATGACGCCCTGCACACATGGAGCGCTACGCCTGTCTGAACTGCCGGTACCGCGGCGTCTCTGGTGTCGCATTGGCTTGCGGCCCAGGGATTGACACTCGGCGGGTTGCTCGCTGCTGCGGGTGGCCTCAGCGCGTTGATCCTGCTCGGTCTCAATCCTGTCGCCTGGGTTGAGGCGCTGCGCACCTTTGAGTGGACAGCCGGCAGGGCTGGTGCGGACAGGCAACGTCAGCGATTCGAACCGAGGAGGTTGGCGTACGTGTCATCCAGCAGTGAGAAGAAGGCACGCAGGGAAGCGGCAAGAAGGCGAGTCCTTCGCGGCAGGCGCGCAGCGATGACTCAAGCAGAACAGGAGAGGGCGCGAATCCAGCGCGACATCGATCGGCAACTCAGCAGCTGGACGTGGCGTCGCATCACCTCGTGGACCTTGTTCGGCCTTGCGCTCCTGATCGCCATACAGCACGTGGTCGCCCATTCCGGCTGGCGACCATTGCCCATCTCGATGGGCTGGCAAGACCTGCTTGTGGGTTACCCCACTGCCGGCGTCCTGGCAATTGCTGGTGCGATCCTGCTCGACGCCCGATCAGCGCGCCCCTGAAACCATAGGACCACCAGTCTCTCGTCCTCCCTCCTGAACTCAAGCCAAGTACGCGAGGACGGACGCCATGCCAAGTTCCTGGTGGTAGAGGTTGTGGCAGTGCAACAGCCAGGAGCCGGGATTGTCTGCCTGCAGGTCGACTGCGAGGGACTGCATAGGTAGGACGTTGACGGTGTCCTTGCGAACGCCTCGTTGTGACCCTCTGACCACGGCGAACGTGTGCCCGTGCAGGTGCATGGGGTGGAACATCATGGTCTCGTTGCGCATGGTGAGGCGCACCCGCTCGCCTGCCCTCATCAGCAGAGGGTCGTTGTCGCCGTACGCGGCACCGTTGAGGTACCACTGTCGGCCGCCGTCGACCATGGCCATGGAGAGTTCCAGCTCACGGTCTGGTGTTCGTGGCCGCAGCGCCGCCTCCTCCACCGGCTCCAGGTCGTCATACGCCAGCAGTCGCTTGGACAGCTCCACGGGGCGCGCGTCCGAGGGGGGCGTGAGTCCGGCACCGGTCCGAAGGACGGCCGCGCCGGCGGGATCGGGCTTCCCCTCTGGTGCCGCCACGATTGCGAATGCGCCGTCGGCGGCGGTGACCTCGACGTCGTAACGCTCGCCCATGCCGAGGATCAAGGCGTCGACCTCGACGGGTTGGACGGCGTACCCGTCCGCGTGCGTAACTAGCATGCGGTGGCCACCGATTGCGAAGCGGTAGGCGGTGTCGGAACCGGCGTTGATGAGCCGAAATCTGATGCGCTGGCCTGGTAACGCGTGAACTGTGACCGGAGACTGGGGGAGCCGGCCGTTGATCACGTGCGTCGGATAGGCGACATCGCCGGTGTCCTTGCCCAGCGGCTGCCTGTCGGAGGTCATGTCGCCCATGTCGCCCATGTTCATGCCAGCAGCCATGTCCATGCCTTCGGCACTAAGGCGATCCAGCACAGCGCTCGGAGAGTCCCCGAGCCCGTCGGTCCAGTCATCGAGTATCAAGACGGCTTCGACGTCATAGTCCCCACGGTCAGCCGGGTCGTCGACGATCAGGGCCCCCTGCAGACCCATGTCCAGCTGCACGCCGACGTGGGGGTGGTACCAGTACGTCCCGCTGTGCGGGACGACGAAGGAGTAGTCAAAGTTCCCTCCGGCGGGCACGGCCTTCATCGTCACGTCGGGCACACCATCCATGTCGTTGCGGAGCCCGAGCCCGTGCCAGTGCACGGTCGTCGTTTCCGGCAGGTCGTTGACCAGATGGACCCGCAGTTCGTCGCCGGGGCGAACTCTGATCTGCGGGCCAGGCACGCTGCCATTGAAGGCCCAGGTCTGCAGCGTCTTTCCGCCAAGGTCGACGGTGGTCGGGGAGGCACGCAGCGTCTGCCGCACAACCCGGCCAGACTTGTACCGCGCCGCTTCCGTCGCCTTCACAATGGGTGCATGGGGCCCCACGACTGGGGGCCGCGTCTGGGCCGCGTCTTGTCCCAACAGACGGACACCTGCAGCGCCACCGCCCACGACCACCGCACCGGCTACCCCGAGCATCAAGAACCCCCGACGATCCAGACGCAGTGGCTGACCTTCGTCCGAAGACGATGGGAGTGGAGATGGTGGCATTTCCGGCTCTCCTCGACGATGACAGGGGCGGGTGTCGCGTAGGGCAGATGGTCATACGTACCCGCCAGGAAGTCCGGGGATGCGGTTCTTCCCCTGACGATGGCGGCTGGTTGACTTCTCCTCGACGGGTTTGCCGCAAGTCCGCAAATTGGAACAGATCCCGCGACTACTATCGATGCTAGTAGGGAATCGTCCGTACCCAAGGGGATGATTCGGCGGGCGTCTCGGTTGCTGGTGACTACCTTGGGTGCGAGCCTCTCGAAGAGGTGCCCCTGGTCGAGCCAAGCAGCCGCCTCGGTGCTGCCCGTCGCACGAAGTCACCGACGGTCGACAAGGGTCCTCGTCTGCGCGCTGCCGGCCGAGACTGTGGTCCTAGCGGACGCGTGTAGACCGACAATCGGTGTCGGTGGCGGGGCCTGCTGCAGTGCGCACAAAGCGACGGCGAAGCTGTGGCGCGGGCCCGTCTTTGTGTCTATGCTGGCGTGCCTAATTGCACAGCCGAGCGTGGGACGCCGAATCTTGCCCGCCCGCGCCCGAGCCTCTGACACCCTCTATCACGGAACATCTCGTAGGGCAGGAGTGGGGAACCCATACATCGCGGCGCTGTGACGATCACGTGATCGTCACAGAGCCGCTTGGGGTGAAGTCGCACCAGCGGCAGGGCACCTTCTCGCCCGAACCCGACAGCTAACCTCACAGGCGCCGAGAAGGAGACTCGCATGTCTGCCACACCTGTGTGGCGGCGCCTGATTGCGCTGCCAACCCTCCTCTGCCTCACCGTCGCCGGCCTGCTGACGCTGACCGCCACCGACAGCGCCTTTGCCGCCAAGTCCAAGCGGGAACACAAGGTGATCCACGCCCTGGAAGTGGCACGCAAGCAGAAGGGGGACCCCTACCAGTACGGCGCTGACGGTCCCAACAGCTTCGACTGCTCAGGGCTGACTCAGTTCTCCTACGCCAAGGCAGGCTTGAGACTTCCCCGAACGGCCGACCAGCAGTCCCACTTTGCGCGCAGGCTCAAGGATCGAAGCAACATCAAGGCCGGGGACTTCATGTTCTTCGCCAGCGGGGGCCACGTCTACCACATGGGACTCTTCACCGGGCGATGGAAAGATGGGCGGCGCCTCATCCTGCACGCCTCGAGGACCGGCACTCCGGTGAAGGTTGACCCGTTGTGGACCAATCACTGGTTCGCTGGAACGCTGCGCCGCTAGCGGCCCACGTCGCTGGGCCTGAACGGCCAAAAGCTTGCCGAGCCTACGCATACATGCGACGTCGGCCTCGCGAGAGGCCGGCGCGGTCTGACACCTATCGCAGTAACGTCCCCGCCGCGAGGGGCAGGATCACACCGCCCGCGATGCCAAGCGCAACCGAGGCGGTGCCCGCGACGTAGGCCGCGAGGGCGGACCAGCGGCCGGCGGGGCGGAGCACCGCGACCCGGTGGTCGGCCGGGCTGTACAGGAACACCGGCGCCAACCAGCGCAGATAGTAGAACAGGCTGGCAATGGTGTTCGCGACGGCGAGGATCGCGAGCCATGCGTAGCCGCCGTCGATGGTGGCGGTGAAAATCTCCAGCTTGCCGAGGAACACTCCCGTCGGCGGGGTTCCGACCAGACCGAGCAGACAGACCACGAGGACCGTGGCCAGGCCCGGCTGCCGGCGTGCCAGACCGCGATAGTCGGCAAGGGTGGCCGCGTGCGGGAGTTCGGCCACCACGGCGAAAGCGCCCAGGTTGGTGATCGCATACGCGGCGAAGTAGAACAACAACGAGGCAACGGCGAGGTCGCTGCTGGACGCGACCGCGACGGCCATCAAGAGGTAGCCGACCTGGCTGATGGTGGAGTAGGCGAGGAGGCGTTTGACTGAGGACTGGAAGAACGCGGCGAGATTGCCGAGCGTCATGGAGGCGGCTGCCAGGATCGCGACCAGCATCGGCCAGTCGACCGCGGCCGGGGAGATCGCGACCATGAGCAGGCGCAGCAGTGCAGCGAGACCTCCGATCTTCGGGACGGTGGTGACGAACGCCGCCACGGCAGTGCTGCTGCCTTCGGTGACGTCGGGAACCCAGAAGTGCGCCGGTACTCCCCCGATCTTGAACAGCAGACCGGCGACCACTGCGATGACGCCGACGGCGACGACGCCGTGGGGGGCGGACCCGAGCGAGGCGTGCAGGTGCGGGTAGCTCGTGCTGCGGCCGACGCCGTAGAGCAGGGTGATCCCGGTGAGCATGAACACGCCGAGCAAGGCGCCCACCAGGTAGTACTTCAAGGCCGCCTCGGTGCCCGAGGCGTCCTTGCGGAAGCCTGCCAGTGCGTAACCAGGGACGGAGGCCAGCAGGTAGCCGGCGAAGGCCAGGAGGAGGTCGTTGGCGCCCGCGAGCATGATGGTTCCGAGCGCGGCGAGCTGGAGCAGCACGTAGAACTCGGTCTCGCGTGGATGGCCGTCAATGGTGTCCACAGACAGGCAGATCACCAGCAACGTGGCGACGAGCACGACGATCCGCACGGCGTTGGTGGCGACGTCGACGGCGTAGCTGGTGCCGAAGTCTACGGTGGCGGGCTGGGTCATCGCGACGGCGGTCGCGACCAGCCCGGCACTGCATGCTGTCGTGGCCATCAGGCGGATCACCGATTGGCGCTGGCGGGGCAACCATCCGCCGGCGAGGAGCCCGATCACGGCACTGGCCGCGAGGACGATCTCGGGGATGAGCGGGCCGAGGCGTTCGTTCACCGGGCTACCAGCTGGGTCAAGATGCGTGCAGTGGGTTCGATGACGTCGAGCAGCAACCGCGGGGCAACGCCGATCGCCACGGCAAACACCAGCAGCGGAACCACAGCTGCCGTCTCGCTGGCCCGGAGGTCGGGGAATGCACGCGCCGATCCCGGGGCGTCTGGCAGGCGAAGCGGGCCCAGGAAGATCCGTTGCAGGGCGCACAAGAACACCGCTGCGGTCAGCAGGATCCCGACAACGGCGACGATAGTCGCGACGGTGGCAGAGGCCAGGCTGCCGGTGAAGATCTGGAACTCGGCGATGAACCCGGAGAACCCGGGCAGCCCCAGGCTTCCGAAGGCGGCCACGGCGGTTAGTCCGGCGAAGACGGGTGTGCGGGCGGCCAGCCCGGAGTAGTCGGCCATCTCGTAGGTGTGGCCGCGGTCGTACAGAGCACCGGACAGCAGGAACAGGGCCCCGGTGAGCAGTCCGTGGCTAACCATCTGCGTTACCGCGCCGGTGACGGCGAGGCTACGGGCTTGCGTGTCGGTGCCGCTGAGGGCGCCGGCCGCGCCGACGGCGAGCAGGATGTAGCCCATGTGGTTGACGCTGGTGTAGGCGATCATGCGTTTGAAGCTGGTCTGTGCCAGCGCGACCAATGCCCCGTAGATCACTGAGATGACGCCGACGATGATGAACACGACCGCGTACCGGCGCCAGGTGTCGGGCAGCATCGGCATCGCGATCCGGACGAAACCGTAGGTGCCCATCTTCAGCAGCACCCCCGCCAGGATTGCTGAGCCGGCTGCGGGGGCCTCCGTATGCGCGGGGGGCAGCCAGGTATGGAACGGGACCGTCGGAGTCTTGACGGCCAGCCCGAGTGCGAGCGCGAACAGCACCAGGCCGGCGTAGGCGCCGCGACCGGCGAGCGGGTCGGTGCGGGTCAGGACAACCATGTCGAAGGTGTGCGGGCTGGCCGCCAGGTAGAGGCCGATGAACCCCAGCAGCAAGGCGAGCGAGCCGAGGAAGGTGTAGAGGAAGAACTTCGTCGCGGCGGCGCGAGCCGCTTCGTGGCCCCAGCCGGCGATCAGGAAGAACATCGCTACGATGGACAGGTCGAAGAAGACGAAGAACAAGATCAGGTCGAGCGCGACGAACAGGCCGAGGCAGACGGCCTGCAGGAACAGGAACAGGCAGACGTAGCTCTTGACCCGGCGGGTCTCACGCAGCGAGTAGATCGCGACCGCGACGAAGAGCACAGCAGTCAAAGCCACCAGCGGCAACGACAATCCGTCGACGCCGACGCGGTAGCCGACCCCAGCTGTCGGGATCCAGGCGACGTTCTCGGTCCAGCCGAACCCGCCGCGGGGCCGATAGCCAACCCAGACGATCACGACCAGCAGCAGCTCGACGACGCTGACCAAGATCCAGCTCCACACGAACGCTGTTCGCGGTGTCCGCGCTGGGGCGACGAGCAGCACGATCGCCGCGACGGCGGGCATGAAGACGATGGCGGTCAACATCTCGGCTACCTCACGACCACGAGAACGAGAGCGAGCATGGCGAACAAGACGGCCGCCTGGGCGTAGTAGGTGTGCAGCTGCCCCGTCTGCAGCAGCCTGGCCTGCTGCCCGAGCCACCTAGTCCCGGCGGCAACCGCGGCCACTGCCTGGTCGACCCCGCCGTCGTCGAGGCGGGCCGTCATCCGCGCCAGCGCCACGCTGCTGCGGGCGATGGCGTGCACACCGCGATCGAGGACCCGGTCGTCGAAGGCGGCCGACGCGGAGGCCATGGCGAGAGTCGGCCTCACCACAAGCAGATGAGCCGCCCGCTCGAGGTCGAGCCAACGGTGTAGCAGGCCCTTCACTGGCGCTGCGACCGGTACCGGCCTTGCACCCCACCGCCAGGTCAGCCCGCTTCCGGCGAGAGCCAGCCCCGCAGACAACGCCAGCTCCCACCAGTGCGGCGACGGCTCCCCCGCAACCCCCAGCGCCCGACGCAGCGGCTCGGCGACCGCCGGTACGGCGAGAAGGCCCAACGTGGCGGCCAACAGCGACAGGGCCAGCAGCGGCGGGCGCATGGTGTGGGAAATCTCCCGCGTGCCGACTCGTTCGGTGTCGAAACCGGCTACCGCGTTGGCCTCCTCCGGCTGCCAGACGTACCAGACCGCCTTGACGCTGTAGACGGCGGAGACCACGGCGGCGGCCAGCCCCACGGCATACAGCCCGGGACTGCGGTCAAGCGCTGCGGCCAACAGCTCATCCTTGGTCACCCACAGCGACGCCGGGGGCAGCCCAGCCAGCGAGACGATGCCGACGGTGAACGTCACCCCCGCGATCGGATATCGCCGGGCCGCGCCGCGCAACGCTGGGAGCTGTTTGGTTCCCAGCGCGGTCAACCAGGCGCCGGCGGCGAGGAACAGCAAGCTTTTCGTGGCTGCGTGGGCCACCAGCTGCATCGTCCCGCCGCTGACTCCGCCCGCCCCTGCAGCCAGGATTATGAAGCCGATCTGTGCGCAGGTCGAGGCGGCCAGCAACTGTTTCAGGTCGGTCTGCGCGACTGCGACCAACCCCATCACGAGCGCCGTGACCGCTCCCAACCAGGCCACCGTCGGCTCACCCCACCCCGACGCACCCAGCAAGGGGTGGACCCGCAGCAGCAAATAGGCACCGGCGGCCACCATGGTCGCCGAGTGCAGCAGTGCCGAAACCGGGCTTGGACCCTCCATCGCCCGCGAGAGCCAGAACGACAACGGCAGCTGCCCGGACTTGCCGAACGCGGCCAGCACGATCCCGACAGTGGCGACGGCCAGCCACGGCGCCGACGCCTTCGGCAGGTCGGCGAGGTCCAGGCCAGTGACCCCGCCCGCCAAGGCCGCGCCCGCAGCGGCGTACAGCCCCAAGTCGGCCGCCCGCGTGGTGAGGAACGCCGTGTTGGCCGCGGCCACCCGGCGCGGCTCATGCCACCAGTAGGCGATCAGCGCGTAGCTGGTAGCGCCCATCACCTCCCAGCCCATCAACAGCAACGCCAGGCCCGTCGACGTCACCGTGACGAGCATCGCGCCGGCGAACAGCAGCATCAGCCCGAAGAACCGGCCCCGGTTCTCATCCTGGTCGAACTCGCCGACCGAGAACACCAGCACCGCGAGCGTCACCGCTGCCACCGTCACCACCATCACCGCCGACAGGCCATCCACCCGCACCACGGCCGGGATGCCGTCGAGCAACGGCGCCGACGCGGCCGGTCGCACACCGGCGGCCACAACTGCCAGGACGCACGTACCCGCAGCGGCGGCAACGCCCAGGATCGGCGCCAGCGAGTTCACCCGCCTCCCCGCGACGGTCAGTCCGGCGCCGCCGACGAGCGGGACGGCCAGCAGCAGCCACGCCAGCCATGACAGATGGCTCACCGTTTCAAGTCCGCGGCCATGTCGGTCATGTCCACGTCGCGGGCCCGGAAGATAGCGGTGGTGGCAGCGAACCCCATCGCCATCTCCACCGCCATCGCCACCACTACGACGACGACAATCACCTGACCCGAACCGGTGGGAGCGATGTAGTGCCAGAACGCACCAGCGGCAACCGTGACGCCATTGAGCATCAGCTCAAGGCCCATCATGATCATCACGATCGACTGCTGGGACAATGCGCCATACAGGCCGATCGCGAACAGCGCGGCGGCAAGCAGGAGGAATAGCTGCAACGTCATCGCTCGACGCCTCCTCGAACCGGGTCGGCGGCCGGGCGCCGCTTCAGGTCGTCGCCGAACCGGTCGTAGCGGCCCCGGTGCGTCGCCAGCACGACGGCGGCGACCATCGTCGCGAACAGCGCGAAGCCCAACGTGATCATGGTCAGCATTTGCGCGCCCATGAGGGCCGTGCCGAGCTGGAAGGTGGGATCCTTCGGCGGTGTTGCGGCCCGGTGCGGCCACGGGACAACTACGATGCCGCCGGCCAACAGCACAAACGTGGCGAGGCCGATGACCAACGACCACCTCCTGTTGTGGTACATCGCCATCGGCATCAGACCCGCCGGGTTCATCATGTAGGCGATCATGAAGACCGCCATGATGACCATCTCCATCACCATCATCAAAATGACCACCACACCGAGGTAGCCGAGCCCGAGCAGGATCAGCAGACCCCCGGTGGCCAGAAACGACACCAGCAGCGAGATGGTCGCCCGGGCCATCGAGTTGAACCGGAACACCAGGAACCCACTCGCGGCCGCCAGCGGCGCGAGCACCCAAAACAGGACCGTCGACATCGAACCTCCTCCTAACGGCGTAGGACCACCAGCGCCGGCACGAACACCTGGGCGATGGTCAGCGGGATCAGCACCACCCAGGCGGCCTCGACGTAGCGGTCGGCCCGGATCGTGGGCAGCCGACGTCTGCCCCACACCAGCACCCCCAGGACGGCCAGCGTCTTAACCGTCGACCACAGCCAGGCCGGCAGCAGCGGCCCGTTCCCCCCGCCGAGAAACAGCGGGACCGACATCGCCGCTCCGGCGGTCAGCAACAGCCACTGGCCCGCTCGGACGACCAGCCGGTCGATTCCCGACAGCTCGCCGAGGACGCCTCCGGCGAGGTCGCGGCCAGCCGGATAGTCGAACGGACCGAGGAAGCTGAATGCGTAGACGCTGGCCAGGTAGACGACGAACGCCACCGGCATCCAGGCCGCAAACCACAGCTGGGTCTGGGCGGCGACGATGTCAGCGACGCTCAACGACTGCGCCCCGGTCGCGGTCGCGATCAGCGCGAACATCAGCGGCAGCTCGTAGGCCAGCCCCTGGGCCACGAACCGGTAGCCGCCGACCATGCTCAGCGCCGAGTTCGGGCCCCATCCGGCCATCCACAACCCCGCCCAGGTCAGCACCTCCATCGCGTTGAACCAGACCACGCCGACGTCCATTCGGCTCGCCGTCACATGACCGAACGGGATCACCACCGCGGCCAGCACGCCGGCGACGGGCACGGTCAGCAGACCAAGCCGCCACAACAACGCGTCGGGGGCGCGGGTGGTGCGGCGCTGCCCCACCAACAGCCGCGGCACCTCGGCCAACGGTCCCAGGGCCACCGCCACCGACATCCGGCGACCGGCGACGCGGGCCGCCAGCATCGCGTCCACCGCGAGAGCAGCAACTGTGAAGCCCAGCAGAACAACAGGAACGAGCAGAGCCGACCACAGCGGGGCGCTAGCGACCATGGCTCGCCTGTATCCGGGCGGGACGCTGGTCGAGGTCGGGGTCGACGCTGGCGACGATCAGCCGGGCTGAGCCGAGCTCGGCACCGTCGAGCAGCCGCGGGAGTACGTCGAACAGCGACGCAGACGGTTCATCACCCACATCGAGGGGGTTCCTTGGTGGCTCGAGGGTGGCCGCGTCGAGCGGTGACCCGTCATCGAGACGTGCGACCATGTCGGTCAGGTCGGTGCACCAGCGTCGATACCGGTGCACGACGTCTCCCTCAAGCCGCGGTGCACGACTACTTACCGAAGCAGGTATCGGCTCGTCCGCGGTCATCTCGCCCAGCCCGCGGGTCAGCAACCCCAGGGTTCGCGACCGCGCGACCCGACGGGACAGCCGCTCCAGGCCCGCCTTCAACTGCGGTCCCTGAGTACCGCCGAGAGCGTCGTCGCGCAGGCGGCGGGCCATTGTCGCGGCGTCGTCCCAGCCGGCCACCGCCAGAAACCGGCCCAGGCTGTCGAGGCGGGCTCCGGCTCGTCGCCGCGCCCCCTCGGCGGTGCTGACACGCTCGCCGACGGCGGACCGCTGCCACGGTTCTGTCCAGAAGGAGCCAGCCCCGGCGCCGATCGCCTCGATGTGCGAGTCCTGGATGACGTCGCCCTGCAAGGTCAGATGGACGACAAGACCGGTCGGCCAGTCCGGCATGATCGGACCGAAGGGCACGTGCAACTGATCGAGCTTGAGCCCGTCGCGGTCCTCAGCCCGGTCGGCCATCGGCAGACCAGCCGGCATCTCCATCCCGCCCATATCATGCCCGTGGCCGTCATGATCAGAGCTCTCATCGGATGCATGATCCAAGTCAGCCGGGTCCGGTTTAGTCTCCTCGGAGGCGGTTGCTCCGTGGGGCTTGCCCTGGCGCTGCAGCCTGTCCGTGTCGCCCATACTCAACGCGGCCAGGGACTGTTGCCGGGTGCGGTCCATCAGACCGCTCCGGGCTATGCCGAGCAACCCGGAGACCTCATCGGGGTCCACAGTGTGCACCCGGTCCCGAGGCGCCGGCATGCCACGCCAGACCTCTTCCAACAGCTCGTCGAAGTCAACGGTGACACGCCCCGCGACAAACAGCACATCTGCGTCAGCCGGAGTCATGGCCACCGGCCAGCCGCGACGACGTACCCCCTCCTCGACGGCCAGCCGCACCGCCGTACCACCGGGCATCGTCGCGATCAGCACATGCGGCCGGCTGGCGCCGCCACGGAGCAGCACCTCGGTCAGGTCCACCGCAACGCCCCCTCCCGCCACGCGTACAGAACTCCCGTCACCAACACAGCCAGGAACGTGAACATCTCGACAACGCTGCTGGTGCCCATCTCAGAGATGACCAAAGTCCACGGATACATGAAGATCATCTCCATGTCGAAGGCCAGGAAGAGCATCGTGACGGTGTACCACCGAACGTGGTAGCGGCTCGCCGCGTGCTCGAGGGGCGACGCTCCGCCGGAGAACGCCTCCGACACCATCGGCGTCCGGGCGACAGTGAGGATCTGCCCCACGCCGTAGAGTGCGCCGATCGCCAGGAGCGCCAGTCCGAGGAGCAACAGCGCGGCAGGGAATCCGGTCATCGCGGACCGGCCTCGTCGACCCGGAACCGAGGATGTGCCGCCGACGGGCGCTGACCCGGCAAGGCTTCGGTCCGTTCACTTCCTGGATGCCTGGCCGGCCGATCGAATGGCATGGCTGACATGGCCCACTCCCAACGATCTCGACGTCTCGGCTTCGGTCGTCTGTCGACCTTGGTGGCGGAAGACCTCAAATCCGCAGCGTGTAGGGTGCTGCTGCTCACTAAACATGCGACTCGACCCCGGCTTTTCAGCTGAAACCGCCTCGACCTCGCCGTACTTCTCAAGGGTGCGGAACCTGGTGCGAGATTACCCCCACCCACAGCGACACAACCGTGCATCAGTGACCTCCCTCCGTCGATGGGACCTAGCCAGCAGCCACGATCTCAGACGGCCGAGAATCTCCGCGTCCTACAGCCGGTCCGGGACCCGCTCCGGCCAGGGCCTTGAATCGACGTAGCCGCAGGCTGTTGGAGACGACGAAGACCGAGCTGAACGCCATCGCCGCACCGGCAAGCATCGGGTTCAGCAACCCGGCGGCGGCCAATGGTAGCGCAGCGACGTTGTAGGCGAAGGCCCAGAAGAGGTTGCCCTTGATGGTCCGCAAGGTGCGCCGGGACAGCCTGATCGCGTCGGCTGCGACACGCAGGTCGCCACGGACCAGGGTGAGGTCGCTGGCTTCAATGGCCACGTCGGTGCCCGTGCCCATGGCCAGACCGAGATCGGCCTGAGCCAGCGCGGCTGCATCGTTGACGCCGTCGCCAACCATCGCGACGACCTTGCCTTCAGCCTGTAGCCGCTTCACGACATCGACTTTGTCGGCCGGGAGCACGTCGGCGACCACCTGATCGATGCCGACCTCGCCGGCTACTGCCTGAGCGACGGTCTCGTTGTCTCCGGTCAGCAGGATCGGGGTGAGGCCGAGTGCACGAAGCTGGCTGATCGCTTCCGTCGAGGTGGGCTTGACGGTGTCGGCAACCACGATCACGCCGCGGGCTTTGCCGTCCCAGCCGACCGCGACTGCGGTGCCGCCGGAGCTCTGCGCCTGTGACATGGCCCGCTGGAGGTCCGCGGGCAGACGTTGGGACCACTCGTCCAGTAGGCGGGGCCGGCCGACGAGTACCTCGTGGCTGACCTGGCCGTCGTTGACGACCCCGTGGACGCCGAGGCCTTCGATGCTAGCGAAGTCCGTGAGTTCGAGGAGCGCACCGACCCTGGCGATCGCACCCTTCGCGATGGCTTGGGCGATCGGGTGCTCGGAGGCATTCTCCAAGGCCCCGGCCAAACGTAAGACAGCGAGGGTGTCCTCACCATCGGCGGCGATGACGTCTTTCAGGCCCATCTGACCGGTGGTCACTGTTCCGGTCTTGTCCAAGACGATGGTGTCGACATTGCGGGTCGATTCGAGGACCTCGGGGCCCTTGATGATGATGCCGAGCTGGGCGCCTCGTCCGGTGCCGACCATCAGGGCGGTCGGCGTGGCGAGCCCCAAAGCGCAGGGGCAGGCGATGATCAGCACCGCGACGGCGGCGGTGAACGCGGCGGCGAGTCCCGCGCCGGTACCGAGCCAAAAGCCGAGGGTGCCAGCGGCGAGACCAATCACGATCGGCACGAAGATCCCCGACACCCGGTCAGCCAGTCGCTGCACCTGAGCCTTGCCGCTTTGGGCGTCCTCGACAAGGCGGGCCATCTGGGCCAGCTGGGTGTCGGAGCCGATCCGGGTGGCACGCACGATGATGCGCCCGCCCGCGTTGACGGTGGCACCGACGACGCCATCACCAGGGGCGACCTCGACGGGAACCGACTCGCCGGTGAGCATCGAGGCGTCGATCGCCGAGGTTCCTTCCTCGATGACACCGTCGGTGGCGATCTTCTCCCCCGGTCGCACCACGAATAGGTCACCGGCGATGAGTTGGTCGGTGCTGATCTGCTCCTCGACGCGACCCTTAGCCCCCTCGCGGAGGACGGCTACCTCCTTGGCGCCGAGTTCGAGCAGGGCACGCAGTGCCGCGCCAGAGCGGCGCTTGGATCGAGCTTCGAAGTAGCGGCCAGCGAGGATGAACGTGGTCACGCCGGCAGCTGCCTCGAGGTAGATGTTGGCAGAGCCGTCTGTGCGACTCACGGTGAACTCGAACGCGTGCGTCATACCCGCGAGACCGGCCGTGCCCCAGAACAATGCATACACTGACCAGCCCAGTGCGGCCAGCGTTCCGATCGAGATGAGGGTATCCATGGTCGAGGCTCCGTGGCGCAGATTCGTCCAGGCAGCCTTGTGGAAGGGCCACGCACCCCACACCACCACCGGTGCGGCCAGTGTCAGCGACAACCACTGCCAGTAGGTGAACTGCAGGGCCGGGATCATCGCGAGCACGATGACCGGCACACTGAGCACCGCGGAGCCGAGGAGCCGTTGCCGCAGCGACCGGGTCGGGCCGTCAGTATCAACGATGTCCCCGCCGCCTTCCTCGTCGGGCGGGGATGCGGGCACGGCAGCTTGGTAGCCGGCCTTCTCGACCGTTTCGACGAGGTCATGGGTACTGATCGAGTCAGGGAAACTGACCCGTGCCTTCTCGGTGGCGTAGTTGACCGTCGCGGTGACCCCATCGAGCTTGTTGAGCTTCTTCTCGATCCGGTTGGCACAGGACGCGCAAGTCATGCCGCTGATGGCCAGCTCGACCTGTTCCTTCGATGCCGTCGGGCCGGGTTGGTCGGTGACCGAACTCATCTGTCCTCCTCGGTTCATGGGCACGTGTGGTGGCTGAGATCAGTGCCCGCTGTGCGCGGCTGAGCCGTGACCGGCTTCGGTCTGCTCTGGTGATGCAGAATGGCCGGTCGCGGTGCCAGCGAACTCTGCGTTGCGGACAACACGTTGGTGCTTGCAGTCCAGATACAGCCGGCAGCTGCCCAAGCTCGGCACGGAGGCATGGAAGACGACCTCGGGGCCGGGATCGGTGTGCCGTCCCCGGGGGCTCCGTCGGGGTGCACATGCAGGTAGGCAAGGTCGCCGTCGCGTAGCGCAACCAGATGATCGTAGGCACCCAGGTAGGGCTGCAGGTCGGTGACGGGCACACCGTCCTTGGTCACCGACAAGGTCAACCTCGAGTCGCTGCCCGGCTCGTCATTCCCGTCCAAGGTAACGGTGTAGTCATCGACGCGGGCAGTCCGCGACGGTTCGAGTGGTGCTCGGGGCTGATGGCCCCCCGCGACGGACAGATCCGCTCCAAGCTTCACAGCCTCGCCACCGTCGGCCGTGAAGTCGGCGAACAAACGCCACTCACCCGGGCTCAGATCCAGTGCCGAAGACCAGGTCACTCTCACGGGGGTGTTCATGTGATCTGGTATCCGGCCTCCTCGACGGCGGCGCGTACAGCCGCGTCGTCGAGCGGCCGGCTGGTGGTGATGGTGAGCGCCCCGGTGTCGAGGACGACGTTGACATCTTCCACGCCGGGGATCTCCTGGACCTCTTCGGTTACCGAGGCGACACAGTGCCCGCAAGTCATGCCGCTCACGGTGTAGGTGCTGGTGCTGGTGCTGGTCATGGTTTCCCTTCTGACCTCAGGAGCGGACCAGACGCGCGATCGCGTCGGAGGCTTCCTTGATCTTTTCTTGCGCCTCGGTCCCCCCGGCTGCGGCGGCGTTGAGAACGCAGTAGTTCATGTGCTCCTCCAGCAGCCCAAGAGCCACCGACTGAAGAGCCTTGGTAATGGCCGAGACCTGGGTGAGGATGTCGATGCAGTACTGCTCTTCCTCGACCATGCGTTGCAGTCCCCGCGATTGCCCCTCGATCCGGCGCAGACGCCTCAGGTAGTCGTCCTTGCGGTGGATGTAGCCGTGTTCGTGCGGTGCTTGGGTCACTTTGCTGCCTCCGATCTTCAGCGCCGAGCTCATCATCACCCTACCCCCCTGACGTACCATTCCCGCAATTGCTCCTTGCGCTAGTTACCCTACCCCCCTAGTGTATTACTGAGGAACATCAGACAACTCATTGCCACTCCGGAACATTCACCTCGTCGCCGGTCTCAGCACCCATCCGGACGAGCCCGGCCCTGGCGTCGAACCTTCATGAGCTGTGGCCACACGCCGAGGGCTCGTCGTGACTGGTGGAACCTCCAGTGCGATGCCGCCGTCCGTGCTCGGTCAAGGCGGCCGATCTCAGATGGCCAAGAAGTAGGTAGCCAGAGGTTCCCAGCATCAGGTCCGCTACCGC
This sequence comes from Propionibacteriales bacterium, assembly GCA_038238115.1. GTDB lineage: Bacteria > Actinomycetota > Actinomycetes > Propionibacteriales > Nocardioidaceae > JBBRYB01. Next base: position 3,826 of record JBBRYB010000022.1, on the reverse strand, counting down.
TTCGCGAGTTAGCGCCGACCTCTGACTTCGCCACGTCCCGTGATTAGTCGCCGGGAACATCCCCACTCTCGTCGGTGGTCGTATCACTCAGCCGCTGTGCCGCGGCTATGCCGTCCGGGACCCTGGCCTGGCTCAGACACAGAACCGTCAGCGTGATCAAGCCGATGAGCGCCGCCGGGATTCCGACGAACACCAGGACCACCTGCCACAAGGTCATGAGCTCGCACCCTCTCGATCGGCTGCGTTCGCGATCGCAGTCCTGCCATCTTCATCACGCTACGTCACCTTTGGCGACTATCAAGACTGCGCTCGGGCCCGCGCAAACGCGGAACGCAGACCTTCCCGGCCCCTGTCCCGTCCACGTTCGTGAACCTAAGCCGTGGCCATCTACTATGTACCTTAGTAGAAAGGTTCGCCGTCCCAACGGACGGCCGACGGCACATCGGTCACGGAATAACGGTGCCGCGTTTCGCCATGGCTCCAGGAGCAAGAACTCTGAGATGAGGGGTGGAGTGAACAAGCGTAAGAAGGCCAAGCGGAGAGACCCGCGGTCCCCCTCCGCCGGTTCGCGATCCACTGTCTCTCATGGACAACCAGAGGCCGCTGGCGACCGGAGAGCTGACCCATCGACCGCCGCAAGCGGGCCGCAGCCGGACGCAAAATCCATCGAATCGGGGAATCTGACCGCAGAGGTGCCGAGCGCCTTCCTCCGGTCGTCTTCGACGACGCCATCAGCAACGAGTCGTCATATGCCGGGTCCCGGCGACTCAGCGATGCCACTGCCGTTACGCAAGACCGAGCCGCAGCCAGATTTGGGTCCGCGGATTCGACTTCGTTCCTCAGCGCCTCGGTCGAACCATTCCAAGCAGGCGGCCAGCCGCACCACGCATCCGTCGCCGGGACCACCAACAGAGCCCGAGCCCGCCGGCACCGAGGCGGTTGAGGTGGTGGAGACCACAGGGCCCCGTCTGGCCTGGGGTTCAGGACGCCAGCCACTCGAGATTACCCGGGGCCCCTTCAGCGTGCTGCAGGACGTCGAGCCTCAGTCGCTGGGGATCAGCTACTGGTTCGATGCCGCACCGACCGGTGAACCGTACGCCGTCAACGTTCACCTGGCCGGTCGGCTGCGCGGAAGTGCGCCAGCAGGATGCAAACAGTCCTTCGATGTCATCGGCACCGTCGAGCGCGTGCTGCCGGGCAGCGGCCGACTGGTGCTCACGGTTCGCGTGCCGGACCTACCCGCAGGTACGTGGGACGTGACCGCGACCCCAGTCGAACCTGCTCCACCCGGATCGTCGTCGAGGTGGTCGTTTCTTCACGATCCGCGGCTGCCGGTAGCGAAAGCCACCGGCACGACGACGTTCGCTCCAGTTGCTAGGCAGCTAGCGCCCGGCGCGAGAATCGGCGCCTGGCCGGCTCTGGTGGCGACGGGGGCGGTTCTCGCGTTGCTCATCCAAACCCTGCTCGATACACGAGTCGGACTTCCCGTGTCGCAGCTGCTGCCGCTTTCGGTTCTGTCCTGCCTTCTCGGCGTCGGTGGAGCCAAGGCGTACTTCTTGCTGACCCACCGATCCGAGCCGGTTAACCTGCTCATGACCGGCATGTCGGTCCAAGGTTTCGTACTCGTCGCGGTCGTCACCGTGCTCACCGGAACCCTCCTGCAAGGTCTACCACTGGGCATTGTCTTAGATGTGACAGCGCCCGGCATGCTGGCCGGTATGGCGGTCGGCCGTCTCGGCTGTCTGCTCGGGGGCTGCTGCGTGGGGCGCCCGACGACCTCGCGCTGGGGAGTGTGGTCCTCAAATCGACTCGTGGGCCGGCGGCGGATCCCGGTGCAAGCCATGGAGTCGACTCTCGCCGGCTGCCTCGCTCTTCTGACCCTGTCGGCCGTTCTGATCTGGGGGACGTCGCTCGACGGCGCCGTCTTCCTCGCGGGGATTGGGGCGTACACGGCAGGACGCCAGTTGCTCTTCCCGCTTCGTGAGATTCCCCGTGCCACGCCGTACGGCCGTATCGCCACGCTGACCATCTCGTGCGCGATCGCACTCACAGCGCTGCTGGTGGCCATCGCCCGCGGATCGTAGCGAAGATCCCAGGGAGAGGGTCGATGCGCCTTCCCCGTTGCCGCGCGAAGAAGTCCACACAGCTTGCGGGGCGGCGGGCTCGTGCACCACCGGCGGCTGAAACGCGCTCGCTCCCCCGCCGTACCTCCTCCCCGGCCGCCTCAAGACCTGCAGGGAGCGAGCGCATCGCGGCGAAGGAAACCGCGTGCATCAGTCGTCAGCGACGGAGGCCGGGAGGTCAGTGCGGTGATGGGCGAGGAGAGTGTGATGGTCCTGCCCGTGATCGCTGCTTGGGCTCACGTGCACGGTAACGTCGTCGAGCCTGGGCACGTCGTGCAGAAGCCTGTGGTGGGCCTCGTTAGCGATGTCGTGGGCCTCGACAATGCCCGACCCGCTGTCGACGACGATGCCGGTTTCCGCCGGGATACGGTGGCCTATCCAGCGAAGCCGCAGGTCCTCGACGTCTTGCACACCAACCACCGAGCGAAGGGCAGACTCAGCCGTGTCGACCAGTTCGGGCTCGACGGCGTCCATCAGCCTTCGGTAGACATCGGTCGCTGCGCTGCGCAGAACGAACAGGAGGGCCACGGTGATCAACAGCCCTACGATGGGTCCGCAAGAGGAAAGCCGGCCATCACACCGAAGGCTCCCCCCACGACGGCCAACGACGTGAAGCCGTCGGTGCGGGCGTGCAGGCCGTCGGCGGCCAAGGCGGCCGAGCCGATGCTTCGCCCGACCCGGATACGGTAGACGGCGACGAACTCGTTGCCTGCGAACCCGATCAACCCGGCGGTGATAACGACGCCGACGTGGGTTATCGGCTGAGGGTCGATCACCCGGCGGATGGACTCGTATCCGGCGAGCGCCGACGATAAGGCGATCATCGCGACGATGAACACTCCGGCGAGGTCTTCGGCTCGACCGTTGCCGTAGGTGTAGCGACGTGATGCGTCCCGGCGACTGAGCACGAACGCGGTCCACAGCGGGCTAGCGGTCAGCGCGTCCGAGAAGTTATGAATGGTGTCGGCCAGCAGTGCCACCGAGCCGGTCAGCACGACAACGACGGCTTGGGCCACCGCAGTCAGGCCAAGGGCGACGAGGCTGAGTTTGACCGCCCGGACGCCTTCCCGGCTGGACTCCAGAGCCGAATCGACCGAGTCGGCAGCGTCGTGGCTATAGGGGCTAAGCAGCCCACGCAGAAGCCCGCGTAGACCATGGTTGTGATCATGGTCATGGTCGTCGTCATGCTTCGTGGAGGAGGGTTCGTGTTCGTGGCCGGACGACGTCAAGACGACCTTGCCTCGGTCTCGCCAGCGTCGGCGTCGTGAAGCCGGGCCAGGCCTGTCTCCGCTTGGTGATGGCCAGGAATCCCCGGGCCGGAGTGCTCAGCGTTGAACACTGCGTCTGTTACCAACTGAGCCAGTGGTCGTTCTCCAGCCGGTAGAACACCTTCGTGCCGTCGCGGCGAGTCTGCACCAGTCTGGCCATCCGCAGTTTCGCCAGATGCTGCGAGATCGAAGCCGGCGCCCGGCCGAGACGCTCGGCAAGCTCGTTGACCGCCAACTCCCGAGCTACCAGCGCCCACATGTCGACGACGTTTGAATACGAGGCCATAGCGACGGTTGAATACGAGGCCACCCAGACAGATTGGTTGGGTGATCTCAGTGGAGGATTGGGCGTTGATCCGCAGGTTCGTCGCGGATGGGGTTCCGCAGCGTCGGGTGGCGCGGGATCTGGGGGTGGGGCGGTCGACGGTGGCGCGG
>JBBRYB010000021.1:0-62898 GCA_038238115.1 Propionibacteriales bacterium | reverse complement strand
GCTTCGGCTCCTCGCCACCGGCGCCGACGCGCCGGAGCCGTCAAGGTGCAGCGCCCCACCGGACGAACGACCTTGACAGCGACAAACGTCGACGCACAATCGCAGGCGCCGAAACCGCGTTCTTGACAGAGGGGAGCCGGAATGACGCGGGCGGCGGGCGCCTGCGCCCGCGACGCCCTAGTTGATGTCGAACTCGTTTCCCTCGGGATCGATCAACGCCACCGCGTAGTGGTCCAGACCTTCCTCAACGATCGTGGGCAGCCGCGTAGCACCAAGTGACACGAGCCGCGCCGCCTCAGCCTCGACCTGTTCGCGCCGGGTTGCGAAAGGCGAACCGCGGCCACCGGTCGCGTTGACGTCGATGTGGATGCGGTTCTTGATCGATTTCTTCTCGGGGACGACCTGGAACCAAATCCGCGGACCCTCACCGTTGGGATCCTCGATCCGGTCGGCGCCAAGGCCAATCTCGTCCTCTGGCACACCGACCGACCTGTACCAGTCGTCCCACGAGTCGAAGCCGGCCGGCGGAGGTGCGATGACGTAGCGCAACGCCTCGGCCCAGAAACGGGCGAGCGGTTCGGGTGACGTGCAGTCGATCACCAGTTGGTACGACACGGCCATGTGACACCTCCAGGTTGTCCGGTGGGGACCAGACTGGCACGCCCCAACCGACGTCCACCCGGGACCACTCGCTCATCGCCTGATCCGGGCGCCCAGCGACCATTACGCGGCTACTCGGCGACTCCGGTAGGGCCGGCGTCTGGCCAGACTCTGTCCGGGTGACTGGCGGGAAGCTCTGTATGCGTTCCCGGCACCTCAAGGGGGGGCCCTCATGGCTCTCGAACCCGTGGAGTTCGGTTAGGGCAGCGAGCCGCACGTCCGCCGCCCGCTCCATCGCAGCTCCTGTCTCTGACGTGGCGGTCCACGCGCTGGGAGCAGGCATCAACCAGGGGACGTCGAGCGCCGGCACCAGCGGGGCACAGATCTCATTGCCCGGGTCCTGGAGGTCGCGCGGAAGCGGTCGACGGTGCGCACCGCGCAGCCGGTCCACGCACACGATGTGCGCGATCCGGTGGCACCACGTGGACACAAATGCCCGGGAGGCGTCGTAGGAGTCCCGAGACCGCCACTCCCGCTCCAGTCCGGCGTCCTCGCATCGAACGGCGACCCCAACATCTAGTAGCAGAACGCGACCAACGTGGACGCAGCGGCGCAGCGCCTCCGCGATCACCATCGGTCACAGGGAAATCCTGCCACCCGCCGCCCAGAGCGAAGAGCCGTCCAGAACACCGAACGATCTGATCGGTTCCTTGAGAGGCCAAGCCGGGCGATCGTGCCGAAATCTGAGGACCTGTGGCCCTGTGCTCCCGGGCTCAAGGTGGCCGAAGGTACCACCTATCTACCACCTATCGAAAGGCGTGGGTCGCGGCTGAAGGGGGTGCTGGGGTGGCTTCTACGCGCTGTTGTCGGGTCTAAAAGTGTCCGGTTGGTTAGGGTCAGTTCGTGCTCGATGCGAGGCACGCTGGTTTCGTCGCTGAGCGGTTCGGCCTGGGTAAGCGGGTGTGGCTGGACGGCCCGGTGGCTGTCGGGCAGCTCGGTGAGGTTTGGCGGCTGGTGACCGAGTGCGGCCGCTTCGCGGTGAAGTATGCCCGGTTTGTGGTTGCGGTGGAAGACGCGGAGTTCGATGCGGCTTACCAGGATTTGGTGCGTCTGGCGGGGGTGCCGATGCCAACCGTCGTGCGCACCGTTGACGGCATGGTGGTCGCCGATATCGGCGGTCGCCAGGTGCGGGTGTATGAGTGGATCGACGTACTGTCGGCTGATAGGCGGCTGGATCCCGGCCAGTTGGGACGGCTGCTGGCGGCGATTCATGCGGTCGGGGTGCCCACGGGCAAGCCGGTTGACGGGTGGTACGTCGACCCGGTCGGCGCCGAGGTGTGGCAGGGGCTGCTGATGCGTCTACGGGCGGCCGACGCGCCGTTCGTCGACCGGCTCGCGGCTCTGCTGCCTGGCGTCCTCGAGGCTGAGGGCACCCTCGCCTCGCCATACCGTGTTCAGGTCTGTCATCGGGACCTGTGGGCGGGTAATCTCCGGTGCACGCCGGGAGGGGGTCTGGTCGTGTTGGACTGGGAGAACAGTGGCCCCGGCGACGTGAACGGTGAGCTTGGCTGCGCGCTGTTCGAGTACGGGCTGGGAGAGCCCGACCGGATGCGCACCTTGTACGCCGCCTATCTCGACGCCGGCGGACCCGGCCGCCTGGGCGACAGGGGAGATCTGACCATGCTGGTGGCTCAGCTGGGCCACATCGCCCGAGTCGGCTGCGAACGCTGGCTGACCTCCTCGACCGACCAGGAACGCGCACTCAACGCCGGCTGGGTGGCCGAGTACCTCAACGAGCCGGTCACCGTGGACACGCTCGACCGAGTCCTCAGCGCCGTCAACGGCTGAAGACGCGAACCGAACCAACTCAGCAGACCCGGTAATAAAGTCGTCGAATCGACCCACCTGCACGCGGGGGACAAGACGCAGGTCGCGAAGAGCAGCTCGCGGACTGCGTGGACCTGCTCGCGTCCTCCGCGTCCCTCGCTGTCCTGCGCTTGTGCGGATCCGGGCTGGCTCGGGTGGGTCGAGGGTCAGGCAGTCTAACCGCGTTGGCGGCCGGACAAGGAGCTACGTCTCGGGTGGCTGACCGTTTGCCCTTCCTCCGGATGACGGTGCCGGTCTGCGACCGGGGCTGAACTGCGTTCTGAGTCTTTCCAGCTGCCGCCAGTGCGCCTCGATGCGCTGCCGGCCCACCTTGGTGAGCGAGGCGGTGGTATGTGATTTCTTGCGCACGAATCGTTTTTCGATCGTGAGGAGCTCGGCCTCCTCCAGCTTGGTGAGATGGCTGGACAGGTTGCCCTTGGTGAGGCCAGTCGCCTGCTGGAGGAACGTGAAGTCGGCGCTGCTGATCGAGGAGAGGACGGTCAAGATCGCAAGCCGGCCTGGCTCGTGGACCAGCCGGTCCAGGCTGAGGTCGGGGTCAGGATCGACCATGGACGTCCTCGTCGACTCCGGCGAAAGGCGCGCGCCTCAGGGAGCTGACTAGGTCGCGATGGTCGCAGAGCCCGACGGCGATGGTGACCAGGCCCATGGGGATCATCATCAACGACACCTTGTCGTGGGCACCGCCCCAGATCGGTGCTAGAGCGAGGACTGTGAAGCCACCGAGCAGGGCCAGGTGGTGGGGCCTGAGGACGTCGAACATGCGGTAGTAGACCAGCAGCGAGGCGCCGTACGCGGCACCGAACAACGACATCGGCAGGTCGAGCTGCATGTCGAGGGTGATGCCCACACTGATGACCGCCGCGCACAGGACGGTGTAGATCGTGATGCGCACCAGCGTTCGCCTCGACGGCTCGACCCGGCCGAACTTTGTGACGTAGTAGCGGTTGAACGCGAAGTACCCGACAGCGGCGACACCTAGTGCCACCACGAACCACGGCGCGCTGCCGCTGACCGGCTCATCGCCTATGGGCGGCATGTTGAACAGTCCGGCAGCGAGAAATATCAGCCCGGTCGGAAGGAGCAAGAGCCCGCGAAGGGTGTAGTAGCGACCGCCGACCGCGGTGAGTGCGCGAGCGTCCATGGCGTTCTCCCAACTGGTTTGTAGTGCAAACCATAGGCCACCGGAACAGAACCGTCAACCGGTTTCCATCACAAACCTGACCCAAGAGCTCGTCGCATCCCGTATTCGAGACAGCTGGCGATGACGTCGGTCTCTACACCGCCTAGCGCGGTCGCGGCAGGTCGCCAACACGCGTGGGCGCTTCGATGAGCTGTTGGTGTACGTGGCTGAGGCGTTGTATCGGCCGGGCAGGCTTGACGAGGCCCCTTCTCAGGCAGATCGTGCGGCGCAGCGCGGTGCGCCCGATGATGTGCTGACCCAGATGGCCTGGCGGCAGGTGGCCGCCAAGGCGGTGGCTCGTCGTGGGGACACAGGGAAGGCCGAGCAGCTCGCCCTTCAGGCGGTGGCGCTGGGGGAGCCAGTCGACATGCTGGATCCGCGCGCCGACTCCTACGCAGACCTGGCGGAGGTGTTCGAGCTCACCGGCCAACCGGAGGCCGCCGTGGAGCCGCTCCGCCAGGCGGCCGAGCTGTACGGATGCACGGGCAACCTCGCTTCGCTGCGGCGGGTGCACGAGCGGCTGTCCCGCCTCCGGGCGGCGGCGACCGGATGATCTTGACGCGCCACTTTCATAGACGGCGGTGCGGGGATGTCGTCAGAGTCGCCGACTGGAGGCTTCGGCAAGCACCCATCGCAAATGCCCGATCGGGTACGACACGATTCTGGTTCGCAGTCGGCGAATTTGATCGGCGTCTGTCGCTTTCGGTTTGCGGCGATTGGAGCCTGGGCGGGACGGTCCGATCGTGCGAGCCTGATGGTCTTGCCAGTGTGGTCGACGGGAGACGTGCCATGCATCCGACGGTCGAGCCTGTCCGCACTGCCGGGCCGGAGTCCCCGGACGCGAGCTCCAGCGCCCGGGTCGCGGCGATCAGCGGCCTCTTCTTCGCTGTCTTGTTCGTACTGGCGATGGTGTTAGTGCACCGGGCCCCGACGCTCCATGACCCCGATGCGGCCTACGCTGCGTTCTACGCGGGTGGCGGCGACCAGCCCTTCGTAGCTGTCGGGCTCTATATCGTCCCGTTCGCCGGGATCGCGTTCCTGTGGCATATGACCGCGATGCGCAACGTGTTGGACACGCTGACCCCCGCGCCGTCAGCGATGGCGCACGGACTCAACCTGCTCGGCGGCATCATCTTCGTGACCCTGTTGTTCGCAGGCACCGCTGCGGTGGGCGCGAACGCCTTCGGGGTCTACTTCGGCCACGTACCCGTCGAGGACCCGTCGGCGGCGCGCACCTTCACCGCGGTCGGCTACGGCCTGGTGTTCATCTTCGCTGTCCGCGGCGCCGGCATGTTCGCGATCACCACCACCACTCTGCTGCGAAACGCAGGGGTGCTGCCGCGGATCCCGGCCGTCGCTGCATACCTGTTCGCGGCCCTCCTGTTGCTGGCCGTCAGCAGCAACCCGGCCGCCGTTCTCGTCTTCCCGGCGTGGGTGGTGCTGATCTCGATCTTCCTCCTCCGCCACGCGCGCCGCGGCGCTGCGCCCGAACCCGATGCCATCGAGCCACTCGAGACCACCAACCCGAGCTTTAGGAGCGACCAGTCATGACCACGTCTGTCACCGGCGCGTCGAAGTCGCCTCCGTTGAGCAAGGCGTCCAGGTACTGACGAATGGTGCTTTCTGTTTCTTCGAGAGACATCTCATGCTCGCTTCTGCCAACCACTTCACGGGCTGACCGCCGCGGCAGACCGCAGAGCCGTGAGGGGACCTGCCATCGACTCCGGCCGGTGCGTCAAGTCAACCACCAGCCCCGGGATTGAGCCAAGAGTCGAACGCCCCTCACGGTCGGAGATCCATCGTGGAGACACCCGGTCATTCACTCACACAAGTCGGCGACGCTGCACAGGAACCGAGTCGATCGCGGCGGTGCGGCGCACCCCAGCGGAGGGCGCCATGAGCGGCCGCTTGGCCCGCCGATCGCTGGTGGCCGCGACTATGAGGGGAACAGCTTCCAGTGCCCCTCGGAGACGACTTCGACGGTGCCGTCGGTCACCTTGATGGCCGTCTGGTCGTCCATGGCGTACGCCGGACCCGCGATGTCGGCGGCCCATTTCTCTGCCTCGGCGATGGTGTTCTCCGGCATGAGCTCGTGACCCAGGTGCGGGAAGATCGAGAAGTCGACGACCCCTAGGGTTCGGTCGTCCGGCGCGGACGGCCAGTTGACGAAGTCATCACCGATCCGGGGGGTCATCACCATGCTTCCTGCGCTCACCCCCACCCACACCGTCTCGGGCAGAGACGGCAGGAGGTCAGCCAGCCCGGACTGCCGCATCCAGTGGCATAGGTACGTCGCATCGCCGCCGTCCACCAGCAGGACGTCAGCCTCCCGGACCCAGGGGACCCACCGCTCCTCCCCGATGCTGGGCAGCGCGGTGAGCTCGAGCACGCCTACCGACTTCCAGCCCCGGTCGCACATGGGTGCCTGGGTCTCGCCCGCGATGAAGCGCCAGACCGAAGCTGGCCCGCACATTGGGTGGCCGTGCTGCGCCGTAGGGATGCACAGGGCACTGGAGTCGGCGATCGGCTTGCCCAGCAGGTCGACCAGCGCATCGCGGATGCTCGTGTTCGCGACGCCCCCGGACGTGAGAAGAAGCTTCAAGACGCCTCCCGGCTCGAGTGGGATGGATTGGTATGCGTACAGACCGGGGACCACCGCGAGAATCATCGCTGCGCACGAGGCGAAACTATCTCACCAGGCCGCTCGCTCCGCAGGTGAGGATCGAGCGCACGCCGCATCCTTGCACTGCGCCGCGCGCAGGCGGCGGTGTGGGGGGCGGGCATGCGTACGCACTCGCGGCGGAGGGTCACCTATCGAAGGCGCGGGCCGCGGGCTGAAGCGGACGCTCTGTCTACGGACGGCCGACGCGCCGTTCGTCGACCGGCTCGCGGCTCTGCTGCCTGGCGTCCTCGAGGCTGAGGGCACCCTCGCCTCGCCATACCGTGTTCAGGTCTGTCATCGGGACCTGTGGGCGGATAATCTCCGGTGCACGCCGGGTGGCGGTCTGGTGGTGTTGGACTGGGAGAACAGTGGCCCCGGCGACGTGAACGGCGCCGGCTGGGTGGCCGAGTACCTCAACGAGCCGGTCACCGTGGACACGCTCGACCGAGTCCTCAGCGCCGTCAACGGCTGAAGACGCGAACCGAACCAACTCAGCAGACCCGGTAACCAAGTCGTCGAATCGACCCACCTGCACGCGGCGAAATGCCCTACCACCTGCCGGAGGGTGGCGTCGGGCGTGGTCGTGGAGCAGGTCGTCGGAGCTTGTCAGCGATGCCTGAGCCGGTACCAGTGGGGCGCGGTCTTCTTGAGTGGCCCGGGCATGCCGGAGGTGTCGGCGGGCTCATTGTCGATGACGGCCCACTCGGGCAGGGCCTTCGCCACGTCGGCCCGGGAGGCGCCGCGTGGAAGCCCGATGCGCCGGCCGGGCTGGAAGGCGAGCATGAGGAATGTCGCGTCCGGACAGGACAGGGCCGTGACGTGGCGGCCGTAATGCCGGCGTTGGTCGTTGTTGAGGCCGTGGAAACAGCCGACGTCGATCAGGAAGTCAACCCCGGGGTCTATGGCCGCCTTGTCGGGGTCCGTGACGTCGGCCACGACGAAACGCACAAAGCCTGACACCGGCCGGGTCCTCGCCTTGTCGATCGCCCTGCCGACGTTGTCGATTCCGACGGTGTCCCAGCCTCGTTCGGCAAGCTCGATCGTGTGCCTGCCGGTGCCGCAGACGATGTCCAGCGCGCGGCCCAGCGGGCGCGTCCGGTCGATCTCCTCGCGGTCCAGCAGCCTGGCGAATTGCCTGCGGCGGCCCGGCCGGCGCGCTCCCATGGGGTCAGGCCAATCCGGTAGGCGAGGGCATATCCAGCGCTCATTGCAGCTCCTAGGTTCTCGGGCGTGCCCATGACGGGTCACCGTGGTGATGTCCTTCCTTGACCCGCCGGCTCGACGTCTGTGGTGCGTCAGCCGGACCTGCCGCGACCCGTCCCAAGGTTGTGGCCGCGGGTCATACGTGCGGTGCCTTACTCCTGGATGGGTGGTCCGATCACTTCGAGGCCGTAACGAGGCCCGACCTCATTCCACCGACTGATCTCCTCGGCCATCGGGCGACCCTCACCCTCGGCGGGGATGCGCATTGCGGCGGCCGGCACACCGACCTCGTCGTAGAGGCGGAGGAGACCACCGGGGACCGTCAGCGCGATGAAGCGGGCAGGTCGGTCTCCCGGATGCGGAACCCGTGCGGCAGGCCGCGGGGAAGGTACATGAACCAGCCCGCGGTCAACTCGTAGGTCTCCTCGCCAGCGACATAGGTCATCTGGCCGTCGAGCAAGTAGAACGCCTCGGCCTCGTTGTGGTGACGGTGCAACGGGGTGGCGATGCCCGGCGGCTGGCTCACCAGCGCGACACCAAGCGCCCCACCGGTGTGCTCCGGCCCCCCAAGCTGTTCGAAGAGGGACCCCATCGCCCAGGTTCCGCGGCCCGCCCCCGGCTCACAAGCGATCACGATGTCATTCTGGGTTTCGGTACCGGGCATCGCCACCACCTAGATTGATCCGAACATACTTCGGACGAATACTGTTACGCTAGGCCCCGTGGCCGAGCCCGTCAAGACCCGTCGATACCACTCCCCGGCCCGTCGCGAGCAGTCCGAAGCCACCCGCCGCGCCGTGCTGAGCGCCGCCAGAGCCTTGTTCACTACGCGCGGATACGCCGAGACATCGGTAGCGGACATCGCCGGCCGAGCCAAGGTCTCGGTCGACACGGTGTACGTGAGTGTGGGCCGGAAGCCACAGCTCTTGCTGGCGGTGCACGACATGATCCTGGGCTCCTCTGAGGAGCCGGTCGCCGCGGAGGAGCGTGACTACGTCCGTCGAATTCGGGACGCGGTCACGGCCGAGGAGAAGATCCAGCTCTACGCGGAGGCTCTCGCCGACCTGCTGCCGCGGATCGTGCCGCTCAGCCTCGCCCTGCGCGCGGCCGGCGAACGGGAGCCGGAGTGCCGAAAACTCCGGAAATCCATCAGTCAACGCCGACGCGCGAACATGCGGCTGTTCGCTGCCGACCTGCGCCACACCGGGCGGTTGCGCCCTGACCTCACCGACGAGGAGGTCGCCGACCTCGTGTGGTCTATGAACTCACCGGAGTACTTTCAGCTGCTCACAGACGTCGGCTACCTGCCCGCCGAGTACGCCAGCCTCGTCGCTGACGCCTGGACCCGCACGCTCCTTACCCCGGCGGGCTGAACGCCGTACTCGACCCGGTCGCCCCGTGCCAAGCCGCTATATCCGATTGCCCACCTGAATCGGCGCGGGCCTGTCTCGCCCATGGTGGGCGCCATAAACGGCTCTGCGGGGAGGGGGTCGTGGGCGACCCAGGGTGTCGTTCACGTGAGTGCGGTCGGCTGGGAGTAGCGAGCCAGTCGGTCAGGGTCGATCGTGATCCCCAGCCCAGGGGCGTCGGGGATAGCAAGCATCCCGTCCTGGTCGAGCTGCCAGCCTTGGGTGGTGATGTCGTCGACGTACGAGGAGCCAGTGAGGTATTCGACCAGGTCAGTGTCGGGCAATGCCGAGGCGAGGTGGAGGTCGGCGGCCAGGCCGACGGCGGTGTTCCAGCCGTGGGGGATGAGGCGGATGCCGTTATCGTGGGCCAGCCAGCCGATGCGGCGCTGTTCGCTCAGCCCGCCGACCTTTGTGACGTCAGGCTGGATGATGTCCACGGCATGATGTTGCAGCCAGGGCAGGAAGCTCTGTCGGCGGGTGAGCACCTCTCCCGCGGAGATGGCGACCCTGGAGATGCGCCGGAGCGCGCCGTAGTCCTCGAGCGCGTCGGGCCGCAGCGGCTCCTCGAACCAGTGCACTCCGTAGGCGTGCAGCATGTCGGCGGTCCGCAGCGCCCAACTGTAGCCGTGCGGCCAGAACGCTTCGCTGCCGCCAGCGTCCACCATGAGCAGGGCCTCGTCACCGAGCGTGGTTCGGGCCGCGGCGACGATCCGCTCGTCGAGCGAGGCGTCGTGGCGACCGAAGGGACCCCAGCCGATCTTGAACGCGCGGAAGCCTTGGTCGAGCAGCGACGCCATGTGGTCGGCGAGCACGGAAGGCTCATCCATGAGCAACGACGCGTAGGGGCGCACCCGATCCCGGTAGCGACCGCCGAGGAGGCGGCCGACCGGCTGGCCGGTCGCTTTGCCGAGCAGGTCCCACAGCGCCACGTCGATGCCGCTGATGGTGTGGGTGATCGAGCCGCCGCGGCCGAACCAGAAGGTGCTCTGGTGAAGCTTCTCGCTGACCCGCTCGGGCTCAAGGGCTGACTCGCCGAGGACAAGCGGTTCGATGATGTCGAGGACAGCACGCACGAGACGGTCGTTCGTGAAGACACTGCCGACGCCGGTGAGCCCTTCGTCGGTGTGCACCGTGACAAGTGTGTGCACCGAGTCCTCGGGCCGCAGCTCGTTCTGCCAGCCTCCGGCTGGCGTGGCGCCGGTGAGCCCGACGGCGGTGATGTCCCTGATCTTCATCGCGAGGGGTCCATTCGAGAAACGGGGGTGGCGGTTACAGATGGGCGCGGATGTGGGCGTCCACGGCTGTCTGGACCTGCTCGGGATCGCGGGTGCGCAGCGACTGGAGCAGCTGCTCGTGCTGGAAGGCCACTGTCGGCTCAATCGCGCCGTTGACGCTGCGTCTGTCGGCATCGCGGCGGAAGTAGCCGCGCACGCGCGGCTGGATGACTCGCCAGAGCTGCAGGCAGTGGTGATGCCCGGACCGCTGGATCACGAGTTCGTGGAACTGGAGGTCTGCCTCGGCGACCCGGTCGTTGTCGCCGGCGAGTTCGGCGGACCGAATGTCCTCGGCGAGCCGAGCCAGCGACGCGTCGTCGTCCTCGGTCAGCAGGGGCAGTGCGGCGGCGAAGGCGAATCGCTCGATCGTGATCCGCACGGGCACCAGCACGTCCTCGATCTCGCTCTGGGAGACGGTGGCGACCACCGCGCCGCGATAGGGGGCGCGGACCACGAAACCCTCGGTCTCGAGCTGCGCCAGCGCTTCGCGCACGGGACCGTTGCTGGTGCCGAACTGTGTCGCCAGCCGTGTCTCCAGCAGCCGCTCACCCGGATCGAGGACCCCGCTCGTAATGGCATCTCGGAGCGCTTGGGCCGCGTGGTGGCTGCGCGACCCTGCGGTGAGAGGGGGCAAACGTCGTGGCTGCACCGGAACACCTCGCTTTCCGGCGTCAGGTTAGTAGCAAGAAACTTAAGTATCAAGTCTTGACACCGACCGGCCACCCTCATAGCGTCAGGACGGCACAGCGAGAGGTTTTGCCCGCACGGGGAATGTCCGCGTCGCCACGTGGTGGCATCGGTCGGACGATCGACGGGCCTGTACTTGGGATCCATGCCAAGGAGGGTCTGCGTCGATGGTCGAGAACATCCCGGAGCCGCTGGTCACGACCGCGCCGGTGGCCGACCCGTGGTGGCGCGGCTCGGTGGTCTATGAGAACCATCTGCCGAGCTTCCGAGACGGAACCGGCGACGGCGTCGGCGATCTGCTCGGGCTGATCCAGGCCCTCGACTATCTCGCTGGGACGCTCGGTATCACCGCGGTGTGGGTGGGGCCGTTCTTCCCCTCGCCGATGCTCGACCAGGGCTTTGACGTCACTGACTACTGCAACGTCAACCCGCTCTTTGGTGACCTGGGCACCTTCGACCGGCTGGTCACCGAGGCGCACGCCAGGGGCATCGCGGTGATCGTCGACTACATCCCGAACCACACGTCCGACCAGCATCCGTGGTTCGTCGAGTCGCGCTCCTCGCTCCACAATCCCAGGCGGGGCTGGTACATCTGGGCCTCCGGCAAGCCGGGAGGACTTCCGCCGAACAACTGGACCAGCGAGGCCGGCGGATCGGTTTGGGAGCCTGACGACCGGACTGGACAGCTCTATCTCCACTCCCATCTGCGCGAGCAGCCGGACCTGAACTGGCGCAACCCGGATCTCCGCGCCGCCATGCTTGACGTGTTGCGGTTCTGGCTCGACCGGGGGGCCGACGGGTTCCGCATCGACGTAGCGCACATGCTGATGAAGGACCCGGAACTGCGCGACAACCCGCCATCGCCCGATGGGGCCGCCAACCCGTGGGACCTGCAACATCCCGACTTCGACACCCAGCTCCACGTCAACGACCGCACACATCCGGATCTACACGGCGTCCTGCGGGAGATGCGCAGTCTCGTCGACGCCTACCCCGGTGACCGGGTGCTGATCGGTGAGATTGGCGCGATGGACTGGCCGGACTGGGCGCAGTTCTACGGCTCCGACCTGGACGGGCTCCAGTTGCCCTTCGCCTTCCGGCTCATCGAGACCAGCTGGAACGGCGTCGCCCTCGCCGACGCGCTGGCGGGCCTGGACGGAGCCCTGCCGGCCGGGACATGGCCGATCCTGGCGCTGGGCAACCATGACCGGCCGCGGCTGGCCTCCCGGCTGGGCAAGCCCCAGGCGCGGGTGGCGGCGATGCTGCTGCTCACGCTGCGGGGCACCCCGTCCCTTTTCTACGGCGACGAGCTCGGGCTGCGCGACCAGCCCGTCCCGCGCGAGCGGCAGCGCGACTACTTCGGCCTGCGCGAGGGCGGCGTCTCCCGCGACCCGAGCAGAACCCCCATGCCGTGGGACTCCTCGCCTCACGGCGGGTTCTCCACCGCGGACGAAGCGGATCTGTGGCTGCCTGCCTCTGTGGATTTCCACCACGACAACGTCGCCCGCCAGCTGGCCGCCCCGGACTCGATGCTCAACCTCTACCGCAGCCTGATCTCGCTGCGCCGATCCAGCGAGGCGCTGCGAGCCGGTGACTGGACCCTGGAGACCGCCGATGCCAGCACCCTCGCCTATCGGCGGAGGAGCGCGGACGACCACAAGGTCATCGCCCTAAATCTGACCGACCGGGAGCAGGTCGTCGCCGAGCGGGAGGCGGGCATCGTCGTGCTGTCGACCCTCCCGGGCCGCAGTCCAGCAGAGTTCGCGGCTGGCCCACTGAGGCTGGCCGCCCACGAGGGCGTGGTCATCGACGTACGCTCCGGCACCTCGGACGGATCGACGTGACGTCGGCCAGGCGCGGCCTCGCGCCCGCCCGGAGGGGCGAGCGCCGACTCGGCGCCCTGCTGGTGGCTCCCACCCTGGTGGTGATCCTGCTGGTGACGCTTGTGCCGGTGGCGGCCACCGTCTACCTGAGTTATCACCACGCCACGGTGGAGAGCTCCGGGCTGTACGTCGGCCTGGAGAACTACCGCTACATCGCCCAGGACCCCGCCTTCCGCGCAGCCCTCGAGAACACCGCGATCTTCACCGTCGCTGCTGTCGCGGTGGAGCTGGTGCTCGGCCTGGCGGTGGCGATCGTGCTGCACCAGGCGTTCAAGGGGCGGGCGGTGCTGCGCTCCATCGTGCTGCTGCCGTGGGCCTTCCCCCTGTCGGTCGCGGCGGTGCTTGCGCGGCTGATGCTCCAGGACCAGACCGGGATCGTCAGCACGCTGCTCACCGAAGTCGGCCTGGTGCACGGTTCGATCTTGTCCAGCCGGGGCGATCTGTTGACGGCCGCGATCGTGGTCGATGTCTGGACCTCCACCCCGTTCGTCGCCTACCTTCTGCTGGCCGGTCTGCAGTCGATCCCGTCCTCGGTGTTGGAGGCGGCCACCGTTGACGGCGCCGGTCCCTTCCAACGGCTCTGGCACGTCACGCTGCCGCTGCTGCGCCCCGCGATGCTCGTCGCGATCCTCTTCCGGACGCTGCAGGCGTGGGCGGTGTACGACCTGGTCTACGTGATGGGTCTCAACCAGATCGACTCGCTGTCGACCTACGTCTACCGCGACATCCGGGTGAGCGAGCTCGAGTTCGCCCACGGCTCCTCGGCGGCGGTCTTCATCTTCGCCACCTCGATCCTGATCGCGGTGGTGTTCATGCGAAGCCTGGGCCGCGGCGGCGACAAGGCGGCGTCGCGGTGACCCGACGTATGCCCAAGCGCGGACCCACGCCGAGGGCGCGGGGCTCGACGGTGGCGCTCCGGGTCGCGGTCGGCGTCATCGCCGCGTCGGTCGTGGTCCCGCTGCTCTGGATCGTCAAGGTGAGCATCGTCGACCCGGTCGAGCAGGCCCAGGTTCCGCCGACCGTCCTCCCGCACTCCTTCACCTTCTCTCACTATCGGGTGATCTTCGCCGACCCGCTGTTCACCGGAGCCCTGGTCAACAGCCTGCGGATCGCCGGTATCACCACCGTGATCACCGTCCTGCTCGGCACTCTCGCCGGGTACGCACTGGCCCGGTTCCGGGTGCCCTTCAGCGGTGCCGTGCTGGCCGCCATCCTGGCGGTGTCCTTCTTCCCCGCGGTCTCGGCGATCGCGCCACTGTTCATCGAGTTCCGCGACCTACACCTGCTGGACTCCTACTGGTCCGTGGTGGCCGTGGACACGGCGTTCTCGCTCCCGCTCGCTGTGTGGATCATGGTCACGTTCTTCCGCCAGCTGCCGACCGACCTCGAGGATGCGGCGCGGATCGACGGCGCCGGGCCGCTGCAGGCGCTCTGGCGGGTGATGCTCCCTGTGGCGGCGCCGGGCGTGGCGACCACCGCCATCTTGATCTTCATCACCGTGTGGAACGAGTACCTCTTTGCCAACACGTTCCTTTTCAACCAGGACGGGTGGCCGGTCACCGTACTGATCCCCAACTTCACCGCCAACCAGTTCACCCCCGACTACGGTGCCCAGGCCGCCGCGTCCCTTGTCGTCACCGTTCCCCTGGCGATCCTCGTCCTGACCTTCCAACGCCGCATCGTCGCCGGGCTAACGGCGGGAGCGATCAACGAATGACACCCCGTCGAACGAAAGGAATTCTCGTGACCCACCGTCGCCCAACCCCTGCAATGAGCGCGACGGCACCGTCGCGCCGCGTGGTCCTCAAGTCCGGCCTCGGGCTGGCCTTCAGCCTGGCCTGCGCTCCCGTCCTCGCCGCGTGCGGCAAAGGCTCCTCGTCGTCGGACAGGGCTCTCACCTTCGGTCTGACGTCTGACCTCTTCCCGGCGGTGAAGAAGCCGGTCGCGGCGTACGCTGCCAAGCACGGCCTCAAGATCACGGTGCGCGAGATGCCGTCGGACACCGACAGCTACTTCGCGCAGATGCGCACCGAGCTCCAGTCCGGATCGACCAACGTCGATGTCTTCGCGGGCGACGTGTCGTGGCCGGCTCAGTTCGGGGCCCACGGCTGGCTCGCCGACCTGAGCGAGTCGTTCACGCCCAGCCAGCGCGCGGCGTACCTCCCGGCGACCATCGCGTCGAACACCTACGACGGCAAGCTCTACGGCGTCCCGTTCTTCACCGACGTCGGGCTGCTCTACTACCGCAAGGACCTGCTCGACAAGGCCGGCTTCAGCGAGCCGCCGGTGACCTGGCAGGAGCTCCAGGACATGGCCCACAAGGTGATGACCGACCAGCACATCGCCAACGGGTTCACCTTCACCGGGGCGACCTACGAGGGCGGGACCTTGTTGGGCAACGAGTTCATCCAGACCTGCGGCGGCAAGGTCCTCGACGGCGACCACGTGACCGCCGACTCGCCCGAGGTGATCCGCGGACTCGAGACGGAGCTCTCCATGGTCACCTCCGGGGTGTCTCCCGCCGCGGTCGCCAACTATCAGGAGGGCGACGCCGAGGCGCCGTTCCTCGCCGGACAGGCAGTGTTCCACCGCAACTGGGCCTACGTCTTCGGCGACCTCAGCAATGCCGAGACGAGCAAGGTCGACCCGAGCCAGGTCGGGGTCACCAGCGTCCCGCGGCTGTCCGCGAGCGTGCCGCCGGTCAACCTCGGGGGCGGCTGGAGCCTCTACATCAACGCCCAGTCGAGCCAGCGCGACAGCGCCTTCGAGCTGGCCCAGTTCATCTCCAGCGCCCGGCAGCAGACCCGCACCGCAACGACCATCGGCTACCTGCCCACGCGCACCAGCCTCTACGACGACCAGGGTCTCATCGACAGCCAGCCCGCCATCAAGCAGGCGAAGACCCAGATCGCGCAGACGGTCACCCCACCGCAGTCGCCGTACTACGCGGACATGTCGCACGTCATGGCCACGCAGTTCAACGCCTGTCTCAAGGGTGCGGCCACGCCAGAAGAGGCGGCACAGCAGCTCCAGACGCAGCTAACCCAGATCCTCGAGGCCCAGTGAACGGGCACACCGTCCTCATCACCGGAGCCGCCGCAGGCATCGGCCGCGCGGCTGCGCTCGAGGCCGCCCGGCGCGGCGGCTCCGTCCTGCTGGTCGATCGCGACCTGGACAAGGCTGCCGGGGTCGCCCGCGAGATCTCGGCCGGAGGTGGCGCTGCGACCGCGTACGCCTGCGACGTGTCGCGGCCCGCCGACATCGAGGTCCTGTTCACCGGGCTCGCCGAGGCCGGCATCGTGCCCGACCGCCTCGTCGCCGCGGCCGGCGTCGACCTGGGCGGTCCCACCCACGAGCTCAGCAGGGAACGCTGGCAGGACGTGCTCGACATCAACCTCACCGGGACCTTCCTGGTCAGCCAGGCAGTGGTCGCCGGCCTGCTCGCCCATGACCGCCATGGAGCGCTAGTACTTTGCTCCTCACCCGCCGCGTACGTCGGCTTCAGCGCCGGCGGCGCGGCCGCGTACTCCGCCTCCAAGGGCGGTGTCTCCGCGCTGGTCCGCAGCCTCGCCGTCGACTACGCGCGGCACGGCATCCGGGTCAACGCCGTGGTCCCGGGAGCCACCGAGACCGAGCTCATGTGGGTGGGCGTGCCACCCGCCGAACGCGACGTGATGCGCGCGGTCATCCGGCGCGAGGTGCCCCTTGGGCGGGTCGCTGACCCATCGGAGCCCGCTCGGGCGGCAGTGTGGCTGCTGAGCGACGACGCCTCCTACGTCACCGGTTCCCACCTGGTCTGCGACGGTGGGGTCCTCGCAAAGGCATCCATCAGCATCTGACAGGTCTGTCCCAAGGAGGGATGATGACCAACACCCCAGACCCTTCGACCCAGCCCGAGGCGCTCTCCATCGGCGCCCGCGCCTGGGTCATAGCCGACGGCTGGATCCCGAGCACCAGCACAGGCCCCGAGCCCGAGATGACCAGCCACGAGAGCGCCTGCATTCTCAACGCCACTGACACAACGGCCGAGGTGAGCTTGACCATCTACTTCGAGGACCGGGCGCCGGCCGGGCCCTACCGCCTCACGATTCCAGCTCAACGGGTCCACCATCAGCGGCTCAACGACCTCGTGGACCCCGAGCCGGTGCCCCGCGGCGTGGACTACTCGATCCTGATCTGCTCAAGCGCCCCGATCGTGGTCCAGCACACCCGCTTGGACTCCCGCCAGGCCGCCAACGCACTCATGTCGACCATTGCCTTCCCGGTGTCGTCATGAGCGCGGCCGCCCAGATGGAAGCCGAGCTCACCCGGACCTTGCAGGCTTGCGGGGTCATCCCGGTCGTCGTCCTCGAGGACGTGAGCGTGGCCGTTGACCTCGCCCACGCACTGCAGCGCGGAGGACTCGCCACCATCGAGCTGACACTGCGCACGCCCGACGCCGAGCAGGCCATCCGCAACCTCGCCGCCGTGCCGGACCTACTGGTCGGGGCCGGCACGGTCACCACCGTCGACCAGGTCGATCTGGCGGTGGCAGCGGGGGCTCGCTTCCTGGTGACTCCCGGCTGGAGCGACCAGGTCGTCGAGCGCAGCCGGCAGCACGGAATGCCGATCTATCCCGGCATCGCCACCGCCACCGAGCTGCAGCACGCCTTGGAGTCCGGGCTGCGCGCGGTGAAGGTCTTCCCGGCCTCCGCGCTTGGCGGCCCGGCGACCCTGCGCGCGTACGCCAGCACCTATCCCGATATGCGGTTCATCCCCACTGGCGGGATCAGTGAGGCCGAACTCGTCGACTACCTGGCCGTGCCGTCGGTGCTCGCTGTCGGAGGCAGCTGGCTCACCCCGGCCGACGCGTTGGCGAGCCACGACTGGGCCGCGATCACGGCAGCGGCGTCGCGCGCGGCCGCAGTGGCAGGCGCCCGCGATCTGAAGGACGCGCGATGACGACCTCTGAGCCCACCGTCGTACTCCGCGACGCCAAGTCCTGCCGCTATGACCTGGTCTCGCTTGGCGAGGTGATGCTGCGACTCGACCCCGGCGACTTGCGCATCCGCACGACCCGCAGCTTCCGGGTCTGGGAAGGTGGCGGTGAGTACAACGTCGCCCGCGGCCTGCGCCGCTGCTTCGGCCTGCGGACCGGCGTGGCCACAGCACTGGTCGACAACGAGATCGGACGGCTGGTCGAGGACCTCATCCTGCAGGGAGGAGTAGACACCTCGTTGATCCGCTGGGTGCCCCATGACGGGGTCGGGTACGGCGTTCGCAACGGGCTCAACTTCACCGAACGCGGTTTCGGCGTCCGCGGCGCCGTCGGCGTCTCGGACCGAGGCCACACCGCAGCCAGCCAGCTGGCACCCGACGCCGTGGACTGGGACGACCTCTTCGGGCGACAGGGCGTGCGGTGGTTCCACACCGGCGGCATCTTTGCGGCGCTGTCGGAGAAGTCCACCGACACCGTGACGGCGGCGGTCCAGTCGGCTCGGCACCACGGCACGATAGTGTCCTACGACCTCAACTACCGGCCCAGCCTGTGGGCGCGCCACGGTGGCCAGGACGCCGCCCAGCGGGTCAACCGCGCGGTCGCCGGGCTGGTCGACGTGCTGTTCGGAAATGAGGAGGACTTCGCCGCCTGCCTGGGTGTCAGCACCGGCAGCGACGAGTCTGACCTCACCAATCTGAACCACGCCAGTTATCGACGAATCATCAAGCAGGTGTCGTCTGGCTACCCGAACCTCCAGGTCGTCGCCACCACTCTGCGCACGGTGCGGTCGGCCAGCGTCAACGACTGGGATGCGCTCGCCTGGGCGCGCAACAGTGGCTTTGCGGCCGCCAGGCCACGACCCGGCCTCGAGATTCTCGACCGGGTCGGCGGCGGGGACAGTTTCGTGGCCGGCTTCATCTATGGCCTGCTCACCGACCTCAATCTCAAGTCCTGCGTGGACTATGGGACTGCCCACGGCGCCCTGGCGATGACCACCCCCGGAGACACCAGCATGGTCACCCTCGCTGAGGTCACTCGACTCGTTGACGGAGGAAGCGCCCGAGTGCAGCGTTAGGGGCTCGTGGTCCGCGTCGAGCCAGTCCCCGGACGCCGAAGGTGCGGGGCTCGTTGTCCTTGGGATATGTGCACGCAGCGCTCGCCAGTGTGGGGGCGCGTTTCTTCGACACCTCGACGCTAAGCGTGCGGCGCTGGAAGTGGATGCGCATCGGTCGCAGGGCGATGAGTGGCCCCAGGCCATGCCGGTTTCGCCGGACCTGCCGTCGGCTCGGCCGCCTCGCCCGATCGGCTGGTCCTGGTCTCACGTCATTCCGGTGACCGATCGATGAGAGCTCGAGTGAGCGCGGCTCTCGCGGTTGGCGACCAGGACGCCATCCGGTCGACGTACGAATTGTTGTTGCCGGCGTCCGGGATGATTGCTGCCACCGGCTCGTTCGATGCCGGACCGGTCGACCTATACCTGGCGGACCTCGCGGGCGCACTCGGACGCACGTCGAGGAGAGGCGCCATCGCGAACTGCTCGCCGACCTCTCAGCACGTGAGGGCCTCCTCGGCTGACGCCGACCCCTTCAAGTGGCCCCGAGGTCCGCTTGCTCGGTCAGGTCTCCGCGAGCCTGTCCACCATCGGAGCCAACGCGTCGCTGTCCTCCTCCCAACGCGTTGGAACCACCGGTAGGTGGTGACGTGATCGACGGGACCTCACGCTCGGCTAAGCAAACGCGGGAAGGTGCTCGGATCTGTCGTCCTGCCGAGGGAATGGGGGTTTGCAGCCGTGCGGAAACCGCAGGAAGTAGTCCTGATCCTCAGGTCCCATCTCCCAGAACAGCACGGCCTCGCTGATGCTGGTCACCGTCTTACCGGGCCAATGGCCCGACGCGTCAACGTCGCGGACTACCTCTTCGGCCACCCTCCGCTGCTCCGGGCTCGTGCAAAAGACTTCGGAGCGATACTGCGAACCAACAACACTTTCATCAAGGTCGGCTCGGTGAACCTGGAAGAACACCTCCAGTAGTCCCCGATACGAGAGCCGCACGGGATCGAAGATGACTTCAACGACCTCGGCATGACCGATGTTGTTTTCCTCGGTCGGATCGTCGTTCTCGCCGCCCATGAATCCGGTTCGGGTGGAAATGACTCCTTCGGGCTGGCGCAACAGGTGCTGCATGATCCAGGCGCAGCCTCCAGCGAGAACCGCAGTCTCGGTCTCCTCGCCCATCATTATCTCCCTCAATCGCAGAAACATAGAGGCTACTTCTAGACCTCCAAGCCGATCAAGGGTCAATGCCCCAGGTCATAGGCGGCGAATGACGCGCTCCCGGCGGTGATGAGCTGGACGTGGGATGAATAGCTACTCGCCTGGGATCTTCACGTCAGTGCGTCGGAAACGTTGGAGCCGTGCCTGCGGAGCGCCGGGATCACCTCGTTTGCGACGTGCTCAAACACGTGCTGTTCGTGATGAGCATCCGATCGCCAGGACTGCGGCCAGTAGAGGACGAACTCGTCGATCCCGACGGAGCGGAATCTGCCGACCATGTCGGTGAAGTAGTCCGCCGATTCCCACGGAGTCAGCGGCGGGAAGCACACGATGGAGTGCCTGATGCTCGTCGGGTCACGGTCGCGCCGGTCGACCAGCTCGTCGAACTGTTCGCACCGCCGTGCGGTGACTTCGTAGAAGTCCGCCTCGGTTTCGACGCCGTAGCCGCCCCACGAGCTCCAGCCATCAGCAAACTGGGCCGCGATGGCCAGCATCTTCGGCCCGTGGGCGGCGACCGTGATCGGCGGGCGAGGTTGCTGTACCGGGCCAGGGATGATCTCCGCCTCCGTACAGCTGAAGTAGGCGCCGGAGTACGACGTGACCTCCTGCCGTAGTAGAAGGTCGACCAGCTCGATGAACTCGCGGAAACGGGCCACCTGCTCCGCCGGGGACCAGGTGACGCCCGCCAACGGCCCACCCGCAGAGGGGTCACCGACGCCGAGGCCAAGCTCCAGGCGTCCACCGGTCAACTGGTCCAGTGTCATGCTGGCCTTGGCGAGGGTCACCGGTTGTCGGAAGTAGAGGCTCGAGACCAGGGTGCCCACCCGAATCTCGCTGGTAGCGCCCGACATCAGTGTCAGTGTGGTGGGACCGTCGTACATCACGTGACGTGGTCGGTCCGGCTCGACCACCGTGTCACAGTTCCACACCACGTCGAAGCCGAGTCGCTGTGCCTCACCCCACCGCCGCGCCAGCACGTCCAACGGCAGATGCTGATACTGGTAGGCGCAAAAGCGCAATCTCGCCATGGCTCACTCCCTGCGACCACTGTGGGGACCTTCGCTGGACAGCATGCCCTGAGGGAGACACCTCGTCCACCAAGAGCGAGGTCCCGTCTGAGCTCGAGCGAACAGTGCGGCTCGAGTACGGGACCAACTCGCAGCGGAATGACTCGCGGCTGGACGCTCGGATCGAGCCATGAGGGGAGTTTGAGGATCGTCAAGGCGCGGGTAGCGTCCGGGCAACTCGGGCTTGTATGTGGATCGATAGGGAGTTTGCCGTGACCATTGCCGTCACTACTCCAACCGGCAACGTTGGATCGAGAGTCGTTCACATGCTGTGTCAGGCCGGCGTGCGTCCTCGCCTGCTGCTGCGCAACCCGGACCGCCTCGACGCCGAGCTGCGTGGTCATGCTGACCTCGCCGTTGGCGACCAGCGCGACGCTGACTACGTCGCTGAGGCGACACGTGGTGTGGACGCCGTCTTCTGGGTGCACCCGGACGATTGGTCACTGCCTGATCCCGATGAGGACGCCGAAC
Source organism: Propionibacteriales bacterium (assembly GCA_038238115.1). Classification (GTDB taxonomy): domain Bacteria; phylum Actinomycetota; class Actinomycetes; order Propionibacteriales; family Nocardioidaceae; genus JBBRYB01. The sequence continues at coordinate 41,325 of JBBRYB010000021.1, read as the reverse complement.
GCACCGGAGAGGGCCTCGCCAGAGGGATTCGATGAATCAGATCCCTCGCGTGGTGTTCCAGAGCAGCATCGGCGCCGAGATGCGCCACGGCGCGGGCTTCGTGGACGGCCTGGCCCGGATCGAGGAACGGCTCGACGCCGCCCGGGACGAGTCGGGAACGGCGTTGCTCCATCTGCGCTGCGGCTACTTCATGACCAACCTGCTCCACGACCTCGAGGGCCAGCGGCCGGGCGGCTGACCACCACCCGGCCGCTGGACGAGCCGATGCCCTGGGTCGACCCGCACGGCATAGCCGCCGTCGCCGCCCTGCGCCTGCTCGCCCCAACGGCTGGACGGGGCGGCAGGTGCAGGCCGTTCACGGGCCTGCCGATCTCACCTGGCCCGAAGCTGCTGCGGCGCTGTCGACGGCGACCGGCAGGTCGATCGCGGCGCTGCAGATCAGCGTTGACGAGGAACGCACCGCCCTGCGCGACGCGGGGATGGGCGAGGTGGCCGTTGAGGGGATCATCGGCATGGCTGTGGGAAAGCGCGAGGCGTTCATGCCGCAACAGCCGCGGTCCCTGCTTTCGACCACCCCGAGCAGCCTGGCGGGCTGGGCCATCACCCACCTAAGTCCGTTGTTATAACGCGCGAGCGCGATCGCTGAGCAGGCTTACCGCACTCTCCCTTTTGTACTTGGCGGGCGAGAAGCGGACGCACCTGATGTCCTGGCCCCAGCAGGGCATTCAACCCGCTACCCGCTGCGGAGGGAAGCCGACGTTTCCGACGGGTTTGACCGACTTCGATGCGGATATTTTGGAAATAGTCTTGGCCGGGGTGTCGTATCGACGCGTGTGCGTTCGTGGAGAGGGTGAGTGGCAGCCGTTCGGGCTGCCGGTGAGCAGAGGAGCTTGAGATGGCGCTGTACCTGATCGCCTTCAACGACGAGTGGGTGCCCGACCTCACGTTGGAGGAAGTGCGCGGGAGGGGCACGGCCGCCAGGGCCGTGATCGAGGAGATGACGGTCGCCGGTGCCTTCGTCTTCAGCGACGGCGGTCTGGACGAGTCGACCGCCGTGTGCAGCGTCGACCCGAGCAGCGGTTCGCCCGTCTTCACCGATGGGCCGTTCGTCGAGACCAAGGAGCATCTCGGCGGTTTCGCGGTCGTCGATGTGCCCGACGATGCCGAGGCCCGGTATTGGGCCGGCAGGATCGCGGTCGCGGTCGGCTGGCCGCAGGAGGTGCACCGCTTCCCGCACGGATAGGGTAGAGCGCTGACACGCAGTCCGAGGCCTTGTCTTGACTGCGATGTTCTGATGGTTGTGGCCTAGCGGACGGAGGTGGCGAGGGTGCTGACCTCACCGCCGTTGTCGCTGAGTGCTACATGGACCAGCCCGAACGCTCTCCTTGGCACGCGCTGCACTCTGGGCGCTATGGCGCGGGACGACCGTGACATTCGGCGGAGCCGTGGCGGTCCGCCCAAGACGTCAGAACGGCCACCAACCGAATTGATGACCGTCTGACGTCAGTGCACCTGCTCAGCTCGAGGCGAATTCCAGCCACGCGAGTTCTCCGGTGAAACGTGTTTCGCTCGTCATCGTGGTGTTGGCCTTCACCCACTCGGCCAGCGCGGCGTCTGCCGCCTTGGCGTGCTCCTCGGACTCCCACTGGCTGATCGACACTACTTTGTCGTCTTCGAACATGACCCCGTACGAGATGTATCCCGGTGTGCTGGTCACGATGGGGATGACCCCAGCGCGGGCCTTGGCTTCCAGTTCGTCCCTGTCCTCCTGGTGTGTATAGACAACCACTCGTGCATACATGCGGAACCCTCTCTGTCTGGACTGACCTTGCGGCCGACCGGCTCGCCGTGTCAGTACGCGGAACATAGCGCTGATCGGCATCGCGGGATAGATGCGCGAGCCTGTATTCGACCCTCCGCTGATTGCGCGAATTGTTCGGTGTTCTTGGTGGGCGCCATGGCGCGCGGGATGGCCGCGCAGGCACCAGGCATCGGTGGATCGTTCGTAGTGGGGAGGCGCGGCGCGCGCGACCCAAGGGGTACGCCATGGACAGTCCGCTCGAGCTGCCGTTGCGTGCTGAAGGATCCCGAGCGGTGGCTACGTACGGGGTGATTCGTCGCGACTTTCGTTGGGCGGGTTCCGCGCTCAGGCGGGGCCGATTGTCCGGGTCATCACGCAGTTCTTCTGTCCCTTGGCCCGCTGGTAGGTGAACCCGGCCTCTTCGTACATCCTGCGGGTGCCGTTGTAGAGGAAGGAGGACGACATCTTCTTCCCCTCCGGCTGCTTCGACATGTCGTGCGGGTAGCCCTCGACTACACCGCCGCCGGCCTGGGTGATGAGGTCGAGGGCTTCTCGTAGCACCAGCGCCGCGATCCCGCGCCGCCGGTAGCGTCGGTCCACGAAGATGCAGGTGATCCGGTAGTCAGGCGGCCTGACCAGTCCCGCCTCGTACTCCTGACGGTGGTGGATGGTGGGCAGCTCCTCCGGCGGCCCGTATTGCGCCCAGGCCACCGCCTCGTCGCCGTCGAAGACCAGCGCGGCGTGTGCGCGGCCCTGGTCGACCAGGCGGCATTTGAGGGCGCGGTTGCTCTCGTAGGTGCGGTCCTTGTCGCGGGACAGGGTGTGGAACAAGGTGCACCAGCACCCGCCGAACACGCCGTTGTGCCGCGCCAGCAGTTCGGAGAAAGCCGGCCAGGTGTCGGCCGACAGGGGCCGGGTGATGAGGTGGTGGTCCTTCGACGTGTCGGCAGGCATGCGTACAGGTCAGGGCGCATTCCGGGCCATTGCCGTCCAGTGAGCTGTTGAAATCGTCTTCCGCAGCCTGCCGGGCGCCCGGGACGCTCGGCGTAGAAGTGGTAGGCGCAAAGGTCAGACGAGGCCAGCCGTGAGCTGGTGGCCTGACTCTGCGCAGCCGGCGCGGTCTTTGAGGCTGCTTGTCGCTCGCTCAGGGCGGTGTTACGTTGAGCCAACCGGAGCGCGCGGGTCATGCACCGTCGGGTGTGGGCAAGGACTCAACATGGCATTTCGCCAGCCTTTCGGCGGACTGGTCCGGCGGGCACCTCGTGCGGCTACGGCAGGTTGTCGACGCGTATGGGAGCCGGTCATGGGTTCACGATTTTCTTCCACTTGGGTGGCCGGTCTAGCCGCATTCGTCGTTACGGCGCTGCTAGCGGCGACTTCCGGCGCTACCCACGCGACCGAACCGGTGGCGGCCCAGCCGCTGGACGCCTCTGCGCCGTCCGCAGCGGCGGCTCCACGAGTCGACAACTTCACTCTGGTTGGTCACAACGGACTGTTCGGCAGGGGGATGAACGCCGCTCCTGCCATCTACCGGGACTACCTGTACGTCGGCAATCGCACCGACGCCTCGCCCGGACACCCGCATCCCGGCGTGCAGGTGGTGGACATCGCGAACCCGAGGCAGCCCCGCGTGGTCGGCCATATCGGCGCCCCGAACGAGGGCAATATCGGCGAGACATCGCGAGAGCTGCGGGTGTGGCCACAGCAGAAACTGCTCATCGTCATGAACTTCACCTGCAGCTCAGTCATTCACGACTGCGCTGACGTGCCGGTCACCTCCACGTTCAAGTTCTACGACCTGAGTGGCAAGTTCGCGGCCCACCCGCGTCTGCTCACGACCTACGTCCCACCCGCCAAACCGCACGAGATGTTCTTGTGGGTCGACCCGAATCAGTCCCACCGAGCCTTGCTGTACTACTCGACGCCCAACAACGATGTGACCGGTCCCAATCTCGTCGTCGCCGATATCAGCAACGTCCGAGACGGTGACGTCCATGAGATCGCCTCGTTCAACGCGAACGGCCGCTACCCGGCGAGAGTCCGTAGGACTCACGACGTCGCCTTGCACTCGATGGGCCTCAATCCAGAAGGGACTCGTGCCTACCTGGCCTACCTCGGCGGCGGATTCTTGATCGCCGACACGAGCGACTTGGCGCACAGCCGGCCAAATCCGCGCATCCACCTGATCACACCGGTCAAGAACCGGGTGCCCTATACGAATCCTGGTGCCCACTCGGCTGTCAAGGTGCCGGGTCGACAACTCGTCGTTCTCACCGAAGAGGTCTACGGCGACCTGCTCGACTTCACCGACCCCAGCACCGGCTTCGTCGACAATGAAGGGTGCCCGTGGGGATGGGTGAAGATCGCTGACATCAGCAATCCCCGCAACCCGCGCGTTGTCGGCCAGTATCGGACCCGGCAAAACCACCAGTCGTACTGCTCAACTCCAGCAGGGCAGAACCCACGTAACACCACCTTCACGAGCTACTCCGCACACAACCCGACAGTCCTTCCCAAGCTCGCGTTCGTGACCTGGCACTCCTCAGGCTTGCAGGCCTTCTCAATCTCCGATCCGACCAACCCGCAGCGGACGGGGGTCTTTGCCCCACGGCCGTTGCGCTCCGTGGCGACAGAAGACCCGGCTCTGTCCAAGGGGATCAACAAGGTGGTCATGTGGAGCTACCCCATCATCCGGCACGGACTGATCTACGTCATCGATATACGCAACGGGCTGTACATCCTGCGCTACACCGGACCGGGCTCAGCCTCCGTCAACCACATCGGCTTCTACGAAGGCAACTCCAACCTTGGCGCCGCTATGCGCTTGGGGAACCGACCCTGATGCTGCAAGGCAAACCTGGTCGTGGGTTGTGCGCAAGTTGAACTGGCCGCAAGCCTGGCCTCAGCGCTACCCCCGACTTCACGGTACGCCGCCCGCCACCGTACCGGCCGCCACCGCACCGGCCGCCACAGCCCGGGGCCCTCAGAGTCCCCGCCACCTGGGGGCGCGCTTCTCCACAAAGGCTCGCGGTCCCACCTCGGCATCCTCCGAATGCAGCATGGCCTGGTAGCCGGGCAGGTCACCGCTGCGCAGACGTCGGTACGCGTCGTCGAGATCCAGAGCAGCGGTCGCCACCTCGATCTCCTTGACCGCCGCTACGGCCAGCGGTGCACTCGCGCAGATGTCGTGGGCCAGCTTCATGGCGGCGTCTCGCAAGGCGGACACCGGCGCCAGCCGGTTCACCAGCCCCCAGCGGAAGGCTTCCGCAGCGCTCATCCGCCGGCCCGTGAGCAGCATCTCCGTGGCTACCGCCTGAGGCAGTCTTCTCGGAAGCCGCAGAACGCCCCCAGCATCGGCCACCATGCCCAGGGTCACCTCGGGAAGGGCGAACTCAGCGTGCTCCGCCGCGACGATGAGATCGGCGGCAAGCGCGAGCTCGAACCCGCCGCCGAGCGCCAGGCCGTTGACGGCCGCGATCACGGGTTTGCGCAGCTCGAAGAACTCGGTCAGTCCCCCGAAACCGCCTGGACCGTGGTCGGCCTCGATCGACTCTCCTGAGGCCGCCGCCTTGAGGTCCCAGCCTGCGGAGAAGAACCGATCTCCGGCCCCCGTCAGCACCGCCACCCGCAGGGCGTTGTCGTGCTGCAGCCGCGTGAACGCCGCATACAACGCCTGACTGGTGGCCACGTCGATGGCGTTGGCCTTCGGGCGGTCGAGGGTTACCACCAAGACCTCGCCTTCGACCACGGTACGTACGCTCATCCGACGTCCTCCAGGCCAGCGCCAGATGGAGCAGAGCCTTCACCGGCGGGAGTCGAGCCGCCGCCTGCGGGCACAACAGCGGCACCCGCAGTATAGAGCCGGATCAGGGCGTCGACGGCCACTGCGCCGTCCGGCAGCGCCAGCAACGGGTTCACCTCGAGCTCCAGGAGCCGGTTGGCATGACGCCGCACGTATTCAAGGATTGCCGATACAGCGTCGACCACCGGGTCCACGTCCCCCGATCGGCCCCGAAACCCCTGAAGCAATGGCCAGTTGTGCAACGAGCGGAGTGCGCAGCGGATGTCCGCGGCCGTCGTCGGCAGCAGCAGGGTCGCGGTGATCTCGATGGGAGAGCCTTGACGACCACGGGAATGCCGATTCTCGCCGCCGACAGTGCTCCGGCCTCGCCCCGCGCTGCCACCGACGGCTCACCCTTCCAGCGGACGCAACATCGATCTGGAGATGATGTGCCGCTGGATCTCGCTCGTGCCGTCCCAGATCCGCTCCACCCGCGCATCGCGCCACCACCGCTCGATGGGTAGGTTGGTCATCAGTCCCATGCCGCCGAAAACCTGCACGGCCCCGTCCGTGATCCGACCCAGCGCCTCGGACGCGAAGACCTTCGCCATCGCCGCGTCCTGGTCCGTCATCGTGCCCTGGTCGAGCTTCCAGGCTGCCCGCAGAGTCAGCAGCTCAGCGGCTTCCAGCTCGGTGGCCATGTCTGCGAGGCGGAAACCGACTCCTTGGAAGCGCCCGATGGACTGACCGAACTGGACCCGCTCGGCGGCCCAGCTCGTCGTCGTCTCCAGCACCCGGCGCGCACGGCCGACACTCGAGGCGGCCACCGTAAGGCGGCTGGCGCCCAGCCACTCACCCATCAGGTCGAAGCCGCGGCCCTCGTCCCCGAGGCGCTGCGACGCCGGAATGCGACAGTTCTCGAAGGACAGCTCGCAGTGGTGGTAGCCGCGGTGCGACACGCTCGCCAAGCCACGGCTGACCGTCAGCCCGGGGGTGTCGAAGTCGACCAGGAAGCCGCTGATGAGCTTCCTCGGGCGCTGTGCCCCCTGCCCGTTGCCAGTCGCTTCGGTACCGGTCACCGCGAAGACGATCACGAAGTCGCTCAGGTCAGCGTTGCTGATGAAGTGCTTGGTGCCGTCGATGACGTAGTCGTCGCCGTCTCGCACGGCACGAGTCGTCATGGAGCGTAGGTCGGAGCCTGCACCCGGCTCACTCATGGCCAGACAGTCGTGGCGTTCGCCTCGAATCGACGGCAGCAGGTAGCGCTCGCGCTGCTCGCCCTCGCACGCCCGCAAGATGTTGCTCGGCCGGGCAACCAGCCACTGCAACGCGTAGCTAGCCTTGCCCAGCTCCCGCTCCACCAGGGTCATCGCGACGGCGTCCAGCCCACCACCGCCGAGCTTCTCCGGCATGTTGGCCGCGTAGAGCCCCGCCTTGAGCGCCTTGGCGCGGATTGCCTCGACCAGAGCGGCCGGGACGTCACCCAGCCGCTCCACCTCGTCCTCATGGGGGTAGAGCTCGTTGGTCACAAACCTGCGTACCGTCTCGACGATCGACTGCTGCTCGTCGTTGAGGCCGAAGTCCATGCTTTCCTTTCTTAGCCTGGCCGTCCGTAGGCACGAGTGATCCGCATGGGTCTGCCGATGACCTCCGGCACGGCGAGCGCCGCATGTGCTTCGCGGATCGCCTCGAGGTGGCCGGCAAGGTTTGGCGGCATCGAAGCGGACCTTCCAGCCCGGGTGTCGACGTGAACCAGCAGCTGCTCCGCGCTGGCCAGCAGGAGGTCACTGTCGCCGAGGAACATCTCGTGAAAGATATGCACCCGCTTGTCGTCGTGGTCGAGCACCCGCAGCGTCATCGACAGGGAGTCTCCCTCGCTTGCCTCGCGACGGTGGTGCAGGTGTGTCTCGACCGTGTAGAGCGAGTGACCTGCCGCGCGGTACCTCTCGTCGATGCCGATGTAGCGAAAGAATGCATCGGCGTTGTCGCCGAAGGCGAGCAGATAGCACCACTCGCTCATGTGCCGGTTGTAGTCCACCCAGTCGGGCTGGACCGTAGCACGATACAGGCGCAGTGGTGCGGGGACTGGCGTGCTAGCGGACCAGTGCAGCGGTCCGCTGTCCTCGGAGGCGCCGACCACTCGATCGTCCGTCATGTGTCTGTCGAGCCAGGACGGGCGGCTCCCACGCCGAGGCCGAGATGGGCGGGGCGTTGCAGACCGGCATGGGCTGACAGCATGCCCTGGACGCGCACCTGCCGGTCGGATGGCATCGCGGTAGTGGTGCCGAGCGTTGTGTCCACGTGCAGGTACAAGGAGTCTCCTGTCGCGGCCGGACGCCCATCCTCGTGCAGCAGCTCGGTGTAGAGCCGCACCCTCTTGGCGTCGGCCGCCACCATGATGGTGGTGGCCGAAAGCCGCTGACCGAGCGAGCATTCGGCCAGATACCTGATGTGGCACTCCACGGTGTAGAACGAGGCGCCGGTGCTCGCGCGGTAGTCGGCGCTGAGCCCGAGCGTCGCGAACAGCTCCTCGTTGGCCTCGCTGAGGGCGACACCGTAGCTGGCATCGTGCATGTGCCCGTTGTAGTCCAACCACTCCTTGCGCACCATGGTGCGGTACGTCGAGAACGCCACCGGCCGCTCACCCATCGAGCACCCGGTGTCTCTCCAGCAGCAGCAGCAGGTCGACCAGGAACGCGTCGCGACGCTGCTGCAGCTCGGACACCGAACGCCCCCCGGCTGCCTTCTCGGCGCCCGAGACCACGAGCTCACGCAGCTCCGGGGTCAATGCCGGCGCGTCCAGGCGGGTCCATGGCTCCAGCAGGGCCGGGCCGAAGTGGTCAAGCATGTGCGCCATGCCGCCCGGTCCGCCGGCCAGGTGGAACGTGAGGATCGGACCCATCAGTGCCCAACGCAGACCTGGGCCGTGCACGATCGAGTCGTCGATCTGTTGCACGCTGGCCTGGCCGGAGTCGATCATGTGCAGCGCCTCGCGCCACAGCGCCTCCTGCAGACGGTTCGCGACGAAGCCTGGCACCTCGTGGTCCATCGTCAGGCAGACCTTGCCCGCCAGCGTGTAGAACTCGTCGACCCAGGCCACCGTTGCTGGGTCGGTGCCGGCGCCGCCGGCCACCTCGACGAGCGGGATGAGGTACGGCGGGTTGAACGGGTGCCCGACCACGAGGCGCCCCGGTGTCGAACACCCCATCGCCATGTCGCTCATCGCGAAGCCTGACGTGCTCGAGGCCACCACGACACCCGGCGGTGTCGCGGTGTCGATGGCCGCGAGCAGCGCCACCTTGGCGGGGAGTACCTCGGGGGAGGACTCCTGGACGAAGTCCGCCTCGGAGACAGCCGCCTCGAGGCTGTCGGTGAGGCGGAGCCGGTCGCGGCTCGCACCCGGCCTCAGGCCCAGGCGCTCCAGCGCCGGCCATGCCGAGTCCAGCAACGCGGACAGCCGCTGTGCTCCGTCCGGCCCGGGGTCCCAGGCGACAACGTCGTAGCCCTGGCGGAGGAAGTGGGCTACCCACCCGCCGCCGATGACGCCCGTGCCGATGACCGCGATGGTGCGTACGGCGTCCGGCGTCGGCCGTCCCGCATCGCTCACCAGCCGACCTGGTCGAGGCCTTTCAGCCCCAGGATCTCCCGGGCCTCCGGTGGGGTGGCGACCTCCAGCGAGAGCTCGTCGAGGATCCGCTTGATCTTCGCGACCTGTTCGGCGTTTGACTCCGCCAGGCGTCCCCGGCCGATGAAGAGACCGTCCTCCAGGCCGACGCGGACGTGTGAGCCCATCACGGCCGAGACCGTGATCATATTGAACTGGTGCCGGCCCGCGCCGAGCACGGACCACTCGTAGGAGTCGCCGAGGAGACGGTCCGCCGTGGACCTCATGTGGGCCAGGTGCTCGACCTCGGCGCCGATGCCGCCCATCACACCCAGGATGGTCTGCAAGAAGATGGGAGGCTCCACGAGCCCCGCCTCGAGGTAGTACGCCAAGGTGTAGAGGTGGCCGATGTCGTAGGCCTCGTATTCGAACCGCGCACCCGTTTGTTGGCGGACGTTCATCAGCATGTGCTCGATGTCGGCGAACGTGCTGACGAAGGGCTCCACCCGCGTGCTCTCCAGGTACGGCTCCTCCCAGTCGAACTTCCAGGCATCGGCGTACTTGGGGATCATCGGGAAGCTGCCGTAGTTGAAGGTCCCGAGGTTGAGCGTGCACAACTCAGGCTTCGTCTCGTAGATCACCCGCAGTCGCTCAGCCACCGACATACCCGTCCCGCCGCCGCTCGTGATGCTCACGACCGCGTCGGTGGAGTCCTTGATCGCCTTGAGGTAGTCGAGGAACACCGCCGGTTCCGCGGTCGGCCTGCCGTCCCTGGGGTCCCGGGCGTGCAGGTGGACGATGGACGCGCCTGCCTCAGCCGCCGCGACGGCCTGGCTGACCACGTCCTCGACCGTGAAGGGCAGATAGGGCGACATCGTCGGCGTGTGTCCGGATCCGGTCACCGCGCACGTAATGATGACCTTGCGCGCTCGTGTCATGGGATCTCCTGCGGTCCTAGGGGAAGCTACGCCAACGGCGTCACGATGTGAGCAACCGTCGCATGATATGAAACGGTGCGCCGACGTCGGCCCGTCTGTCAAGGGGCACCGATCACGTCAGGTGGCCATGGCGGCGCCGACCTCGGCGGCCGCCATGATGGCGACCTGCCCGAGCTCGGGAAACCGCGAGACGGGCACCCGGTTCACCGGACCCCAGATGCTGAACACTGCCTGGGGCCTGCCGTCCTTGGCGTCCGGGACCGGCGCGGAGACGCCGTACAGCGTCGGTTCGAGCTCGCCTGCGCAGTGGGCATAGCCGCGGGCGCGCGTCTCGGCCAGCTCGTCCAGCAACCGTTCCGGCTCCGTCACCGTGGTGTCGGTGAAGCGCCGCAGCGGGGCCTCGAGAAGTCCCCGCACCTCCTCCGCAGGGAGCCCGGCGAGAAATGCCTTGCCTGTCGAGGTCGCATGCAGCGGGACTTCGCGAGCCAGCCAGTTGACGGACAGCACCGACGCAGGTGCGATCTCGCTGACGTATGTCACACCGTGCAGCCCTGCCACCGCGAGGTCGGCGGTCTCACCGGTCTGCGCCGAGACCCGCACCAGGATCGGACGCGTCCTGGTGACCAGACTGTCGTAGCCCGCGGCGGCCGACAACCTGAGCAGCGCGAAACCGACCTGATAGCGGTTGGTGCTCGGGTCGCGCTCCACCAGACCGTGGGCCTCCAGGGTGCCGAGAAGCCGCCAGGCCGTCGCCCGGTTGATGTCGCAGTGTGCGGAAAGTTCCGCCACGGTCTCACCTCGCGGGGCGGCGGCCGCGACGGCGGTCAGCAGGGTGAGTGCACGGTCGACCGACTGGACCCGTCCGGCCTGCGCCACGTCGGCCCTGCGCCGGGCGACGTCCGGTGCGCTGGCCATGGGCACCATCGTGGCACGCCGCGTCCCTGGGTCAGCGCAGCGGGAACGGCGTCGGCAGCCGGAGGTCGACGTTGCGGTCACCGAGGTCACCTCTGGCCATCGTGCCGAAACCGCGCCACGGCTCGTTGCCGGCCAGCTCCCGGTGCAGGCCCCGCCAGCCACCGGCCGGTCCACGGCAGTCCCGGGTCAGGGCGCACGGTGCCGTCATGGTCGACCATGGTGCATATCAGGGAGAGCGTGCCGTCTGCGTTGTCCATGATCTCCACCAGCCTGGTCTGGCACGGCCAGTCCATCAGCGCGGACGAGGTGATCTCCCAGAAGCCGCCGCTTCGGCCCAAGGGATCCTGTCGCGGCGTCACGCGATTGCTGTGCGCATGGCCGTTGACCCAGGCGACGACGTTGCCGAAGCGGTGCAGCAGGTCCCTCAGGTCGGGAAGCCCCACGAGTCGTGAACCGCCGGGACCTGTCGGCAGCCTGCGTGTGTTGGTCATGGTGTCGATGCCGTGATGTGAGAAAAGTACTACCAACCGATCGGTCCGCCCGGTGGCGACCGTTGTTCCCTCCGCGGTGACGTGGTGCGAGTGCACCTCCTCCAGGCGCTCCTGCAGCCAGCGAGTCTGATCCTCATCCAGGCAGCCGTCTGCTGCACCGGCGGCGCAGGTGGTGTCCAGGCAGATCAGCCGTACCGGGCCGACATCGTGCACGTAGTAGGCCGTGCCGGAGCGACGGTTCGTGTCCGTGAAGCCGTGCCCAAACGGTTGGGACATCGATGAGAAGTGCGCGTCGACGAACTCCTGACGGGTCACTGCGCGACGGTCGTCGTCCGCAGTCACTGGGTGCTGCTGGCCGGACTGAAAGGTCTCCGGTGAGTCGATGATGCATCGTGCAGCGCCCCGAGGTCGAGCTCGGCCAGCGAGCCTCGGGCTTTGCTCGTCCCCACGAGATGTTTTTGGAGCGGCTCAGTCACCCGGCCGAGGCCTTGGACCAGAACCTCGTGGTTGCCGAAGCAGGCCAGCCAGGGCAGTCGCAGCCCACCCGAGTGGAAGTCGGCGAGGGCCTGCTCGAGCAGGCCTGGTAGGTGGGGGACCCGTGGCGCCGTTGGTACCAGTCGGACGTGACAGTCTCGTCGCCGTCAGGCCTCCAGAAGCTGTCGTCACCCCATTGCAAAGACTGCACACCTTCGTAGCGGGGGCCACCCGATCCCGGCCGGACCAGGCCGCCCTCAAGCAGCGCGAGGAACATTCGTAGCTCGTTCCACTGCGCGTTGTCGATCGCATCCCCGGTCGTGATCACGAGCTCGATGTCGGCCTCGCTTCGCGGACCGTGGCGCAGGGAGTTCAGAGTGCGCACCATCGCCTGGGCGGCGCGTGCGGTCAGTGCCTCCTGGGGTCGGTGCATCGGGATCAGGTGGTGGAAGCGCGGGTCGTCCACGTACTGGTTGCAGAACTCGAAGCGGACAGGCGACTGGACGTCGGCCAGCTGCAGGTCGGTGGCATGCGCGAACGCCAGAAGGGGCGGGGAGGTGTCGCCTTCCGCTCAGAGGACCTGTCGGCCAGCTCGGTGCGGGCGACGTGAGGCTCGCCGGGCGCACCGGCGATGGCGCGATACGGGCCGACCGCGCCTCGCCTCAGGACGGGTCCCGGGACCAGCGTCCGTCCAGCGTCAGCAGGGGAGGTACGACGCTCATACCAGCCTCACTGCCGCATCCGCGAGGGCGGGCAGGGCGCGGTGCCGTCCTCGTCCACGGGCCGCCAGTGGAACCGAAGCCGGCGTGCCTGGTGATCGTGCAGGGCAGCCGCCCGGGACCTCGTCGGGACCCATAGCCCTGCCGGCTCCAGCCACGCACGCCTCGTGTGCCCACGCCGCCTTGGACCACGGCGGGCTCGCTGATTCTGCGCCTCGACGTGGGGAAAGCCGTGCTGAGGCTTCCGCAATGCTGCGATGGAGTCCATGGTGTCGCTTCTCGCGGTGGATCTAGCTCTCCTCGAACCTAAGGCGGCCGCTGGGGCGGGTCAATTTGACATGCGGGAAGACGAAGGTGCGACCCGCCAAGTCGAGCCACTCAGGCACGACATGGTCAATCGGTGCCCGGTCAATCGGTCGGCGGGCTCGCACAGCGGACACAGGCGTTCCCGTCGATGACTTTTCGGTAACTGGCGGCGTTGCAGTGTTGACAAGGCGATCAAGATGAGTGAGGTTTCATTCACATCTCGCGTAGGAAGTGAAACGCCGACCACTCGTGGCACCGTTTCGCGGGACGGCGCTCATAGTGAACGAAGTTGAGAGGCCGCCGCATGACTGCATCGGGCACATCAAAAGACCACAGCAACAACGACGAGCGCGGCGACCAGGACGGCAGCCGATTCGGCAGTGCCTTCACCCGACGCCAGTTCGTCGTCGGCGCGGGCGGGGCGGCCATGCTCGCCGGGCTCGCTGCGTGTGGCGGGGGCTCAACCGACACCGGCGGCAGCGGCGGTGGGTCCGCAGGCGGGACACCGAAGCGAGGTGGCAACTTCAGGCTTGGGGCCACCGGTGGTGACTCCAAGGACGTCTTCGATGCCAACTACATTCTTTCCGAGCCGGACCAGGCGCGGCTCGTGAGCGCGTTCGAGACACTGCTGACCTTCGACAACGACTACCAGCTGCAAAGCGACGGTCTCGCCGAGAGCGTCACCGCCGACAATCCGATGCAGTACACGATCAAGCTGCAGAAGGGCATCGAGTTCCAGAACGGCAAGACCCTGACCGCCGACGACGTCATCTACACGTTTCAGCGGATCGCCGACAAGGCCAACGCTCTCACCGCCCAGGCGGCCACGACGACGATGGACATCAAAAACCTCAAGAAGGTGGACAAGTACACCGTCCACCTGCCGATGCTCACTCCGGACTCCACGGTCCCGCAAACTCTCGCCAGCTACACCTTCGGCATCGTCCCGGTGGGTTACGATCGCTATCCCGCCCCGCAGATCGGAACCGGTCCCTACAAGCTCAAGAGCTTCACGCCGGGTCAGGAGAGCGTGAGCGAGCGAAACCCGAACTACTGGCGTACTGGTCAGCCCTATTTCGACACGGTGACGATCAGCGACTTCGCCGACTCGACCGCGCAGGTCAACGCCCTGCTCGGTGGCCAGATCGACGCGATGACCGATGTTCCCGCATCGCAGGTCGCTGCCGTCAAGGGCCAGGGACTGGGAGTGCTGATCTCCAAGACCGGCGCGTGGATCCCGCTCTGCATGGCGATCGACATGCCGCCGTTCGACGACGTGCAGGTCCGGCAGGCAATGCGGCTCATCGTCGACCGTGAGGCGATGATCCAGCAGATCGTGTCCGGCTACGGCACCCTTGCCAACGACCTGTATTCACCGTTCGACGACGGCTACGACGACTCGCTGCCCCAGCGGACCCCCGACATCGAGCAGGCGAAGTCGCTGCTCAAGGCTGCCGGCAAGGACGGGATGACCGTCGACCTACACACCACCAACGGCGCCAACGGCATGATCGGGCTGGCCACCGTCTTCGCAACGCAGGCCAAGGAAGCCGGAATCACCGTCAACGTCAAGAACGAACCGAACTACTACTCGGACAACTACCTCAAGGTCGCTTTCTCCGGTGACTACTGGGGCACTCGCGGCTACCTCAACCAGGTGCAGCAGGGCTCGCTGCCGAACTCGCCCTACAACGAGACCCACTGGCCGCCCAAGAGCGGGGACGGGTCAAACTTCGCCAGCCTCTACCAGCAGGCGCTCCGAGCAACCGAGGACGCCAAGCGGATCGAGATCGAGCACGAGATGCAGAAGCTCGAGTACGACCTCGGTGGCTACATCATCCCGTTCTTCAGGGATCTCCTTGACGGCTACGCGGCCAATGTGAAGGGTCTGTCCCCAAGTAAGGGCACCCAGAATCTCGACAGCTACGGCCACGGGTTCCGCACCATCTGGTTCGACTAGGGTCGGCGCCTACGTTGAGCTGGTTACGGCACGGGGGCATCGCGGCGTTCATCGTGCGCCGGCTGCTCCTCGGCGTACTGGTGCTCTTCCTCGTTTCGATCCTCGTTTTCGTGGCCACGCAGGCGTTGGGCGACCCGGTCAAGGCCATTCTCGGTCGCGATGCCACGCCGGACAAGGTGGCCGCTTTGCACAAGACCCTGCACCTTGACCAGTCGGTCCTGGGGCAGTACCTCTCCTGGGTCGGCGGCCTGTTGCACGGTGATCTGGGCGACTCGCTCGCCGCGCAGGAACCGGTCACTCAGCTGCTGGGTGCCCGCCTGGTGAACTCATCTGTGCTGGTGCTCTGTTCCGCGGTTGTCTCCATCCCGCTGTCCATCGCGCTCGGCTCGTGGGCGGCGCTGCGCCGTGAGAAGGTCTTCGACAACGTGAGCTCGAACCTCATGCTGGTGCTCGCCGCCCTGCCCGAGTTCGTCGTCGCCGTGCTCTTGGTGATCCTGTTCGCCACGACTGTCTGGCACGTGCTTCCCGCGATCAGCCCGATCGCACCCGGGGAACGTCCGTGGCAAGTGCCCAAGGAGCTCATCCTCCCGACGGCCACTCTCGTCATCGCGGTTGCGCCCTACGTCGCTCGCATCATGCGCGCCTCGATGGTCGAGGTCCTGGAGAGTGACTACGTGGAGATGGCGCGGCTCAAGGGCCTGCCCGAGCGCACCGTGCTGATCCGGCACGCGATGCCCAACGCGATCGGCCCGGTCTTTCAAGTGATCGCGATCAACCTGGCCTACCTGGCCGGAGGAGTAGTAGTGGTCGAGTCCGTCTTCAACTACTCCGGTATCGGGAGGGCCCTGCAGGACGCCGTGGTCAACCATGACCTTCCGGTGGTCCAGGCCCTGGCGATGCTCATCGCCGGTGTGTATGTCGTGCTCAACCTGCTCGCCGACGTCGCGACGATCCTCGTGACCCCACGTCTGCGGACCCGACTGTGACCCAAACCCGGGGAGCGCAGGCGCTGGCCGAGGGCGTCGTGACCCCCACGCCGCCGACCCGCTCCACCGCGCTCGTGGCCCGCGCGATGAGGCTGTGGCGAACCAGGATCGGTGCCCTCTTCGTGCTGATCGTGGTGGTGATTGCGATCGTCGGGCCATTCCTCGCGCCACACGCCGCTGATGAGTTCGTCGCGGTGCCCAACTCGCCACCCGGTGGCGACGCCGGGCTGCTCGGCACCGACTACCTAGGCCAGGACGTGCTGAGCCGCTTCCTTTACGGTGGCCGCGGCATCCTGGTCATGGCCTTCGTGTCCACGGCGATCGGACTGATTTTCGGTATCGCGATCGGCCTGGTGGCGGCGTACGCCCGCAACGCCCTCGACGACGTGCTGATGCGGGTGATGGACGTGATCATGGCCTTCCCACAGATCATGCTCGCGCTGGTGGCGGTGAGCCTGATCGGTGCCTCCACCTGGGTGATCATCGTGGCGATCGCACTCACCACCGCGCCTCGGGTGGCGCGGGTGGCGCGAGGTGCCGCGCAGCCGGTGGTCGAGCGCGACTTCGTGGAGGCGACCGAGTCCATGGGGTTGTCGCGAGTGCGGATCCTGTCCGGTGAGCTGCTGCCGAACATCCTCGGGCCGATGATGGTCGAGGCGAGCCTGCGGCTGACCTACTCGATCGGCGTCATCGCGGCTCTAGCCTTCCTGGGCCTCTCCCCGGACCCGAACGGCGCCAACTGGGGCACGATGATCCAGCAGAACCAGATCGCGCTGGCGACCCAGCCATGGGGGGCGTTGGCGCCGATCATCGCCATCGCGGTCCTCACCATGGGTACCGGTCTCTTCGGCGACGGGATCGCCCGCACCGCCGCCGGTATCGACCGTCAACGGGACGACGAATGAACGCCGTGGCGGAGCCGGGTGCCGTCGTCGACTCGACAGCGGTCAGCGTCCGGGACCTTCAGATCGAGACCACCACCGGCGTCCCTGTCGTCATGGACGTGTCGTTCGAGATCGCGCCAGGCGAGGTTCTCGGCGTCGTCGGGGAGTCAGGATCGGGAAAGACCACTGTCGGGTTGTCGCTGCTCGGGCATGCCCGCCGCGGGCTCCGGATCGCCGGGGGGACGGTCATGCTCGGTGACCGGGACATCCTCACCCTCGGTGACGAGGAGCTGCGCCGGCTCCGGGGTTCGCTCGTGTCCTACGTCCCCCAGGACCCAGCGTCCTCACTCAACCCGGCGCTCCGCATCGGCGTCCAGCTGCACGAGGTTCTACAGGCACACAGCTCGGGTCGTAGCGACCACGACGAGCGCCTCGCGGAGATGATGCGCGAGGTCGCCCTGTCAGACGATCCCAAGTACCTTCGCCGCTATCCGCACGAGCTCTCCGGCGGTCAGCAGCAGCGGGTCGGGCTGGCGATGGCATTCGCGAACCGCCCCAGGCTCATCGTGCTCGACGAGCCGACCACCGGCCTCGACGTCACCACGCAGGCAACGGTGCTGTCGACGGTGCATGACCTCGCGGCCGCGCACCACGTCGCTGCGCTCTACGTCAGCCATGACCTCGCCGTCGTGGCGGCGCTCGCCCGCCGGGTCGCCGTCATGTACGCAGGGCGGGTGGTCGAGCTCGGCCTCGCGAAGGAGCTGTTCGAGTCTGCAGCCCACCCGTACACGCGCCGGCTGGTGGGCGCGATCCCGCGACTGAAGGGCGGTCGTAGCCTTCTCGGGATCCCGGGGCTTGCGCCGTCACCGAGCCGGCGTCCGACCGGTTGCGCCTTCGCTCCCCGCTGCACGATGCACATTCCCGAGTGTGACGCGGAGGTCCCACCGCTCGCGCCGGTCGGACCGGAGCACAGTGCGCGTTGCATCCGAGCACTCGAGGTCGTGACCCAGGGTCAGGCGAAGGCCGGCGATCCCGTCGACGTTGCGAAGGGTGACGCCGGCTCAGCTGTGCTGACGCTGGAGAACGTCGTGGCGCGCTACGGCAAGGTCGAGGTGCTGCACTCGATCAACCTTCAGCTCGAGCACCACGAGTGCCTGGCCGTCGTGGGGGAGTCCGGCTCCGGTAAGACCACCACAGCCCGCTCGATCGCCGGCCTGCACCGGGACTGGACCGGCAGCATCCGGCTCGGTGACAAGGAGCTCGAGACGTCGGCGCGGTCGCGCGACATGGAGTCTCGTCGCCACATCCAGTACATCTTCCAGAACCCCTACGGCTCATTGAACCCGCGCAAGGCCGTCGGCGAGAGTGTGGCGCAGCCGCTCGCGGTCTTCGGTCTCGCGAAGGGGCAGGGCGCGGAGAAGCGGGTCGGCGAGATGCTGGAGCAGGTGTCGCTGTCGGCCAGCTATGCCCGTCGTTATCCGGACCAGCTGTCCGGCGGTGAGCGACAGCGGGTTGCGATCGCGCGTGCGTTGATCTCCTCGCCGTCGATCCTGGTGTGCGACGAGGTGACGTCCGCGCTGGACGTGAGTGTGCAAGCGGCGATCGTCGAGCTGCTGGGCACCCTGCAGCGCGAGCTCGGCCTTTCGATGGTCTTTGTGACCCACAACCTGCCGTTGGTGCGGTCGATCGCGCAGAAGGTGGCAGTGTTGTCCGAGGGAAGCATCGTGGAGTACGGCGAGACGGCGTCGGTGCTCGCCGATCCGCAGCAGCCGTACACACGCCAGCTGATCGCGAACACGCCGTCGCTCGAGACCGCTACGGCTGAGGCCTCGCACACCGAGCCGAGAATCGCCGAGCCGAGATCCTCCTAGCCGAGATCCTCTCAGCCAGGATCTCTTAGTAGCTGAGCCGAGGCTCCCGAGCCGAGACTCCCCATTCCGAGAGGTGGCATGCATGAGCCAGCCCCAGAAGCCGAACGTGCTGATCCTGATGGCGGATCAGATGGTACCGAGTGCGCTGCCCTTCCACGGCCACCCGGTCACCCGGACGCCGGCCATGTCGTGGCTCGCCGACAACGGTGTCGTCTTCGACAACGCCTACACCGGCAGCCCACTGTGCTCGCCGGGCCGGGCGTCGTTCATGACGGGATTGCTGCCGTCGCGGACTCATACCTACGACAACGCCGCGGAGTTCGCCTCGGAGATCCCGACGTTCGCCCACTACATGCGCGGTGCCGGGTATCGCACCGTGCTGTCGGGCAAGATGCACTTCTGCGGGTCCGATCAGCTGCATGGGTTCGAGGAACGGCTGACGACCGACATCTATCCGGCGGACTACGGATGGACTCCGGACTGGGACCGGCCCCTCGACCGCCCGCACTGGTACCACGACATGTCCTCGGTCGTCGACGCCGGCCCGTGCCTGCGGTCGAACCAGCTGGACTTCGACGACGAGGTGGCCTTCGCGGCCGAGCGGGAGCTCTTCGGCCACATCCGCTCAAACGACGTACGGCCGTTCTGCTTCGTGGTCTCCTTCAGCCACCCGCACGACCCGTTCGCGATCCCCCGGCAGTGGTGGGACATGTATCGCGACGAGGACATCCCGATGCCCGAGTTCGGGTACGACGAGGCGAACGTGCACCCGCATGAGCGCCGGCTGCGCCACGTGTGCGCGATGAACGGTGTGGAGGTCACCACCGAGCAGGTGCGCGCAGCCCGCCGGGCCTACTACGGGGCGATCTCGTACGTCGACGACCACATCGGCAGGCTGATCAACCTGCTGCGCGAGACTGGTCGCCTCGACGACACCGTGGTGATCCTGACCAGTGATCACGGCGAGATGCTCGGGGAACGGGGCCTGTGGTACAAGATGAACTTCTTCGAGGGGTCGGCCAGGGTGCCGCTGGTGGTGTCTGGTCCTCCCCGGTTCGAGGCCGGCCGGGTGGCGGCGCCAGTGACCACGATGGACCTGCTGCCGACCCTTGTCGGCCTGGCCCAGGACGGTGACCTGTCAGGCGTTGTCGGACCACTCGACGGCGAGAGCCTCCTGCCGCTGCTCACCGGCGAACCGAGCGGCCGGGACACGGTGACGGCCGAGTATCTCGCCGAGGGGTCGATCGCTCCGATCGTGATGGTCCGGCGCGGCAGCTTCAAGCTCATCCACTCACCGGCCGATCCCGACCAGCTGTTCGACCTCTCGGTGGACCCGTTCGAGCGCAACAACCTCTGCCGAGACGCGGCCCATGCCGACCATCTCGCTGAGCTGCGGGCCGAGGTCGCCGCACGGTGGGACCTGCCGAAGATCGACCGGGAGGTGCGCGAGAGCCAGCAGCGCCGGATCGCCGTCATGAAGGCGCTCGGCAACGGGGTTCAGGCGCCCTGGGACTTCGTCCCGCCCTATGAGGCGTCACGGCGCTACATCCGCAACCACATGGACCTCAACGCGCTGGAGACGATGGCCCGCTACCCACCCGTCGCGCGGTCAACCTCGGTCTGACTAGTCCACCACCCGCGGCCCTTGCGGACCGCCCCTCGTAGGCGGCTGACTTTGCCATGTGAACAAAGGCTCCCGCAGTGTGCGCATGGCGGATCGTCCATGTTCACACCGCATGAGCAGTGTGAACATGGCAAACGCAGAGGTGGGCCGCGCTCGCAGGCCCGTGGCCCGCCCGGCCGCCGCGATGTCGGGCGCCGGAGGACGTCTTGACATGTGGCTTGACATCGGATTCAGCCGATTCACCGTTGTCGGTCGGGTTGATGCGGGGTTTCCCGGTCGAGCATAGATTCCACATAGCGTTCGATGGCGGGGGCGAAGGTGGCGGTGAACATGTTGAACGTCTGCCTGAGCCTGGGCCCGGGCCAGTCGGCAGGCAGCAGGGGTATGGGAAGCGCGGGCTCTCTCAGGGTGTCGGTCAGCGCCGGGGCCAGCATCTCGGCAAAGTCCCGCATGAGCGCAGACCCTGAGTCGCCCGACCCAGATCGCTGTCGGGGGCCGCGTCCTGTTCGGGAGGTCTGTTCCTCAATGCGGGCCGAGAGCGTTTGGATGTGCGCGTTGTACCGATGGGCGAGGTCTTCCAGCGCCCAGGCGACGGAGGCCGCCCGGGCCCCCTCCGTCGGCGTCATGCCGAGGCTTGCCTGCCACACCTGAGCACCGGTTGGTGGGTTGGCGAGCAGTGGCGAAAGCCGGTCGCTCCGGTCGGTCAGCGAGATGAGCACGCCTTGCTGCAGAATGCCGTACCCGGACAGCACGGCTCTGCGCCGGAGTTCGTCCCGGAACGAGCGATGTAGCTCGGGGACCTGGTAGAGCAGCGCAGGGAAATGTCCGGCCCAGGCAATCGGTTGGGCCATGGACTGCTTGCGCACGCGCTCAAAGCCCTCTGCGAAGGTGCCGGCCAGTCGGTACTCCACGTCGCGTCCACGCCTGTCCCCGACGAGTTGCCCGTGCCGCCGCATCCGCGACAGCAGCGCACGCGCGGCGTCGGGGGATAGGCCGACGTCTTCCAGGAGCCGCCGGAGAACGACTCCTCGCAGCATCGGCCGTCCGGTGACGCCGAAGAGGAACGCGACCAGTGAGACCGAACGTCCGCGTGATGGTCGGCGATCTGCATCAATGTTATTGTCGTTCACGGTCGTATTGTATTTCGTCACACAACCAGAGAGAGGTTCCGGTCTGTGAGCGATCCGGACGTTCGTCAGAACAACGCCAGACCCGCCAGCGAGCGCTCGCCTCTGCAGGTATGGCTTCCGACGATCGTGCTGAACATCGTGCTTCCCACGGCGACGTACTTCGTCCTGGTCCAAGCCGCGCGGATGAACGAGGTCCCGGCGCTGCTGATCTCGGGGATCTGGCCGCTCCTGGAGATGGGCTACACCATCTGGAGGCAACGTCACGTCGACGAGTTCAGCGTCTTCGTCCTGATTGGGATCGTCGTGGGGGTCCTGACGACCGTCTTCTCCGGCAGCGCCCGCGCCGTCTTCCTGAAGGACTCGATCACGACCGGTCTGCTCGGGCTGATCTTCTTGGCGACGCTGTTGTTCGGGCGTCCGTTGACCTTCTACCTCGGACGCCGCTTCGCCACCGACGGCTCGAAGCTTCAGCGCGACTGGTGGGACGGGCTCTGGCGGTACCCCGACTTTCGACGGGTCCAGCGAACGTTGGGCGCGGCATGGGGCATTGCTTTGTTCGGCGAGGCGGCCATCCGGGCCGTGCTCACCTTGACGCTCGGCACGTCCGCCATGGTCGTCGTCAACAACGTCGTCCCCTACGTCGTCATCGTGGTCATGGTCTTCGTCAGCATCACTGTCGGGCGCAGGTCACAAGCGGCGGCGGCCCGCCACGGTGCCACGGCCGCCGTTCCTCCGAGCGCACCGCCTGCGTCACAGGCCCGGTGAGCACGGGGCGGTGATGGCTGCGCTCATCTCTCGTCCGGTGGGACGGGGTCGTCCTTGCCTGCCCGTTCATCGCGGTCGGCCCACTCCAATAAGGGGTCGATCGAGAACACGGCATCGTCGATGCCGTCGTGCAGGTCACCCACGTCGGCGAAGCGCGGCGGCATCGTCGTGATCGAGAAGTCGGCCGGTGACACGTCGTCGACCTCGTCCCAGCGCACCGGTGCTGAGACCCTCGCGTCGGGGACGCCTCGCACCGAGTAGGCGCAGGCGATCGTGTGGTCGCGCGCGTTCTGGTTGTAGTCGACGAACAACGCGGCGGGGTCGCGGTCCTTGCGCCACCACGTCGTTGTGACGTCCTCGGGCATCCGCCGCTCGACTTCGCGGGCAAAGGCCAGGGCGGCCCGGCGCACGTCGGCGAACCCATACCTTGGTTCGATCCGCACATAGACGTGCATCCCCCGTCCACCTGTTGTCTTCGGCCAGCCCGTCGCGCCGACCTCGGCGAGCACCTCGTGGGCGACGTGGGCAGCACGCCGTACGGTGGCAAAGTCACACAGCGGCATCGGGTCGAGGTCGATCCGCCACTCGTCGGGCTTCTCGGTGTCGGCGCGCCGTGAGTTCCAGGGGTGGAACTCCACAGTCGACATCTGCACTGCCCAGATCACCTGGGCCAGCTCGGTGACGCAAAGCTCGTCGGCGTGCCGGTTGAACCGCGGGAAGTGCAGTCGAACCGTCTCCAGCCAGGGTGGCGCACCGGCCGGGACCCGCTTCTGGTGCACCTTGTCGCCACTGAGCCCGGTGGGAAAGCGGTGCAGCATGCACGGGCGGTCGCGCAGCGCGTTGACGATGCCGTCACCCACGCTGAGGTAGTACTCGACGAGGTCGAGCTTCGTCGCGCCGGTCTCGGGAAAGTAAACCCGGTCGGGGTTGCTGATCCGGACCGAGTGCGGTCCGACCTCGATCTCGACAGCGTCCGACCCCTTGGCCATGGCACCAAACTAGTCGTTCGCGGGTATCCGAGCCGCGAGCCTACGACGCGAGCCCGCCAGGCGGGAGCTCCGCGGTCGGATGCCGTCGCCTCAGACGTCGGTCCGGGAGTCTTGCGTTGCAGGGCTCGTCAGTTGCCCAGGAAGCCAGTAGCGATTCCGTGCGCATCAGCCGGTCGACAGACTCGTCAACACTCAGCAGCGAGGTGTCGATCCACCACCCCACGTCGCTCAGCTCGGCGCGTAGTTCGGCGTCCATATGGGCAAACAGATGCGCCACAGTCTTCTCCTCGCGCCGCCGGTCTCTCTCCTACGCCACCGCCAGAGACGGGGCCCGAACGACCACCGAGACAGGTGCGGGCGCGACGTCCCGCACGAAGCCGTCGACCACGCTCGTCGAGCCGCGGCGTGCTCGACGATGACGTGAAACCTTCCTCCCCAGAAAATCCTCGCCAGGCAGGCGCAGTTCCGCCAACGCAGCCGCATCTGTCGGTGTGACTCCTCGGCGGGGTTCTCGCCAGGGCCCACCAGGCCGGAGACCGTGAAGTGATGCTGAACCAGGTCGCCCTCCAGGCAAGCCGCCCGCGTTAGTCGCTGTGCAAGGTTTCGCGCCACCGTGCTCTTCCCCGCACCGGGTATGCCGATGAGCAAGATGACCACAGCCCGCTCGGGCACCTCTGCTTGCTCGCCATCACGAGGCGATCCTCACATACCCGGCCGCCGCCCAGACCCGCCCGGCGCGAGGCCTGCGTCCCTAGGATCGTTGACTCGGATCGATCAGTGACTCGGCCCGCGCATCCGCCCACCGAGTGCATCATTCAGACGTTCATCGGTCCCGCTGACCTGGAGCGCACGTGTCCAGGATCCGCCAGCGGGCTACACCGACAGCCTCGCACGATCCCCTGTCGGGGCTCGACGTCGCTGTGGCCAACGCCGACGCAGCCCATCGACGCCCAGGCGAACACGCTCGTGATCTGGGCAGCGCAGCTTTGCCTAGACCGACACGGGCGAGCAGGTCCGGTTGCCCCATGGACGTGCTCGCAAGCAGGATGGAGTCCGCTGGTGACACGGTCGGTAGGCGTGTTGGTTCTTGGGTCCGCGGAGTCGTCAAAGTCGACGGATGCGTCAGCCGTCCGCGGCGGGCCGGTGACCGCTGATCTCGTGTGTCCGCTGCTCGCGGAGGACTCGTAGGTGCACCGCGGCCCAGGTGCGAAATGGCCGCCAGGCGGCTGAGACTTCGGCGAGTGAGCGGCCCGGGCCGTAGCGCTCGGCAACTTCGGCCTCGAGCCGACTCTCGTGCCGGGGGAGCGCATCGGGGGCGTTGGCTCCACGGACGACGACGAGTTCGGCGGCAAAGGGTCCGAGACCCTTGACCTCCCGCACGATTCGGATGGCCTCGTCCGGGTCGACCGAACGCAACGCCGCGCCGTCCAGCCGCCCCTCGAGCGCTGCTTCGGCGACGGCTCGCAGATATTCGGCCTTTCGGCCCGGCACGTCGAGGTCGAGGTTGCGGAGCACCTGGGGAGCCGGAAACGCGCCGCTGTCGCCGTGGCGCCCCACGAGGTCGTCGCGTAGCCGCGCCGCCTGGACGATGCGGATTCGCTGGGACAGCACCGACCATGCGGCTGCCTCGTAGGGGGAGTGGAAGCCGCACGGGCGAAGGCCGGGCAGCTGCGCCTGAGCCTCGGCCACGACCGGGTCGCGGCGGGCAACGTCCGGCCAGACACGGGCGTCGACGTCCAGTGACAGGAAGCGGCACGCCTGGGCTGCGGCGCCCTCGAGGTCACCCTCTCCGGTCACGCTGACGTGGGCCGAGCTGCCGTGTTGGGTCACCTTCAGCTCGGCGCGGCTCCAGTCGCCTTCGACGCAGAAGACCGAGCAGAGGCTCGGCGTCTCAGCCCGGGACGCAAGCGCCGCCGGAGCGAAGCCCTCCCAGAAGGTCTTGCTCGTGGCCAATGACCACGGCCCGAGCACCTCGATGTCCACCTTGCGCTGCGTCATCGCGTACCCCTCTCGACGTCTCGGGCAGACCGCTGACTCTAGTGAAGGGTGCCGACAGCGAGCGGTGTGCTCGGCGTCGTGCCTGCTGCGGAGACACTGCGCTTGCTCACTGAATTGGCGAGGAGCCAGGCGGGGTGTGCTGTCACAATGCCTCATGCGGATTCACGCGGCGCTCGTCCCTCCCGAGGAGGCGCTGCAGCACCTCGTCTCTGCGCTGCGCGCCATCCGCACTGACCAGGCGCAGCTCAGCTGGTCCCCGCTGCCTCAGTGGCAGGTCCGGCTGGCGACGTTCGGCAGCGTTGTGCTTTCCGACCTACTGCGGCTGGAAGACGTCCTGACCACGGAGGTGGGACAGATCGCGGCGCCGCGGCTGCAGTTGAGCGGTGTGGTGCCGCTGCCCGTAGATGGCGATGACGCGGTCTGGGTGGGGCTGGCCGGGGAGGCCGACGTCTTGTCGGAACTTGCGGCCCGGATGCCCGACTGGGTCCGCAGCTTCGGCTTCCTCCTTGACCGTCGCAGTTTCCGGCTGGGCATGCCGCTGGCCCGCATCACCGCTCACACCACGGTGCCCTACCTGGAGCACATCAGCGACCGGGTCGGCAGCTACCTCGGGCCGTCCTGGGTTCCCGAGGGCGTCGCTCTGTGCCGTCGACAGCGCGATAACGTGACCGGAGACGCGGTGTACGAGGTACTGAAGGTGCTTCCGTTCTCCCCGGCGCCGGGAGGCGGGCAACCGGCAGGGGACAGGTCGCACGCGTGATGCCGGTGGCTCATAGGCCCGCTGAGGCGGCCCACCCGGCGCCGGCCGGCCGCCGAATCGGGGCACCGTCGGCCCACAGCTCGGCACGCAGGCCGGGCTGCCCCTGCGCGTTGAATCCATGTCGGCTGTACCAGACTGCCAGCCGGCGTACCTGCCCGGCGCTCTGTCCACCGCTCTGATCGCCACCCGAGTGGAGCTCTCCGACAAGGTCGAGGCGCCTGCTGTCGGCCCAGCGGCACAGGTGGGCCAACACGGCGCTTCCGAGTCCGTGTCCCTTGAGATCACCATGGACGACGAAGTCGTGGATCCGGATCTCGTCGGGGCGGCCGGTGCGCAGGTCGACGTCAGCTGGCCGGCTCACGGACAGCGTGACCGGCTGACCGTGGCGGTCCATCTCCTCGACTGTCGCCGGAAGCGGACGGTCCTCGCTCGCCAGATGCTCCAGGAGAAGACGCCGCAGGAGGGGTCGAACCTCGCCTTGCCAGCGCAGGATCTCGGCCCTGCGATCGGGTTCCCAGTCGTCCAAGCGGGCTATCACAGTTCGGACGGCGGCCGTCACCGCCGGCGCGGCTTCGAGATCCTCACACTCGGCTGCCATCCGCCTGTTCGCGAGCACGTCACGCAACTCGTGCGCCGCGTCGTGAATATCGCGGCCCGAAGAGTCGACGGCTTCGAGCACCGCATCAAGAGTCTGCTCGAGGTGGTACGACGGCGATCCCGAGAAGACCCCCCAGGTTCGCGCCGCCGCGCCAACCGCGTTGGGGCCGAGCGCCGAGCGTGCCCGTCTGAGCCGAGATTGTGCCTGCGCGACGTCGTCCTCGGCTTTTTGGATCGCACCGCCGTGGAAGGCTCTCCACACCCGTCCGTGACTCTCGGCAACGTCGGAGGACGACCGGGCGGCGGTGTATGACGCCAAGGCCGCTTCGTACCGTGCGGCCGCTTCCTCGGCGGTGGTCGGGAAATTCGGATCGGTCGAGGCGATGTCATGTTGACCGGTCGAGGCGATTTCACGCTGACCGGGGGAGGACACCAGGACAGCGTAGAGGTCACCCCAGCTGTCGCACAGTCCCCGCAAAGGCACGCCCCTCGGCCGATGCTCGTACTGGCGATCGCGCATCAGTATTTCCCCGAGATCGGCCAACCCTCCTCGCCGAGGTACCAGCCGGCCGAGGTCAGCACGACGACGACGAGGAGGGCGAAGAGCAGGCCACCGGCCACCGGCAGGAACCATCCGGGTGCGCGTCTCGACCGGACCGCGACCACCTTCACCACCACAGCACCGAAGACGGCGCAGCCAAGGACGCCGTGCACGACCGCCCGCGTCGGCACCCTCTCGCCCTCCGCCAGCGTCCCGCTCTCCAGGCCCAGGGCCCACAGGCAGTGGTAGGCGATAAAAATGGACATCACGATGGCGATGGTCCCGGAGATGCGGTGTGCCGTCCCCAACCAGGACGGCACCGTGATCCCGAGCTTGCCGTAGATCCAGAGCGCGCCGATAACTTGGAGCACGGCGAGCATCCCGATCGCCGTGGAGACAACGACCTTCATGTCGATGACGGTGTCGAAGCCGAGGGTGGTTGTGCCGTCGGTCGTCGGGTCGTGCACCTTCCCGAACACCCCGAGGAGAAGGGCGACGACCGCGCCGGCTCCGAACGCCATCAGCGGGATGGTCATGCTCTTCTGGGTGGTGGTGTCGTCCATCAGTTCAGGATGCTCCAGGCTGTCCTGGTTGGGAATGGCCCGACTGCTCAGGACCTGAGGAACACCGCGCAGTCGGGTGGCTGCCAGGAGGCGACTCCCAACAAAATGGGAAGCGTGCTCGAAGCGTTCCGCAGCACCTCGTAATGCCGCACGGCGCCTAGCACATCCAGCGAGTGGACCTCGCTTCGGTTGCTCTTGCGATCATTGCCCTGGCAGCCCGTCTCGTTCATGGCCGACTTCGTTGGTGATGCAGTCCTCGTGTCCCGTCGAGAGGATCAGGCGCGTGATCTGATCAGGCGGGCAGTCCTTGTCCGTCGGCTTGTGCGGCGCGCAGTAACTCCCCAGACCATGCACGCTTCGTTCAACGTCGATCTGGCCGTCGCTACATATTGCGTCCGGCCCGACGAGCGAGCACGCCGTCAGTGAGAGTTGAATCAGCAGCGCGCCGCTGCCGGCGACCCCAAGCCAACAGGGCAGTGTGCGGTGGCGCCAGCGGTACACCATGAGCAGCCCCCTTCGCTGAGCAGCGTTGCCTGACTCTACGACAAGGAGGTTTATCCAGGAGGGTTCACCGCTGGCGGTTCGGGACATCGACGCTACGTGTTGAGCGCCCCGCTGAGGGGAAGATCGGCGATTCGTGTCGGTCGTCTATCTGGCCCTGGCCTCGATGTGCGGGCCGCGTCAGTCGGCGCTCGTAGGCCACGCCGATGCGCCGCGAGAGGTGCCCGCGCGGCGACCATGAGCTCATCCGGGGAGGACCCGATGGACAGCGGTGCCGGGTGGTGAGTCAGCCGGGCATCGGGACGTGAGGGATGCGCAGCCGAGCGACTTTGCGAGGTCGGGGTACCGAGCGTTAAGCCGGCAGCGCGATTGGGTAGAACTTCCACATGCCCAATTATCGATTGAACGATGCCGCCGTGAAGCACGCTCGCAAACTGATCGACGCCGGCACCTACGACGACACGACTGCGTGGTCGGAGGCGGCACCGTCCGCCGCTGACGCCAACAACGAGATCGACAAGGAGAGCTTCGACGAGTTCGCCAAGTGGCACCTGGGCATCAACCCGGACGCCTCGGAAGGGACGAAGGGTCGTTTCGCGTTCCCGCACGGCGACTTCGCGGAGGTCAACCGAGCAGCGCTCATCCACGCCAAGCAGCGCGCGTCCCAGAACGACCACGTTGAGATCGAAAAAGCAGCCGACGACCTGCTGAATCATCTCGACAGCAAGCGCTCCTAGCATCCGCCGCTGCGACGGCGCTCGTCGCCTCACCGGCGAGACGCCGGGCCGGACCCGGCTGATGGCACGCAGGAACGGCTCTGACGGGCGTTTCGGCGCGACCGGCTTTCGGTATGTGGTGACGGATCGGTGCGCCCGGCAGGACTCGAACCTGCGACCGGTGGATTAGAAGTCCACTGCTCTATCCAGCTGAGCTACGAGCGCTCGACAGGGATTCACCTGCCCGGCGGCAGTCTACTGAGGCTTGGATCCGCAGAGCAGACGCATTGCAAGCGGCGTACCCAGGGGCCCAGAGCGGACCGCGGTGATCGCGACGGCGAGTAGCCTCAGGGCGTGACCGCGCCCGCATCGACCGCCGCTGCGGGGTCGAGCATTGCACGACATTCAGGACGCAAGCACAGGCTAGGAGCTGTTGGGTTCTGGCTCGTCTTCATCGCGGTGTGTGCCGGCTGTGGCGCCATGATGTTCGGAGACCTCAACGAGGTGATCGGTCGCAGCGCCTTCACGTATGGCGCGCTCTTCGCATTCATCCCGGTCATCCCCCTCGTCGCGATCTTCTTGTGGCTCGACC
This sequence comes from Propionibacteriales bacterium, assembly GCA_038238115.1. Lineage (GTDB taxonomy): Bacteria > Actinomycetota > Actinomycetes > Propionibacteriales > Nocardioidaceae > JBBRYB01. The sequence goes on along the minus strand of JBBRYB010000021.1, from coordinate 11,819 downwards.
GGCTGCGGCCGGAGCCGACGGGCCTCATCGTCGTCGCCCTGCTGTGGGGTGCCCTGATCGCGACGTATGCGGCTCTGCGCCTGAACGGATGGCTCGCGGGCGAGGTCGGCGACCAGTACGGGGGATCGCCGCGCAGCGCCGTCTTCGTCGCACCTTGGGTGGAGGAGACGGCAAAGTCCGCCGTCATCTTCGCGATCGTCTGGTGGCGACGCCACGACTTCAACTCGGTCACGGCGGGAGTGATCGTCGGCGGCCTGTCTGGGATCGGCTTCGCCTTCACCGAGAACATCGTCTACTACGGGCAGGTGTTTCAGCAGACGCTGACCTTCCGCGGTGAGAACGCGGTGGCCCTGGACGCCGTTCGCGAGCTTTTCTGGTGGCGGGGGGTTGCGGCGCCTTTTGTGCATCCGATGTTCACGATGGTGACAGGCCTCGGTATCGGCATCGCGGTGCGGCACCGCCACATCGGTGTGCGCATCCTGGCTCCAGCGGCTGCCTTCTGCGCCGCGGTCCTGCTGCACATGGGCTACAACACGGCAGCGTCCTTCGCCGTCAACGGCGCGCTTACGCCGGTCTACGTAGGGATCTTGCTTCCCACCCTGCTCGCGATCGCCGTCGTGGTCGGCCTAGTACGTCGCCATGAGCGCCTTGTCATCGCCGCTCGTCTGCTCGACTACACGGCCTTCGGCTGGATCAAGGCCGACCAGATCCCCTACATCGTGACCTGGCGAGGGCGCCGCCAGTCTCGCCGCTACGCACGCGGTTTCGGGAGGGCGGAGCGTGACCGGGTCCGGGCGTTCCAGCGCGCGGGAGTCGATCTCGGCGTGCTCAGGGATCGACTAGTGCGAGGGGTGGCTGGCGAGGCCGAGCTTCCCCGTGAGCAGAACCTCCTCGCCGCGATGCGGGCCCTTCGCGGCCGCGTGCTGCTCCCCGGCATCTCGGACCTCCCGCTCGAGGATGTCACCGCCCGCAGATCAAGCTGGTAGAACTTCGGGTCGCGGCCCCTAGACTCATAGCAATCGGTCAGGGTGGTCGTGTGGTCGAGTTCCGCTAGATAGAGGTGCGTGTGAGTGATCTGCGTACCCCTCATGAACTCATCGCAGTCCTGGTGCGCCTGCGGCAAGCACTGGTGGGCAGCCCGCTGCCGTTCGATAGCGCCGACGCGGAGCTTGGCCGCAACCTTCGCACCGGACTGATCAAGCAGCTCGACGACTACATCGTGCCCCGACTGGTGCAGATCGAGGCACCGCTCCTCGCGGTCGTCGGGGGATCGACCGGGGCCGGCAAGTCGACGCTGGTCAACAGTCTCGTGGGGCTTCGCGTCACCGAGCCGGGAGTGCTCAGACCCACCACCAGGTCGCCAGTACTGGTCCACCACCCCGATGACGCCCACTGGTTCGGCACCGACCGGCTGCTCCCAGAACTGCGTCGCACGAATCATGCCACCGGCGACCGCGACACGCTGCAGCTCGTCGCGACCGACCTCGTCTCTCCGGGTGTTGCGATCCTCGACGCGCCTGATGTCGACTCTGTCGAGGAGCACAACCGCCGGCTGGCGGGCGAGCTTCTCGCCGCCGCGGACCTCTGGCTGTTCGTGACCTCGGCGGCTCGCTATGCCGACCAGGTTCCATGGGACCTGCTCAAGGCCGCTGCCGAACGCAGCACCGCCGTGGCAGTCGTGCTCGACCGCACCACTCCAAACGCGGTTGGAGAGGTCTCGAGCCATCTTGCCAGGATGCTCACGTCGCGCGGGCTGGGCGACTCGCCGCTCTTCACCGTGCCCGAGTCCGAGGTGGACGACGACGGTCTCTTGTCACGCGAGGCGGTGGCGACGATCCGAGCCTGGCTCGACACACTGTCGTCGGACTCATCAGCACGCGCGGCAGTCGTGCGCCAAACCCTCGACGGGGCCATTGCCTCACTGGGACACCGCACTCGTACGGTTTCGTCGTCGCTTCATACGCAGGAGCAGATCGCCTCGCAGCTGCGCAGTGACGTGATGAGGACCTACGCCGACAGTCTTGCCGCGGTCGACGAGGCGAGTGCTGACGGAACCATGCTGCGTGGGGAGGTCCTCGCCAGGTGGCAGGAGTTCGTGGGAACCGGTGAGCTGATGCGGAGCCTCGAGGACAAGGTGGGACGGGTCCGGAACCGGCTGGCAACCATCGCCCGAGCCCGCCCGCAACAGGCGCAGGGTCTCACCGTCGCCGTGGAGTCCGGCCTGGAGACGCTCATCATCGAGCATGCCGAGTCTGCCGCCGAACGAGCCGCACTGGCGTGGAGGTCGCTGCCGGCCGGCGCCCGGCTGCTCGACGAGCTGCCGAGCGACATCTCCCGCGCTTCACGTGACCTCCGCGCGCGCACCGAGCGCACCGTGCGAGAGTGGCAGCGCGGCGTCCTCGAACTGGTCCGGGTCGAGGGGAGCGACCGCCGGGCCACGGCGCGTTTCCTCGCCTTCGGCGTCAACGGTCTGGGTCTGGCGCTGATGGTGGCGGTCTTCGCCCAGACTGCCGGTCTTACCGGTGCGGAGGTCGGCGTCGCTGGGGGTACGGCGATCGTGGGTCAGCGCATCCTCGAAGCCGTCTTCGGCGACTCTGCGGTGCGCCGCCTCGTCGCGACAGCCCGCGCGGATCTGCACAAGCGCGTCGAACACGAGCTGTGGGAGCCCGAACGCCAACGGTTCCTCGACGTACTGCAGACGAATCCCGTGTCCGCCGGTGCCGCTGAGCGGCTTATCGGGCTGTCGCGTGAGGTCGACGACGTCCGCTGGACGGCACGGCCGCGGTGAGCGCGATGATCGACACGCTGCGCAAGGTCACCGGCCGGTCGTCCGGCGTCGTCGAACGCGTCGCCGGACTGCAGCAGGCCGCGGACGCCGCCCGCGGTCGCCTCGATCCTGCGGTCGTCGCGGACGCCGACGCGGTCGTCGAGAGCGCCGCCGAGCGGCTGCGACTGTCCAGCGAGCACACCGTCGTCGCCATCGCCGGAGCTACCGGATCGGGGAAGTCGTCGCTGTTCAACGCGTTGTGTGGCCTCGACCTGGCAGCCGTTGGCCTCAGGCGACCAACCACCTCATGGGCACTGGCCTGCGCGTGGGGTCCTGACGGCGCCCATGAGCTGCTCGACTGGCTGGGCATCCCCAAGCGGCACCAGGTCACCCGGATGGGCATGCTCGACGAAAGCGCCGCTGACCGAAAACTCCATGGGCTGGTCCTGCTCGATCTGCCAGACCACGACTCGACCGAGGTGTCACACCACCTCGAGGTGGAGCGGCTCGTGCGGCTCGCCGACGTCTTGGTGTGGGTGCTCGACCCGCAGAAGTACGCCGATGCGGCCGTCCACGACCGTTTCCTGCGGAAGTTGGCGGAGCACTCCCAGGTGGTCATGGTGGTGCTCAACCATATTGACGAGATACCGCCGGCTGGCGCCGAGGCCTGTCTCGTCGACGTACACCGGCTGCTCGGGCTCGATGGGCTCGCCGACGTCCCGGTGATAGGCACATCCGCGACCCGCGGAGATGGGCTCTCGGCGCTGCGCGAGGCCCTCGCCAAACGCGTGTCGCGCAAGCGGTCGGCCAAAGAGCGCCTGAGCGCAGACGTCAAGGCGTGCGCGGCGCGCTTGGCCGAGCACACCGGGGACGCCCGACCCGGTGACGTGCGGCTCGGGGCAAGAGCCGAGCTGCTAGAGGCGTGCGCCGACGCTGCCGGCGTCCCCGTGGTGGTCCGGGCGATCGAGGCGGCGTCTCTGCAGAGGGCGCGTCAAGCCACCGGGTGGCCGCCGACGTCATGGCTGAGCCGCCTACGGCGCGATCCGCTGCGCAGGCTCGACCTCGACGCGCGCGACAAAGACGCACTCACGGCAGAGGGCCGCCAGGTGACGCGGACGCGGCTTCGGCCGGCGAACAGCGTGCAGCGGGCCCGCGTCGACGCCGCGGTTCGTACGGTCGCTGACGACGTGTCCGCTGGGACGGCCGCCCCGTGGGGGACGGCGATTCGTTCGGTGTCGGTCGCGCGGGTCGACGACTTCGCCGACGTCCTCGACGGGGCGATGGCGAAGACAGACCTCGAAGTCTCGCGTGAGCCCTGGTGGTGGATGACCGTGCGCGTGCTGCAGTGGCTTCTGCTGCTGACGGCGCTGGTTGGCGGCCTGTGGCTGGGCGCGCTGGCGGGGTTCGACTACCTGCGGCTCCCGGCCCCAGGCACTGTGGATGTGGGTGCTCTGCCCCTTCCGACGCTCTTGCTGGTGGCCGGCGTCGGGTTGGGCGTTGTCATCGCCGTGCTTTGTCGGTTCGCGGCCAAGGTGTCGGCGCGTCGCCGAGCGCGCCGCGCGGACCACCGACTGCGAGTCGCCATCGAGACCGTGTGTGACGAGCTCGTGGTGGGACCGATCCAGGCCGAGGTCGCGGCCTACCTACGCTGCCGAGACGGCGTCCGGGCAGCCCTTGCACGGTGAGCGGTCGATGGACGTGTTGTGTCAGACAGCGACGGCGTCTGCTCACGCTTGTCCCCAGGCGGGACCGCGTCGAGTGTCCGTCCACAGCGACTGCCGCCGTCCTCGTCGCGACGCTGCGCATGGGTCAGGCTGGTTTGCGACCAGCGACCACCAGGAGGAACGACCATGACGGACACCGTGATCCACATCATCGGACACGTCGGCACCGACGTCGACTACCGCCGCGTCGGGAGCGGCACCGACCTCAGCACGTTTCGTCTCGCCTCGACGCCGCGCCGTTGGGACCGCTCGCAGCGACAGTACGTCGACGGAACCACCACCTGGCTGTCTGTGCAGTGCTGGCGGGCCCTGGCCATCCACGTGCGTGACTCGATCCGACGCGGTGACCCAGCGGTCGTGGTCGGCAGGCTGAAGACGGAGGAATGGACGAAGGACGGGGTGCGCAACTCCCGCTTCATCCTCGAGGCCATCGCCGTCGGGCACGATCTCAACCGAGGTGTCAGCAGCTTCCACAAGATGGCCCGGCCCGTGGCCGAAGCCCGTGGCGACGACGCCCACGAGGCGCTCGCGGCGATCGACCAGATCGAGAGTGCCGAGGCGGTGCCCTACGACGACGCCGAGACCGACGAGCCGGCGCTCCGCGAGGCATCATGACGGCTGCGGCCGACCGCGCTGGGGTGGCTTCGTGTCCATGCCGTCGCCCACACGATTGGGAGGACCCGGCGCCGGACACGTAGGCTTGTTCGACATGGCCGACTACGTTTTCACCTTGCGCAATGTGCGTAAAGCACACGGCGACAAGGTCGTCCTCGACAACGTCACTCTGTCGTTCCTGCACGCCGCGAAGATCGGTGTCGTGGGTCCGAACGGCACCGGCAAGTCCACGCTGCTCAAGATCATGGCGGGCCTGGAGCAGCCCTCGAACGGCGACGCGATGCTCGACCCGGGCGCCACGGTCGGGATCTTGTTGCAGGAGCCCCCGCTGACGGAGGGCAGGACGGTCCTGGAGAACGTCGAGGAGGCTGTCGGAGAGGTCAAGGGCAAGCTCGACCGTTTCAACGAGATCTCCGTCGAGCTGGCCGACCCTGACGCGGACTACGACACGCTGTTGCCCGAGATGGGCGACCTGCAGACCGACCTCGACCACGCCAACGCCTGGGACATCGACTCCCGCCTCGAGCAGGCCATGGACGCGCTGCGTTGCCCTCCGCCTGACTGGGCGGTCGATCGGCTCTCCGGAGGGGAGCGCCGACGTGTCGCGCTGTGCAAGCTGCTTCTACAACAGCCCGACCTGCTGCTCCTCGACGAGCCGACGAACCACCTCGACGCCGAGAGCGTGCTGTGGCTCGAGCAGCACCTGTCCAAGTATGCCGGCGCCGTCTTGGCCGTGACCCACGACCGCTACTTCCTCGACAACGTGGCGGAGTGGATCTTGGAGCTCGACCGGGGCAAGACCCACCCCTACGAGGGGAACTACTCGACCTACCTGGAAACCAAGAAGGAGCGGCTGGTCGTCGAGGGCCGCAAAGACGCCAAGCGGCAGCGCATCCTCGAGCGTGAGCTGGAGTGGGTGCGCTCCAACCCCAAGGCACGACAGGCCAAGAGCAAGTCCCGGCTGGCCCGATACGAAGAGCTTGCCGCGGAGGCCGAGCGGGGACGCAAGATGGACCTGCAGGAGGTCAACATCCCGGCCGGTCCCCGCCTCGGCGACGTCGTCCTCGAGGCTGCCGGGCTGAGCAAGGGGTTCGGCGACCGGCTACTCATCGACGACCAGAGCTTCAGCCTGCCGAGGGCGGGAATCGTCGGGGTCGTCGGACCGAACGGAGTCGGCAAGACCACGCTGTTCCGGATGATCACGGGCGAGGAGACGCCGGACGGGGGCGCCCTGAGGGTCGGCAACACGGTCAGGATCTCCTACGTCGACCAGAGCCGGGGCGGCCTCGACCCCAAGAAGAACGTGTGGGAGGTCGTCTCCGATGGCCTCGACCACATCAAGGTCGCGAACTTCGAGATGCCCAGCCGCGCCTACATCGCCTCCTTCGGGTTCAAGGGACCCGACCAGCAGAAGCTAGCCGGCGTGCTGAGCGGCGGAGAGCGTAACCGGCTCAACCTGGCCATGACGCTGAAGATCGGCGGAAACCTGCTGCTTCTCGACGAGCCGACGAACGACCTCGATGTCGAGACGCTCCAGTCGCTCGAGGACGCGTTGTTGGACTTCCCCGGGTGCGCGGTGGTGATCTCGCACGACAGGTGGTTCCTCGACCGGGTGGCTACTCACATCCTGGCGTGGGAGGGTGACTCCGAGGATCCGGCTCGCTGGTTCTGGTTCGAGGGCAACTTCGCCGACTACGAGACCAACAAAGTCGAGCGCCTGGGCGCCGAGGCGGCCCGACCGCACGCCGTCACCTACCGCCGGCTCACCCGCGACTAAGACGACCCGGGCCGGGCGCACAGACCCGGCAGACACCCCACAGACCGGTCAGACAACGTGCTCAGGCGGGCTGCGCCGCCTCGGCTGACGAGTGTGTCACCTTCGCCGACAGCACCGGATCCGGCGTACCTGTCTCGAGCGTGTCCGCCACCGCCTCGAACGCCCGTCCGATCGCTACCAGGTCGTCGTCGGCCACGACGTCGACCAACGCCTGCCGCACCGACTCGACGTGCTCGTGTGCGGCGTCGGAGAGCTTGCGGTAGCCAGCGTCGGTGAGATGCGCGAAGACGCCTCGTCCGTCGGACGGGCACTGGCGCCGCTCGACGAGACCGGTCCGCTCCAGCCGCGCGATCGTGTGGGTGATACGGCTGCGGGAGTTCTTCACCGCGTCAGCCAGCTCGGCCATCCGCAACGCCCACTCGGGGGACTCGGACAGGCGCACCAGGATCTCGTATTCTGGCAGCGACAGGTCGTGCTTATCGCGCAAGTCGCGATCCAGGCGTTCCATCAGGAGCGTCGTGCCCAGCAGAAAAGAGCGCCATGCGCGCTGCTGGTCAGAACTCAGCCATCGGGTCGTCATCACACCACACTAGCAGAACTAGTTGACCATTCAACTTTAGAGAGGTATGCTCGGGGCCTATCAGTTGAATCTTCAACTACTTGAGGATTTCCATGACGTCAGAGGAGACCTGAAGATGAGCACCCAGCAGTCCACTGTCAGCACGTCCACGTTCGACGGCCTGGTCGCGGGGACGTACGCGATCGACCCCAGCCACTCCGAAGTCGGCTTCACGGTGCGCCACCTCGTCGGCAAGGTGCGTGGGCAGTTCCGCGAGTTCGAGGGCACCCTCGTCATCTCTGAGGACCCGCTCCAATCGTCGGCCACCGCGTCGATCGACCTCAGCTCCGTCGACACCCGCAACAACGACCGCGACGACCACCTCAGGTCGGGCGACTTCTTCTCCGTGGAGACCCACCCGACGATGACGTTCACGTCCAGGTCGCTTCGTCGAGACGGCGACACGATCATCGCCACCGGTGACTTGACGATCAGGGAGACGACCAAGCCGCTCGAGATCGAGGTCGAGTTTCAGGGCGTCGGCCCGGACCCGTGGGGCGGCACCCGGATCGGTCTCGAGGGCACGACAACGATCAGCCGCAAGGATTGGGGCGTCGACTTCGACTTGCCAGCTGCCGGCGAGCTGGTGGTCATCGGCGACAAGATCAGCATCGTGCTCGCCGTGGAAGCGGTCCTTCAGGCGCCGGCTGACGCCTGAGCGGGCCATCATGGGGCGGCTCGACGGTCAGCGGCGTCGGCGGCGCGACAGTTACAGGCGTTCGAGGATCAGGGCCATGCCCTGGCCTCCGCCGACGCACATGGTGACGAGTCCGGTCGACTTGTCATGAAAGTCGAGCGAATTGAGCATGGTCGCCTGCAGGCGGGCCCCCGTCATACCGAACGGGTGACCGATCGCGATGGCGCCTCCGTTGACGTTGAGCTTGTCGAGGTCGATTCCCAGGTCCTGGTACGACGGCACGACCTGGGCGGCGAACGCCTCGTTGATCTCCACCAGATCGATGTCGTCGATCGTCATGCCGGCCCGTGACAGGGCTTGCCGCGACGCCTCGACCGGTCCTAGCCCCATGATCTCAGGCGACAGGGCGGTAAGGCCGGTCGACACGATCCGGCCTAGCGGGCGCAGGCCCAGCTCGGCAGCCTTCGTGTCGCTCATGATGACGACGGCCGCCGCGCCGTCGTTGAGCGCGCAGCAGTTGCCCGCCGTGACGAGCCCGTCGGGCCGGAAGACGGGCTTGAGCCCTGACACGGATTCGTAGGTCACGCCCGGTCGCGGCCCGTCGTCGGCCGTCACCGTCGTACCGTCGGGCAGCGTCACCGGCTCGATCTCGCGTTCCCAGAAACCGCCCGCGATCGCCTTCTCGGCGAGGTTCTGGCTCCGCACGCCGAAATCGTCGAGCTCGCGTTTGCTGATTCCGCGGGACTCCGCGACGTTCTCAGCCGTCTGACCCATGGCGATGTAGATGTCCGGCAGTTCCGCGTCCTGGCGGGGGTCGTGCCAACCCTCAGCGTTCTGGGCCCGCGCGAACGTACGGCGACCTGCCTCGTCGAAGCGCGGGTTCTTGGTACCGGGGTGGGAGTCGGAGCTGCCGTTCACGAACCGCGAGACGGTTTCGACACCCGCCGACACGAACACGTCGCCCTCTCCGGCCTTGATCGCGTGGAAGGCCATCCGCGACGTCTGCACGCTGGACGAGCAGTAGCGGGTAATCGTCGTACCCGGCAGATGGTCGTAACCGAGCATGACCGCGACGGCGCGGGCCATGTTGAAGCCCTGCTCGCCGCCGGGTAGACCGCAGCCCAACATGAGGTCGTCGATGTCTGCCGGGTCCAGTTCCGGTACCTTCGCCAAAGCGGCGGTGACCATGGACGCAGTCAGGTCGTCGGCGCGCAGGTCCTTGAGCGAGCCCTTCTTGGCGCGACCGATCGGTGAGCGGGCAGTGGCGACGATGACTGCTTCGGGCATGGGTCCTCCTGCAACGGGCGACGTAGATCGAGCCTACTGTCCAGTATCCGTGTCGCCCTGGCGCATCCTGGAGCGGCTGCCAGGATGTGTGCTGTGACCCGACACGTCTTCTTGCTCAAGCCTCGGTGGTCCGACCTCGACGCCTACGCGCACGTCAACAACGTGACGTGGTTGGAGTATCTGCAAGAGGCGCGGGTCGACATGCTGTTCGTGCACGCCCCGACGCGCGGCGCGGAGGGGCTCGCCGAGGGAGTTCTCGTCGTACGTGCCGAGATCGACTACCGGCGGGCCATCGTGTTCAGGCAGGAGCCGTACCCGATCGAGATGTGGGTGTCGAGGATCGGCGCCGGCTCGTTCACGATCAGCTACGAGATCGCCGAGTCCGAGGATGGCAAGCGGCTCGTCTACGGACGGGCCTCGACCGTGCTCGCCCCGGTCGACCTCGCCACCGGGCGGCCCCGCCGGCTCAACGACGCCGAGCGCGACGTGCTTGGCCGCTTCGAGGAGTAGCGCGCTGCTATGCGGCCGAGGTGTGGACTCAGCGGCGGGAATGCCCGCAACAGCGAGTGGTCACTCGCTCGTCGATGCGCCAGTCGGTGTCTAACCATGTCGGGCGTCCGGGCGGCCGAGTGGGGTCAGTGGGATCGGCCGGCCCGGGACTTCGGGAGCGACGACCGGCGTCACCTCGTCGTCGCTGTTGACGAGGAAGTGCGCGGCGCGGAGCACGTACTCCCAGAACTGCTGGGTGTGCTCAGGTGACATCCCGGACTGCTCGAGTGCTGCATGCATGTGTTCCAGCCAGCGGTCGCGTGCCTGCGGTGTGACGGCAAACGGCGCGTGTCGCTGGCCGAGCCGCGGGTGTCCGCGCTGCTCGGAGTACGTCGTCGGGCCGCCCCAGTACTGCTCGAGAAACATCCGGAACCGCTCCTCGGCGGGACCTAGGTCGTCCTCCGGGTAGATCGCCCGCAACACCGGGTCGGACGCGACGCCGGCATAGAAGAGCTGGACGATGCGCACAAACGTCTCGTGCCCGCCGACGGCGTCATAGAAGGTCTGCTCGGCCGAGGTCGTCACAGTTCCATCCTCTCAGGCGGGTCAAACGCGGTCGGCAGTGCTGCGCGTGGCGCCGCTGGTATCGGCCGGGTGCTCCCTCACGTCGCCAACGACGTGGAAACGTTGGTCCATCTTGACCCGGCGGATGCCGTGTCTGCACGGCGGAACTGCCAGGTGCACAAGGCGCCCACCTTGTGCACATGGCAAACGCCTGGCGTCGGCAAACGCCTGTGGCGGCAAACGCCTGCGGCGGCAGCGGTGGCAGGCGGCGGCGCGGAGCGCCCCGCTCAGCGAGGTTTGCTGGTCTCCTCCAGGTCGAAGCCGCCGCCGAGCTGGCCGCCGGCCTCGATGCCTCGTGGAGCCTCCGGGTGGCCGTCGTGGTGGCCGCCCGGGTGGCCGTCGCGGAGCGCCCGCTCGGCGTCATGGGCCTGCTGGGCGGCCTGCTCAAGCTCAGCGCCGGTCGGTTTGGCGATGTCATCGCCGTACCAGAACTGCGACAGCCTCGACCGGACTCGCTCCTGGCTCTGCTTGGGCGCGACAACCCCGTGCTCGTCCTCTCGGGCCGGAGGGTCGAGTGCCGTACGACGCTCGTGGCTGGTGAGGGTGTAAGCACGGTCACGATCGAGCGGTTTGTGGATCTCGGCATAGCCACCGGTGGGGGAGCGGACGATGACGCCTGTCTCGTAGCCGTGCAGCAGCGTCTCGCGGTCATGGCGCTGCAACGAGATGGCCCAGCGTCTGGCGAGCATGAACGCCAGCACCGGACCGATGAATACCGCGACGCGGCAGAACCAGATGATGGAGCCGATCGACAGATGGAAGACCGGGGCGATCAGATCGTTGCCGGCTGCCAGCCACAAGATCCCGTACGCCGTCACGCCTGCCACCCCGAGCCCGGTCCGAGTCGGCTGGTTACGCGGACGGTCGAGCAGGTGGTGCTCACGACGGTCACCGGTGATCCACCGCTCGACGAACGGATAGGCGGCCAGGACCGTGAACAGGACGCCCATCAATCCCAGACCGGGAAGCATGACGTTCCACGAGATCGTGTGCCCCCACACGTGAGTCTCGAGGTTAGGCATGATGCGCAAGGCGCCGTCGAGCCAGCCCATGTACCAGTCCGGCTGAGAACCGGCGGTCACCTGGGCGGGGTCGTACGGGCCGTACATCCAGATCGGGTTGATCTGCATCAGCGCACCCATCAGGGCGGTGACGCCGAAGACGATGAAGAAGAAGCCGCCGGCCTTGGCCATGTAGACCGGCATCAGCGGGTAGCCGACCACGTTGTTGTTGGTGCGTCCGGGACCCGACCACTGGGTGTGCTTTTGATAGACCAGCAG
>JBBRYB010000020.1:0-64362 GCA_038238115.1 Propionibacteriales bacterium | reverse complement strand
GTCCGCGACCTGCAGCCGTACGTCGGCAAGGAGCTCGAGGCGAAGATCATCGAGCTCGACAAGAACCGCAACAACGTGGTGCTGTCGCGTCGCGCCTGGCTGGAGCAGACCCAGTCCGAGGTCCGCCAGAACTTCCTCACCCAGCTCCAGAAGGGCCAGATTCGGCCCGGTGTCGTCTCGTCGATCGTCAACTTCGGTGCGTTCGTCGACCTCGGCGGCGTCGACGGCCTCGTCCACGTCTCCGAGCTGTCCTGGAAGCACATCGACCACCCGAGCGAGGTTGTCGAGGTGGGTCAAGAGGTGACCGTCGAGGTGCTCGACGTGGACATGGACCGCGAGCGCGTCTCCTTGTCGTTGAAGGCCACGCAGGAAGACCCCTGGCAGCAGTTCGCGCGCACCCACCAGATGGGCCAGATCGTGCCGGGCAAGGTCACCAAGCTGGTCCCGTTCGGTGCGTTCGTCCGGGTCGGCGAGGGCATCGAGGGTCTCGTCCACATCTCCGAGCTGGCCGAGCGCCATGTCGAGATTCCGGAGCAGGTCGTGCAGGTGGGCGACGACGTCATGGTCAAGATCATCGACATCGACCTCGAGCGTCGCCGCATCTCGCTTTCGCTCAAGCAGGCCAACGAGAGCCTCGACCAGACCGCGGAGGACTTCGACCCGACGCTGTACGGCATGGCCGCCTCCTACGACGCCGAGGGCAACTACCTCTACCCCGAGGGCTTCGACGCCGAGACCGGGGACTGGCTCGAGGGCTACGACGACCAGAAGGCAGCGTGGGAGCAGCAGTACGCTCAGGCGCACGCTCGCTGGGAGGCGCACAAGGCCCAGGTCGAGGAGGCACAGAAGGCCGACGTCGAGGCAGGCGAGGCATCCAGCTACTCCTCGGAGGACAAGCCCGCGACGCCGCCATCGCGACCGCAGGCACCGGCGCCGACTCCCAGCACCGCCGCCGCCGAGGGCTCGCTCGCGTCCGACGAGGCGCTGCAAGCCCTGCGCGAGAAGCTCACCGGAGGTCAGTAGCCGCACCGTCTCGGGTTGCTCGCCGACAGTCGGTTGAACGCCTACACGACACCGCATCCGAGCGGGATGCGGTGTCGAGTGACGGTCTGGGGCGCGCAGCCGTCCCGTCCGGTGGCCGCGAGTGCGATGGTTACCCTTGCCGGCATGCCGAGCTGGAGCCGGTGGCGGCGACGGGGTGGCGCGTCCGCAGTGGCAGTGGTCGCCGCGGCCGTGTCCGCTGCCGTTGTCCTGGTGGGCTGTACGACGCCGGGCGACTCCGGCGTACCACTGGCATCAGCCGGCCCGCCGACGCCCGACTCGTCCGCGCCCGGGGCGTCGGCCGGGGATCGGGCGCGCTGGGTGGTGACACTCGGCGACAGCTACATCTCGGGCGAGGGCGCCCGCTGGGCCGGAAATACGGCGAGTGGGCCCAAGCCGGTCGACGCACTGGGGGCGGACGCCTACTTCGACCGCGGCAGGCACGAGTCGGTGCCGGGCTGTCACCGGGCCGAGCAGTCCGTCGCCACCTTGGGCGGTCGCCTGCGCGGCAAGGACCTCGCCTGCTCCGGGGCGACGACTCGTTCCTCCATGGACGGAGGCGACTTCAAACCAGGGCTGGACTTCTTCGACGACGGCTCCGGCCATCGTGGCCAGGCACTGGCACTGCAACGCTTCGCCACCAGCCACGCGGTCCGCGCTGTCGTCGTCAGCGTCGGCGGCAACGACTTCGGCTTCGCGCCGGTGGTGGCACAGTGCGTCGCCGACTTCGTCGCAACGGTGGGCTCCGACGCGACGTACTGCAGGGACGATCCGACCATCGCCGCAAGCCTTGACCACCGCCATGTCGCTAGACTCACCGCTCACATCGCGCACGCGATCCACCGGGTCGGCGTCGCGATGCGCCGCGCAGGGTACCGAAGCGGCAGCTATTCGGTGGTCGTGCAGACCTACCCGTCTCCACTGCCGCCAGGCCGGCGGATCCGCTATCCGCCGACCCAGCTCGCGCGCTCTTTGGTCGGCGGCTGCCCGTTCTACGGCGTCGACGCGACCTGGGCCACGCGGACCCTCCTCGCCACGATCAACACGGCGGTAACGCGAGCCGTGGTCGAGAGCGGTGTCGTCGACGTCGCTGAGGTCGACATGGGTGCAGCGTTTGCCGGGCATCGGCTGTGCGAGATTCGCGTAGCGCAACTGAGCGAGACCGCGTTGCGCTCATGGCGCTCACGTCGAACCGTGGACCGGCTCGAGTGGGTCAACATGCTCTACGCGAAGCCTGGCCCCTGGCAGCTGCAGGAGTCGTTGCATCCCGACTTCTGGGGGATGCTTGCGGAGCGCAGCTGCATCCGCCAGGCGGTACGGACTCTGCCGGCCACGTCGGGAACATGTCGCAACGTCAGAGCCGGCCTGCGCCGCGGTGAGCCGGTCATGAGGCTGGTTCCCTGACTCGCATGGCCCTCCCAGCGGGCTTTCACTCAGAAGTGCGGCTTGACGGAGTATGCCGTGCTCGGTGTCTCGCGCGGCGCCCAGTCACGGGGCAGCCCCGAGGAGGACCGAAGGCCGTAGCCATCGGCCTTGATGATGGAGATCAGCTTCCATGCGAACCAGACGGTGAACACCGTGATCGCGGCGAGTGCCAGAATGACGACAGCCAAGGAGTTCATGGCAGTAAGTCTGCATCGCGCTAACTCCTGCCACCAGTGGCAGAAGTGCCCCTGCACCTCGATTTCCTGCCAAGTTCATGGCATGATGGCACGATGCTCGAGAACGTTGCGGTCTTGGTGTACGACGGCGTGGCTCCCTTCGAGCTGGGCGTGTTGTGTGAGGCCTGGTCGCTCGACCGGCTCGACCAGGGCGTGCCCAACTTCGACTTCGGCATCTGCGCGCCCCGCCCAGGCAAGGTGGCGACGAACCTGCCTGGCTTCGCTCTCGACGTCCAGCACGACCTGGAGCGGCTCGCTGATGCCGATCTCATCTGCATCCCGGCGATGCCGCGCGAGCGTCCCGTCCCACCCGCGGTGATCACGGCACTGCAGAGCGCCCATGCGCGCGGAGCCCGGCTGCTGAGCGTCTGCTCCGGCGCGTTCGTACTCGGCGCGGCCGGGCTGCTCGACGGCCGGGTGTGCACCACGCACTGGCGCTACGTCGACGAGCTGCAACGGCGGTTCCCGAAGGCTGAGGTGCAGTGCGACGTCTTGTACGTCGACTCCGGGTCGGTCGTCACCTCGGCCGGCTCGGCCGCAGGACTTGACGCGTGCCTGCACCTGATGCGTCGTGAGTTCGGCGCGAGCGTTGCCGCGACGGTGGCGCGTCGGATGGTTGTGGCGCCGCACCGCGACGGCGGGCAGGCCCAGTTCATCCAGACGCCGGTGCCAGTGACGACCGCCGACACGCTTCAGCCCGTGCTCGAGTGGATGGGCGCCAACCTGCACCGAGACCTCAACGTCGAGACGCTGGCGAGCCGGGCCTTGATGGCGCCGCGCACCTTCGCCCGCCGCTTCAAGGCGGAGACTGGCACGACGCCGTACCACTGGATAACCAACCAGCGGGTGATGATGGCCGAGCGGCTCCTCGAGGAATCCGACGAGACGATCGAGCGGATCTCCATTCAGGCCGGCTTCAGTAGCGCCACGGCGTTCCGGCACCACTTCGTCAGGTTACGCGGCACCAGCCCCCAGTCGTACCGCCGGCTGTTCAAAGCGCCCACCCCGCCACACGCCGTGCCGCGATGGGACGTCGAGCAGGTCAAGGCCGGCTAAGCATTGGATCCTCGTGCGGAGGGATGTGACACGCTGACGCCATGCGTCGGGTGGGTCTGACCGGGGGAATCGGGTCGGGGAAGTCGACGGTGAGTCGCCTGCTGGGCAAGCATGGCGCCATCATCATCGACGCAGACACGCTTGCGCGCGAGGTCGTGGCAGCGGGGACGCCCGGCCTCGCCGAGGTCGTGGAGGCCTTTGGTGCTGACGTCGTGGGCAGCGACGGCGAGCTGGATCGAGCCGCGATGGGGCGGCGTGTCTTCGACGATCCCGACGCCAGGGAGACGCTGGAAGCGATTATCCACCCTCGGGTCCGGCGGCGGGCCGCGGAGCTCGAGGCCATGGCCCCCGAGGACGCCGTCGTGGTGCACGACATCGCCTTGCTCCTGGAAACCGGTCAGGCCACCGGCTTCGATGCGGTCATCGTGGTGGACACCCCTCTCGAGGTGCAGCTGGAGCGGTTGACGGCCAGCCGGGGCATGAGCGCGGACGAGGCGCGGTTGCGAGTCGCGGCCCAGGCCAGCCGCGAGGAGCGGCTGGCAGCTGCGGACCACGTGATCGTCAACGACGGTTCGCTGAACCACCTGCGTCGTTGCGTCGACGCCGTGTGGCGCCAGCTCTCCCACGCGTAAGCCCCCGCCTGACAGGCGGGGGCTTGCGTCGAAGGGATCGAAATCGGGTACGGATCAGGCGGCGAGGTCAGGGTCGGCGAGCTTGCGCAGCTGCGCAAGCGCCTCCCGCTCGAGCTGGCGAACCCGCTCAGCGGACACGCCATGCCGCGCGCCGATGTCGGCCAGCTTCTCCTGGCGACCGTCGACAAGGCCGTAGCGTGACCGGATCACATCGGCAGAGCGCGGGTCGAGCAGCTCGACCAGCTCGTCGAGCCGACGGCGCGACTCGACGTCGAGGAACGCCGAGTCCGGCCCGGGAGTCGTCTCCTTGGCCACCAGGTCTCCCAGTGAGGTGTCGCCCTCGTCGTCGACCGGTGTGTCGAGGCTCACGTGGTCGCGTCCCCAGCTGATCAGGTCGAGGACACGCTCAAGCGTCATGTCCAGCTCACCGGCGATCTCCTCGGGCTCCGGGTCGCGGCCCAGCTGGCGCTCGAGGGTACGACGTGCTGAGCCGATCTGGTTGAGCTCCTCGACCACGTGCACCGGCAGCCGCACGACTCGCGCCTGCTGGGCGATTCCGCGGGTAATGGCCTGCCGCACCCACCAGGTGGCGTAGGTCGAGAACTTGTAGCCCTTCGCGTAGTCGAACTTCTCGACCGCGCGGATGAGACCCGTGTTGCCTTCCTGGACAAGGTCGAGCATCGGCATGGCCGAGCGACCGTACTTGCGGGCGATGGAGACGACCAAGCGCAGGTTGGCCTTGATGAAGTGCCGCATGGCACGCTCGCCATCTGCGACGAGCCACTCGAGCTCCTCGCGGGTGGCCCGCTTGGGCGCCCCACCACCGGCGCGGGCAACTCGGCCGGTGGCCAGCAGATGTGCCGCCAACAGACCCGCCTCGATGGCCTTGGAAAGCTCTACTTCGGTGGCGGCGTCGAGCAGAGGCGTACGGGCGATCTCGTCGAGGTACAGACCAACGCTGTCGCGGCCCTCGATCGAACCGTCCCGAGATTCAAGTGTTGTTGAACGACGTGTAGCCACGGTGCCCCTCTCGTGTCGGCGATACCCACCAACGGTGTCGTATCAATCCCAACGACACTGCTGGGCCAGAGATTCCTGCTCCGGCTGGCATTTCGGGTACCCGGATCTGCATCCCCTGGGCGGGGATGCTTAATTAACGCGGAACACTTGAGTCTTAGTTGCGCCTCTCAGCAGGTTCTTACACACCGAGCGAGCCCCGGTCCACGACGAGCGAGCTCCCGATCCACCGGCGCAAGGCGAGGGTCACAGTGGGACGTGAGAGGCCCCGGACGTGTCGACGATCCAGGCGTAGTAGTCGGCGAGCTCCCGCCAGGCGTCGTAGCGACCACTGGCCCCACCATGTCCCGCTGACATCTCGCACTTCAGCAGAACTTGCTCGCTGCCGACCGCCGTCTCGCGCAGCTTGGCCACCCACTTGGCGGGTTCGACGTAGAGCACTCGGGTGTCGTTGATCGAGGTGATGGCATAGATCGGCGGGTAACGCTTGGCTTCGACGTTCTCGTAGGGGGTATAGGACTTCATGTACGTGTAGACGTCCGGGTCGTGGAGCGGGTCGCCCCACTCGTCCCATTCGATGACCGTGAGCGGCAGCGATGGGTCGAGAATCGACGTCAGCGCGTCGACGAAGGGCACCTGGGCCACGATCCCGGCGAACAGGTCCGGAGCCAGGTTCGCGACGGCACCCATGAGCAGCCCTCCGGCGCTTCCGCCGAGCGCGACCATGTGCTGGGAGCTTGTCCACCCCGAGTCGACCAGATGCCGGGCGCAGTCGACGAAGTCGGTGAAAGTGTTCTTCTTTTCGAGCATCTTGCCGTGCTCGTGCCAGCCGCGGCCCATCTCGCCCCCGCCGCGGACGTGGGCCAGCACGAAGACCATCCCACGGTCGAGCAGACAGACGCGGGCGATGCTCATGTAGGGGTCGTAGCTCGCCTCGTAGGACCCGTATCCGTAGAGGAGCAACGGTGACTGGTTGTGGGGCACGATGTCTTTGTGGTGGATCACCGAGATCGGAATGCTGGCTCCGTCGGCGGCCCGCACCCACTCCCGGGTCTGGATGTAGTCGTTCGCGTCGTAGCCACCGAGCACCGGCTGCTGCTTGCGGACGTGACGCTCACCGGTGTTCGGGTCGTAGTCGATGATGGTCGCGGGCGTGACCCAGGAGGAGTAGCCCAGGCGCACCAGGGGCTGGTTCCAGTCGGAGAACCCGCTTGCATGCGCATCGAAGAGCGGCTCGTCGAAGGCGATGTTGACGCCCTCGCCGAGAGAGTCGTGGGTGAGTGCGAAGATCCGCACCTGTGGCAGACCGCCCTCGCGCAGATTGACGGCGAGGGTGGTCGCTGACAGGGTGACGTCGCTGAGCCGGACCGTCTCGCTCGGCGCAATGATGACCTCGAGCTCTGCGAGCGACGTCATGGACAGCGGCGCCATTCCGAGAGTGAAGTTCTCCGCCCCACGGTTGTGCAGCACCAGGAGGCGGTCCTCACCACCGATCACCGCGTGGTCGACGTCATACTCCACCCCGGTCTCACGGGGGACGACGACACGGAACTCCCCAACGGGGTCGGCGGCGTCGAGAATGCGCGCCTCGGAGGTGACCTTGGAGCCGCAGGCAAGTACGAGGAAGCGGTCAGACGTGGTACGCCCGATCGAGCACCAGAACCTCTCGTCTGTCTCCTGGTGGACGAGTACGTCGTCCGATGTGCCAGTGCCCAGCTCGTGCCGCCATACCGTGTCGGGCCGCCACGACTCGTCGACCGTGGAGTAGAACAGGTGCCGGTTGTCAGTGGCCCAGGTCACGCCGTGGAGCGTGTTGGGGATCTCGTCCGGCAGCAACTCACCGGTGCGAAGGTCCTTGATGCGAACGGTGTATCGCTCGTCACCCGTCACGTCGGTCGAGTAGGCGAGTAGGTGGGTGTCCAGAGAGACGGAGAATGCGCCGAGAGCGAAGAAGTCATGGCCCTCGGCGAGCGCGTTGCCGTCGACGAGCACCTGCTCGCCGCTGACCGGGACCCCGGGCTCGAGCGTCGGCGGTGTCCACTCGTCGTCGTTCGCCACGGCGCTGCGGCAGACCATCGGGTACTGCCGTCCCTCGGCTGTGCGGTGGTAGTACCAGTAGGCGCCCGTGCGGCTCGGTACGGAGAGGTCGGTCTCCTGGGTTCGCATCTTGATCTCGCCGAAGATGGCTTCCCGGAGGTCGGCGAGGTGGGCCGTGCGCTGAGCCGTGTAGGCGTTCTCCGCCTCGAGGTACGCGATCGTGCTGGGGTCGTCCTTGGCACGCAGCCACTCGTAGTCGTCCACGAAGACGTCACCGTGGTGCACCCGCTGGACGGGCCGCTTCGGCGCAGTGGGTGCGGTGCCTGCTACGGGCTGGGTGGGCGTGCTGGGCTGACGGGTTCCGGTCATCCCGAGACCCTATCCTCGTCGTCTCGTGCTTTCGGAAGGGTTTGTGTCTCGACCCCGGGCGGCCACGGAAATGGCTTGGACAGACTGCGGCCCCGGGCGCTGACACAATGGCGGCATGGCGCTGCTCCTGGGCCTCAACGCCGATGTGGGAGAAGGCTTCCCCCATGACGCCGAGCTGTTGCAGATCATCACACAGGCCAACGTCGCCTGCGGCTTCCACGCCGGCGATGATGCGACGATGCGAGCGATCTGCGACCAGGCGGTCGAGCGCGAGGTGGCTGTCGGCGCGCAGGTCTCCTACCGGGACAGGGAGGGTTTCGGGCGGCGAGAGATGGAGGTAGACCACGATGCGCTCGTCGGCGACCTTACCGAGCAGGTCGAGGCGCTGAGTGCGGCCGCCATGGCTGCGGGGACCTCCGTTGGCTACCTCAAGCCACACGGCGCTCTCTACAACCGGGTGGTCTGGGACGAGGTACAGGCTCGCGCGGTGAGCGAGGTGTGCGTGCGTTCTGGGCTGCCCTTGCTCTGCCTGCCGGGTTCGGTGGCGCTGCGCCAGGCACGGGAGCGCAGCGGTGCGGTGCTGCGCGAGTTCTTCGCCGACCGGGCGTACGACGCACGAGGCAGGCTCGTGCCTCGAGGCACCGAGGGCGCGGTGATCTCGGATCCGGCCCTTGTCGCCGAGCGCGTCAGCCGTCTGCTGGCGACGGGCACGGTCGTCTCGATTGGCGGCGACGCGCTCGATGTCGAGGCGGACAGCGTCTGTGTCCACGGCGACACGCCTGGAGCGGTGGCGCTGGCCGAGGCGGCCCGCGGAGCCCTCAGTGGGGGCGCGCCATGAGGTTTCGTCAGGTCGGCCGCCGCGCGCTGCTCGTCGAGCTCGACGGCGACCGGGCGGTCCGCGCGGCGTACGACCTGGTCCGACGGCTGGCTGGCTCCGAGGTCGAACTGGCGGCACCGGTCGACGTCGTGCCGGCCGCCAGGACCGTGCTCGTCGACGGAGTCGCCTCGCCCGAGCGCTGGCGCTCCGCCCTGCTCGGCGCGTGGGAGCCACCGGACCTGGCAGAGTCGTCGGCGAACCCTCCCGCGGACCATCCACGAGCGCCGGTGACGATCCCGGTCCGCTACGACGGTGCGGACCTCCCCGTGGTGGCAGCCGGCTGGGGGTGCAGCGTGGACGAGGTGGTGCGCCGCCACGTCACGGCGTCGTGGACCGTCGCCTTCTGCGGCTTCGCCCCAGGCTTCGCTTACTGCAACGGTGAGCCGGTGTTGCCCGACGTGCCGCGACGCGACGACCCGCGACCCGAGGTGCCGGCCGGGGCCGTCGGGCTCGCCGGCGGCTATTGCGGTATCTACCCCACAGCGATGCCGGGCGGATGGCAGCTCATCGCCACCACGACCGCGCGGATGTTCGACCCGGAGCGCGATCCGCCGTCGTTGCTGAGTCCCGGAGACCTGGTCCGCTTCGAGGCGCAGCCTTGAGTCTGCTCGTCGAGGCGACCGGCCCGCTGCTCCTGGTGCAAGACCTTGGCCGGCGAGGCTCGGCGCATCTGGGGGTCCCGCCGTCCGGAGCTCTCGACCCTGCGGCGCTGGCGCTCGCGAACCGACTCGTCGGCAACGCCGAGGACGCCGCCGGGCTTGAGGTGCTGCTCGGCGGAGTGCGGCTGCGGGTCGAGGATTCCACCCGGGTAGCAGTCACCGGACCACAGCTCGGTCTCCGGGTCGCCGGGCGGGCCGCCGCTTGGGGGTCGCCCGAGTCGGTGCGGGCCGGGGAGCTGATC
Organism: Propionibacteriales bacterium; assembly: GCA_038238115.1. Taxonomy (GTDB): domain Bacteria; phylum Actinomycetota; class Actinomycetes; order Propionibacteriales; family Nocardioidaceae; genus JBBRYB01. Next base: position 54,771 of record JBBRYB010000020.1, on the reverse strand, counting down.
GAGATCGCAGCCGCCGACCGCGGACTGCGCTGTTGGGTCGCCGTGGCAGGTGGCATCGACGTACCGCCGGTCCTCGCCAGCCGGTCCACCGACACCCTGTCCGGGCTGGGGCCGGCCCCGCTCCACGCTGGTGACCGGCTACCGGTCGGCGAGCCTCGGGACTCCGCGTCCACCGCGGCGGCAGTCATCCCGGGGTCGTCACCGGAGGTGATCTCACTGGCTGTGACGCTGGGCCCGCGCGAGGACTGGTTCACCGCCGCTGCCCTCGAGGGTCTTTTTTCTGATGCGTCCGATGACTACGTCGTGTCGGCGTCCTCGAACCGGACCGCCCTGCGGCTCGAGGAAGGCCACGCCCTGCGGCGTCGAGTGCGAGGCGAGCTCGCGAGCGAGGGGCTCGTCACCGGGGCGGTCCAGGTGCCGACGAACGGTCAGCCGCTGATCTTCCTCGCCGACCACCCGGTCACGGGCGGTTATCCGGTGGTCGGCGTGGTCGACCCAGCCGACCTTGCCCGGTGCGCCCAGGCACGGCCGGGTGACCGGCTACGGTTCCGGCTGGCCTAGGTGGGCGATGGTCTCCCGCAGGCATCTGGCGCCGTGAGGCCCGGCTCGTCATCGGGACTGACAGAGCGCTGGACGAGGTCGGCGTCGTCGGCCGCCAGCGTCCGGACCGGTCCGGGGCCGGTCTCCGCGGTCTCGAAGCGCACCGTCACCCGGCCCCGCCCCGCACCCCACACCCAGCCGGCGCCGAAGACCGCGTGCTCGACGTCCATGCCCGGCATCCAACCGCGTCCGTGGCGCGGCCTGCTGTCGTCGCGAGCTCCGTCGGGTACGACGAGTGGTTCATCGAGTGGCTCGTGACCGTCCTCGAAGAGGTCGTCCTGAATCCAGTCGGCAAGGCCGGAGACGCCAACGCCGAGCAGCCGGACACCCGCGGAGGTGTCCACCTCGGCAAGCAGGCTTCGGGCCAGCCGACTCACCACGGCCGGACGGTCGGTAGGCCCGGCAAGCGTCACCGACCTGGTATGCGTGGAGAAGTCGTACCGGCGGATCTTGAGGGTGACGGTGCGGCCCGACAGCCTCGCCTTGGTGAGCCGCTCGCAGACGTTGCGTGCGTGGCGGTCCACGATGGAGGCGAGCAACGCCGGTTCGACCAGATCGGTGTCGAACGTGTCTTCGACCGACACCGACTTGGTCTCGCGGTCGGAGATGACGGGCCGGTCGTCGTCGGCGCGGGCAAGCCGGTACAGGTTGGCGCCGTGGGATTGGCCGAGCACCCTGACAAGCTCCTCGGCGCTGATCGTCTGGAGCTCTTCCACGGTCCGCACACCGATGCGACGCAGCCGCTCGGCCGTGGCGGGGCCGACTCCGGGGAGCACCGCCACCGACAGCGGCCGGAGCAGGGCGTCCTCGCTGCCGGCCGGCACCACCACGGCTCCGTCGGGCTTGTCGAGCTCGCTAGCGATCTTCGAGACCAGCTTGGACGACCCGATCCCCACCGAGGCCGTCAGACCTCCCGTGGCCGCGCGGACGGCGTCCTTGAGGCGCCGGGCAACATCGTCCAGGGCTGCTGCCGACAGGTCGCGGGTAGGGCCGGCAGCCAGGTCGACATACGCCTCGTCGAGCGACAGCGGCTCGACCAGCGGTGAGAGGTCGCGCAGCTCGCGCATCACCGCCACGCTGCTGACCCGGTAGGCATCAAACCTGCCGGACAGGAACGCGGCGTGCGGGCAGCGTGAACGGGCCTCGGCCGTCGACATCGCCGAGCGGACACCGAAGACCCGAGCCTCGTACGACGCCGTCGCGACGACGCCGCGGCCACCCACACCTCCGACGATCACCGGCTTGCCGCGCAGCGACGGCTTGTCGCGCTGCTCGACGGCGGCGAAGAAGGCGTCGAGGTCCAGGTGAAGGATCGAGGCCTGTTTACGCACAGCATCATCATCGCCGACGAGTCCGTCCACAGGCTTCACCCGAGTCTGGTGTCGAGGTCGTCCCTGCAACAGGCTCGGGGTATGTCGAAGAAGAGCCGAACCCTCAAGAAGGCCGCAGCCCAGCTGTGCGATCGCCGCGCGGTGACGAAGGTCAAGGACCCCGGCGACGTGATCGCCGTGATTCCGTACCTCGTCGGTTTCACGCCGACCGAGAGCCTCGTCGTGATCGCGCTGGAGGGTCCGCGCAGACGGTTCGGCCCCTGCGTCCGCCTCGACCTCGCAGAGACAGAGGACGACGTCGAGCAGCTGCTCGACTACCTCGTTGAGGTGATCCGCCGCCACGGCTTCCGCACGCTCCTCGTCGCCGCTTTCAGCAGCCGGCCGAAGCTGGCTGACCCAGTCATGCGGACGCTCCTGGCCCGGCTCGAGCGACGAGGCGTCACCGTTACCGAGGCGCTGCGCGCCGATGGTGAGCGGTGGTGGTCCTACCAGTGCCTTGACCCGGCATGCTGCAGCGCGGCTGGGACTCCCTACGACTCCGCGAGCACCAGGGTCGCCGCCGAGGCGGTGCTGGCAGGGATGTCCAAGGCTGAGGACCGCGACGCCCTGCGCCAACAGTTCGCGCCCGCCCCTGAGAAGCTGCGCAGTGAACTGGGATCGGAGCTTCTGCGGGTCGAGACGGAGACGGCGGCCGGCCGCCTGCCACGTTGGGATGAGGCCGCACTGGTGCAGGCGGTGCGGTCGGCACTGCACAACCCCCGCCTGTCGGTCTCGACTCAGGCCCAGCTCGTCTTGTCCGTCCAGGACGTCTCGATGCGTGATGTCGCATGGATGATGGTGCGCAGGGCCAACGCTAAGGAGCACTTCCAGCTGTGGCGACAGCTCATGGTGCTGGCCCCGGCGGAGCTGATGGCGCCCGTCGGCGGGCTCGCCGCCTTCGCTGCGTGGGTCGCCGGCAGCGGGGTACTCGCCTCTCATGCTGCCGACCGGGTCGAGGAGGTGAGCCCCGGCTACCCGATGGCACGTTTGCTGAGGCAGGCTCTTGAGCAGTGTGTCAACCCGAAGGCGTGGGACGAGGCGCCTGGGCGTCCGCGGCTCTCCTAGTTCTCATTGCGGCGTCCGTTGTGCAGCGGTCTGAACCGCAGTCACCGGTGGCGAGGCCAAGCCGGGCACGACAGGCTTGTGCCGTCTCATTTGCCGGTGCAGACTGCCGACGAGTCTGGTGACGTGAGAGGAAGTGCGCGCGATGGGGCAAGAGGTCGATCGCCGAGAGTTCACCCGCGAGGACCGGACCCGCTACCGCGAGAAGGTGCGTAAGTGCCTCGACGTCTTCGCCCGGATGCTGCGGGAGTCCCGTTTCGACGTCGAGCGGCCGATGACGGGTATCGAGGTCGAGCTCAACCTTGTCGACGAGAACTGCGACCCCGCTATGAAGAACGCCGAGGTGCTCGACGCCATCGCGGACCCCAACTTCGTCACCGAACTCGGACAGTTCAACCTCGAGATCAACGTTCCCCCTCGTCGACTCTCCGGCGGCGGGATGGCCGCCTTCGAGCAGAGCGTCCGGGACAGCCTCAATGCTGCGGAGGCGAAGGCCCGCCAGCGGGGTGCTCACATGGTGCAGGTCGGCATCCTTCCCACGCTGCAGACCAGCCACATGACCTCCGACACGTTGTCGGCCAACCCGCGCTACCGCCTGCTCAACGACCAGATCTTCGCGGCCCGTGGTGAGGACCTGGAGATCTCGATCCGGGGAGTCGACCGACTGCGGGTGACCACCGACAGCATCATGCCGGAGGCAGCCTGTACCTCCATGCAGCTCCACCTGCAGGTGAGCCCGGACGACTTTCCGGCGTACTGGAACGCGTCGCAGGCCGTCGCCGGTATTCAGCTGGCCGTAGGAGCCAACTCCCCGTTCCTGTTCGGCAAGGAGCTCTGGGCGGAGACGCGGATCGCGCTGTTCGAGCAAGCGACCGACACCCGCAGCGAGGAGCTGAAGGCGCAAGGGGTCCGTCCACGAGTCTGGTTCGGGGAACGCTGGATCACCTCGATCTTCGACCTGTTCGAAGAGAACGTGCGCTACTTCCCCGCCCTGCTGCCGATCACCGATGACGAGGACCCGGTCGCCGTGCTCGACGGTGGTGACACGCCCGAGCTCAGCGAGCTGCGCTTGCACAACGGCACGATCTATCGCTGGAACCGTCCCGTCTACGACGTCGTCCGCGGCGTTCCCCACTTGCGGGTCGAGAACCGAGCGCTGCCGTCGGGACCCGCCGTGGTCGACATGATGGCAAACGCCGCCTTCTACTTCGGGCTCGTCCGCTCGCTCGCGGAGGACGAGCGACCGTTGTGGTCACAGATGTCGTTCAGCGCCGCCGAGGAGAACTTCCACACCGGCGCCCGCGACGGCATCGCAGCCAACGTCTACTGGCCCGGGCTGGGCACCGTGCCGGCCGCCGAGCTGGTGCTTCGCCGGCTGCTGCCGCGCGCGGTCGAGGGTCTGAACAAGTGGGGCCTCGAGGCCGACGAACGGGACCGTTTGATGAGCATCATCGAGCAGCGCTGCCTTACCGGGCGCAACGGCGCTACCTGGCAGACACAGACGTTCCACCGGCTCTTCGACGCCGGGTCTATGGACCGTTTCGACGCGCTACGGGAAGTGGTGCGCCGCTACTCCGTGCACATGCACGACAACCGACCCGTGCACGAGTGGCCGGTCGACTAGTCGCTCCGGTAGGTTTCGATGAACGCAGTGCTGACCAGGGCAGTGGTGCCGGGAGGAGTCTCCATGGGAGTGATCGTTGTCGGCTACGTGCCCAAGCCGGAGGGACATGCGGCGCTGAACCTGGGAGCGGTGGAGGCCAAGACCCGCGGGGCAAGTCTCGTCGTCGTCAACTCCCATCGCGGCGGTCGCGAGTTCGACCGCGATGACGCCCTTGAGTCGGAGTCCCAGCTGAGTGACGTCAGTAGCCAACTCGACGAGGCGGGCGTCAAGTACGAGGTCCGCCAGCTGGTTCGTGGCATGGATCCCGCGGAGGACCTCATCAAGGTCGCCGAGGAAGTTTCGGCCGAGCTGATCGTCATCGGGCTGCGCCGCCGCTCACCCGTGGGCAAGCTCATCTTGGGCTCGAACGCGCAGCGCATCCTGCTTGACGCCCCCTGCCCGGTCTTGGCGGTCAAGGCCGTGGAGTAATGACGCTCCAGATCGCGCAGGATGCGGCGGCGGACGAGGTCTTGTCGACCAACGCGTTCGCCCTGCTCTCCGGCATGCTGCTTGACCAGCAGTTCCCCATGGAGCGCGCCTTTGCCGGTCCGGCGAAGATCCTCGACCGGTTCGGCACGCTGGAGCCCGCGGTGATTGCCGAGGCGCCGCCGGAGGAGTTCGCAGAGGTGTGCGCCCAGCCGCCCGCGGTGCACCGGTTTCCGGGCGCGATGGCGGCCCGGCTGCAGGCGCTCGCGCAGCACATCGTGGCGACCTACGACGGCGACACCGCTGCGTTGTGGCGGTCGGTCAACTCGGGCGATGAGCTGCTCGCCCGGCTGATGGCGCTGCCTGGCTTCGGCGAGCAGAAGGCGCAGATCTTCGTGGCTCTGCTGGGCAAGCAGCTCGACGTACACCCTGCCGGGTGGCAGGACGCGGCCGGTCATTACGCGGAGGAGGGCTCGTTCCGCTCTGTGGCCGACGTACGCGATGGGGCGTCCCTGGACAAGGTCCGCGCGTTCAAGCAGGAGCAGAAGAAGAAGAAGGCGACGGCTCAGCCCACCGAGTGACGGGCATCGAGTGAGCGCGGGCCGTGACATCGACCGGCACCGGTATGCCGCTGGCGTCAGCGGCGGTCTGGATCTGGCCAGCGCCGACGCTGATCGGCAGCACGCCGGCCCACACTCCTGAGTCGAGGTCGGCGTCGTCGTCGACCGGTTCGCCTCTGCGCTGCTTCACCGACGCCTCGACGAGAGGTACGGCGATGACTGCGGTCGCCGCCAGCTCCCGGCGCGTGGGGCCCCGCAGGGTGGCTGACCGACCGGGTACGACATGGTCGACAACATGGTCGAGGGCGCGCTGCTTCTCGGTGGGGTCGGTAACGAGACGCCCACGGCCGATGACGACAGCGGAGCGGTAGTTCATCGAGTGGTGGAAGCCGGAGCGGGCCAGAACCAAGCCGTCCACGAGGGTGCAGGTCACGGCGACGTCCTGGTCCGGCGCTGACAGCAGCGAGCCGGCCGCGACCGAGCCGTGCAGATAGAGCGTGCCACCCTCGTCCGGGCCGTCGGGGTCGACACCGAACACGGTCGGGAGCACGACCGGGTGCCCATCCATGACCAGGCCGAGGTGGCACACGAGGCTCGCGTTCAGCACGTCGAACAGCTCCGCCCGGTCACTGCGGGCTCGATCATGGTGGCGTCGGATCCTGGTACGTTCGGTCGGGGAGAGCTCAGACACGCGACCATTGTCGCGCACACGTGGCAGGCGCCGACCAGGCACGTCTGCCCGGTGGAGCCTTGAGCGCTTCGGAGAACGTGTCACAATGGAGACGCGGCAGGTTGACATGATCGGGATTTGTCGCGCCCCTGAGCCGTTCTACGAGAGGGTGTTCGTGTCGTCGAGCAGGTCCCGCGCACTGCCAGATTCCTTGCTGTCCCACCCCTGTGTCGTGAGTCTGATCGACCGAGGGAAGCGAGACGGCCAGGTGACCCCCGACGACATCCGCCACGCGTTCGACACAGCAGACGTGTCGGCGCGGCAGCGCAAACCATTGATGAAACACCTCGCCCTCCAGGGAGTCACCGTGGCAGTCGGCGCTAGCTCTACCCGCAAGAAGGTCGTCGCCGCAGCCTCGAAGCGCGCAACCGTCTCCGCTGCAGTGCCCGACGACGCACCGGGCAAGCACCGCTCGCCCAAGAAGAGGACGTCAGCCAAGAAGTCTGTCCCGGCGAAGAAGTCGGCGCCTCGCACGGCCGGGCCGCAGGCGAACGGAACCGATCCGCACACGGCCGATCCGACGATCGCGCTCCGGATCGCTGATGTCTCGGAGGTCGCTGTCGCGACGATCGCGAAGAAGCGGCTGGAGGACGTCGACGACGCGGCGTTCGAGGTCGACCTCGTCAACGACCCCACGCTCAAGGAGGAGGAGAAGGAGGGCTTCGTCCTCTCCGAGGCCGACGAGGCCGACGAGCCGGAGCAGACCGTGACAGTCGCGGGCGCCACCGCGGACCCGGTCAAGGACTACCTGAAGCAGATCGGAAAGGTTCCGCTGCTCAACGCCGAGCAGGAGGTCGAGCTGGCCAAGCGCATTGAGGCCGGGTTGTTCTCGGAGGAGAAGCTCGGCCGTGAGGTCAAGGTGTCCGCGAAGTTGCTCGACGAGCTCGACTGGATCGCTGAGGACGGGCGCCGCGCCAAGAATCACCTGCTCGAGGCGAACCTGCGGCTGGTCGTCTCCTTGGCCAAGCGCTACACCGGCCGCGGCATGCTGTTCCTCGACCTGATCCAGGAGGGCAACCTCGGCCTGATCCGAGCGGTCGAGAAGTTCGACTACACCAAGGGCTACAAGTTCTCTACGTACGCCACCTGGTGGATCCGACAGGCGATCACTCGTGCGATGGCCGATCAGGCGCGCACGATCCGGATCCCGGTGCACATGGTCGAGGTCATCAACAAGCTGGCCCGGGTGCAGCGGCAGATGCTCCAGGATCTCGGCCGCGAGCCCACCCCAGAGGAGCTCGCCAAGGAGCTCGACATGACTCCCGAGAAGGTTGTCGAGGTGCAGAAGTACGGCCGGGAGCCGATCTCGCTGCACACGCCGCTGGGCGAAGACGGCGACTCCGAGTTCGGGGACCTGATCGAGGACTCGGAGGCGATCGTCCCAGCCGACGCCGTCTCGTTCACGCTGCTTCAGGAGCAGTTGCATGCCGTGCTCGACACGCTGTCCGAGCGCGAGGCCGGCGTCGTATCCATGCGGTTCGGCCTGACCGACGGCCAGCCCAAGACGCTCGACGAGATCGGCAAGGTCTATGGCGTGACCCGGGAGCGGATCCGGCAGATCGAGTCCAAGACGATGTCGAAGCTGCGCCACCCGTCCCGCTCACAGGTTCTGCGCGACTACCTCGACTGAGGGTAGTCAGTAGCTGGGCGCTACTCCGCGGCGCAGGGGCGGTGTCTCATCTTTCTCCAGCGACACGCCCGACCGCAGTAGCGGCTGGTGTCTCGGCGTTCGGTGACGTGGTCGGCCGAGTCGTGGGCTAATCCCGCTGCCCCGTGCGCCAGCCGTTTCGGCCGACCTGCCGAGTGGGTCCGTGGGCTGAAACCGGGACGCGCAGGCGCGCACGCAAGACGGGGCATCGTGCCTAGGCCGCCGTTCGTCCGCAAAGCGTCATTGAGCGTTCATCGACTGGCTACCCAAAATGGTCGCGATATCTCAGGTGTCCGTGATTCGCTCCGAGTCATGACAGACCTTGCGATTCGAGGAATACTCTTCGGCATTGCCCTTTCAGCGCCGTTCTGGGTGATGACAGCGATGGTGGTCCTGGCAGTTCTCAAAGCAAATTGACCACCCGCACGTCCCACGCAACTCCCTGAGGTTGGTGTCCGGACCGAGGACAAGCAGGCATCGCCCGCTGCGGGTGCGGGCTGGCTCCCATGCGGGAGGCAGTCTCCTCGATCCGGTCCTCCGCCACGACGTCCCTCAGCTGCGAGAGGAAGGTTGCCCCGCCTTCGGCCAGGCGGCGGCGCATGGAGTCCAGGCTGGCGTGCTGCTCGACCGACAAGTCGTAGGTACGATGGCGCGGAGCGGAAGACGGTCGCTCCTCGTCGTCCACGTGGGCGGCATCATTGCGCTGTCCACGCGACTAGAGTCGGCGGATGGCCGCCTACATCAAAAGCGTCACGTTCGATTGCGGCGACGCCATCGAGATCGCCGAGTTCTGGGCCGCGGCCCTGGGTTCGAACGTGGACGAGGACTCGACCCCCGACAAGGCCTACGTGGAGGCGGCGGGGTGGGGCGGCCCGAACATCTGGTTCCAGCGCGTCGAGGAGCCCAAGATCGCCAAGAACCGTGTCCATTTCGACCTTCGTGCGCCAGCGGGCATCGAGGAGGAGGTTCACCGCCTCGAGGGTCTCGGCGCCACCGTGGCCGGGCGCTCGGATGGACTGGTCGTCATGCGCGACCCAGCGGGCAACGAGTTCTGCGTCGAGTAGGGCAACGCACGGGCGTCCCCGGCTGGTCGGGAAGCTCCTCAGCGTCCTCGTCCGCTTCGCGCGTGACCGGCCACACTTGGAGCCCTCGGGACGTCAAGGTGACGACGCGGTGGAACTCTGCCACAACTCGTCGTCCACTGCGGACTCCGCCATGTGTTGCCTTCCTATGCGAGCGCGCCGACTCGGCGGTACCCCGGGCTCTCGGCCCGACGAACCGCCTCGAGGCCGCGCGAGTTGGGTTTTGCCCAAGCATGCGTCCGTCCATGCGTCTACGCTGCGTAGGGCTGGGTCGTGACGCCGGATGCGAGTCATGGCCCGGTCGACCAGTGCACGTGCGGCATACTCCAATGCTGGGACGCGCGCACGCTCAGTTGTCCTTCAGGAGGAAACCCATGGTCCCACGTCTCGTCTCGACCACTCCTGCGGTCGCACTCGCCGCTGCTGCCTCACCGGTCGCGTTCGGCGCCGCCTCAGCACCGGATGCACGCGCTGGCAACCGAGCGAATCCGAACGTTCGCCTGCCGCGCACCGTGGCGCGGGACTCGAGCAGAGGGCGTCACCACGGCCGCGTGCTCGACACCGCCAGCGGCCGGCTGACTCGGGAGAAGGGGTCCACGGCCCGCATGGGTGGCAAGAAGACGAAGCCCATCAACCAGCAGTTCCACGACAACCTCGACAGCATCTCGGTGCGCTACCTGCCTGGCCGCTGACCGGCGTGAGCCACGCCGGTCAGCAAGCGACGAGGCGGAGTCGATGAACTCCGCCGAGACGTTGAGCCTGGGCAACAGCAGGTCGCCATGAGCGCCCCCGGGGCCCCGCTGTTGCCGACACCGGCGGCGTTTCGCCATGAGGCGGTGATGTACGCCGGCGGCGGTCAGTTCGTGTCTGCCGTGTTGCCCTTCATCGAGGACGCGCTGGCGGCGGAGGAGCCCATCCTCGTCGCCATCGACGAAGCCAAGATCGCGCTCCTGCGCGCGGCGTTAGGGCCGCGGGCAGCCGCTGTGGAGTTCGAGGACATGACCGCGCTTGGTCAGAACCCGGCCCGGATCATCCCTGCCTGGCGGGCATTCCTCGACAGGCATGCGCGGCAGGCACCGCAGGCGCGCGGCATCGGTGAGCCGATCTGGGCCGGACGCACTGACGCCGAGATCGTCGAGTGCCAGCGTCACGAGGCGTTGCTCAACGTCGCACTGATCGATGCCTGCATGTGGCTGATCTGCCCCTATGACACACAGTCACTGGACGCCCGGGTGCTCGACGAGGCCTGGCGTAGCCATCCGTTCGTCGTCGACGGCGACGGCAATCGCCATGGCGGCGGCATCCTGAGCCCCGAGGAGCACGCCTGGGCGCACATGAATGCGCCCCTGCCGCCACCGGCGGCTTTGTGCGATGAGCTGAGCTTCGACGCAGAACTGCTCCGCGACGTCCGCGACATCGTGGCTGACCATGCGATCAGGTCGGGGATGGGGGCAGGGCGCGCGTTCGACCTCCTGATCGCGGTCAGCGAGATCGCGACGAACAGTCTCCTCCATGGCGGCGGCTACGGGACGCTGCGGGTCTGGCACGATGCCGAGACGGTGATCTGTGAGTTCTCCGACCGCGGCCAGATCGTGGACCCGCTGGCAGGTCGGCGGCCGCCGCTGGAGGAGGCCGAGGGACAGCGTGGCCTGTGGCTGGCCAACCAGCTCTGTGATCTGGTCCAGATCCGCAACTTCTCGTCCGGAACGGTTGTGCGGTTGCACATGGCCGTCAACGCACCACTCTGAGCTGGCCGTTCCCCCTCGGCGCCACTTTGAGCGCTGGCCGTTCCCCTACGCAGAGCTGCCGCGGCACCGCACATGCAACCGTGGCGGCCACCACACCGTGGCCGCCACGGCGAAATCTGGCTCAAGCCCGCGACACGGGCCGGCTGTCAGCGCTCCTGCTCCGTCGCGCTGGCGGGCGTGTCGGACAGGCGACCGGTGTCGTCCTGGATTGAGGACGCGACTTGCTGCAGCTTCTCCGCGTGCTCGCGGGCGTGGTGTGCACAGAACAGCAATTCACCCCCGCTGACGAGCTCGACCCGCACGTACGCCTGGGCGCCGCATCGGTCGCAACGATCGAGCGCGGTGAACTGCGGACTGGGTGCGACTGCTGTGTCCACGTCTGGCCTCTTTCCCGTTCGGTCCCGTCGGCGTCTCCGAGTAGAACGCCAACTCAGCTTGCGACTATTCCCCACGCTAGCGCCTTTGGCGGGCGACACGTCGTCACCGCTACCTTATGTCGCATCGTGGACCCTCAACCGTGCCATTGGGGTAACCCGTTTCCAAATCGTGTCCGGACAGGCTTCGCGGCGTGGACAACGCCCGGCGGGGGGGTTGTGCCGGTATCGTTCGGCAGGGGTCGAATCCTCGAGCAACCGTCCAGCAAGGAGCCTCGTGCCAACCCGAGCATCTGCCGTCGATGCGTCCTACAACGCGCGCCATCTGCTCGTCCTCGAGGGTCTGGAAGCCGTCCGCAAGCGTCCGGGCATGTACGTCGGGTCGACTGACACCCGCGGGCTCATGCATTGCGTCTGGGAGATCATCGACAACGGCGTCGATGAGGCGTTGGCCGGCTTCTGCCATGCGATCGATGTCGGGCTGCACGCCGATGGCTCTGTCGAGGTGCGAGACGACGGCCGCGGTATCCCCGTCGACCTCGAGCCCAAGACGGGGCTGACGGGCGTCGAAGTGGTGTACACCAAACTCCATGCCGGCGGGAAGTTCGGTGGCGGCTCGTACGTCGCCACGGGCGGCCTGCACGGCGTCGGCGCCTCCGTGGTCAATGCCTTGTCCGCCCGGCTCGACGCCGAAGTCGACCGTGGCAGCCACACGTTCGCCATGTCGTTCCAGCGCGGCGCGCCGGGCGTCTTCGCCGGTGTGGGGCCCGGAGCGACGTTCACCCCTGGGTCAGGGCTCGTCAAGCGATGCAGGATCAAGAAGGGCGTCACCGGTACCCGAGTGAGATTCTGGCCCGACCGACAGATCTTCACCAAAGACGCCGTCGTCGCCTACGACGAGCTCGTCACCAGGGCTCGGCAGACGTCGTTCATCGTGCCGGGGCTCGAGATCTCGATCCGTGACGAGCGCGGGGACGACGTCGTCGAGGAGCGGTTCAAGCACGATGGCGGAATCGGCGAGTTCTGCGAGTTCTTGGCCCCTGATGAGCCGGTGACGGGCGTGATCCGCCTGCATGGCGTCGACCACTTCACCGAGACCGTCCCACTGCTCGACGACGCCGGACACATGACGCCGCAGGATGTGGAGCGGGAGTTGTCCGTCGACGTGGCGCTTCGCTGGGGCATGGGCTACGACACCGAGGTGCGATCCTTCGTCAATGTCATCGCCACTCCCAAGGGCGGCACCCATGTCACCGGTTTCGAGAGGGCGCTGACCAGAGCGTTCAACGACGTGATCCGCCAGACTCGTCTGCTGAAGGCCGGTGAGGCAGACGTCGTCAAGGACGACATCCTCGAGGGCATCACGGCGGTCGTGACCGTTCGGCTCGCCGAGCCTCAGTTCGAAGGGCAGACCAAGGAGGTCCTCGGCACTCCCGCGGCGTCGCGGATCGTCACCAAGGTCGTCGCACGCGAGATCACCGCCTTCCTCACGTCGACGAAGAGGACCGAGAAGCCGCAGGCGCGGGCCGTGATGGAGAAGATCATCAGCGCTGCCCGTACCAGAGTCGCCGCGCGCCAGCAGCGAGACACGCAGCGCCGCAAGAACGCGCTCGAGTCGAGTGCGTTGCCTGCCAAGCTCGCCGACTGCCGCAGCAGCGACGTCGAGCGCAGCGAGCTGTTCATCGTCGAGGGCGACTCGGCGCTCGGGACTGCCAAGCTGGCGCGAGACTCCGAGTACCAGGCGCTGCTGCCCATTCGTGGGAAGATCCTCAACACGCAGAAGAAGTCGTCTGGTGAGATGCTGCAGAACGCTGAGTGTGCCTCGATCATCCAGGTGGTCGGCGCCGGGAGCGGACGCACGTTCGACCTCGACCAGGCTCGCTACGGCAAAATCATCTTCATGGCAGACGCCGACACCGACGGCGCCCACATCCGGTGCCTCCTGGCGACGCTGTTCCACAAGCACATGCGGGAGCTGTTGGTCGAGGGCCGGGTCTACTCGGCCGTCCCGCCGCTGCACCGAGTCGAGCTGTCCAACCCGAAGAAGGGGATGGACAAGTACGTCTACACGTACTCCGACGACGAGCTCCAGCGCAAGCTCGCCGAGCTGACCAAGAAGGGTGTGCGGTGGAAGGACCCGGTGCAGCGCTACAAGGGGCTGGGGGAGATGGACGCCCATCAGCTGGCCGAGACCACGATGGACCCTCGTCACCGTACTCTGCGCCGCATCACGATCGACGACGGCGAGGGCGCCGAGCAGGTCTTCGAGCTGCTGATGGGCAACGACGTCGCGCCCCGCAAGGAGTTCATCGTGCAGGGTGCCTACGAGCTCGATCCCGACGCGATCGACGCCTGACAACCAGGACTGGACACTGCCGAAGCCAGGCAGAAACCCTCTGGCCGACGATGGTCATCGCGTACAGACTCAGACGATGAGGAGCGTCGAGGAGATCTGGCCCGTGTTCGGCCTGCGCATCCGGTCCGGGCCGCTGGGGCTGGCGGCGGTTCGCGACGCCGACATCCCGGCGCTCGTCGACCTGGCTGAGCGCGGTATCCACCCGCCGGACCAGATGCCCTTCGCGTTCCCGTGGACGGACGCGCCCCCCGACGATCTCGCGCGCGCCATGGCGGTGCACTACTGGCAGAGTCGGGCCGCGTTCTCGCGCGAGCATTGGTCGCTGGAGCTCGTCGTACGGCGCGACGGCCAGGTCGCGGGAATCCAGGCTTTCAGCGCGCCCAACTACCTCGTCACCCGGAGCGGTGAGACCGGGTCGTGGCTGGGCAAGGTGCACCAAGGCCGAGGGACCGGCACGTTGATGCGTCAGACGATGTGTGCATTCCTCTTCGACCACCTCGATGCCGAGGAGATCACCTCCGGGGCGTTCGCCGACAACCCGGCCTCCTTGGCGGTGAGCACAAAGGTCGGGTACTCGGCCAACGGGCAGACGCGGGAGAAGCGCCGAGACGGCGAGCTCGCGGTCTGCCGCCGCCTCGTGCTGCGCCCCGAGAACCTGGTGCGTTCGCCGTACAGCGTCGAAGTGGAAGGGCTGGCCGCCCTGCGCAGGCTGATCGGTCTGTCCAGCTGACCCGACCGAACACCCGCTATCCCGCGTCTCCGGGAGAGATCGGCGGTGTTTCGCGGGACAACAGGTGTCCGGTGGGGTGATGGCGGTGCGGCTCGCGAGGCGGCGAGCCGCGGAGCAGGAGGAGTGAGAGTGCGGCGGCAACGACCGCGCACACGGCAGCACCCCAGAAGATCGCTTGGATCTGGGCGATGCCGGCCCGCTTGAGCACGATGACGTAGGCATCGCAGATCCGGTCCGATCCGCAGACATCCGAGATGGTTGGCGTGGTAGCCGAGACGGCGTAGAAGCGGCGCAGCCCGACCGCCGTGAGGGCGGAGATCCCCACGAGCATCCCGACCATCCGGGCCACCACCAGCAGCGCCGAGGCGATGCCGTGCACGTCGCCGCCGGTAGCGCCGAGCAGCGCCGCGTTGACCGGAGCGATCGCCAGCCCGAAGCCCAGGCCGCCCAGCATGAGTGGGGCCGTGGCCACTGTGTGGTCGAGCGACGTCAGGCCCCAGTGTGCCATCCAGGTGAATGAGCCAGCGGCCATCAGCATGCCCAGCGCCGACAGGAAGGCCACAGCTACGTGCTTCGTCAGATAGCCACCCACCACTGCCCCGACGGGGATGGCCGCGAGGAACCGCACCAACACGAGTGCGGCGCCGAGCTGTGAGTTCGGGTATGTCGTCACCCTGGCGAAGATGGGGATGTCGACGAGTGCCGCGATCAGCGCCGAGCCGACGAAGAAGCTCACGACGAGAGCGCCCCAGGCGGACCGGGCGCCGAGCGCACCGCGCGGGACCAACGGTGCCCGCGCCCGTCGTTGTCGCCAGGCGAAGAGAGCAGCCGTGACCACGCTGCCGGCGAGGAACCACGGCCCCAACGGGGAGAACAGCTGGATCTGCGGCTCGGACGTGGCGAACGCCACGACGATGCCCGCGAGCGTGAGCGCGAGCAGACCCGCTCCGGGAAGATCCGCAGACGCCCTGAGCTCGCTGAGCTTGTGGAGGCTGACCAGGGGTCGTCGGGCCGTGAGCATGCGCGCGACGAAGAGCAGAGTCAGCACATAAACGCTGATCGCCATCGGAGTGGACCAGCGGCTGTCACCGAGGTAGGGAATGAAGGCGAGTCCTGTCGTGAGCCCGCTCGTGAGGCTGTGAGGGCTGGCCATGACCAGCCCCAGCGCGAGCAGCGTCGCGGCGCCGAGCAGGCCGCCGGCCACGTCTGGAGGCGCCGGTCGGCGTACCCCGGTGAGCGAGCGTGTCGTCGCGGCGTCCGTCGCGGCTGCGACCCGTGCCGGGATGTCAGAACTTCCGGACAAGGCGAGCAGTGCCGACGCGAGCACCAGGCCCACCGCCAGGTTGAGCCAGAAGATCGTTGGCCAGGTCGAGTGCGCGAGCACGACGGCTCCATACAGAGGTCCGAGCACGCTTCCCAGCTCCTGGACCCCGCCGACGACCCCGAGGGGGAGGCCGCGATGCTCCACCGCCCAGATGTCGGCGACGAGGGCAAGCGTGGCGGGCACGAGACCACCACCGCCGACGCCTTGGAGGAATCTGCCGATGACCATGGTGGCCAGGTCGTACGACGCGGCGGTCACGAGGGACCCGATCGAAAAGATGACGAGGGAGCCCACGAGGACAGGGATCCGTCCCCGAAGGTCGGCGATGCGGCCGATCAGGGGCAGCATCGCGACATATCCCAGCAGGAATCCCGACACGATGGGGGCGGCTCGCTGCAGCTCGTCGATGTTGAGTCCGACGGAGGCCATCATGTCGGGGAGCGCCAGCACGACGACATAGGTGTCGGCGGCGGCGAAGCCGACCGCGATCGCAGCGACCACGAGGAGCGTTCGCGACGCGCGGCCTGGCCGGGTTGTGGTGTCGGTCACGGACCTGGGGTCAGATCGGCGCGGCGATGTCGACCGGGTCGGCGCTCAGGTCGAAGTCGAGGGTATAGGTCACATCGCCGCTTCCGTCGTAGAACGGACCGGTGACCTTGATGCTCGACACCTGGTTGGCATCGGTCAGCGTGTAGGTGACGTGGAAATTGCTCGTGCCCGATGACGGGAAGACCGCCTTCACCACGGGTCCCGGGATCGTGCCGCTGATGGTGGTGAGAATTTGGTCACCTTCGCGCGTGGCGCCGCCCGCCCTCGGGTCAGCGGTGGCCGTGAACAGCGACGAAATGCCGCCGCTGGGGTCCATCAGGGTGGCCGGGTCGGGGGCACCGTAGTCGGCCGGGTCGAGCTTGCTCCATCCCGCGAAGGGCAGCTTTGCGTAGACGACGCCGTTGACGGCGATCAGCGGCGCCTTGATGGTCAGCGTCGTCCTAACCTCGACGTCGCCGGTGAATGCGGGGTCGTGAGTGCCGGTGCCCCGGGCGTTGAGCAGGCCGTCGACGCCGTCGGGCAGTGCGTCGGCGGCCAGTGTGAAGCCGATGTAGTCGGCTGCGTCGAAGCCCTCTTTCGCGGCAACAAGCCGGTCCTGCGGAGTCTGGCCCTTCGACGCAGAGTTGCCGCCTGTGCAGCCGGCCACGACCAGGAGCAGCGCGACGAGGGGGACCAGGAGCAGTTTCCGCACGGCAACAGCCTGCCATGCCGGCGTGCCGTGGGGGGCACTCATGTGGACAGCTGCCCAGCCATCGACGCGATCGGTTGTGCCGCGGGCACGCCCGAGCCGTCCCGTCTGCCGAGCTCTTCGGGAAGATCGATCGGGGCGCCGCTGGCCGCCGCAGCTCGGATGGGGCGTCCACCGACGTACGCCGACAACAGCGCGTCCTCGCCCTTGAGGAAGCGATGACAGCGGACACCGCCGGTGCCGCGGCCCTTGCTGGGATAGTCGCGCAGCGGGGTGACCTTGACGAGGCCGGCCTCCGTGCCGGGCAGCGCGGCGGACGAGCCGGAGACGGTGACCACCGCGTTGTCGGCCGTCGGGTCGACCGAGCCGAAGTAGGCGACGTGGGCGGCTTGGGAGAGCCGGATGCCGGCGATGCCACCGCCCGAGCGGCCCTGGGGGCGCACCCCGGTGGCGCTGAAGCGCAGCAGCTGGGCGTCGCTGGAGACGAAGACGAACTCGTCGTCGGCTGCCCGCAGCTCGACTGCTCCGACCACCTCGTCGCCCTCGTCGAGCCGGATCACGTCCCAGAAGTCCCTGTTGCTCAGCACTTCCGGCAGCACACGCTTGACGATGCCCTGCCGCGTGCCGACGGCCAGGCCCAGCGAGTCGTGCGACAGCGACGTCAAGGCCACCGGTCGCTCTCCCGGCTCGAGGGACAGGAACTCCGTGACGGGGGCGCCGCCCTGCAGGTGAGGTGCGTTGGCCGTGGAGGGCAGGACCGGGAGGTCGAGCACGCCGAGCTTGACCAGGCGGCCCGCGGACGTGACGACGCCGACCGTGCCACGAGCCGTCGTGGTGGCGACGGAGACCACCACGTCGTGCTTGGCCCGGGCGCCTCCGCGTCCGGGTGGCTCGTCGCTGGCGGTTCGGGCAAGGAGCCCGGCCGACGACAACAGCGCGGAGCAGGGATCATCGCTGACCTCGAGGGGGACGGCAGTGGTCACCGGCTGTCCGGCCGACTCCAGGAGCACGGTACGACGGGGCGTGCCGTGCTGCTTCGCCACGTCGCCTAGCTCGCTCGCCACGTGCTCCTTGAGCAGGGCATCGTTGTCGAGGATCGCCGTCAGCCCCTCGATCGTGCGCTGGAGCTCGGCAAGTTCGTCGTCGAGCTCCAGCTTGGAGAACCTTGTCAGCCGGCGCAAGGGCATGTCGAGGATGTAGGTGGCCTGCACCTCGGTCAGGTCGAACACCGACCTCAGGCGGCGCCGCGCCGTCTCTGCGTCGTCGCTGGAGCGGATCAGCTGGATGACTTCGTCGATGTCGAGGATCGCGACGAGCAGGCCCTCGACGAGGTGCAGGCGGTCGGCTGCCCTGGCGCGGCGGAACTGCGACCGACGACGTACGACGTCGTAGCGGTGGTCGAGGTAGACCTGCAGCATCTCCTTGAGCCCGAGGGTGCGGGGCTGACCGTCGACGAGTGCCACGGCGTTGATGCCGAACGAGTCCTCCATCGGCGTCTGCCGGAAGAGCTGCTCGAGGATCGCCTCGGGGTGGAAGCCGTTCTTGATCTCGATGACGAGCTGTAAGCCCTTCGTTCGGTCGGTCAGGTCCTTGACGTCGGCGATGCCTTGGAGCTTCTTGGTCTGCACGAGCGTCTTGATGCGCTCGATCACACGTTCCGGCCCCACGTTGTAGGGCAGCTCGGTGACCACGATGCCCTTTCGGCGTGGCGTCACGCTCTCGATCCGGGCGCTGGCGCGCATGCGGAACGACCCGCGCCCGATCTCATACGCATCGCGGATGCCGTCGAGTCCGATGATCTTCCCGCCGGTAGGCAGGTCCGGGCCGGGGATGAAACGCATCAGGTCGTCGAGCCGGGCTTCGGGATGTGTGATCAGGTGGCGCAGCGCCTGCACGACCTCGACGAGGTTGTGCGGGGCAAGGTTTGTGGCCATCCCGACCGCGATGCCGCTGGCACCGTTGACGAGCAGGTTGGGGAAGGCCGCCGGCAGCACGGCCGGCTCGAACTCGCGGCTGTCGTAGTTGGCCTTGAAGTCGACGGTGTCCTCGTCGATTCCAGCTGTCATCGGCAAGGCCGCCGGTGCCATCCGGCATTCGGAGTAGCGCATGGCGGCGGGTGGGTCGTCGGGGGAGCCGAAGTTGCCGTGACCGTCGACCAGCGGCAGGCGCATCGCCCATGGCTGCACCATCCGGACAAGCGCGTCGTAGATGGCGCCGTCGCCGTGCGGGTGGAGGCGGCCCATCACCTCACCGACGACGCGGGCGCTCTTGACGTGACCGCGGTCCGGTCGTACACCCATGTCGTGCATCGTGTAGAGGATGCGCCGCTGGACCGGCTTGAGCCCGTCGCGGGCGTCCGGGAGCGCCCGGGAGTAGATCACCGAGTAGGCGTACTCCAGGTAGCTCGAACGCATCTCGTCGCGCACGTCGACGTCGACGATGTGCTCCTCGAAGTCGTCCGGCGGCTGCGTGGTGGTCCTACGTGCCATGGTCGTGTCGCTCGCTTCTGCGCTCGTTCGTGCTGATGTTCGGGTCCGTGTACGCCATTCTCATGCCCGGCGCCGACGAACTGCGGCACCGACCCGCTCCGGTGTGAGAGCGCGGTATGCCGGGGATACTCGAGCCATGCATGCGTTCCCCGAACCGAGTGGCGAGCTGTCCGACCCACGCGACCTGTTCTTGGTCTACCTGGACTTCTACCGCGATGTCATCGCTGACAAGCTCCGCGGCTTGCCGGTCGCCGAGCTACGAACGAGCCGGCTCCCGTCGGGATGGACCCCACTCGAGCTGCTCGTCCACCTCGTCCACATGGAGCGGCGCTGGCTTCGATGGGGGTTCGTTGGAGAGCGGGTCGCGGAGCCGTGGGGTGACGCCGGTGGCGACGGACGCTGGACGGTCGGCGAGGAGGTAACGCTCGACGAGCTCTTGGCGCGCCTCAGCGACGAGGGGACGCACACCAGCCGGATCGTCGGGCTCGCCGACCTCGCCGACCTCGGTGCCGTGGGAGGCCGGTTCCAGACGGAGCAGGACCGGCCCAGCCTGGCCTGGATTCTCTTCCACGTGCTCCAGGAGTACGCGCGCCATGCCGGCCACCTCGACATCGCGCGAGAGCTGGCCGACGGCGTCGTCGGCGAGTAGCGGGTATGACAGCGGGTGCCGGCCGGGAGCGCCTGCAGCGGGTGCGCGACAGCAGGCTCCGGCCCGACCGGCCGGTCATGACGCCAGATCGGGGAAGTCGGTGTCACGGTAGGAGTCGGGCCGCTTCTCACCGGCCGCCACCGACGCGGCCTCGTCGGCACGCAGTTCGACCCGGCGGATCTTTCCGGAGATCGTCTTGGGCAGCTCGGCGAACTCCAGCAGCCTGATCCGCTTGTAGGGAGCGAGGTGCTCGCGGGCGAACCGCAAGATGTCGAGGGCCAGCTCAGGACTCGGCGTGTGGCCCGAGGCGAGCACGACGAACGCCTTCGGCACGCCCAGCCGGACCGGGTCGGGCGAGGGCACGACGGCCGCCTCCGCCACCGCAGGGTGCTCGATGATGACGCTCTCGAGCTCGAACGGACTGATCCGGTAGTCGCTGGCCTTGAAGACGTCGTCGGACCGCCCGACGTAGGTGAAGAAGCCCTCGTCGTCGACCGATGCGACGTCGCCGGTGTGGTAGAAGCCTCCGGCCATCGCCCGCACGTTGAGCTCGTCGTCGTCTCGGTAGCCGGTCATCAGACCGGCCGGCCGCCTCGCCAGCTCCAGGCAGATCTCCCCGTCGGCGCCGACCTCGCCGGTCACCGGGTCGACCAGCGCGACGACGTACCCGGGCAGCGGACGGCCCATGGAGCCGAGCTTCAACGGTTGGCCAGGTGGATTCCCGATCTGGCAGGTGGTCTCGGTCTGCCCGAAGCCGTCGCGGATCGTGATGCCCCATGCCTTGCTGATCTGCTGGATCACCTCCGGGTTGAGCGGTTCGCCGGCGCCGACGGCCTCCCGCAGCGACAGCCGGTGGTCGCCCGGTGAGGCCTGGGTGATCATCCGCCACACGGTCGGCGGCGCACAGAACGTCGTGACGCCGACTCGCTCCATAACGTCGAGCAGGGCCGAGGCGTCGAAGCGGGCGTAGTTGTAGATCACGATCGTGGCGCCGGCGTTCCAGGGTGCGAAGAAGCACGACCAGGCGTGCTTGGCCCAGCCCGGGGAGGAGACGTTGAGGTGCAGATCGCCTGGCTGCAGCCCGATCCAGTACATCGTCGACAGATGCCCAACAGGGTATGACGTCTGGGTGTGCTCGACGAGCTTGGGCTGTGCCGTCGTCCCCGACGTGAAGTAGAGCAGGAGCGGGTCGTGCGAGGCGGTCCCACCGCCCACGAGCGGTGCCTGGGAGCCCGCCACCCCGTCGGCGTACGACACCCAGTCGTCGACGGGCTCGCCGACGCTGATCCGCACGAGGTCTCTCATCTCGCCGGGGAACTTCGCCGCATCGGCCGAGGCGGCGATGATCGCGCGAACCCGGCCGCGGCTGAGCCGGTCCTCGAGGTCGGTGCGGGACAGCAGCGTCGTTGCCGGGATCATCACGGCCCCCAGCCGGATGCAGGCGAGCATCGCCACCCACAGTGGGGCGATGTTGCCGAGCAGCAGCAGAACCCGATCACCGCGCTCGACCCCTGCGTCTGACAGACAGCCGGCGAGTCGTTGCGACTGGTCGGAGAGCTCCGCGAAGCTGAGCTTTGTCTGCGAGCCGTCCTCGTCGACGACCCAGAGCCCGACGGCGCTGCCCTGCTCCTCGGCCAGCACGTCGAACCAGTCGGTGGCGTAGTTGAACTCCGCCAGCTCAGGCCAGCGGAAGTCCCGGTATGCCGTCGGGTAGTCCTCCCGATGCGCGATCAGGTAGTCCCGCGCCTGCCGGAAGGCGCTCGTCGCCGGGGTTTCGCTGCGGGTGGTCATCGGATCCGTCTCCTCCGGGTGCAGGGTGCTCGCCGGCTTGAAGTCTGGTCAAAATCCATGGGCAGGTAAAGACCGGATAGATTCTCGCTGTGGCTGATCCTGAGGAGCACCTGGACTACCCGGCGCACTGGGAGGCCGATGTGCTGCTCCTCGACGGAATCCCCGCCCGGCTGCGGCCCATCCGGCCCGAGGACGCCGGCCTGCTCGTCGACTTCTACGCGCGGGTCTCCCCGGAGTCCAAGTACCGGCGCTTCTTCGCGCCCTATCCCGAGCTGTCCGACCGCGACGTCGATCGCTTCACCCATGTCGACAACGTCGACCGGGTGGCGTTCGTCGTCACCGTCGGCACCACGATGATCGCCGTCGGCCGCTTTGACCGGCTCGAAACCGGCGAGGCGGAGGTAGCGTTCCTCGTGGAGGACGCCCACCAGGGGCGAGGTTTGGCGCAGCTCCTCCTCGAGCACCTGGCCCAGGCCGGTCGGGAACGGGGAGTCACGCAGTTCATCGCGGAGGTGCTGCCCGACAACGGCCGGATGATCCAGACGCTCCGAGACGCCGGCTACCACATCGCGGGCGGGTACTCCGACGGGGTGATGCGCCTCGAGTTCCCCATCGAGCCGACGGACACGGCAGTGGGCGTGATGCGGTCCCGCGAGCATCGCGCGGAGGCGCGCTCGATGGAGCGCTTCTTCGTCGCGAAGAGTGTCGCGATCATCGGTGCGAGCCGCCGCCATGACACGATCGGCGCGACGCTCGTGCGCAACCTCGTGCTCGGCGGCTACTCGGGGCGCGTGTACGCCGTCAACCCGGCGGCGGATGCGGTGGCGGGTATGCCGGCGTACACATCGGTGCAGCAGATCCCGGACCAGATCGACCTCGCCATCGTCGCTGTGCCCGCCGAGTCGGTGCAGGACGTCGTGCTCGACTGCGCGGCGAAGGGCGTACATGGGCTCATCGTGATCTCGAGCGGCTTCGCCGAGACCGGTGAGGAGGGGCGTCGCCGCCAACGCCGCCTGGTCGGGCTCGCGCGCTCCTACGGCCTGCGACTGGTCGGCCCCAACTGCCTCGGCGTCATCAACACCGACGCCGAGGTCTCGCTCAACGCCTCGCTGTCGCCGCTGATCCCGCCGCGCGGGCGGGTCGGCTTCTTCTGTCAGTCCGGGGCCCTGGGCGTGGCGATCCTTGAGACGGTGGCGCGCCGTGGCCTCGGGCTATCGACGTTCGTCTCGGCGGGCAACCGTGCCGATGTGTCCGGCAACGACCTGCTGCAGTACTGGGAGGAGGACCCGGCCACCGAGGTGGTGCTGCTCTACCTGGAGTCGATCGGAAACCCGCGGAAGTTCTCGAGGATCGCCCGCCGGGTCGGCCGCGGCAAGCCGGTCGTCGCCGTGAAGTCCGGACGCACGACGCAGGGTGTGCCGGTCGGTCACACGGTGCGGTCGACGGTCGCACCCCAGGCGGCTGTCGACGCGATGTTTCGTCAGGCCGGTGTGGTGCAGGTCGACACCCTCGACGAGATGTTCGACGTGGCCCAGCTGCTCGCGCACCAGCCGTTGCCGATGGGTCCACGCGTCGCCGTCGTGGGCAACTCCGACGCGCTCGGGCTGCTCGCGGCCGACGCGGCCTCGGCTGTCGGGCTGGTCGTCGAGAAGTCGATCTCGCTGGGCGCCGATGCGACCGCGGACGCCTTCGAGCGGGCCTTGGACGGCGCGATCGACAGCCCCGACGTCGACGCGGTCGTCGCGGTCTTCAGCCCGCCGCTCAACACGACCGGCGAGGAGGTCGCAACCGTGCTGGCGACCGTGGGGGAGCAGTCGGACAAGCCGATCGTGTCCACGTTCCTCGGCAGTGAGGGGGTGCCGGAGCTGCTCCGGGTCCCCGACCTCGCGGGATCGGCAGGCAGGGGGTCCGTGCCGTCGTACCCGGCTCCCGAGTACGCCGTGCGAGCCCTGGCTCGTGTCGTCGGCTACTCACGCTGGGTCAACCGACCACACGGCACAGTCCCCTGGTTCGAGCGGATCGATGCGGGCGGCGCCCGGATGCTCGTGACGCGTGAGCTACGCCGCATGCCGGACGGCGGAGCGCTCGGCGAGGACGCGCTGCGCGAGCTGCTGCGCTGCTACGGCATCGGCTTGGCCACCCAGGTGGCGGTGTCGAGTCTCGAGGAGGCGATCGACGCCGGGCAGAGCTACGGGTGGAATGTCGTGCTGAAAGCGACCGCCTTGAGACTCCGTCAGCGACCCGACCTGGCCCACGTGTGGCGCAACATCGACGACGAGATCGACATGACGACTGCGTGGCGAAACCTCACCGCGTCGATCGAGGAGCCGGACGAGGCAGGCTTCGTCGTGCAGCGGATGGCACAGTCCGGCATCCCGGTCGCGATCTGCAGCATGGAAGACACCTTGTTCGGCCCGATCGTGTCGTTCGGCATGGCCGGTACGGCGTCGGAGCTGCTCGGAGACGTGGCCTATCGCATCCCGCCGCTGACCGACGCCGACGCGGCCGACCTGGTCCGCGACGTCAAGGCGGCACCACTGTTCTTCGGCTACCGCGGCTCCGAGGCCATCGACGTCGCCGCCGTCGAGGACTTGATCCAGCGAGTCGCCCGCCTCAAGGACGACCTTCCGGAGGTCGAGGCGCTTGATCTCGGCCTGGTGCTGGCCGGCGCCGGTGGTGCCGAGGTGCTGCGCGCCAACGGATCCGTCGCGCCCGTCCAGGACGCCCGCAGCGACTGGTTCGCCAGGCGGCTCGCGGGCCCGTCGAGCATGGAGGACACCCTCGTCACCTAAGGGCCGGCAGTCGTCGCCGCGGGGCCGTTGGCGGCTGTCCCACGGCGTGTCGCGGGCCGTTGCTGGCGTTTCGGCGGGTTGCTCGGCCAAACGTCGGCGAAGCGGAGTCCCGCAACACATCGGTGCCGGCTGAGACCGTCTCGAGCCATTGTCCCAGCGTGCGAGGATGGCGCTATGCATGACACGAGCGTTTCCGACCAGGCCGCTGCCTTGCGTGGGGCGATCGACCGGGTGGGCTACTACCCGGCTGTCGTGGCCGACGCTGTCGAGGCGGCCGTGGCGCGGGAGTCCGTGACGAGCTTCGTCATCCACCACGAGCCCACGTTCGACCAGGACGAGGTGCGTAGGCACGTGACTGTGCTGGTGCTGACCCCCAGCCGGCTGATCGTGGCCCACACCGACGAGCACCCGCCCGACGACCTGCTGCCCGCGCCGTACGCGTCGACCTCCACGGAGGCCGTGCCGATCAGCCATGTCGGCAGCGTCTCCGTCAATCGGATGGTCGCCAACCCGGCCACCGCGACGGGGCGCAGCCGGACGCCTCAGGTGACCGAGGCAGTGCTGACAGTCGGCTGGGGGGCCGTGCGTCGGATCGACCTCGAGCCGGCGACTTGTGGTGATTCCGAGTGTGTGGCCGACCACGGCTACAGCGGCATGCTCTCGGCCGAGGACTTCGCACTTCGGATCAGTTCCAGCGCCGACGGGGCGGATGCAGTCGAAGCCCTGCTCGACTTCGCGGGCGCGCTCAGCGCCGCAACGGTGGGTCGTTGAGGAGTGAGGCGCTGGGCGCGCCGTCGAAGATCGTCGCGCCGCTCTACCTCGGACGCTCGCTCTGTAGCGTGCTTCCGTCCGCTGTCGCGGCCATGGGAACCCGCGGTTGGCACGACGCGCTAGGCCTGCCGGGTGCCGAGTCCTACGTCGTCTTCCTGGTCGATGGGCTCGGGTGGCACCTGCTGCAGCGACAGGCTGACACCGCGCCCTATCTGTCCTCACTGCTGGGCGAGCCGATGACGTGCGGCGTTCCTTCCACGACGGCCACGAGCCTGACGAGCCTTGGCACAGGTCGTGCCCCGGGCGCGCATGGCGTCGTCGGTTTCACCTCTCGCATCCCCGGCACGAACACCCTGCTCGATGCGCTGAAGTGGGATGTCGACGTGGACCCCCGCGACTGGCAGATTCACGACACCGTCTTCACCCGGGCTCGGGCGACGGGCGTCAATGTCGTCGCAATCGGCAAACGGGCCTTCGAAGGGTCCGGGCTGACCGTGGCCAGCCAGCGTGGGGCGGAGTTCGTCGGTGCCGACAGTCCTGGGGAGCGGATCTCGGCCGCAGTGCGGGCCAGCGCGGAGCCAGGTTCGCTCGTCTACCTCTACGAAGGCGAGCTCGATGCGACGGGGCATCGGCGGGGATTGGCCTCCTGGGCGTGGGAGCACCAGCTGGCAACCGTTGACGCCTTTGCTCAGCAGCTGCGCGAAGCCCTGCCGTCTCGCGTCGGCCTGATCGTGACAGCCGACCACGGCATGGTCGACGTCGACGCTGACCACCGCTTTGACGTCGACGAGGAGCCGGAACTCCTCGACGGCGTGAGCCTGCTCGGGGGTGAGGCCCGGTTCCGGCACCTCTACTGCGAGGCGGGTGCCGTCGACGATGTTCTGCGAGCCTGGCGCGCTCGGCTTGGCGCCGATGCCTGCGTGGTGTCGCGGGACGAGGCGATCGGCGAGGGATGGTTCGGCGCGGTCGAGTCGCACGTGCGGCCCAGGCTCGGGGATGTGGTCGTGGCCAGCCTGGGCGATCTCGCGGTCGTCTCGACCAGCCGCTTTCCGCACGAGGCGGCGTTGATCGGGCTGCACGGCTCACTGACTGCCGAGGAGATGCTGATCCCCTTGCTCGTCGACGCGCCGACCTAAGAGTCCGATGAACACCAGCCGAACATTGTGCTGCCCGCTGCCAACCAGACAACGCTCCCAGGGAGTGAGTTGCTGGTGAGCGGTGCCCGATGACGAACCCTCTGATCTCCGCCGACGAGCTGGCCGAGCTGCTGGCGAGCGGCGACGCTGTCACCGTGCTCGACGTACGGTGGCGCCTCGCGGGTCCCGCTGCGGCCGCGGACTACGCAGACGGGCACATCCGAGGGGCGGCCTTCGTGGACCTCGACACCCACCTCAGCGCTCCGCCTGGGAAGCGGGGCAGGCATCCGCTCCCGGCCTCGGCAGCGTTCGAGGCAGGGATGCGCTGCCTCGGCGTCTCCGCGACGTCGCCGGTCGTCTGCTACGACTTCGCTGACGCCACCTCAGCCGCCAGGGCCTGGTGGCTGCTTCGCTATTTCGGCCACGCCGACGTACGTGTCCTCGACGGCGGGTATGCCGCCTGGACCGCATCGGGACGGCCGACCACCCGCGACCGACCCGACCCTCAGCCTGGGGACTTCGTCGCAGACCCTGGACACCTCCCGCTGCTCGGCGCCGACGAGGCTCGCCAGAGGGCGAAGGACGGCGTGCTGCTCGACGCACGAGAGTGGCAGCGTTACACGGGGCGGAGCGAACCCGTCGACCCCGTCGCGGGACACATCCCCGGCGCGCGGAGCGCACCGACCAACGGCAATGTCGACGACACGGGACGGTTCTTGAGTGCCGAGGCACTGAGGGCGCGCTTCGAGGAGGTGGGTGTCGAGGACGGGCGGCACCTCGGCGTCTACTGCGGCAGCGGTGTCACGGCGGCGCAGGAGGTGCTCGCGCTCGAGCTGGCCGGTTTCTGCGCCGCGCTCTACGCCGACTCGTGGAGCGGCTGGATCACCGACCGCTCCCGCCCGGTGGTCACGGGCGAGCGCCCAGGCTGCGACCCGAACTCGACCGGCGCCTCCCACTTGAGTGGCTGAGTCCGCCGCCGATGAGCAGCATGTAGCCGGTCGTGGCCGCGGTTGGAAGCCGCGGGTGATGCGGCGCCGTGAAGTCCTCGCCACGTTCCTCGAGCCGCGCTGGTGCGAGGGCGTCATTCGTCCTTGCTTCGTCCGAACATGATCTCGTCCCAGCTCGGCACACTCGCCCGCCGGCCAGTCCGGCGTCGTCGCTCCGGCGTCGGCTCCGTCACCGGCTCCGAGGCCGGCATGGCGACAGGCGAGGCGATCTCAGCGGCCGGTGATTCGCTCCGGTCTTGCCCGTCGTCCTCAGCATCCCCGCACGTGTCGGAGGCTACGGCCGTGTCCTGCAGTTCGGCATCCGCCTCGTCGCCGACGTCCATCCCCCGCGCAGCGCCCGCAGCCGCATCGTCTGTCTCGCTGACGGCGCGGACCACGGCCGTGAGGTCGTCGGACTGGTCGTCGTCCCCAGCTGGCGACGATTGCGACCCCGGCGAGGACAGTGACAGCAAGTCGTCACTCGCCGGGACAGAGGACAGCCGACGCTCGCCCGTCCGCGTGCCGGGCTCGCGCGGCTGGGGACCCTTGCTCGTCGACTGCCGCTCACCGGTGAGCCACCTGGCCTCGTCGTCGTCGGCGAGCGAGAAGCGCCCGACGGCGTCGAACACAAACTGTGCCGCGCGCTCATGCTCCCCCGAGAGGTATGCGGCCTGAACCGTCCAGCGGCCGTCCTCGCGCCGCCACGCGTCCCATTCCGCGGCGTCGGGCTCGATGCCGCGGCCCCGGAGCTTCTCGGCGACCACCTCGGCGAGGCGTCGCGCGGGGCTGTCGGCGTTCTTGCGGCGTACGTGGCTGCGTCCGGCAAGGTCCGCGATGTGCTGGCGCTCGGCAAGCACGGGCACGCAGTAGGGCATCACCTTCTCGACCGAGACCTGCGCCAGCGCCGCCACCGCATCGGGCGACTCTCCGGAGCGGATCCGGGCCTGGATGTCACGGGGGCGTAGGGCGCTTTCCATCTCGATCTCCAACTGCCCGAGCCGAGCACGGTCACCTCGCAGCGCCGCACGCAGCCTGTCGTCGGCGGGAGCGGCAAACTCGGAGCCGGCGTCGTCGACGAAGACAACCTGTCGGATGTCCGCGCTCAGTCCGACCAGCTTGAGCCTGCGCATGCTCTCCTCCCGCACCGGTTCGTGGCGTGGGTCCGCCTCGTGTCGTGTGCAGTCAGTCTGTCGTGCCGCCTCGG
Source organism: Propionibacteriales bacterium (assembly GCA_038238115.1). Lineage (GTDB taxonomy): Bacteria > Actinomycetota > Actinomycetes > Propionibacteriales > Nocardioidaceae > JBBRYB01. The sequence continues at coordinate 26,043 of JBBRYB010000020.1, read as the reverse complement.
TCGTTCCAAGCCAGCGCGCCGACCGTCGGACGGCTATTCACATCCGGCGTCATACGCCTCCTCCAGCATGGGCTCGGCGTGAGCGCGGTGCGGCCCCGTCGCCCAGGCGACGGTAACCGCCACCACCCCGCTGACCACCGGCACGAAGTAGGCCGTGCTGGCTCCGAACGCGTCGATCAAGCGCCCGGCGACGGCCGCGCCAGGCGCAACTCCGAGCCCGATCCCCGTCGAGATCCAGGTAATGCCCTCGGTCAACCGAGCAGGCGGAACGCTTGCCTCGACGAGCGACATCGACGCCACCATCGTGGGGCTGATCGCAAAGCCGGCGAGGAAGAGCGCAGCGGCGAGCACCGGCAGGCTCGTTACGAACGGCAGCGGCGCCATCGCCAGCGCCATCCCGAGGGCACCGATCCGGTAACGCTTCAGTGGTGTTGCGGTCCAGTTGATCGACCCGGTGACAACCCCGGCGATCAAGCTGCCACCTGCCCAGATCGCGAGCAGGGCGCCGGTGACGGCGGCGTGGCCCTGCTCCTCGCTGAAGGCGACGGTGGCGACCTCGGTGGACCCGAAGAGGGAACCCAGGCAGGCGGCCACCACGACCATGCGCGCGAGCCAGCCCCAGCCGAGCGACACAGACGCATGCAGAACGCCTGGCGGGATGGATTGAGCGGTCAGAGGCGGCTCGGTGGCTCTCAGGGCGGCGAGCCACCATCCTCCGACCGTCGAAACGACCAGCACGACGAGCAGACCCGCAAGTTCCTGCACCTGCGTGGCGAGCAGAGTCACGACCACGGGCCCCGTCATGAAGATGACCTCGTCGACGACCGCCTCCAGGGAGAAGGCGGTGTGCAGGGCCGGCCCGGAAGTCAGCACGTGAGTCCACCGCGCACGGACACACGCCCCGACGGGCGGGTAGAGCGCTCCGGCGACGACCGCGAAAAGGTGGGGAACGGGGGTGGGCCAGCCAAGCTCGACCGCTGTGACCAGGCAGACGATGCCAGTGGCGAACCCGGTGAACCCGGGACCGAGCACCCGGTGCTGGCCGAAGCGGTCGATCAGTCGGCCCATCACCGGTGAGGACGCTGCGGTCGCGAGCATGTAGGCGGCCGACACGGCACCTGCGTAGCCGTAGGAACCGGTGCGTGCAGCGACGAGCAGCACGATCCCCAGCGAGATCGATGAGATCGGCAGCCGCGAGAGCAGTCCCGCAAAGGAGAATGCCTTGGCACCCGGTGACCGGAGAACGGATCGGTACGGCGCCAGCATCCGCGCAGTCTAGGGCCGCGGTCCGAGACTCAAGGTAATGGCAGGATCGACCCATGACCGCGGACGGATCAACCGATCCCTATGACGCGCTGCTGCTCGTATCGTTCGGGGGACCGGAGGGGCCCGACGACGTACTGCCGTTCCTCCGCAACGTCACGCGTGGGCGCGACATCCCGAGCGAGCGGCTCGACGAGGTCGCCCGACACTACGTCGACCGAGGCGGGCGCAGCCCGATCAACGACCAGTGCCGCATGCTGATCGAGGCGGTCGGAGCCGACCTGAGCGCGCACGGTGTCGGGCTGCCGGTCTATTGGGGCAACCGCAACTGGGACCCCTACCTCGCCGATACGGTCGCGCGGATGCGCACTGACGGCGTCCGACGAGCGGCCGCGTTCGTGACGAGCGCCTACTCGTCCTACTCCGGCTGCCGCCAGTACCGCGAGGACCTCTTCGACGCCGTGGATGGCAGCTCCAAGCCGCCGAGGATCGACAAGCTCCGCCTCTACTTCAACCACCCGGGCTTCATCGAGGCGTTCGTCGACAGCACAACGGCGGCGCTGGGGCAGCTGCCCGACAAGCACCGCCACGATGCACCCCTCGTCTTCGTGACCCACTCGATCCCGCAGCCGATGGCCGACGCGGCGGGCCCGCACAACGATGGCGCGTACGTCGCCCAGCACCTGGCGGTGGCAGACCTGGTCGCAACAGGCGTCACCGCTCGAACCGGCCGGACGCACGCGTGGGAGCTGGCGTATTGCAGCCGTTCCGGGTCGGCCCGGCAGCCCTGGCTCGAGCCGGACGTCAACGACCACCTCGCGGCGCTCGCTGCCGCGGGCGAAGCGGCCGTGGTCGTGGTCCCGATCGGGTTCGTCTCAGACCACATGGAAGTCGTGCATGACCTCGACACCGAGGCCGCGGCGACCGCTGAGATGTTGGGCGTGGCCTTCGCCCGCGCGGCCACCCCCGGGGTGCATCCGGCGTTCGTGGCGGCCGTCCGCGACCTACTCCTCGAGCGTGCAGCCGTCGAGCGCGGCTTCGCAGTCGAGCGGGTGGCCCTCGGTGCGCTACCCGGGGCGTGGGACCTGTGCGCGGCTGGCTGCTGTCCCAACCCTCGCGGGCACAGGCCCGCTCTCTGTGAGGAGCCGTCGTGACCGAGGCCCGCGAACTGCTCGCTCTTGCCGAGACCACCGCTCTCGAGGCCGGTGTACTGATCCGCGGGGCTCGCCGTGGCACAGTCGAGGTCACCCACACCAAGTCGAGCCCGACCGACGTGGTCACCGCCGTCGATACCGCCTCCGAGCAGCTGATCCGCGAGCGGATCCTCACCCAGCGCCCTGGAGACGGGTTCGTCGGCGAAGAGGGCGACGATCGACCCAGCAGCAGCGGGGTGGTGTGGATCGCAGACCCCATCGACGGCAGTGTCAACTATCTGTATGGCATCGCGCAGTTCGCGGTGTCGATCGCGGCGCAGGTCGATGGCACCGTCGTCGCCGGCGTGGTCCACAACCCGATGACCGACGAGACGTTCACGGCTGTGCGGGGCGGGGGCGCATGGCTAGGCGGCAGGCGTCTGCAGGGCTCCGACTGCGTCGACGTCTCGCACGCCCTCGTGGGCACCGGCTTCAGCTATCAGGCAGACGTCCGGGCCGCCCAGGCGGTCGAGACGGCGCGGCTGCTGCCCACGGTTCGCGACGTCCGGAGGATGGGATCGGCCGCGCTCGACCTCTGCTTCGTCGCGTGTGGACGTTATGACGCCTACGTCGAACGCGGGCTGAAGCCCTGGGATCTCGCGGCCGGCCGCCTCATCGTGTTGGAGTCGGGCGGTCGGGTCGAGGGGCTGAACGGCGCCGAGCCCGGTGAAGCCATCGTGACGGCCTCGTCGTCGGCGTTGTACGACGCCTTCCACGAATGTCTGACAGCCGCCGGCTTCGGCGACTGACCGCTCACCGAGTGACCCGCCTGACGGCATCGTCGTCACGCTCGTCACAAGGCATGGCAAAACTTGGGGAAATAGGGCACAATCTCGCCGCCGGGTGGGCACAAAACGTGGCCGCGCTGCGTTAGAGACCAAGCCTGCGCGTACAAGGCGGACGAGACGAAAGAGAGCGGACACAGCAACTTATGGCCACAGACTACGACGCACCACGCAAGACCGAGGAAGAGCTCAACGAGGACTCCATCGAGGAGCTGAAGGCGCGTCGCCACGACAAGAACTCAGGCAAGGTCGACGAGGACGAGGTCGAGGCGGCCGAATCCTTCGAGCTTCCCGGGGCAGACCTTTCTCACGAAGAACTCTCGGTGCAGGTGCTCCCGCGCCAGCAGGACGAGTTCACCTGCTCCAGATGCTTCCTTGTGCACCACCGCAGCCAGCTCGCGAGCGACAGGAACGGCCAGCTCGTCTGCCGGGACTGCGCCGCCTGATCTGGTGACGCCACACCCGGCGAGCTCAGGTTGGCCCCGACCTCGGCTGGCGGTCTCGTCGCGCTCGGCCTGGGCTGCTAGGGGGTCAGGCGGCTTTGGCCTGCTTCTTGAGCCGCCTCTGCTCGGCCTTGGTGGAGTCGTCGGTCATGCCGGGAGGGAGCTCGCCGAAGGAACGAACCCAGTAGTGCGCGGCTCTTCGGGTGGCGTACGTCCTCGCGATCCCCATCGCCATCCCGCTGACCGCCGCCCACAGCAGCGCCTCCCGCCCCGCGATGTCGGGGTTCTCAGGTGCGTTGGGCGGCTTATGGCCGGTGGCCGTGCGCCAGGTGGCGTCCAAGGCCTTGGCCATGGCGATGCCGGCGACCAGACCCGTTCCGGTACCAATCAGCTTCCACGTCCGCTTGCCCCTTGGCTTCTGCTTGCCGTCCTTGGCTGGGGACTTCGACTTCTTGGCCACGAAGGCTCCTCTCACACCCGACGTCGCATCCGCTCGAGGACGCTCGCGCTTATCCTTGCACGCTGCGGGCACGCAGGTGAGCGGCCAGTTGTTCGGCATGGCGCGTGGAAACGACCCAGTACGGCGTCGGGTCCACGTCATCGACCACCTCGACCTTGACGGCCTGGTGGCAGTAGCTGCGCACCACGAGGTAGGCCCGCGCGTCAGCTTCCACCCCCAGGGTGTCGCGTAACCGCGACCCGGCGAGCGGCGTGACCGTCCCCAGATGCCTCCACGGCAAGGTGGCGCGTCCGGCTCGAAGGCCGGCGCTGCTCGTCGAGACCTCCAGTGCGCCGTACCCCGACAGCGTCCACACGACGATGACCAACGCCACCCCAGCGGCCGCGAGGGCGACCAGCGCGGGCGTGGCGACGAAGAACGCCCAGCCAACGGCGACCACGAACAGCGACCCGAGCAGCCACCAAGTCACGGGGACGTGAAGTCTCTCCCGTTGGTCGCTCGAGAGGCCGGGCATGGGGCAACCCTGCCAGGTGTCCCACGGGTAGGGTGGTCCGTCGTGCTCAAGTCGGTGGCGTCGAGGCAGGAAGGGGTCTGACGATGGTCGAGGTGTTGTTCTCCCGGATCGGCCCAGACGTGGCCGTGCCGACGTACGCGCATCCCGGTGACGCAGGCGCAGACCTCGTCACGACCGTCGACATCCGGCTGCTTCCGGGTGAGCGCGCCATGGTGCCCACCGGCATCGCCATCGCACTCCCGTCGGGCTATGTGGCCCTCGTTCACCCGCGTTCCGGACTGGCGGCCAGGTTCGGAGTCTCGATCGTCAACGGTCCCGGGACGATCGACGCAGGCTACCGCGGCGAGGTCAAGGTGCTGCTCGTCAACCTCGATCCGCTGACGCCGGTCGTGCTGAGTAGCGGAGACCGCATCGCCCAGCTGGTCATCCAGCGTTTCGAGACGGCCCGCTTCGTCGAGGTCGACCGCCTCCCCGGCTCAGGTCGCGGTGGCGGCGGCTACGGCTCCACCGGGGGCTTCGCGCTGCCCGCATCCGTGACCCAGGAGGCATGGTCGTGATTTTTCGTCGCAAGTCCAGCCGGCGCGACGAGTCCGACGCCCCCGAGCCTGACGCGTTCGACGAGCTGGAGTCGGATCGGCCGCGGGGGCCCTGGGACAGGTCGGACACGACGGCCGACTCCCACGACGACGGGTACATCGACCTGGGTGGCTTGGTCGTCAAGGGAGCCCCCAATCTGGAGCTACGGCTCCAGGTCGACGAGCAGACGCAGGCGGTGGCCGCCGTGCTGTTGGCGGGACCGCAGTCAGGTCTTGAGCTGCGCGCCTTCGCGGCCCCCCGCCACGACGGCATCTGGGACGACGTACGCAAGGACATCGCGGCCGAGGCGGCCAAGCGAGGTGGGACCGCGACCGAGCGTGACGGTGAGTTCGGCACCGAGCTGCACGTCGTCGTCCCCATCCAGACACCGGACGGGAAGGCCGCCACCCAGACCAGCCGCGTCGTCGGCGTCGACGGCCCGCGCTGGATGCTACGTGGCACGTTCCTCGGCAAGAGCGCCACGCAGGCGGATCCGGAAGGGGTGGTGGAGCAGGCCTTCCACGACGTCATCGTCGTGCGAGGCGACGGACCGATGGCGCCGCGCGAGATGCTCCCGATGCAGGTGCCCGCACAGGCTCAGGCCGCGATGGACGACCACGACCACGACAACGACCCCGAAACCGGCTGAGCTCTGTCGCCGGCCGGCACGGCTCGCTGCCTCGTTGTGGACAAGAACCCATTGCCGCCCGCGCGGTTGGTGACAGAAGTTAGGCTAGAGAGATGAGTTCCAAGGTGAGTGGTGGGCGGATCCGTCGAGTGATCAAGCGGCTTTCGGAGACGCCCGACAAGATGGAGGCAGACGAGCTGCAGCAAGAGCGGCAGACCCAGGGCTGTCGTGAGATCGAAGGGCTGCACGACCGCGAGTTCGTCACGGTCTACGGCCACCTCAAGAACGTGTCGCTGGCGCCCCGTGCCGGCGCGCCGACGCTCGAGGCCACGCTCTACGACGGCTCGGCGATGATGACGCTGGTCTGGCTCGGGCGGCGCAAGATTCCTGGCATCATGCCCGGAGTGGGGCTCAAGGCGTCGGGTCGGGTCTCGTGCCATGACGGCCGCCGGGTGATCTTCAACCCTCGCTACGAGCTGGAAGTCTGAGCGCGTGACAGGCGCCACGCCCGGACCGCGTACGGAACCGAGCGAGGCCGCACGGCCGGACGCCACCGTGACCGTCGAAGCGCTCGTGCGCGGTCAGCTGTCGAAGGCGTTGGGCGGGAAGCGGGGCATGCTCGAGGGAGCGATCCCGACGCTGGGGTTCACGGTCAGCTGGATCTCGTCGCACAACCTGCAACTGTCGCTGCTCCTGTCGGGGTCGTTGGCCGTCGCGCTGCTCGTGGTCCGCCTCGTCCAGCGCTCGAGCATCCAGTTCGTCCTGAACTCGATGGTGGGAATCGCGATCGCGGCTGTCTTCGCGTTGCGCTCAGGTCGGGCCGAGGATGCGTTTCTGCCCGGCCTTATCTACAACGCCGTCTACGCCATTGTCCTGGCGGGCTCGGCGCTGGTGCGCTGGCCGGTGGTCGGCTTCATGATCGGTGCGGTCACCGGTGAACCCACGCGGTGGCGCCAGGACCGCCACCTCGTCGCGCTGTGCTCGAAGCTCACCTGGCTGCTCGCCGCCCCCTGCATCGTGCGCGTCGTCGTGCAGTATCCGCTCTGGGCAGCGCACGAGGCCGGATGGCTCGGCGTCGCGAAGCTCGCCATGGGATGGCCGCTCCAGATCGTCGCGCTCGCAGCCATGGCCTGGATGCTCAACCGCGACAACACCCCGCTGCCGATCAAGCCGGGCAGCCGGCTCGGAGCCGCTTAACACCCGTCCACCAAGGTTCGCCCTGCGCCGCGCGACGACGTTGGGGGAGCGGCACTAGCCGCTTGCTGAGGACTCGTCGGTCTTGGTCTGGTGGTCGTGAGGGGCGAGCAGGAGCTCCAGGTCGCTCTCCGCGGACGTGGTCGACACGAAGAGCAGCTCGTCGCGGGCTTCGAGGGTGGCATCTGGGTCGGGCGCATGCACATGCCCCTCGCGCAACAACGCCACCAAGGATGTGTCGGCCGGCCACGCCACCTCGCGCACGGTCGAGCCGACGTACGGTGAGTCGTCGGGCAGCGTGAGCTCGACCATGTTGGCCTCGCTCTGTCTGAACGTCCACAGGCGCACCACATCGCCGACGCTCACCGCCTCCTCGACGAGCGCGGACATGATCCGCGGCGTTGAGACGGCGACGTCGATACCCCACGACTCGTTGAAGAGCCACTCGTTGGCCGGGTGGTTCACCCGTCCGACGGTGCGGGGTACGGCGAACTCCGTCTTGGCGAGCAGCGAGATGACGAGGTTTGCCTTGTCGTCGCCGGTGCAGGCGATCACGACGTCACAGCGTTGCAACGCAGCCTCGTCGAGCGAGGAGAGCTCGCAGGCGTCGGCGAGCAGCCACTCCGCAGTCGGCACGGTGTCGGCCCGGATGGCGTGGGGGTCCTTGTCGATCAGCAGCACCTCATGGCCGTTCTCGAGCAGCTCCGCGGCGACGGAGCGACCCACCGCACCGGCACCAGCGATCGCGACGCGCATCAGCGCTCCTCCGGTCCCTTGTCGATCGCCGCCTCCACCTTTTCCGCGTCTGTTTCTGCGCTGACGAGGTGGAGGAGGTCGCCATGCTGGAGCACGAGGTCGGGGGCCATCATGATGCCCTCGCCAAGGCGGGTAAGGAAGGCCACCCTGGCCCCGGTCGTGGTCTCGAGCTCGGTGGCTCGGTGGCCGATCCACGCAGGTACCGCGTCGATGACACTGATGCGGATCGCACCGGTCGGGTCACGCCATTCCGGCTCGGAGCCGGCCGGCAACAGCCGGCGCAGTATCTGGTCCGCCGTCCAGCGCACCGTGGCGACGGTGGGGATACCGAGTCGCTGGTAGACCTCCGCGCGTCCAGGGTCGTAGATACGGGCCACCACGTTGTCGATGCCGAACGTCTCCCGTACCACCCGGGCGGAGATGATGTTGGAGTTGTCGCCGCTGCTCACGGCGGCGAAACCACCCGACTTGGTGATGCCGGCGGCCTCGAGCACTGTCTGGTCGAACCCATAGCCGGTGACCTTGTCCCCGATGAAGCCAGGCCCGAGACGGCGGAACGCATCGGGGTTGTTGTCGATGACGGCGACGGTGTGGCTACGGCGCTCCAGCGCTCGCGCCAACGTCGCCCCCACGCGACCGCATCCCATGATGACGATGTGCACCGTGCCGCCCCTTGCAATGTTGTGGGCTCCGCGCAGCGACCCACCGTCGCTGGTCGACCACGACGCTACACCGGTGCAGAGCCATGCGGGCGGCAACCGTGGTCTAGCATCCCTGCGTGGGTATCGGCGATGTCGGCAAGCGGCTGCTGTTGGGACGCAAGCTTCGCAACACCCAGCTTGGAGAAACGCTGCTGCCGAAGCGGATCGCCTTGCCTGTCTTCGCCAGCGACGCCCTCTCTTCGGTCGGCTACGCGCCCGACGAGATCTTTCTCACGCTGTCCGCCGCGGGGTTGGCCTACTACACGGTCTCGTGGCCGGTCGGCATCGCCGTCGCGCTCGTGATGCTGACCGTCGTCGCGTCATACCGCCAGAACGTGCAGGCCTACCAGTCAGGTGGCGGTGACTACGAGGTCGCCACCACGAACCTGGGGAGCTTCGCCGGTCTCACCGTGGCAAGCGCCCTGATGGTGGACTACGTGCTGACGGTGGCGGTATCGATCTCGTCCGCGGCCCAGTACGCTGCTGCGGCCATCGAGCCGCTTCAAGGCCACGAGGCCACCTTAGCCATCGCTGCCACGGTCTTCTTGATGACGATGAACCTGCGCGGCGTGCGGGAGTCGGGAACCGCCTTCGCGATCCCGACCTACATCTTCATGGTCTCCATCCTTGGCATGGCGCTGTGGGGCTTCGTCAGGTACTTCCGCGGCAGTCTGCCCCCCTCGGAGCTCGCCGACTACTCGTTGCGGGGCACCGAGCACATCGCCGGCGGCATCGGCAGCTTCGCCCTCGTGTTCTTGGTGTTGCGCGCCTTCGCGTCCGGCTCCGCGGCGCTGACCGGCGTGGAAGCCATCAGCAACGGCGTCCCCGCCTTTCGCAAGCCGAAGGGGCGCAACGCGGCCACGACGCTGCTCCTGCTGGGCACCATCGCTGTCACCATGGGGTTGTCGATCCTCATCCTCGGCAACCTCATGCACGTCAGGCTGGCCGACGTCGACAACGGGGTCGTGCTTCTCAACCCGAACGGCAACCCCGTGCCGGCCGGCTTCAACCAGGATCCGGTGATCGGACAGCTGGCCAACGGGATCTTCGACCACTTCCGGCCGGGGTTCTACATCGTCGCGGCGGCCACAGGTGTGATCTTGGTGCTGGCGGCGAACACCGCCTTCAACGGGTTTCCAGTCCTGGTATCCATCCTCGCGAGAGACGGGTTCATGCCCCGTCAGCTGCACTCGCGCGGCGACCGGCTCGCCTTCTCCAACGGCATCTTGTTGTTGGCGGGCTTCGCCGTGGTCTTGATCTACTCGTTCGACGCGCAGGTCACCCGGCTCATCCAGCTCTACATCGTGGGGGTCTTCGTCTCGTTCACCACGAGCCAGACCGGCATGATTATCCATTGGACCAGGCTGCTGCGCACCGAGAGCGCCCCAGCGGAGCGGCGGCGGATGCAGCGCAGCCGGATGATCAATGGTGTCGGACTGACGGTGACGGCCCTCGTGCTGATCATCGTGTTGATCACGAAGTTCCTCGCCGGTGCCTGGATCGCCATCACGGCGATGATCTGCCTGTTTTTCTTGATGAAAGGCATTCGCCGCCACTACGACAACGTCGTCACCGAGCTGGCTGCGGTCGAGGAGGACGTGTCCCTGCCGTCGCGTATCCATGCGATCGTGCTCGTCTCGAAGATCCACAAGCCGACCCTGCGTGCCGTCGCCTACGCACGCGCGTCCCGCCCGAACACGCTCGAGGCGGTCACCGTCGATGTGGACCAGGAGGCGACCGCCCAGCTGATGCAGGCCTGGGACGAGGCGGGCATCCCGGTGCCGCTGACGGTGCTCGACTCGCCGTACCGCGAGATCACCAAGCCGATCCTCGACTACGTGCGCGACATCAGGCGGCGCAGCCCACGCGACGTGGTCACCGTCTACATCCCTGAGTACGTCGTCGGCCGCTGGTGGGAGCAGCTCCTGCACAACCAGAGCGCGCTGCGCCTCAAGGGTCGCCTCCTCTTCACCCCGGGAGTCATGGTCACGTCCGTCCCGTTCCAGCTGCGATCCTCGGCGGCGGCCGCGAAACGGGCCGAGCGCAACAACCTCGTCGCGCGAACGGTGCGCCGAGGCCCAATCGACGGCCATTCCGGCCAGCGGCAGGAGCCGGGCGATGGCGAGGCCAGAGACCGATGACCTCTGCGTGCGACCCCTTGGTGGGCACCGAGGTCGAGGTCGACGTGGGTGCCGTTGCACACGGCGGGCACTGCGTGGCTCGGCATGAGGGGCGCGTGGTCTTCGTCCGGCACGCCATTCCCGGAGAGCGGGTCCGGGTGCGGGTCACCGAGGGCGCGGGGGAGTCTCGCTACCTGCGTGGCGACGCGGTGGAGATCCTGACGCCGTCAGCCGATCGCGTCGAGGCGCCGTGTCCTCATGCCGGGCCGGGCGCCTGCGGCGGATGCGACTTCCAGCACGTGCGCCTGGCCCACCAACGCGAGCTTCTCGGCCAGGTCGTGTCCGAGCAGCTCTCCCGGCTCGCCGGCATCGAGCGGCCGGTGACCGTTGAGCAGGTCGCCGGCGACGTCGACGGCCTCGACTGGCGCACCCGGGTCCGCTTCAGCGCCGACGCTGACGGTCACAAAGGCCTGAGGAAGCACCGGTCCCACGACGTGGTCGCCGTCGACCGTTGCCGCATCGCCGTGCCCGAGCTTCCCGACGTACAGGACGCCATGACCGCCGGCGTCGAGTCCGCCGAGGCCGTCGTCACGAGCACCGGCGAACGCGTCGTGGTCACCGATGCCGCGACCGCACCCGTCGTCACTGAGGCGTTGCTAGGTCGCCGCTGGCGGGTGCAGGCCGGTGACTTCTGGCAGGTGCACCCCGGCGCGGCAGGGGCTCTCGTCGAGGCGGTCCTCGACGGGGCCGACCCCATGCCGGGCGAGCGGTGCTGGGACCTGTACGCGGGGGTCGGCCTGCTGTCGGCGGCTCTGGCAGGACGCGTGGGGGAGACCGGCCGGGTGGTCGCCGTCGAGTCGCACCGACGGGCGATTGGGCACGCCCGCGCCAACCTCGCCGACCTGCCGCAGGTGCGCTGTGTCGAGGACCGGGTCGACCGGTTCGTCCGCGGGAGGAGCGCCCAGGGCCGTCTCGACGTCGTCGTGCTTGACCCGCCACGCGCCGGTGCAGGGGCACAGGTGGTGAAGGCGACCGCGAGGCTCGGCCCGCGGGTACTCGCCTACGTGGCCTGCGACCCCGCAACGTTGGCCCGAGACCTCAAGGCTCTACGAGGCTGCGGCTATGAGCTGACCTCGCTGCGTGCCTTCGACATCTTCCCGATGACCCACCATGTCGAGTGCATCGCCATCTGCCATCGCCCCAGCGGCTGAACTCGCGCCGGTGCGGCCGCCGCCTGGCTACCCTGGCGGCATGGCCGCCCGGGTCTTCCTCCACATCGGCACGATGAAGTCGGCGACGACGTATCTGCAGGATCTCTGCAGCCTCAATCGCGAGCGCCTCGCGGCGGCCGGTGTCTACTGGTCGCAGGCGGAGCTCAACTTCACAGCGGTGTCCGACTTGCTGGGTCCGAAAGGACCGGGGCGCTCCCATGACGGCGACTGGTCCACCTTCAAGGCGGCCATCGACGGCCATCGCGGCAGCGCACTCATCTCGAACGAGTTGCTGTCGCTGCGCAAGCGCCGCAGGCTGCGGTCCCTTCTCGGCGAGCTCGAACCCGCTGACATCCAGGTGATCATCACCGCTCGAGACCTGGGACGGGTCATCCCCTCACAGTGGCAGGAGGGGGCGCGACATCGACGGATGCCCGCCTGGCCGGAGTTCACGCAGGCCCTGATGGACGACAGGTACGAGGACGACGCCGTCGACTGGTTCTGGCGGCGTCAGGACCTCACCCGGATCATCGACGACTGGGCCAGGCTTGTCGGTCCTGACCGGATCTGGCTGGTGACGGTGCCCCCCGCGGGCAGCGAATACGCGGCGGTGGGGCGGCGGTTCCTGTCGGTGCTGGGAGTCGACGGCGCGGACGGCTGGAGCCAGCCCAGCATGCAGAACCCCACGCTCGGCGCGCACTCGGCGGAGCTCATGCGTCGCGTGCATGAGCGGTTCGACGCGGACGACCGCGAACGTTACAGACTGACGGTCAAGCACACGCTTACCCGCTCCTTGCTGGCGCGTCGAGCCCCGGTCGAGCCGCCCATCAGGCTGTCGGCCGAGCAGCTCACCTGGGCTCGGGCGCGCTCTGAGCAGATGATCGACGACATCGCCGACGCCGGGATCAGAGTGGTCGGTGACGCGGCCGAGCTGCTCCCGGTGGATCAGCCCGCGTCCGGGAGCGTCGCCCCGGGGGAGGCCACCACCGAGGAGCTCCTCGACGCCGCGGTCGATGCCGTCGTCGGCCTCGTCGGCGTGGTGTCGGTGCTGCGTGAGCGGGAGGAGGACCTGTCGTGAGGCGTTAACCTCGGTTCATGGCCAGGCGTGTCTATCTCCATATCGGCACGATGAAGTCAGCCACGAGCTACATCCAGGACCTCTGCAACGCCAATGTCGAGAAGCTCGCCGCCCAGGGGATCCATTGGGGATGGTCGCAGGACAACTTCCTGGCGGCCGACGACCTATTGGGGACGACGCGTGAGCGACCCGGTCTTGAGGGGGCGTGGGAGCGGCTGGCCCGGCAGATCCGCGACCACCCGGCGGATGCCCTCGTCTCCAACGAGTTGCTGGCGACGATCGGCTCGAGCAAGGTGCGTCGCCTGGTCGAGGCATTCGGTCCCGCCGAGGTGCATGTGGTCCTCACCGCCCGCGACCTCGCTCGCACCATCCCCTCCCAATGGCAGACCGGCGTACGGAACCGACACCTGGACTCCTGGGACGACTATGTCGCCGCACTCGTGTCCGACTCGGACGCGGGAGGTACGGCGGCGAGCTTCTGGCGCCGCCACGACCTCGCGCGGATCATCACCCGATGGCAGCGGCACGTGCCCGAAGACCGGATCTCACTCGTCACCGTCCCCCGTGCGGGTGCCGACCCCGCCATCATGGGGGAACGCTTCGCCGCAGTGATCGGTGCCGACGCGGCCGGCCTCCAGCAGCCCGCCCAGGTCAATGCGTCACTGGGTACGCACTCGGCCGAGCTGCTTCGCCGGATCAACGAGCGGACGGAGGACCTCGACTGGCTGCACTACATGTGGGCGTTCAAGAACGCGCTGTCGCGTCTGGTTCTGGCCCGGCGCGCGTCGCAGGAACCTCCGATCCGCCTGGATGGGGCCACGCTTGCGTGGTGCGTGCAACGCGCCCACTCGTTGGTCGAATCCGTCGAGGCGACGGGTGTCCGGGTGGTGGGTGACCTGAGCGAGCTGATCCCGAGCGGTGAGCCGACGCAGCACCGAGTCGACCCGGCCCACTCGACCGACGCCGAGTTGCTCGACGCCGCCCTCGCCGGTCTGGTGGGGGTGGGGCAGGTGCTGGCAGATCTCCGCATCGAGCACGAGCAGCTCGTCGACGACGTCGAGGGGTGGCTGACGCCCACTGGCCGCGAGCGCCTGCGCGCCGAGCAGCTGTCGTCGTACCTCGCCCCCGGCGACGACCTGGCGAGTCGCCAGCTCGAGAAGAGCAGAGTTGTCCGCCGGCTGCTCGCGGAGCCTGGATACCTCGCGGGCTCGCTCGACCCATCCTGATCGGGCCGTCGCGTTGGGTGCGCGCCGCCGTCCTTCCATGTATCTTGATATCAAGATAACTTTGGTTACCGCGGCTCCGGTTGCTCAAGCGTTCTCGACGAGACTGAGCAAGGATTGTCGGAGCGACCACTGCTGTGAAGGAGACTCAGATGAGCACCGTCAACACGTTCGGGGCCAAGGACACGCTCGAAGTGGGCGGTTCCACGTACACGATCTATCGGCTCTCGGCCGTCGCGCGCGAGGGCCTCAGCGTGGACAGCCTCCCCTACAGTCTCAAGATCCTGCTGGAGAACCTGTTGCGCACCGAGGACGGCGCCGACATCACGGCAGCAGACGTGCGGGCGCTGGCGGGCTGGGAGGCTGACGCCGACCCGAGCAAGGAGATCCAGTTCACACCGGCGCGGGTAATCATGCAGGACTTCACCGGCGTGCCGTGCGTGGTCGACCTCGCCACGATGCGCGAGGCGATGGCCGACCTGGGAGGTGACCCGCACAAGATCAACCCGCTCGCGCCGGCCGAGCTCGTCATCGACCACTCGGTGATCGCCGACGTCTTCGGCACGACGTCGTCATTTCGGCGTAACGTCGAGATCGAGTACGAGCGCAACCGCGAGCGCTACCAGTTCCTGCGCTGGGGACAGGACGCCTTCGACGACTTCAAGGTCGTCCCGCCGGGCACCGGCATCGTGCACCAGGTCAATCTCGAACACCTCGCCCGTGTCGTCTTCACCCGCGAGTCCGGTGAGGAGGTCGTGGCCTACCCGGACACCTGCGTCGGAACCGACTCCCACACGACCATGGTCAACGGGCTGGGCGTTGTCGGCTGGGGGGTGGGCGGGATAGAGGCCGAAGCCGCCATGCTCGGCCAGCCTGTCTCGATGCTGATCCCGCGCGTCGTCGGCTTCAAGCTCTCCGGAGAGCTTCCCGAAGGCGCCACCGCGACCGATCTGGTGCTCACGATCACCGAGCAGCTGCGCCAGCACGGCGCGGTCGGCAAGTTCGTCGAGTTCTACGGACCGGGAGTCGCGGCGGTTCCGCTGGCCAACCGCGCCACGATCGGCAACATGTCGCCGGAGTACGGATCGACGATCGCCGTGTTCCCCGTCGACGACGAGACCCTGACGTATCTGCGGCTGACAGGCCGCGACGAGCCGCACGTGGCTCTCATCGAGGGGTACGCGAAGGAGCAGGGGCTCTGGCATGACCCGGACCGTGAGCCGCGCTACTCGGAATACCTGGAGCTTGACCTCGCCACGGTGGTCCCGTCGATCGCGGGGCCGAAGCGGCCCCAGGACCGCATCTCACTGACCGACGCCAAGCAGTCCTTCCGCGCGGCGCTCAGCGACTATGTCGACGACGAAGGACCTGCCACAAAGGGCCACCGCCCCGAGCACGGCGTCAGCTCCACCGTCGACGAGGGTTCCGCCGACTCCTTTCCGGCCTCCGACCCCCCGTCGATCAACTCTTTGGGCAACGGAGACGGTGTACCGCACACGTCGAGTCAGTCCGCGGACCGTCCCTCCCGGCCTACCCCGGTCCGGCTCGAAGACGGCTCGGAGTTCGAGCTCGACCATGGGGCGGTCACGATCGCGGCGATCACGTCCTGCACCAACACGTCCAACCCGTCTGTGATGGTCGGGGCGGCGCTGCTCGCCAAGAACGCCGTCAACAAGGGGCTGGCGAGCAAGCCGTGGGTCAAGACGACACTGGCGCCCGGGTCGAAGGTCGTCACCGACTACTACGACCGATCCGGCCTGACGCCATACCTGGAGAAGCTCGGCTTCAACCTGGTCGGCTACGGCTGCACGACCTGCATCGGCAACTCCGGGCCGCTGATCCCCGAGGTGAGTGACGCCGTCAACGAGGCGGACCTCGCGGTCGTCGCGGTGCTGTCGGGCAACCGCAACTTCGAGGGACGGATCAACGGTGACGTCAAGATGAACTATCTGGCGTCGCCGCCGCTCGTGGTCGCCTACGCAATCGCCGGCTCCATGGACGTCGACCTCTACAACGAGCCGCTCGGCACCGACACCGACGGCAACGACGTCTTCCTCAAGGACATCTGGCCGTCACCGGCGGAGGTGGAGTCGGTCGTCGGCAGTTCGATCTCCTCGGAGATGTTCAGCAAGGACTACGCCGACGTCTTCGCGGGTGACGAGCAGTGGCGCTCGCTGCCGACTCCTACGGGTGACACCTTCGCCTGGGACCTCGAGTCCACCTACGTCCGCAAGCCGCCGTACTTCGACGCCATGCCGCGCGAGCCCGAGGCTGTGTCGGACATCCTCGGCGCGCGCGTGCTCGCCAGGCTCGGCGACTCCGTCACGACCGACCACATCTCACCCGCGGGCGCGATCAGGAAGGAATCGCCGGCCGGGAGGTATCTCGCCGAGCGCGACGTCCAGCAACGGGACTTCAACTCATACGGGTCGCGGCGCGGCAACCACGAGGTGATGATCCGCGGAACGTTCGCCAACATCCGGCTCCGCAACCAGCTCGCCCCCGGCACGGAGGGGGGCTGGACGCGCTTGTTCCCCGCCGACGGCGACGCTCAGGGGGCCGGAGAGGGTGAGGTGACGACGATCTACGACGCCGCGGTCGCCTTCGCCGAACGCGGCACCCCGCTCGTCGTCCTCGCCGGCAAGGAGTACGGCTCGGGGTCCTCGCGCGACTGGGCGGCCAAGGGAACCGCGCTGCTCGGCGTACGAGCCGTCATCGCCGAGTCCTACGAACGCATCCACCGCTCGAACCTCATCGGCATGGGCGTGCTCCCCCTGCAGTACCCGGACGGCCAGACGGCGGAGTCACTGGGGATCACGGGCGAGGAGGCGTTCGACATCGCCGGGGTGACCGAGTTCAACGAAGGCCGCACACCCCAGACGGTCACGGTCACGGCCGGCGACGTGCGCTTCGAGGCGGTCGTACGCATCGACACTCCCGGAGAGGCGAACTACTACCGCAACGGCGGCATCATGCAGTACGTGCTGAGGAGCCTGCTGCAGCGCTGAGGCCATACCTCGTGTATCCGGCGGTGCCTGCGCCGTCCCTCGGTTAGGTTGATTCGAATGGCGACGGCGTGCACGTGGGAGGAGCTCGCGCGGGCGACCCTGCGGCGACAGTTCCCCAGGATCCGTGGTCGTGGTCGGGCGGGTGTGGTCGAGCTCGTACGGCGAGTTGGCCCGATCCAGGCGCAGGTGCCGCGCTCGCCGTTCGTGACGGTGTCATCGCGGCTGCCCGGCGCGAGCAACCACGCGGTCAACGCCGCCTACGAGGCGCTCGACCTCGTGCGCGGCAGCAACCTTCGCGGGACCGTGCACACGTGTGTGCGCGACCAGCACGCGATTCTCGACACGGTTGCCCGCCGTACGCTGACCAACGTGTGGCG
This sequence comes from Propionibacteriales bacterium, assembly GCA_038238115.1. GTDB lineage: Bacteria > Actinomycetota > Actinomycetes > Propionibacteriales > Nocardioidaceae > JBBRYB01. The sequence continues at coordinate 8,513 of JBBRYB010000020.1, read as the reverse complement.
GCGTGGCCTCAAGCTGAGCACCGTCGATGTCGACCAGGTGCGCGCCGAGATGGAGCGCTTCGCGACCGGCGCGTGGCGCAGCCCCGAGGAGCTTCGGGCCTACCTCACGCGGTGGCTCGCCGAGTGCGACCAGGATGAGGCGGTCGAGGCCTCTCGCACGTCAGGCGTGGGGCGGAGCATGGCCCATGGGCACAGCGCGCTGATCCGCCGGCCGCTGTCGGGTCCCTGGGATCGGCGGACCGCCCCCGGCTACCGGCTCGCGAGCGAGGTCCTTGACGAGGACCGCAGGGCCCGGTTGGCGGATCCTGACGCGGCGCTCGTCGAGCTCATCCGCATCCACCTGGCCGCCTTCGGGCCGGCCAGCCGACGAGACATCGCCTGGTGGACCGGCGAGGGCCTGCGCCGCGTGGACACGGCTTTGACGACCGTCGCCGATGAGCTGTCCGAGCGGCTGGGTCCGCGTGGCGACCTCCACTTCGACCTGCTCGAACTGCCGCCCGGCGGCTCGGCCGACCCAGGGGTCCGGTTGCTGCCCGAGTTCGACGGCCTGCTGCTCGGCTATGCACCGGCGGGTCGGGAGCGCTTCCTCGACGCCGACCATCTGCCCTTGGTGTGGGGCCGTGAGAACGGAGTCTTCTCCTGCGCTGTCCTCGCCGACGGTCGGCTGTGCGCCTCGTGGAAGCTGCTCGGCACCGAGAAGCCCGCGGTCGAGGTCGCGCGGTTTCCTGGGACCCGGCGTTTGGACGAGACAGACGTCGGCGATCAGATCGCTGCGCTCGAGAGTGCTCTCGACGTGCGCGTCGAGGACGTGCGCGTCGTGGACGCCGCTCGATGATCTTCGGCCTCGACGGCTGGGTCTTTGCCGTCCTCGCTGGCGCACTGACCGTGGGGGCGACGGTCCAGGGCACCGTCGGCCTCGGTCTCGGGCTGGTCGGGGCTCCGATCGCCGCGCTGGTGGCCCCGCAGACAATGCCGGAGCTGCTCATCTGGCTAGCCGCTCTGCTGCCGTTGGTGACGCTGAGCCGGGAGTACCACGAGATCGACTGGCGTGGTCTCGCCTGGTCGCTGCCGTGGCGCGTGCCGGGAACCGTGGTCGGAGTCGTGGCGGTGTCGTGGTTCTCCGTCCGAAGCCTGGGCGTCGCGATCGGTGTGATGGTGCTCGTGGCCGTGGCGCTGACCAGCCGAGCCGTCGACATACCAGTGACCCGGAGGGCTTTGGCAGCGGCGGGATTCGTATCAGGGGTCACCGGTACGGCCACCTCGATCGGCGGGCCTCCGATGGCGCTGCTCTATCAGCGTCGCTCGGCACGCCAGGTGCGGAGCACGTTGGCGGTCTACTTCCTTGCGGGTGCATCGATGAGCCTGCTCGGGCTGGCCATCGGAGGCGGGCTGCGGGGGACAGACATCGCGCTTGCCGCGCTCATGGTGCCCTTCCTCGTGGTTGGTTTTGCTGGCTCGCGTCTGCTCCGCCGCCACGTCGACGCGGGCCACACCCGGGCGGCCGTTCTCGTGGTGTGTGCTGCGTCGGCGCTGGTGCTGCTCGGCCGCAGCCTGGTCGGATAGGCGCAGCCGGACAAGGTGAGGGTCGGATGTGGTAGCCGCGACGGAGGGCTATCTGGTCAGCACGCGACCGAGCCGCTCGGCGTACTCCCGCGCCTCGGCGTCGTCGGCATACCTGGTGCGCGGCCAGAAGAAGCCACGGAGGCCGTCTCCCTTCGTACGCGGCACGACGTGGATGTGCAGATGCGGGACGGACTGCGACACGACGTTGTTCATCGCGACGAACGAGCCTTGCGCGCCCAACGCCTCGATCATGGCGGCAGCGATCCGGCGGCCAGCGGTGAAGAACGGCGCCACCAGGTCGTCGGGGAGTTCGGTGAACGTGTCCACATGCACTCGGGGTACGACGAGCACGTGTCCTTTGAAGACCGGCCTGATGTCGAGGAAGCCGACTGTCTCGGTCGTGTCCCAGACGATGTGCGCCGCCTCGTCACCCGCGACGACGCGACAGAAGAGGCAGCCGGCGACCATGCTGGCAAACCTAGTGCCCGTCACCGCGGGTGTGCTGGCGGTGGCGTTGAGCTCGGGGTGTCGGGGGTCGCCTCGATGTCTCCTTCCGCGCCATTGAGCAGCACTCGAACATACGTTCGAGTCGGTGTTACTCTGGTCGGGTGACCGCGTTTGCCCCTCCCGGATGGCCCGAGCAGGTGCGGCCTCCTGGGGCGCCTTGGTGGGAGGACACCGCGATCGGGTGGCTGCTCGACCAGTGCCCACCCGACTACCGGATGTATGCCGGACTGAAGCGTCACCCAGTGGTGCTGGCACGATTCACCGCGCTGCACACCGAGGCGAGCATCCAAGCCACCCAGCGGGGCATCTCCGAGGCCCGCACCAGCCTGCGTGAGGTGCTCCCGACCGAGTCCGTCGAGGGCGCCATCGCCATGTGGGAGCGCGAGGGAGCCCGGCTGTTGCGCATCCGCCGGTCGGTAGGCCTGATCGAAGACGCGTTCCGCGGCCGGCAGTTCCGGGCCCGGCTTTGAGCCGACAGCCGGCTTCGTCACCGCCCGTCCAGACTCGCTGACACCGACGGCATACACTCAGTGGTTGGCTGCCGTGTCTTGAACTCAGCGACGTACGACGGAAGGGGCTCGATGAGTCTGCTGGATCGGATCCGCGGACCACGTGACCTCGACGGGCTCGATGAGCAACAGCTCGACGAGCTGGCGCAGGAGATCCGGTCGTTCCTCATCACGCGGGTGTCCAGGACCGGCGGTCACCTCGGACCCAACCTCGGAGTCGTCGAGCTGACGCTGGCCATCCACCGCGTGTTCGACTCGCCGACCGACCGGGTCGTGTTTGACACCGGACATCAGGCTTACGTCCACAAGATTGTCACCGGACGCGCCGGGGACTTCGAGGCACTCCGTCAGCGCTCCGGGCTCTCCGGCTATCCCTGCCGCGCCGAGTCGGTCCACGACGTCGTCGAGAACTCGCACGCCTCCACGTCGCTGTCCTACGCGGACGGGCTCGCCAAGGGATACACCGTCGGCGGCGAGGACCGGCACGTGGTCGCTGTCGTGGGCGACGGTGCCCTGACCGGCGGGATGGCGTGGGAGGCGCTCAACAACATCGCCACTGCCAAAGGCAGCAAGCTCGTCATCGTCGTCAACGACAACGGGCGCTCCTACTCCCCGACTGTCGGCGGTTTCGCGGAGCACCTGGCGAGCCTGCGAACCGACCCGCGCTACGAGCAGGCGCTTGCGCAGGCCAAGAAACGGCTCAACCGCACCAAGCTCGTCGGCCCTCCCCTCTACGACGTCCTGCACGCCATCAAGAAGGGGCTCAAGGACGCGATCGCGCCGCAGGGCATGTTCGAGGACTTGGGGCTCAAGTACGTCGGACCCATCGACGGCCACGACCGGGCGGCCGTCGAACAGGCCCTCGGGCTGGCCAAGAACTTCGGCGGTCCGGTGATCGTGCATGCCCTGACGCGCAAGGGGTTCGGCTACCCACCCGCCGAGCAACACGAGGCCGACAACCTCCACTCGGCGTCGGGAGCCTTCGACCCGGAGACGGGGGAGCTGCTCGCAGCGCCCGGGCAGATCTGGACCGACGTGTTCCGAGACGAGCTGGTGGCGATCGGTGCCGAGCGCCCTGACGTCGTCGCGGTGACCGCTGCGATGCTCCATCCCACCGGTCTCAACGCGTTCGCGGCTGTCTATCCCGACCGGACGTTCGACGTCGGGATCGCCGAGCAGCACGCCGTCACGTCCGCGACCGGTATGGCGATGGCTGGGCTGCACCCTGTGGTTGCTATCTATGCCACATTTCTGAACCGGGCCTTCGACCAGGTGCTGATGGATGCCGCGCTCCATCGCAGCGGCGTCACGATCGTGCTCGACCGCGCCGGCATCACGGGTGACGACGGCGCCTCGCACAATGGCATGTGGGACATGTCGATCCTGCAGGTCGTTCCTGGTTTGCGCCTCGCCGCCCCGCGGGACGCTTCACGGGTGCGGGAGCTGCTGCGCGAGGCGGTGGAGGTGAGCGACGCGCCAACCGTCGTTCGGATCCCCAGGGGAGCCGTCCAGGCTGACCTCGAGGCGGTCGGCACCGCCGGCACGATGGACGTGATGGCCCGCACAGGGGAACCGGATGTCCTGATCGTGGCCGTTGGCGCAATGGTTGCGACGTGTCTCGGCGTGGCTCAACGCCTTGGCGCTCAGGGCATCGGGGTCACAGTCGTCGACCCGCGGTGGGTCAAGCCACTCGACCCGGCGCTGGTCGAGCTGGCCGAGCACCACCGCCTCGTCGTCAGCGTCGAGGACAACGGACGGGTCGGGGGCTGTGGCTCCGCGTTGATGCAGCTGCTCGGTGACGCGGATGTGGCGACACCCGTGCAGGTGTTCGGCATACCCCAGCAGTTCCTCGACCAGGGCAAGCGGGGGGAGATCCTCGAGGAGATCGGACTGGGCGCACCCAGCCTGGCTCGCGAGATCACCGCGCGTGTCGCGGCGCTGGACGGGGCGGATCAGGGGGAGCGGCGTCTCCCGCGGCGCGCATCGAGGTAGTCGGAGACGACGTACTCGCCGAGGCGACCCAGCTCGGGAGTGAGCACCCGGCCGCCGTTTCGCTGCGCCACCGCGTCGACGAAGCGGGCCAGACCCGGGTCGTCGCCAAGCAGGAAGAAGTTGAGCGTGGCACCGAAGCGGGTCATCGCATCCACCTCGCCGATCGTGGCCCGCAGCGTGTCACTGATCGGGGGCCAATGGAAGAACGCCGAGCCGTCCGGCTCCAGGTGGGCCGTCGGCTCGCCGTCGGTGACGACCAGGACGACGGGCTCCGCATCCCGATGGCGACGCAGGTGGCGGCCGGCGAGCACGAGCGCGTGCTGCAGGTTGGTGCCCTGCACCCAAGCCGGCTCGACCTCCGCGAGCTGGAGTGGACTGAGCCGGCGCGCGACGCGGTCGAACCCGATGATCTGGAGCGCATCACTGCGATAGCGGGTCGCGATGAGGTGTGCCAGCGCCAGCGCTGTCTGCTTCATGGGTGCCCAGCGGTCCTCCTGGACCATCGAGAACGACAGGTCCACGCACAGCGCGACGGCCGCCGTCGTACGCCGCTCGGTCTCCGCGACCACGAAGTCCTCGACGTGCAGGATGGGACCAGCCGCCGGCTCACCGGTTGCGCGCGCCACCGCCCGGCGCAGGACGGCGTTATGGGCGGTCCGTACGGCGTCGATGGGGCTTTCGTCGCCGAAGCGCCACGGTAGGAAGGCGCCGGTCCGCTCGTCGGCGGCACCGGACCGGTGGTCGTCATGGGCGCCTCGTCCCTCGGCGTCGAGGCGGGCGAAGATGCGGCGCAGGGCGGTCTCGCCGAGGCGACGCAGAGCCTTCGGCGTCAGCGCCAGAACGTCGGAGTCGCGGCGGAGGTAGCCCTGCCGTTCGAGTTCACCCTCGAGGTCACGCAGGGCCCGGAGGTCGTCGACCGCGGAGGGCGCGAGGTGGCGCTCGAGGGCTGCCACGTCGACATCGTCGAGGCTTGAGCCGGCGTAGTCCTGGGACAGCTGCCGGTCGAGCGCCTCGAGGTCTGCCAGGTCTGCGACCGCGCCCACCGCTTCGCCGTATCCCAACGGCTCGTCGCCGTCGATCGGCACCGGGCCACCTCGCCCCGAGCCCGGACGCAGCACGGTGAGGTTGTCGTGGAGCTGGGCCAGCTGGCTCTCCAGGTCGACGTCTCCGAGCGCCTCGGCCATGAGGGCCGACAGCTCGGCTCGCTGCTCGCTGCTCAGCGACCGCATGAGCCGCTCGGCGGCGGCCTGGCGTCGCGCCAGCGAGTCGATCAGCTCGTCGGTGTCCTTGGGGTCGTCGGGGAAGAACTCGCCGTGCTTGGCCATGAACTCGTCGAACGGCTGCGACGTGTCCTCACCCCGGGCATGGGCCGCGAGCAGGCTGTTGAGGTCTGCGAGCATGTCCCTCACCCGTTGCATGGACTCGGGGTCACCGCCGCTCAGCGCCTGCTTCATGCCGGCGAACTGGGAGTCCAGCACCTCGCTGCGGAGCACCTGCTGGATCTGCTCGAAGCCGGCCCGCGCCTCGTCCGAGTGCCAGTCGTAGTCGGTCAGCTCGCGCACAGCGCCGCTGGTGTCGGGCGGGAGGTCGTCCAGCGTCATCTCGGCGAACCGCGCGTCGTCGTCGTCCTCGGCAGCCAGCGCCTCCCGCTCCGCCGCGAGCACCTGGTCGAGCGCCTGCCGGACCCGGTCGAGGGTGCCTGCGAGGTCGCCTCGGCGTTGCAGCTGCCGGCGCCGGCGCTGCACTTCACGCCGCAAGTCATCGAGGCCACGGCGGCCGTCGGTGCCCCGGCGCAGCAGGTCACGCAGCGCGTCACGAACAGAGCTGCCCTCCAGCATCTCGCGTCCGAGCTCGTCCACGGCGGCGCGTACGTCGAACGGTGCGGCCAGCGGGTCAGGGCCGCCCTGCCAAGCACCGTAACGGTAGCCATCGCCTCGCCGTGACGAACGGCGCCGTCCCGATCCGGCCATCGTCTCAGCCCGCGTAGACCGTCATACCGTCGACGCTGTCCTTGGACAGCCGCCGGGTGAGGTGCAGGCCCTCGAGCACGAACTCGACAGCTGCGGCGACCTGGCCGGGAGAGACGTTGTCCTCGCACACTCGGAGGCCGTTGAGCACCGCAGCCAGACCGGGAACCGTGCCGAGCTGCCCGAGCAGGTCCTCGGCCGGTACGAGAGGCCCGGTCTCGACCGTGTCACCCGCTGTGAAGTGTGCGGTGAACCCGCTCAGGTCGACGCCCGACAAGAGCTCGCGGTAAGTGGTCGCGACGGCCAGCCGGAACAGGTGAGCCAGCACCTCGTCCTCACGGCCCTCCTCGCCCATCTCGAACTCGAGCTTGCCGCGCAGCGTGACGAGAACTCCCGGCAGGTCACCGACCCGGGCGACCGGGTCCAGCTCGTCGCGGAGCGCTCCTCGGCGCAGTGCCGCGGCAGCAACCGCCTCCGTGGCCGCCACGGCGAACCGGGCCGAGACTCCAGAGCGCTGGTCGACCGAGGCCGATCCCCGAAGCTCGTCGGTGAACCGGGCGACGACCTCGATGAGGTGGTCGGGCACGGCGGCGACGAGCTGCGACTCCTGGGCGATCAGGTCGATCTCGTCGGAGACATCGAGCGGGTAGTGCGTGCGGATCTCGGCGCCGAACCGGTCCTTGAGCGGAGTGATGATCCGACCACGGTTGGTGTAGTCCTCGGGGTTGGCCGACGCAACAAGCAGCAGGTCGAGCGGGAGGCGCAGGGCGTAGCCGCGCACCTGGATGTCGCGCTCCTCGAGCACGTTGAAGAGCGCGACCTGGATCCGCTCGGCCAGGTCAGGGAGCTCGTTGATGGCGAAGATGCCACGGTTCGCCCGGGGGAGCAGCCCGTAGTGCACCGTCTCGGGGTCGCCGAGCGTGCGGCCCTCGGCCACCTTGGTCGGGTCGACGTCCCCGACGAGGTCACCGACGCTTGTGTCCGGCGTCGCGAGCTTCTCGCCGTACCGGTCCTCGCGACGCCGCCAGCCGATCGGGAGCGCGTCACCCAGCTCGGCTCGCAGGGTGCGACAACGAAGGCACGCCGGCGCATACGGGTGATCGTTGATCTCGCAGCCGATAACAACAGGGGTCCACTCATCGAGCAGTCCGGCCAGCGTGCGCATCAGCCGGGTCTTGCCCTGGCCGCGCTCCCCGAGCAGCACGAAGTCGTGGCCCGCGAGCAGTGCCGTCTCGACGTCGGGCAGCACGGTGTCACTGAAGCCCACGATCCCCGGAAAGGCCTTCACACCCGACCTGAGTGCGACGACGAGGTTGTGGCGGATCTCCTGTTTGACGGTGCGGTGCACATGGTCGGTGTCCAGGAGTTGACCGAGCGTCGTCACGTCAGGTGCCGGGGAGGCGGAGGGGTCTGTGGTCGCAATCACCTCACCCAATGTACGACGCCGGACCAACCCGGCGGGGGGTGTCGAGGCGCCACCTAGTCGCCGGTCTCGCAGATACGCCGCTGCCGGCTGATCGGAGTCCGGCAACTTTGTGGCTCCTCGACGTCTTCCTTCCGCACCGCGACCGGCAGGAGGTCGTCAAGCCGGCACAGGGGTGTTGTTGGGGCCGGTTACTCCGGCTGCCTCACCCGGACGGTATCTGTGGAGTGCTCCCGTGGCGCTCGATCGCCATGGCATCGTCGGTACGCTGGATCAGAGAGTCGAACTCCTTGTGTATAAAGGAAACTGCGTCAGACACTGTCGGCAGACACTCATAGAGTGGGTTGCATGTTCGACACCGACCCGGCCTCCCTCGACCCCGACGCCACCCTGCGCGATGTGGCGGCTGCGCGTGCGGTGGCGGAGCGGGCGGAGGTGCGGATCCTGCAGGACGCGGCGCATTGGGCCGACCTGCATGCCATCGTCGCCGACGTCGATGCCAGTGGCAGGTCGTTGCCGGGGATGGAGCAGCTGGTCGGTCTGGGTGGTGAT
>JBBRYB010000019.1:0-66210 GCA_038238115.1 Propionibacteriales bacterium | reverse complement strand
TCGTTTACCCGGTCGGCTCCCCGTCTTTGGGCGGGCCGGTTGCTGTTTCCCATGTGCCCCCCCCAAACCCCCCCCCCCACCACGGCCCCCCCCCCCCCCCCCCGGGTCAGAAGCGGAGAGGCGAGCAGGCCACCGACGACGAGAAGGGCTGCCCCGACAACGGCCAGGGCGGCGAAGCCGTAGACGATCGGGGGAGCGTCGAGACCGAAGTCGGGACGCCTCCCAGCCTGCTCTGCTCGGACCACGCGCTTATCCTCTCCCAGGACTTCGTGCCTGCGAGACGCCGTGCGCTGGTCCGCCGTGCTGATCGGCCAGCGCGCTCACCGCGTCGGTGGCGCCGACGCAGTCGCTTCCCGAGGCGACGGACCGAGCGCGAACATGAGTGCGAGCAGGACCGTCAGGACGATTGCGAGCAGGGGAGATACCAGAGCGAGCAGGGTGGCTGCGGCGTACGACGCCATGCCCAGCAGATAGCGGATGTCGACGTCTCGGATGAAGGCGGCGGAGACTCCGTCGACCAGCAGGCCAGCGCGGACCACATGCCGCCAGATCAGGTTGTAAACGAGAGCGCTGGCCGTGAGCGTGCCGCCATACAGAAGAACGGCGGTGCGCGCGTCCACGCCGGCGGTGTGTTGCGCGACCAGTCCGGTGGGCAGCGGTAGGAACGACACCGTGCCGAGCAGCAGGAGGTTCAGCAGGAGCAGCAACTGGTCCACGCGGTCGACCAGGCGAAACAACGCGTGGTGGTTGGCCCAGATGATCCCGATTTGGAGGAAGCTCGCGGCGTAGGCACCGATCTCAGGCAGCGAGTGGTGCAGCGCTGTCGCAAGGCTTTCGTCGGCCTGCTGCTCCACGCGCACCTCGAGGATCAGCAGCGTGATCGCGATTGCGAGGACGCCGTCGCTGAACGCCTCGAGCCGACCGGGGTCCCCCCGCTCTGCCCGGGCGCCCCACCACCTGCTGGCGTCTCTCCTCACCGCTGCCCCTCCCCCGCGTCGGTGCGACCGGCTGGCAACCGCACATGACTTGTAAGCATGTAATCAGTATGGAGCAGAAACGCTTTCCGGCTCTACCCGTCGCTACGCAGGGCCACGTGCGGCTGCCCGCCCGCTTCCGTCAGCGCCAAGGTGACGAGGATCCGGCTCAGTCGGGGATGGGGTCGCTAGCCTGCAGCACAGGCGGCGTCTGGCCGACCGTATCGGGATACTTCAGTCCGGCTCCGGTGTTGAGGATGACGACCTCGTCCGACGCGTCGAGCCAGCCACTTGCGCGCAGCAGGCGAGCCGCCGCCAGGGCGGCGGCACCCTCGGGGCAGATGAAGGCACCCTCCAGGGCGGCGCAGCGCCGTACCTCGTGCAGCGTGTCCTCGTCATCGACTGCGACCGCCGTGCCGCCGGTCGCATAGACGGCGTCGAGTACCAGGAAGTCGCCCAGCGCCTTGGGGACCGTGATCCCGAAGGCCACTGTCTCGGGGTCGGGCCACGGCTCGCTGACCCGCGCACCCTGCTCGAACGCCTTGACGATCGGTGCGCACCCCGTCGACTGGACCGCGACGAGCCGTGGCAGCGTTGGACCGATCCAGCCGAGCTCCTGCATCTCCTCCAGTGCCTTGTGGATGCCGATGAGACCGACCCCGCCGCCGGTGGGATACATGATCACGTCGGGGACCCGCCAGCCGAGCTGCTCGACGATCTCGAAGCCCATGGTCTTCTTGCCCTCGAGCCGGTAGGGCTCCTTGAGCGTCGACACACCCTGGTAGTCGAGTCGGCTGGCAAGCGCCGCCTCGATCATCTGTCCACACTGCCCGATGTGCCCGTCGACGAGGTAGAGCTCGGCACCGGCCGCCATGCACTCCTTCTGGGTAATCGACGGCGCCCCGGTCGGCATGGCGATCAGGCTGCGCATGCCGGCCCGCGCGGCGTAGCTCGCCCAGGCGGCACCGGCATTACCGTTCGTGGGCATGGCCACACCGGCAACGCCGAGCTCACGGGCACGTGAAACCCCGACGGCAGCGCCCCGCGCCTTGAAGGTTCCGGTGGGGATGAGTCCCTCGTCCTTCATCAGCAGCCTGGGCACGTCGTACTCGCTGCCAAGCCTCGGCAGCGCGAGCAGCGGCGTCATCCCCTCACCGAGGGACACGATGTTTGCCTCACCGCGTACCGGGAGCAGCTCGCAGTAGCGCCACAGGGTCGCCGTACGACCGGCGAAGTCGCCAGGGCTCACCGCCTGCGAAACTCCCGTCAGGTCGTAGCGAGCGAGCAGCGGCGCCCCGCAGTCGCAGACCCCCTGCACGATGTCGGCGTCATGCCTGCGCCGGCAACGGGAGCACTCCAGGTCGACCAGGAAGGACTGAGGTGTCACGTGGGCTCTCCGCTCCGGTCATGGGCACTCGAGAACGACGGCCGACAGGCACGCCCTGTCCCATGGGGATGGGACAGGGCGTGCGCGGTGGGTCGATGTCAGGGCCAGCAGTCACCCATCAGGGCGCTGCTGTGCCGTAGACCTCGACTTCGGTCACGGCCTCGAAGTCGCAGCCGGAGAACGCTCCACCCGAGTTGCAGGCGTCTGGGCCATAGCTGCCCGTGTCGACCAACACCAACGGCGCCTTGATCGTGAACCGGACATACTGCACGCCGGCCTGCCCGGCGTCCAAAGGCACGTCGTTGGCGTGTCCGAGGTCGGCGAACGCGAACGTGCCGTCATGCACTACCGTCCAGCTGCCCTGGCTGCCATCAGGCGACGTCGCTACCCGGTAGGAGCCGGTGCTAGCGCTCAGGCCGAGTCCACATACCGACGTGGGGTTGACGGTGATCTCGGTGACGTCGATCGTCTGCGGCAGCGCGATCACGATGTTCTTCGGTGTCTTGGGACCGACCTGACCGTTGACGAGGTCGTCCAAGGTGACCCAGCCGCCGCTGTCCGACTGGTCGAGCGCATTGCCAGGACCACAGGGCCGTCCGAAGTCGGGGCCGGTGAACCTGTCGATAGCCGCTCCACCCGCCGACGATGCCCAGTCCCGCTTGAGCTTGGGGTTCAGGCGCGTCATCCTCGTGTCAACCTTCACCGATCGGCGCACGGCGTCGTACCCGGTTGAGGAGATCGTCACCTTGGGGTAGCGTCCGCGCGGCAGCGGACCGATGGAGAAGCGACCGTTGGCGTCAGTCTTGGTGGATGGGTTGACGACGAACGGTGACCCCTGGAACGCCACGGAAACGACGGCTCCCTTGATCGGTGCGCCGGTTTCGCGGTCGGTGACCAGTCCGACGATCGAGCCCACGTTGTTGCCCTTCGGCGGCACCCGGAAGCTGGCTCCGGGAGAGGTGTCGTTGCCGCCGAGCGAACCAGCGAAGTAGCCCATTCCGCGTCGAGCGAAGACCCGCCAGATCTTGGCCTGGTGGTGCCCGCCGTAGATGGCCTGGTCCGCCAGCAGGATCGCGTTGCGCTCATCGAGGAATGACGGATTGGCCGGCGACAGCTCCATCGCGCGGGTGACCAGCGACTCCGAAAGCCGCGAACCGAGACGGTAGCGCAGGTCCCACAGGGTCTGAGCCCAGATCTCACCGTCGGCGTGCACCTCGGGACCGCCGATCACGTCACCGTAGTCCTTGTAGGTGTAGCCACCGCGATGGCCGGTCGCACCACCCGGGCACCGCCTCGTCTTGGCACCGACCGCGCAGTCGATCGGCTCGGTGCGGTCAAGCGCGACCCCGGCACCGTCGTACTGGAAGAGCACGACGTCGCCGGACGCCTTCTTGTCCGCCTCGAGCCTCTTGGTCACGAGATAGTCCATGGCATACCAGTCGCTCCATGCCTCACCCATCGCGCCAGCCTGGACGGGACCGAGGGTCGAGCGGCCACCGGCGTCCACGACGAGGCGGTTGGACAGGCCGTGGGTGTACTCGTGGTAGACCGTGTCGGCCTCGTCGCCCACGTTGGTCGGAGCAAACGGGTCACCGTTGGGGTACGACGTGAACGGCTGGTGCTGCAGGTACATCTGCATGCGTGGCGCCCGGCCGTCGGGAGGCGTGGACATGTTGGCGTTGTCGATGTGGTTGCTGTCCGGCAGACCGTGGTCGGTGTTGGCACCGTCGTCGGTCTCGGTCCGGACCGGATCGCCACCCTTGCCCTTGCCGGAGGCGTTCACGCGCTGGAAGTTGCCGGCGGCCTCCGTGAAGCCGATCGGGCTGCGCTTCAGGTAGTCGTGCCAGTTGTTGACGAAGAAGAACACCTGGGAGGCGTTCTGGGCGCGGTTGGTGCGCCACGAGTAGGCCTTGTTGGGCCGCCACGAGCACGGGTAGGGGTTGTCGCAGAACGACACGTGCTTGAGGTGGAACGGCTTGAGCCGGTAGGCCCACGAGTGCGGCGTCTTCGCGTGCACCTCTTCACTTCGGTTCGGCTTGTCGTCGTCGTTGACGTCGGAGTACGCATGCGAGTTGTTGCCCGAGAGCAGCTTCGCCTTGGTCGAGAGCCAGCCCCGCTTCGTGTAGTCGACCCGCAGCGCCTTGCCGCCACGAGGCCTGTGCTTGGGGAAGTACAGGTGCGCCAGGCCGGTCGAGTGCGCCGGCTTGGACCTGGACTTGGCCGCTACGGCCCCCGTCGCCGCTGTCGACTGCCCGTTCGCGTCGTCACTCAGGTCCTGGCGGAAGAGCACCTGGCCGGTGGACGCATCCACAACTGTCAACATCGGGCGCGACGCCGACATGGTGACTGTCTGCCAGGCTCGCCGGGTACCGCTCGGCGTCATGAAGAGAACCTGCGAGGCGGTGTCGTCCGGACCCGCGATGCGGACTTCGCCGACGTCGGCGCGGGCGGCGGAGATTGCCGTGGACGCGCTGGAGATCTTGCTCGGCAGCGCTCGCGGCGCCGCGAGCCCCGAGATCGGGGAGCCACCGAGGCTGATCAGCCGACCGTCGCTCGTCACGTTGGCTTGGAGCCCGTTGCCGAAGACCTCGATGCCCCCCGCGGACTGCGTCCACGACAGGTGGTGGATCCCGGCGATGTCGACGTAGTTGCGACGCAGCGTGAACGAGGCAAGGTCGGACTGCTTCATGCCGAGGGCCGCAAGGTGGGTCCGCACGTAGCTCATCGCCACGGTCTTGGCCGGAAGGCTGCTTCGCGACGTCAGGAACCCGTCGAGGCGCGCCACCTGGCGCGGCGTCCCGGTGAGCCCGTCCATCTCGACGACAGCCTGCAGGCCGAGCTTCGCGCGCAGCCCCTCGGTCACCCGACGCGAGGACGCCGTTGCTGCGTGGCGGTCCAAGCTGTCCTGGACCGACGCACGAGCGCCCTCTCGAGCGTCGTAGGCCGCCTTGTCCTGGATCGTGCGGGACTTGGCCGCACCCGGCTCGTTCGTGAACGTGGTCTTGTGCGGAGCAGCGGAGGCCATCGGCACGGTGGTCGTACCCAGCCCGACCGCCAGTGCCGTGGAGACCACCGCTGCCAAGGCGCTGGAGCGCCGAGCCGCGGTTGACTTCACTCGCATGTCATTCCCCTCTGGGCACGGCGACCCTCGCTGCTACCCGGGCAAACTCTGCCGTCGTCCTCGGGCGACGGCAAGGGGCTATCGAAAGATTTTTCCCTTTTGCGATCTACGCTGGCCGAGGTTGGACGTCCGGCAGACGGTGTGGGCGAGGCCGAAAGGGGTCGCATACACGCCGCGACGTTCATCTCGACGCCGGTCTCCTGACGGCGCTGGAGGTGAGCGACGACGCCTGGGACGCTCGACTCGAACAGGTCACCCGCACGGCCCAGAAGGTTCCCGGCGCGTCGTCCTCGTGGCGAAGCCCAAGGGCCAACCCGTCGTACCCCGTCGGTTGGCCATGACGCGCCAGGACGTCTGAGCGCCGACTCTGCACGGCCTGTCGACGGCGGTGCGGTCATGGCCGTCCGCCGTACCCGCGACTCGGTAGCCTGAGCTTCCATGGGTCAGTTTCGCGGGCTCCTGGGCCTGCTTTTCCTGCTGGGCGTCGCCGTCGCCTTCTCGAAGGACCGTCGGGGGATTCGGTTGCGTACGGTCCTCGGCGCGCTCGCGTTGCAGGTCGCCTTCGCCGCGCTCGTGCTGCGGTGGGGGCCGGGAGAGCAGGCCCTCAACTGGGTGTCGGACCGGGTCACCACGCTGATCGGCTACGCCCAAGAAGGCACGGCCTTCGTCTTCGGTCCGCTGCTGGGCGTCGGGCCCGAGGGTGGGACGATCTTCGCGCTGCAGGTGCTGCCCGTCATCGTGTTTCTCGGTGCCCTGATCGGCTTGTTGTTCTATCTTCGCGTCATCCAGTACGCCACGTATGTGATAGGCGGGGCGATCTCCTGGGTGCTGAAGGTCAGCAAGGTGGAGGCGCTCTTTGCCAGCACCGTGATCTTCCTGGGCCAGAGCGAGGCGCCGCTGATGATCGCGCCCTACCTGCGCGGGCTGCGGCCCGGGCAGATGTTCACCGTGATGTCCAGCGGTTTCACCGCGGCGGCAGGCTCCACACTGGTCGGTTACTCGTTGCTCGGAGCCCCTCTGCCCTACTTGCTGGCCGCCACCGCCATGAACGCGCCGGCCGGGCTGCTGATGGCCAAGATCATCTGGCCGGACTCGGTCAAGGACGACGCGGGAGAAGGTGACCGCGGCGGCTCGATGACCGCCGCAGCCGGCTCTCGCGGGACCACGGAAGGCGGTGAGGCGCCATTAGGCGGGAGCACGGTGGCGGCCGACCAGGACGCCGACGAGATCGACGTACGGCGGGTCCGCGACGAGGAGTCGTCGAACGCGATCGACGCCGTCGGGCGCGGCGCCATCGCCGGCGGCAGAATCGCTGTCACTGTCGGCGCGCTGCTGGTCGCCTTCGTGGCTCTGATCGCGTTGGCGAACGGCCTCCTCGGCGGTATCGGCGGCTGGTTCGGCTATGACGGCCTGACGTTCCAACGGCTGGTCGGGTGGGCCTTCTCCCCCCTTGCCTGGCTGATGGGAGTGCCTTGGAGCGAGGCGGTGCAGGCTGGCTCCTACATGGGTCAGAAGACGGTGCTGAACGAGTTCGTGGCCTACGCCGCCTTCGGGCCGCATGTCAACGAGCTCTCGTCCGTCACGGTCATCATCGTGACCTTCGCGCTCGCCGGCTTCGCGAACTGCGCCTCGATCGCGATCCAGATCGGCACGATCGCCAGCCTGCAGCCAGAAAGGCGGGCTCTCGTTGCCCGGCTCGGCCTGCGCGCGTTGCTCGCTGGAAGCCTTGCCAACTTGGCCAACGCCGCGATCGCGGGAATCATCGCCCGCAGATGACCCCCGACTCGAGGTCGCTCGCTCGCAGGGCGCGTCGACCCGTCGTAGGTTCGACGACGGGTCGACGCGATCACGAACACGATGCCGCGCGGGTCAGTTCACTTGATCTCGGATCGCATCACCAGGGTGAGGCCCACAGCAAGTGGAAGGGCCAGCCAGATCGCTCCCGCGGTGCCGATGTTGGCCCACTGCTCGCCGCTCGGACTACCGTTGAACAGGGCGCCCTGCGCGTAGTTGAAGTCCACCCACGGCTGTAGATCACGGAACCATGCATGGCTGGCGGCCAGCAGGGCAAAGACAGTGGGCAGCAACAACGAATAGACGAAGTACGCCACGATCGATCCCGCCGAGTTGCGGATCAGCACGCCCAGCATGAATCCGACCAGCAGGCCGAGGACGTTGCCGAGCATGATGTAGAACCCATCGGTCAGCGAGACGTCCCACACCATGACGGTACCCGTGATCGACGTACCCACGACGTTGCCGACAGCGCCGATGGCGAACGCCAGCGGGATCGAGACGACGCCTACGGCGACCGAGGAGATCGCCTTGGCCGAGATAACCCGCCCGCGGTGCGGGACCAAGGTGAACGTCGTCAGCCCACTGCGTTGGCTCCACTCACTCGTGACCGACAAGATCGCGATCATGGGCAGGATGACCGCCATCGGGAAACCGATCGCCGTGGCAAAGGTGGAGTAGGTGAGCTCGCCGTCCGGAGCAAACAGGATCACCGCACCTGTGGCCATGGTCGCGGCGATGACGATGCTCGCCATCAGCCAGAAGCCCGATCGGGTGTCGAACATCTTGCGCAGCTCGACCGCCGTGACGCGAGACAGCGGCACCCGGCGGGGAACGACTCGTGGTGTCCGGATCTGTTCTTCTACTGCGACGGCGGTCATGCCGCTGCTCCTTCTCGTTGAGTGTCTTCGGTCAGCTCGAGGAACATCTCCTCCAGGCCCGTACTGTCGGCGGTCTTCAGCTCAGTCAGGGCGAGGCGCGCCAGCAAGGCAATCTGCCCCACAAGTTCCGGATCGGCGTCGGTGCGTAAGGCGCCGTCAGCTGACCGGGTCGCGGTCAGGCCCGAAGCGCCAAGGGCCTTCTGGAGATCGCCGACGCGGGGGCTCCGTACGACGGTGCCCGCAGCCTCCAGGAGCTCGGCCTTGGTGCCCTGCGCCACGATCCGGCCGTTACCGATCACCACAAGGTCGTCGGCGATGACCTCGATCTCGTGCAAGAGGTGCGAGGACAACAGGACGGTCCCGCCCCGGTTCGCGTAGTTGCGAAGCAGGTCACGCATCCAGCGGATGCCGGCCGGGTCCAGGCCGTTGGCTGGCTCGTCGAGGATGAGCACCTCAGGATCGCCGATCAGGGCGGTAGCGATCCCGAGCCGCTGGCGCATGCCGAGGGAGTAGTTGCGGACCCTGCGGCCGGCCTCGGTGTCGGTGAGGCTGACCATTTCCAGCATCTCCGGCACGCGGCGGGCCGGCAGGCCCATCAGGCGCTGGGCGACGATGAGGCTCTCGCGCCCGGTGCGGCCCGCATGCTGCGCCGACGCGTCGAGCAGGACACCGACCTCCATACCTGGGTTGGGCAGGTCGGCGAACCTGCGCCCGGAAATGGTGGCGCTGCCGAAGGTGGGCGGGGTAAGGCCGGCAATGACGCGCAGGGTGGTCGACTTGCCGGCACCATTGGGGCCTAAGAAACCGGTCACGCGACCGGACCTGGCCGTGAAGGTGATGTTGTCGACGGCGGTGAACCCGCCGTACTTCTTGGTAAGCGTTTCGACTGTGATCATGCACAGAATCCTCGCCGCGAAGGGCCGGCGTCCACATCAGGGAATGCGCTGGTTTGACCCGCGCCCTAACCCCGGAGTCTGTCTCGGGGCCGACCCTGAGAGGTGCCTTCATGGCCGGCTCCAGCGGCCGCGGCCACGGCCTCAAAGGTGTCGAG
The DNA here is from genome assembly GCA_038238115.1 of Propionibacteriales bacterium. Classification (GTDB taxonomy): domain Bacteria; phylum Actinomycetota; class Actinomycetes; order Propionibacteriales; family Nocardioidaceae; genus JBBRYB01. The sequence goes on along the minus strand of JBBRYB010000019.1, from coordinate 57,002 downwards.
GCCAGTCCGCCGCGGCTAGGCCGTATATGCACAGGCACGCTGGTTTCCTCAGTTCCGCTGGCGAGTCTTCTCGCGCAGACGGCGCGGTCCTAGCGTCGACCTCCCACCACTCGACACCGGGAGGATCCCTTGCACGTTTCCCGTACCTCGCCCCTGCACCGCTTGTTGCTCTGCACCGCCGTCCTGACCGTTGCCGCCGTCTTGGGCCCGACCACCCCGCCCGCTGTGGCCAGCGAAGCGGGCCTGCCGACGCGACCCTCGCACCACCGGACGAACAAGTGGCCCATCGGGGATGTTGAGCACAGCGGCGGCACTGTCAGCTGGCACGCACGGCGCGCGAAGCATGCGAGCTTCCGGCATGCCACCCGCTTCTGGGGTGCCGCCACGACGAAGATCCGGATCCGGGGGGCGCACGCACCGCATACCTACGCCTTCCACCTGCGGCTTCCAGCCCACGTGCGGTTGCAGGAGAACCGCTTCGGAGAGGTCATCGCCACACGCCACGGCCACAAGGTCGGCATCCTGGGCAAGCCGTGGGCCGAGGATGCCCATGGACATCGCGTGCGCACGTCGTACTCGCTGCGAGGCCGCGTCGTGAAGCAACACGTGTGGTTCAACCGCCACTCGACGTTTCCCATTACGGCCGACCCCTGGTGGAACCCCTTCAGCTGGAAGTGGGGCGCCGCGTTCTCCGTCGTCTGGGACCAGGTGAGGACGTGTGGTCGGGGCGCCATCGACACCATCAAATACCTCGCCGGCCCCACGGTGATCGGCAATATCCTGTTGAAGCACGTGGCCGGGCGAGCGGCGGTGATGGTGCCGGGTGGCGCCTACGCCTATGCCGGTGTTGCCATCTACGGCTGCCTCGGCAGCTACTTCTGAGAGCCCGCAGACGGTGGCGGCGATGACCCCGACCGACAGATTCCGCCGAGTTCGCGCCTTCCTCGTCTTCGTGTGGCTCGTCGCCCCCGGGGAGGTGGTGGCCCGACTCCTTGCCCATGAGGGGTACGGCGGATGGACACAATTCGCAGCTCGCACGCCCATCACGATTGCGTGCCTGATCTCGCTCGGCCGGTGGCGACCGCCGCGAGGAACCCTCGACGACCGGCGACGCAGGCATGTGTCAGCGTCACTACGCTGGCCGCGTGACAGGTGACCTGGAGCCGGCCACGTCGGCGCCGCATCGGGGAGGTCAACCCGGAACAGCCTGGACCCCCGTGCTGGCGATTGCTGCGCTGGACGCCGCGTTCTTGCTCGTGCTGGCAGACCGCTACGGCCCACACCGCGACGAACTCTATTTCGCCTCGGCCGGTCACCACCTCGCCTGGGGCTATCCCGACCAGCCCACCCTGACGCCGCTCATCGCCGTGGCCGCCGACATGATCGCTCCCGGCAACCTCGTCGTCCTGCGTCTGTCGAGCGCCTTGGCCGCAGCCGCCCTCGTCGTCGTCAGCGCCTTGACGGCACGCGAGCTCGGCGGGCGACGAGACGCGCAGATCCTGACCGGGGTCGTCGTCGGGACCGGGGTGGTGACCCTCGTCCTCGGCCACCTGCTGTCCACGACCTCGCTCGATGTCCTCTTCTGGTGCCTGGTGGTCCTCTTCGCGCTCAGGGCGCTGGGGCGCGACCAGCCGAAGTGGTGGCTCACCGCCGGAGTGACGGCAGGCGTCGGCCTGGAAAACAAGACGCTGCTGGCCTTCCTCGTGGCGGCTCTGGGCGTCGGCGTGCTCGTCCATGCCGGGTCGCGCCACCACCTTCGATCGCCGTGGCTGTGGGCCGGCGCGGCCGCCGCCGTCGCCATCTGGGCGCCCAATCTGGTCTGGCAGGCGACCCACGGCTGGCCGCAGCTGACGCTCAGCGCCGACATCAACCAGGAGTACCGCGTCGCTGGCGAGCGGATCTTCTACGTCGTGCAGCAGCTGATCATGTTCAGCCCGCTGGCCAGTGTGGTCTGGGTCTTCGGACTGTGGCGGCTGATGACTGCTCCGAGATGGGTCTGGGCCCGTCCGCTCGCCACCGCCTACCTCGTCCTGCTCGTGGTATTCGCCGTCTCGGGTGGCAAGGGCTATTACCTGGCGGGCATCATCCCCGCCCTCATCGCCGCAGGCTGCGTCGAGCTGGGCGAGCGCTGGGAGAGGCGACGCATCGCGGTGGCGGCAGTCGTCTTGGCGCTGTTCGCGGCGGTGGCGTGGCCGGCCGCCGTACCCCTGCTGCCTGAGAAGGCGTTCGCTGACTCGCCGTACGCCTTCGTCGGCCAAGACCAGCTGGAGACGATCGGGTGGCCGGAGTTCGTGGCCACGCTGCGCGGCGTCCTCCAGTCGCTGCCGCCGGACGAGCGGGGCACAGCGGTGGTGTATGCCGAGAACTACGGAGAGGCCGGCGCACTCGTCTACTACGGCCTGGCGGCCCCTGTCTACAGCGGGCACAACGGGTTTGGCTCCTGGGGGCCGCCGCCCCAGACCGCGGCACCCGTGATCGTCGTCGGCCTGACTCGGCCGGGCACCGTCTTCGCGGGTTGCCGGCCAACGACCCGGATCGACAACGCGCACCACATCGACAACGAGGAGCGTGGCATGCGGGTCTGGGTCTGCGCGAAGCCGCGATCCGGCTGGAGCAACGCGTGGCCTCGCCTGACCCACCTCGATGCCTGACCGACCAGACCACAGACCGCTCACCCAGGCGCCAGGTGAGCAGAGGACAGCGTCAGAGACACAACGTCTTCAAAGGGATATAGGCATCAGAGGACAATGACTGCCATGCCGCCCGGTCCTGCCCACCTGGCGTTCGTGCTCCATGAGCACCAGCGTCCGAGTCATCACTTCGACCTCAGGCTCGAAGAAAACGGTGTCCTGCGTTCCTGGGCGCTTCCACGCGGCTTGCCGACCAGCTCACGACACAACCGGCTCGCCATCGAGGTCGCCGATCACGATCTCGATCACTTGGCATACCACGACGCTGACAAGTCCATCGCGGACACCGGATGGTGGGAGGAACGAGACCGCAACGAGCATCGGATGGTGTTCACCCTGCACGGGAGGAACGGTGCGAGTCGCTATGCCTTGATCCGCACCGACCGCGACTGGTTGCTCCACCTCACGCGCGAACAACCGGCTGGGTGATCGAGGCGCCAGCTGATCCGGCCGAAGCGCCAGTTGTTCGGGCCGACACGCCAGTTGTTCGGGCCGACACGCCAGTTGATCCGGCCGACACGCCAGTTGATCCGGCCGACGCGCCAGTTGTTCGGACGGCAGGCGCTCCGGGTCAGCTGCCGTCACTCAGGTGGTAGCGAAGAAGCCGAGTCTGGAGGAGCCGGCGCTCCGCCGGGTTGGTCGTCAGCGCCAGCGCACGGGAATCGGCCTCGGCCGCTGCACCGTCACGCCCCAGGCTCCGAAGCAGCTCCGCCCGGGTGGCGTGCCAGAGGTGCTAGCAGGCAGTGCCGCCTCCAAGGCGTCGACTTCAGCCAGGGCGGCTGCCGGCTCCCCGAGCTGCGCCCTGGCCACGGCACGGTTCAGCCGCATGACAGGTGACGGGTCCAGCCGCGCCAACACGTCTTACAACGCAACGATCTGCGGCCAGTCCTCAGCCCACGACTCGGCTGAAGCGTGGCACGCCGCGATGGCGGCTTGCAACTGGAAGCGGCCCGGCCGGCGCAGCGCAGCCGCCTGCTGGAGCAGCCGCTCGGCGCGCTCGATCGCCGCGCGGTCCCATCGGCTACGGTCTTGGTCGCGAAGCAGAACGAGGCCACCCGTCGCGTCGAATGGCGCGTCGACTCGGGCAGGCTGAAGTGTCAAGAGAACGGCCAGACCCCAAGCCTCCGCCTGTTCCGGCAGACTCGTCGCCACCACGCCGGCCAGCCAGACAGCGTCGGCACCGAGGTCTCGGTCGTAGTTGACGGCCGTCGTCGAGACGTAGGCCTCGTTGTACATGACGTACACGACCGTGAGCACATTCGTCGACGCGCGCTGCGAGCTCCGCCTGCTCGGGTACCTGGAGCGAGATGCCCGCGGTCACGATCTTGCGCTTGGCCCTGACGATGCGCTGCGCGAGCGTCGCCTCGCTGATGAGGAAGGCACGCGAGATCTGCGCCGTCGTCAGGCCGATGACGGCGCGCAGCGTGAGCGCCAGCGTCGCCTCCGCCGCCAGGGCCGGGTGGCAGCATGCGAGGAGCAGCGCCAGCCGATCTACACCGCCCACCTGGACGACGGCCACCGGCTCCATGCAACGCAGAGCGTCACTGTCACCAGCACGACGCCGCTCGACCAGCGGGATCGACAGCCCGCTCAGACGTTCTTCCTTCAGCACGCGCCCCGCGGCAATTCCTTCGCCGTGCGCGGGAACGGGCTCAGCCAGCGACGCCGTAGCGTTCCGCGCTGCGCGCTCGCGCCTTCGCCGCCTCGATCTCTCGGTCGCGCTTTGGCGCGGCGGTCACGAGCTCGTCCAGGAGGCGAGCCGTTGCTGTCGCGACCGCGTCGATCGCGGCGTCGAACGCCTCGCTGTTCGCGGCCGACGGCTTCGTCGTGCCGGCGATCTTGCGCACGTACTGGGTCGCCGCAGCCAGCACCTCGTCGGAGGTGGCGGGTGGCTCGAAGTTGTGGAGGGTCCGGATGTTGCGGCACATGACACACAGGATAGCCACCGGCCCCGACTTCGTCTCCTGGCTGCCCGCTGGCGCCGGCCGTCAGCCCGACCGAGCCATCTCACATCACCTGAACGAGTCATCTCACATGACCTCAACGCGCCATTTCCCGGGTGTGAGAGACGGGCCTAACCTCCCAAACACCCCGACTCATCGAGGAGTATGCACATGCACGTATGGAACCCGCTCAGGAGAAGCCGCGCCATCGCGGTATCCCTGGGGTCGGTGGCCGCGCTTGCGGCGGCGGCCGGAGTCTCGCCATCGGTGGGCGCTTCGGTCACCAACGCGGCCCATCCCCACTTCGACAAGCACGCGATCGTCGTCTCCGGTCTTGACAACCCGCGACAGCTCAGCCTCACTACCAACGGTTCGCTCCTGGTCGCCGAGGCGGGGCACGGCTCGTACAACCCCGACAACTGTGCCGGCCACGGGGAGAACGCCACCTGCGCCGGCAAGTCCGGCAAGGTGGCGGTGATCCGACACGGCGCAGCCCACAAGGTGATGGCAGGCCTGCTGTCCGGCGCCGCAAAGGACGGGAGCTTCGCAGTCGGCTCGGACGGGGCCAGCAAGCGTCTCGGAGGCGGCTACTACAGCATCATCACCTACGCTCCCCCGGACGAGATTCCCCAGGGTCTTCCCGGTCGGCAGGCAGGTCGGCTGCTCATGAAGCGGCCCAACGGACATCTTCGAGCTGTCGCCAACATCTCCAAGTACGAGATTCGTCACGACGTCGACGGTGAAGGCGTTGACACCAACCCGTACTCGGTGTTGGCGCTCAAGGGCCAGGTTCTTGTCACTGACGCGGCAGCTGACTACATCGCCCGGGTCAAGGGCGGCAAGGTTTCCGTGTGGACGGTCCTGCCCGAGTACGGCAACAAGGTCGACGCCGTACCCACCGTGGTGACACGGGGGCACGACGGCAAGATTTACGTCGGTGAGCTCCACTCGGAGATTCCGCACCAGGCCAAGGTCTGGAAGTACAACCGCCACGGCGTCCCGTTGCGCTCGTGGGGCGGTTTCACGACGGTGACCGGTGTCGCGCGGGGAGCCGACGGGAGTCTCTATGTGAGCGAGCTCTTCGGCGGCAAGTGTGGCTTCGACCAGATCCCGAAGTGCTTCCCTGGTCGCGTCGTGCGGGTCTCCCCCAACGGTGACCGGACCTATCGCAAGGTGCCGTTCCCCGCCGGAATCGCGGTGACGCACGGCAAGGTGTACGTCGCAGCCTTCTCGACGTCTCCCTCGACAGGCTTCGGTGGTAACCCCGACTGGAGCGGCCAGATCTGGCGCGTCTTCGCGCGCTAGCAACCCCGGCGTCCGGGGGGTCACAGCGTGGCAGGACGCAGCGTCATCGGGACACAGCGTGTGTCCATGAGAGGACGGGCCAGGCGGACGGACCGCCTGGCCTGTCCTCACGTCTTCGCGTGCCACGGGTCGCTATGCGACGAAGAGCCAACTGCGCGCGGCTCAGGTGGCGGACACGAGGTCGAAGTCCCCGCCGCGGAAGGCCTCGACGAACAGGGCGTGGTCCTTGCGCGCCCGCACGGCGTAGGAGACACCGTAGTCGATGAGCTCGTCCACGAAGCCCTGGGTGTCCGCGCCGATCACACCCCAGATCGCCTCCTCGGTCTGGAAGTCCACGAGGTCCTCCTCGCTGTCGCGGTCAGAGACGCAGTGCACCTTCGCGGTCGCCCGGCCGAGCGCCTCCAGCACGGGCGCCATCTCGTCGGGCTCGGTGATGTTGCCCCAGTCCAGGTCGGCCTCGTACGGCGACAGCTCGGCGACCACGAAGCCGGTCCCGTCGACAGTGGTGTGGCCGAGGAACGGGTCAGTGTGGACTTGCAGGGCACGCTGGCTCACCACCGTGCGGTGTCCCTCGTGATCGAAGAAGTCCCGCACGCGCGCCTCGTCCACGATCCGGCTCGCCGCGGCGATGTTTCCCTGCTTCATTGTCAAGACGACGTCGTTTTCGAGCGCCTGGTTGAAGCCCTCGATGAGCACGTTGTACGCCGGCAGACCTGCACTGCCGATCCCGAACCCCTTCCTCCCGACGACGTCCTTGACGTCGTAGAACACGTCGCGGTGCTCGAGCTTGGTCTGCGGGATCGTCTTCAGGTAGCGGGCGAAGGCGGCCTCCACCTTGCGGCGCTCGGTCTTGCTGAGCTCGCGGGTCAGGCCGTCCCGGGTGAAGCGGCGCTCGTGGTCAACTACCTCCGTCATCGAGCCGAGCAGGGCGATCCGCGACGACATCCGTGCGAGCCTCAACACGTCGAGGATCGCGCCATCGGTGTTGTCGAGCCGCAAGGCGTAGGCCTGGTCCTCGGGCTCGCCGACGTAGTGGTCCACCTGGTCGACGTAGGCGCGCAGGTATCGCGCCGACAGCTCGCGGATGGCATCCTCGGGCAGTGCCTTCTGCCATCCCATCAGCGCCAGGCTCGCCACAAACCGGCGCAGGTCCCAGGAGAAGTGCCCCACGTAGGCCTCGTCGAAGTCATTGACGTCGAAGACGAGGATGCCTTCGGAGTTCATGTAGGTGCCAAAGTTCTCGGTGTGCAGGTCTCCGTGGATCCATACGCGCGACGTCTGCTCGTCGGCGAACGGGTCCCGCAACCGGTGCATGTCGGCGTAGAAAAGGCAGGCACTGCCCCGGTAGAACGCGAACGGGTCCGCCGCCATCTTGCGGAACTTGGTCCGGAAGCTGGCTGGCTCCGCTGCCATCAGCGGCTCGAACGCCTCACTCAGCACGTCGACGATCAACTTGGTGCGTTTGGCGTCGGATCCGGGCAAGGGAACTCCTCGTGCGCGAGTGGGGTGCGGGGGCTCCATGGTGGCATGGAGGCCTAGACCTAACCGGGTCACCGAGCAGAACAGGTCGGCGGCCAACATCTGCCGAGCGACCGTTTCCCGGCCGATTCGTGCTGGTCCGGCGAGGCTCGCGGACCGGCCAGAGCGATCGGGCGCGCGGATCAGGCGGCCGGTCAGCGCCGTCGGCGCAGGTCGATGAACCGGCCGGGTGCGACCGCTGAGTCGTAGGAGGTGCCCTTCGCACGCACCTCGAAGTGCAGGTGGCAGCCGTCCGGCGCTCCCTCGTCTGACGACAGGGCGATGAGCTCCCCCTTGGCGACGTGGTCCCCGGGCTGGACGTAGACCCGGTGCACGTGGCCGATCACGAAGTCCTTGGCGAGGCGCTGGTTGCGCAGGCGGAACGCGTAGGCGCCGTACGCCGGTCCCAACGAGCCAGAGGCGTCGGGCCGAACGACCGTACCGCGGAAGCCGGCGTACAGCCGGGTGCCACACGGCATGGCCACATCGAGCCCGTGGTGGAAGCCGCGATGGTGGCTGCACCGCGGCGACGGAGCGTAGTACGGCGCCCGCGTGCACCCGAAGGGCACCATCTTGCGGTGCCGGCCGGCATACCAGTCGGAGAAGTAGCGGTGCTTGTCCTTGACCCAGAATCGTCGCGATTTGGCGGTCTCGTCGTCGGCGCCCGCGCTGTACGCCGTCTGCGCCCACGCCGGTGACACGCCAGCCGCCGGGTGGTCGCTACCAGCCACCGGCGCAACCAGACCCAGGCTCACCACCGCGCTGACCAGCACCAGCATGGTGCCGCCACGTTTAGGCAACGGGCATCTCGGGCACTTGATACTTCGAAACACGGGGTTTCGAAGGAGGCAGCTGATGACGTTCATTCTCTGGATCATCGCCGTGATCTTGGTCATAGCCGGGATTGTGGCACTGGTTCGCTCCCAGATCCTGTGGGGCATCGTGCTCATCGTCCTGGGACTGTTGGTAGGACCAGGAGGAGTGAGCATCTTCAACAAATAGCGGCAGCGCGGCAGGCGCGGCCTCGGACTCAGCCAAGCCAGCGTTTCCAGGTGGCTTTGTGCGTGTTGAGCCACGAGGTCATGTCTGCGGCGCCGACATCGTAGCCGCTCAGCGTGACCAGCTCGAGGATCGTCGCGGCATCGTTGCGGCTCAGCCGGTAGTTGTAGACGAGCGAGTAGGCGGGGCTCTTCGACCTGGCGAATTCAGAGTTGACGATCTTCAGATACTTGAAGTCGGCCAGCGAGCACAGGGTCGAGCGACGGTTGGGGCGGCAGGCCTGAGCGGCGGACTCCGGGATCTCCACCGAGGTGCGCCCCGGCCCGTCGCCGAGCAGCTGGCGAGGGCCTTCGGCCAGATAGAGGTAGGGCGTCTCCCGGTCGTTGTCGAGGCGAGGCTGTTGTAGCACAGATCGCATCCCATGCCCGGCGCCCACTTGATTGTAGTCACGCACCGTGTAGTCGAGGTTCTGGAACTCGATGAAGGCCGTGGCCAGTGGGATCAGCTCAGGCACGGTCGTGATCCCCGGGATTGAGCCAGCCCAGCCGATCCGCTGCACGTCGGGCAGGTCCTGCGCCGTGCTCAGCCCCAGCTCACCCATGTATGCCGGTGCGAGCAGGTCCACCCCGCCGATGACCCCGTTGGGTCCCACGACGGTGACCGGCCCGCCGTCGCCCGCCAGCCTGGCACGCAGGTGCCCGCCGCCGTAAGCGTCGAGGTAGACATCGGCATCCCCACCGGCGACCAGCCGCCAGGCTTGGCGCGACGTCGTCTTCACGTACCGCACCCGGCAGTGAAGCTGCGACGCTGCGAGGCTGCCGACGATGAAGGCGCTCGCTTCGTAGCCGTGGCTGGGGTCGTAGGCGATGGTGAACGTGCCGCAGTCGCCCGAGCTACCACCCGGAGAGGGGGCGGTCGGAGCGGGCTTGGCGGCCGTGTCGTTGCCGCCGCAGCTGGCCAGCACCAGGCAGGACACAGCGACGAGACCCAGTCCCCGGCTCAGCTGAGCCCTCCTACCGCGCCATGTCATCGCATCAAAACTCCGCAACCTCTCCAGACGCCAGAGTATCCGGCTCACGCGCGCACCAGGGTTTCCGGCATTCGCACCGCCATCGCGGTAGCGAGAAACAGCACAACGGCGCAGGCCGCGAACGCCGCATCGAAGGAGACCGCGTCCGCGAGCCAACCGGCCGCCAGCGGGCCGGTGATCGCCCCAGCGTCGGACGCCATCTGGAAGACGGCCACGACCCTGCCGCCACGCCCGCGCATGATGTCGCCGACGACCGCCCCGGGCGCCGTGCCGACGAACGCTCCTCCGACACCGACGGCGGTCATCGCGACCAGGAACGCGGGCAGCGCCGTCGTCACCGCCAGCGACGCCAGGGCTAGCCCAGCGACCGAGGATCCGATGATCATCGCGGGTCGCCGTCCAGAGCGGTCGACATACCTGCCGGCCACGAGCAACAGACCCGCCTGGGCGAGCGAGGAGCACAAGAACCCGACGCCGGTCCAGACCGGCCGCAGGTGCATGGCCTCGGTGACGAACAGCGGGATCAGGCTGGCGCGTACGCCGAAGAACGCCCAACCGACGGCGAAGTTGACCGCCACGGCCGCACGATAGCTCGGTTGCGCCCAAGCCTGTGCCAGCGACGTCGTGACCGCCTCGTCGTCGGTCTTGGCGAGCGCGCCCCGCTCGGCCAGCTTGGCGCCCTGCAGGAAGACGGCGCCGATGGAGCCGGCCGCGATGAGCGAGACGGCATAGACGTAGAACGGCAGGCGCAGCGAGTAGTCAGTGAGAAACCCACCGGCCAACGGGCCGAGCAGACCACCGATCAGGAAGCCGGACTGGAACAGGCCGGTGGCACGACCGCGGCTGGAGTTGTCGACCACGCGGAAGAGCAGCGCCGTGGCGGACACCGTGAACATCGCCGAGCCGATCCCGCCGACACCGCGCAGGATGAGCAGCTGCGGATAGTTCTGCGACAGTCCGGCCAGCCCCGTCGACACCGCGACAATGCCGATGCCCGCCGACAGGATGAGCCGCTCGCCGAAGGCGTCGACGAGACGGCCTCCGCCCAGTGCCGACACGAAGCGCATCAGGGCGAAGGCGGATATCACCGCCCCCGCGGCCGTCTTGCCGACCCCGAACGAGCGCGCGAACTCCGGAATCGCGGGTGCGACGACCCCGAAGCCGATCGCGACAGCAACCGCGACAGCCGCCAGCACACCGACCTCACGAGGGAGGTCACCGAAGGGACTCTTCACGCGTCAGGTGCTCACGGCGACGGGAGGACCCAGGTCGTGTCCGTCCCGTCCCTGACGGCCGTCACGTCCGCGTCGGCCGGTACGGCGACGGTCAGCGACGTCGTGGCACAACTGCCGGCGTCGAGCCGCAGCGGCAGGTCCTCTGTGGGCGCGCCACCCACCACCTTGCCGCCCGCGGCTCCGAGCACACGGCCAGCCGAGTCCACGAGCCTCCATTGTCGGTGGCTGACCACGGCGTCGGCACCGGCGTGGGCGCACTCCTCGACCGCGACCACGTCGACCCTCGTGTCAGCGCCTGCGTCGCTGGCGATCCCGGCCCGGTCGTAGTCGAGCACGCGCACGTCGAGGTCTCGGTAGGGCAGCCACTCGGACAGACCGACCCCTTCGGTGAACGTCGGCAGCGTAGGACCGGTGCCAGTGGCTGTGGAGTCGCCGGTCGTCGACGCGGTTTGGGCAGAGTCCGCGGAGCCACCGGAGCCACCGGCGCCGCCGCTGCACCCGGGCAGTACGGTCAGGGCCACGGCGGCGAGCCCGACGACAGCACGGCCGACATCCGCGGACGGCCGCCCGGTGCTTCGCCGGCGAGGGTGTGCGCCGAGCATGTCAAAGCCGACGTACGAACAGGTGTGAGGCTGCCTCGGCGTCGATTTCGGCAGTTTCACCGGTGTTGGCGATCAAGATTCCCTCCGCGCCGCGCGCGACCGTGATGACCTTGCCGGGAAGGGCTCCGACCCGGCGCAGCGCCGTCATCAGCGACTCGTCCGCTTGGGCCGGCTCAGCGATCCGACCGACGATGACGCGCTGCTCGGTCTCGATGCTGACCTGGTGAAGCGGTTCCACACCGTCGAGGAAGACCTCCTCGAGGCCACCCTCCCCCAGCTCGGCTAGTCCCGGGATCGGGTTGCCGTAGGGCGAGATCGTGGGATGGTCGAGGATGTCGAGGAGCCGGCGCTCGACGGTCTCCGACATCACATGCTCCCACCGGCACGCCTCGACGTGGACGTCTTGCCACTCGAGGCCGATCACGTCAAGGAGCAACCGCTCTGCCAGCCGGTGTTTGCGCATGACGCGCGTCGCCAGCCTGCGTCCCTCCCCGGTGAGCTCGAGGTGGCGATCACCCTCCACGGTGAGCAGCCCATCACGCTCCATCCGCGCAACGGTTTGGCTAACGGTCGGGCCGGACTGGTGCAGCCGTTCGGCGATGCGCGCCCGCAGCGGCAAGATACCCTCTTCCTCGAGTTCGAGGACGGTGCGAAGGTACATCTCGGTGGTATCGATGAGTTCCGTCACGCCGCGGTAGCCACCCCTGTCGCCGTCTGAGGTCCGTGCCTGGTCATTGTGGCCCAAGCGTCCCGCCAGTGTAAGAGCCCAGCGGTGAGGAGCCGCGGTTGAGGGCTCGGCGACCGTCAGCAAAGATGTCACCATGTCGTGCTCCCTGATGTGGTTCCGCCGTGACCTTCGGCTCGCGGACAACCCGGCACTCGTGGAGGCGATCCGCTCGGCAGACTCCGTGATCCCACTGTTCGTCTTCGACCCACGCCTGTGGGAGCCCGCCGGCCCGTCCCGGAGGGCCTACCTGCTCGCCAGTCTCGAGGCGCATGCCAGCCGGATCGGCGGACTGGTCGTGCGGTCGGGCGACCCGGTCGAGGCGGTCGACAAGGTCGTCGAGGAGTCCGGCGCGACGAGCGTTCACATCGCAGCCGACTTCGGGCCGTACGGCGCCCAGCGTGACGACGCGGTCGAGGCGGCGCTGCGTGCGCGCGAGGTGCCGCTGGTGCGTACCGGGTCGCCGTACGCCGTCGCACCCGGCCGGGTGCTCAACAAGCAGGCTCACGGCTACCAGGTGTTCACGCCGTTCGCGAGGGCCTGGAACGACCACGGCTGGCGCCAGCCACCTGCGACGCCACGCTCGGTGGCATGGGACCACTCGGTGGCCTCCGACGACTGGCCGACGAGTGAGCTGCCACCCGATCTCGCGCTGCCAACGGCAGGCGAGCAGGCAGCGCGGCGGCACTGGCACACCTTCCTCAATGACCACCTCGGCGACTACGCTGCAGGGCGCAACCGCCCCGACCTCGACACCACGTCTCACATGTCGGTACACCTCAAGTGGGGCGAGATCCATCCTCGCACGATGCTCGCCGACCTCGCCTCGGCATCGGCGGACAAGCGCTCGGTGCAGACCTATCGGGGGGAGCTTGCCTGGCGGGAGTTCTACGCCGACGTGCTGGCCCGCCGGCCCGACTCCGCCCGCGACTATTACCACCCGGAGTTCGCCGACCTCGACTACGACGAGCCGGGCGCGCAGTTCGACGCCTGGCGGGAGGGACGCACCGGCTTCCCCATCGTCGACGCGGGCATGCGCCAGCTGAGAGCCGAGGGATGGATGCACAACCGGGTCCGGATGATCGTCGCCAGCTTCTTGGTCAAGGACCTGCATGTCGAGTGGCAGCACGGTGCGCGGCACTTCATGCACTGGCTGGTCGACGGCGACTTGGCCTCCAACCAGCATGGGTGGCAGTGGACGGCCGGTTGCGGCACCGACGCGGCACCGTACTTTCGCGTGTTCAACCCGATCGACCAGGGCAAGAAGTTCGACCCCGACGGCCGCTACATCCGCCGCTACGTCGCAGAGCTGCGCGACGTGCCCACCGACCAGATCCACGACCCCCGTGACCCGATCGTGGACCACGCGGTCGAACGGCGGGAGACGCTGGCCCGGTACGAGCGCGTGCGCAGCGGCTAACCAGGCTTGCCGTGACCTCGTCCGCCCCGCCGCCCTCGACGCTGACCATCGCATCGCGCTACGCCGGTCCACCACGGTCGGGCAACGGTGGCTATACGGCCGGGCGCCTCGCGGCGTACCTGATCGGGACTCCTGACCCGGTGACCGTGACTCTGCGTTCGCCGCCTCCGCTGGAGACTGCGATGCGGGTCGAGGTCGAGCCCGGTCTTGCTCGGCTCAGGTGGCTTGACACGGTCGTGGCCGAGGCGTCGCCCGGCGCCTTCACTGACGAGCCGGTCGCACCCGTGGACGCGGAAGCCGCCCGAGCCGCCGAGTCGGCGTACCAGGGGCTCGCAGCACATCCATTTCCCTCGTGCTTCGTCTGCGGCACGATCGGCGACGGGCTGCGGCTGAAGCCGGGCCTCCTCGCTCCCGGCCGCACGGCGTGCCTGTGGACGCCCGACGCATCTCTCGCCGGGGCCGGGCACAGCGAGGCGGTGGCGGCAGAGTTCGTGTGGTCGGCGCTGGACTGCCCCGGAGGCTGGACGTCCGACCTGCTGGCCCGACCGATGGTTCTCGGTCGGATGACGGCCGCGGCCGAGCGGAGGCCACACATCGGCGAGCCTCTTGTCGTCGTGGGCGGCCTGGTCGGTGCCGAGGCCCGCAAGACCATGACCGCCACGACGCTGTATGACGCCGGCGGCTGCGCGATCGCTCGCGCAGAGCACACCTGGGTGACGGTCGACCCAACCAGCTTCACACCAGACCACCGAGCTGAGCGCCCCCGCACCCAGTGACCGGCCCTCAGCAGTCCGCGGTCTGCGCCTGAGCCGGTACCGCCTTCCTAGGCCCCGGGGGCCGGATGGCTGTGGGGTGACGGTTGACCAGGTAGGAGCCCGCCACCACCATGGCGAAGCCGATCACGGTCCACATCGTCACGGGCTCCCCGAGCACCACGGCCCCGGCCACGACGGCCACCGCCGGATTGACGTAGGTGATCGTGGTTGCCCGCACCGGTCCCACCTCACCCACCAGCGCGAAGAGCAGCAGGAATGCCGCCGCCGTGCAGATCGACGCCAGCAGCACGACCGACGCGATGACCCCACCTGACGGCACCGACGACGGGAGCCCGTCGCCGAGGAGCACGATCGGGATATAGGCAACGGCGCACAGCGTGAGCGAGACCGCGACAACCCCCAAGCCGGAGAGGTCGCGCAGCTGTCGAGCCAAGATCGCCGGACCGAGGGCATAACCGACGACGGTAATGCCCACCTCGCCCACCGCGCTCAGGTCGGAGCCGCCCACATCGAGCCCCACGAGGGCTGCCACGCCCGCGATCCCCAGTCCTAGGCCGAGCCAAGCCGTCGCAGCGAGGCGCTCGCCGCGCCCGGTGGGAAATGCCACCGCGACACCTACCAGCGGAACCGCGGCGATCAGCAGACCGGTGAGCGAGCTCGACAGACGCTGCTCCGCGCTGCCGAGCGTGACCCAGGGGATCGCGATCTCGACAAGGGTGTAGAGAAGCAGCGCTCGCCAGCTCTTGAGCACCGGAGCGACGGCGCCCCTGACGACCGCCACCGGCAGCAACAGGAGTGCAGCGAGCAGGGTACGCGCGAGCACGAGCTGCGTCGGCGACAGTTCACCGACCGCCACCTTGATGAGCAGATAGGGAATCCCCCAGGCGACTCCCAACGCCAGGAACAAGATGACCGCGCGACGACTCATGCTTCATCCTCTCGTGGCCCGCCGACAGCTCATGCGCGCCCCGTGGTGCCCGGGAGCCGGGGCGCTCAGGCAACAGGATGCCGGGCGTCGTACGCCATGAATGCCCGTTCACGGGAACTCGCGATCAGCACTCCCAGCACGCAAGCGAGCCCGCCGGCCGCCAAGGCGATCGTCGGGGTGGTGAGGGCGGCCGTTGACCCCGCCACGAAGTCGCCCATCCGGGGGCCACCGGCGACCACGACGGTGAAGACGCCTTGGAGTCGCCCTCGGAGGTTGTCAGGCGCCGCGACCTGCAGAATGGTCGAGCGGTACGCCGAGCTGACCATGTCGGCGGCGCCGCTGAGTGCCAGGAAGAGCACGCCCAACCACAGCACCCGGGCAAAGCCGAAGGCCGCCACCGCGCCGCCGTACACGATCACGCAGAGTGCCACCGCGGCTCCCTGCCGGCGAACCTTGCTCACCCACCCGGAGAAGGCGAAGGCGGCGAGGGACCCGATCGCCGGCGCCGCCTGCAACAGCCCCACGGTGCGCACGCCGCCGCCGAAGAAGCCTCCCGCGATCGCCGGGAAGAGAGCTCGCGGCTGGGCAAACACCATCGCGCACAGGTCGAGGACGAACGTCATCCGCACGTTGCGGGCGTGCCTGAGGAAGCGCAATCCCGCGAGGACCGAGCGCAGGCCCGGGCGCGTCAGCGCCTGCCCCTCGCGAGGCTGCGGCGGGATCGGCGGCAGCCGGAAGAGCGCGTAGAGCGCTGCGGTGAACGTGACTGCGTCGATCGAGTAGGCGAACGTGTAACCGCCGGCCCCGATGGCGAGGGCACCGAGCAGCGGGCCGACGGTGAAGCCCAGGTTGAACGACGCCATGCCGAGCGCGTTGGCGGCCGGCAGGTGCTCTGTCGGGACCAGTCGCGGGATGATCGACGCCCGAGTCGGGTTGTTGACCGCGAAGAACCCCGACTGCAGGGCCACAACGGCATACAGCACCCAGACCGACTCGAGTCCGGCCGCGGCATGCGCCACCAGCACGAGCGACAGCACCCACAGGCCCAACGAGGCTGCGAGCGCCAGCTGGCGACGGTCGACGGCGTCGGCGAACGCGCCGCCGTACAGCCCGAACGTGATCAGCGGAACGAGGGCGAACAGCCCGACGAGTCCGACCGAAAATGTGGAGTGGGTGATCGCGAAGACCTGGATGGCGATCGTCACCGCCGTCATCTGTTGGCCGAGCTGCGACACGGTGCTCCCCAACCACAGGCGTCGGTAGTCGAGCGAGACCTGGAGCGGGCGCACATCGGTCAGCACTCGTCCGAAACCTCGCACCACCGGCTCACCTTAGAGCCTGAGCTCAGAGGGACCCTCGAGGCAGCAAGGCGACTGAGACACCACCTCGATCTGTGCCGCAACCCGCTTGCCCGCGCTCGTCGAGCGACGTACGGTGAATCCACACATGAGAGGAGGTGGTCCGCCAGATGTGTTCTCAACGGACTTGTGAGGTGGCTAGCCGCTAGGCGGTCGCACGACGTTGGACGCGTAGCGAATTCCCACTAGCTACCCGAGCCCGCGGGCGCTGGAAGAGTCCATCCAGCCGTGGTCCATGCCATGACCGGCCCGCGGGCTTGCCCATGCCCGGACCAAACTGGCGGGGCTCGATAGATTCACCTGCATGACGCCTGACTCCTCCGACGATATCTCTCGTGACGTCGCCTCCTGGCGCAAGGAGTACGAGGACCGCGGCCTCACCGAGGCAGACCTTGATCCGGACCCGGTCATCGCGTTCATCGGCTGGCTCGACGCTGCTCGCAAGGTCGGCCTGCACGAGCCGAACGCGATGGTGGTTAGCGCCGACCGAGCCGGTGTGCCCTCGTCGCGCATGGTGTTGCTCAAGACGGTCGATACGCGTGGCTTCGTCTTCTACACGAACCTGCAGTCCCGCAAGGGCGAGGAGCTGCTTGCCAATCCTGCGTGCGCGCTGCTGTTTCCCTGGCATCCATTGGAGCGCCAGGTCCGCATCGACGGCATGGCCAGTGTCGTCGACGACGCCGAGGCGAATGCCTATTTCGCCTCTCGTCCGCGCGGCTCCCAGCTCGGTGCCTGGGCATCGCCACAGTCGCAGGTCGTACCGGATCGCGAATTCCTGCATGACCGCTACGCCCACGAGTCGGACCGGTTCGACGGCGCGGACGTCGTGCCTCGACCTCCCCACTGGGCGGGTTTCCTCGTGCGACCCCACAGCGTCGAGTTCTGGCAGGGCCGCCCCGGCAGGATGCACGACCGCATCCGCTACTCACGCGTCGACGACGGCAGCTGGGTGGTCGAGCGGCTCGCCCCTTGAGACACCGAGTCACGACGCACTGCCGAGCGCGTCGTCAGGGTCCACAATGAGTCGCAGCGCCGGATAGGAGCGAGGAGCACGTCATGGCAGAGGTCCATCATGGGCTCGAAGGTGTCGTCGCATTCGAGACGCAGATCGCCGAGCCCGACAAGGAAGGCTCCGCACTGCGATACCGCGGAGTGGACATCGAAGACCTGGTCGGACGCGTCCCGTTCAGCCGCGTCTGGGGCCTGCTGGTCGACGGAAGCTACGAGCCTGGACTCCCCCCGGCCGAGCCATACCCGATCCCCGTCCACTCCGGTGACATCCGAGTCGACGTGCAGAGCGCGATCGCGATGATCGCGCCGGCCTGGGGCATGCGTCAGCTCTACGACGAGACAGACGAGCAGGCCCGCGAGGACCTCGCGCGCACCGCGGTCATGGTGCTGTCGTACGTCGCTCAGGCCGCTCGCGGTGTGGGGCTGCCCATGGTCCCGCAGAATGAGATCGACAGGTCGAGCACCATCACCGAGCGCTTCATGCGCCGTTGGCGCGGCGAGCCCGACACTGACCACATCAAGGCCGTCGACGCCTACTGGACCTCAGCCGCCGAGCACGGCATGAACGCCTCCACGTTCACCGCTCGCGTCGTCGCGTCGACGGGCGCGGATGTGGCGGCGAGCCTGTCCGCGGCTGTTGGGGCGATGTCGGGCCCCCTGCACGGCGGCGCTCCGGCGCGCGTGCTGCACATGATCGCCGAGGTCGAGCGCCGTGGTGACGCTGCGCCCTACGTCAAGGAGCTGCTCGATAGGGGCGAGCGGTTGATGGGGTTCGGCCACCGTGTCTACCGAGCCGAGGACCCACGCGCCCGCGTGCTGCGGCGCACCGCGCTCGAGTTGTCCGCGCCTCGCTACGAGGTCGCGCTCGCGCTCGAGAAGGCTGCGCTCGAGGAGCTGAGGGCACGCCGCCCCGACCGGGTGCTGGAGACCAACGTCGAGTTCTGGGCGGCGATCGTGCTGGACTTCGCCGAGGTGCCGCCGCATATGTTCACGTCGATGTTCACCTGCGCGCGCACTGCGGGCTGGAGCGCGCACATCCTGGAGCAGAAGAAGACCGGCCGACTCATCCGGCCCTCGGCCCTCTACTCGGGGCCGGCGACGCGAAGCGCCGAGTCCGTCACCGGTTGGCAGCCGGAGTGGGCCGACTGAGACAACACCCGCCTCTTGCCCCTGACGCCGGCGCCGGCGGGGGTTGGCACAATGTCAGGGGCTCGTGGTCTCATCCACTGCCGTCGACACCCCGAAAGGCCGGCAGCTCATGCCCGACCTCCGCATCCCCGCTGACCTGCTGCCGGCCGACGGCCGGTTCGGTGCGGGGCCGAGCAAGGTACGACCCGAGGCGCTCGACGCGCTGGCCGCCACCGGCAGAGGCTTCCTCGGTACGTCGCATCGTCAGACGACCGTCAAAGGCGTCGTGAGCCGGCTCCGTGAGGGGCTCGCGGACCTGTTCGCTCTTCCCGACGGCTACCGTGTGGTACTCGGCAACGGCGGCTCCACCGCCTTCTGGGACATTGCCACCTTCAGCCTCATCCGCGAGCGCAGCCAGCACCTGTCGTTCGGAGAGTTCTCCGCGAAGTTCGCCACGGCCGCGCAGTCGGCGCCCTTCCTCGGCTCACCGACCGTCGTGACGTCGCCGCCCGGCACTCGGCCGGTGGGGTATGCCGAGGACGGCGTCGACGCCTACGCCTGGCCGCACAACGAGACCTCGACGGGTGTGATGGCGCCGGTACGCCGGGTCCCCGGCGCCGACCCAGACGCGTTGGTCCTCGTTGACGCCACGTCCGGAGCGGGTGGCCTGCCGGTCGACATCCGGGATGCCGATGTCTACTACTTCGCGCCGCAGAAGTGCTTCGGCTCCGACGGCGGCCTGTGGATCGCCCTGATGTCGCCCCGGGCGCTCGAGCGGACCGCCCAGGTCAAAGCGAGCAACCGCTGGATCCCAGCGTTCCTCGACCTCCAGACGGCTGTCGACAACTCCGCGGCCGACCAGACCTATAACACGCCCTCGCTGGCGACGTTGTTCCTGCTGGCCGAGCAGATCGACTGGCTCGGCTCACTCGGCGGCCTGTCTGGAGCGGTCGAGCGCACGACTGAGTCGTCCACCATCCTGTACGGCTGGGCCGAGAAGTCGCCGGTGGCGACCCCCTTCGTGGTCGAGCCGGCAGACCGGTCCCTCGTCGTCGGCACGATCGACTTCGACCCCGTCGCCGACGCCGACGCGATCGCCCGGGTGCTGCGCGCGAACGGTGTCGTCGACACCGAGCCCTACCGCAAGCTCGGCCGCAACCAGCTCAGGGTCGCCATGTTCCCCGCCGTCGACCCTGCTGACGTCGAGGCCTTGACCCACTGCATCGACTGGAGCCTCGACCACCTCTGACCGGCCGGCCGCCGCACCTGGCGCGGCCGCCGCACGGTGCCTCCATCAGTCGAGCTCTGCTCGCAGCGCCGGCAGCAGGGTCGACTCGGCGAAGCCCAGGAATTCCGACTGGCCCTCGTCACCCACCGGCACGAAGGCTAGGTCGGTGAAGCCGGCGTCCACCCACGCGCGCGCTCCCTCGACGATCGCGTCCACGTCGGGACCGCACGGGATGGAGTCGGCCACGTCCTCCTTGCGCACGAACTGGCTGGCACCCGTGAAGCCTGCCGGCCCGGGCAGCTCGGCGTTGACCTTCCAGCCGCCTCCGAACCACCGGAACTGAGCGTGCGCTCGCTCGATGGCCGCGTCGCGGTCGGTGTCCCAGCAGATCGGCATCTGGCCGATCGCCCGAGTGGCACTGGGGTTGGCTGCGCGCCACTGCTCGACGAGGTCAGGATTGGGCTCAACGGCGACGAGCGCTTGGGCCAGCGGGGCGAACTTCTCGATCGACTGTGTTCTCGACACGGCGGTCGCGATGGGCACGCGCTGCTCGGGCAGGTCCCAGATCTTTGCGGAGTCGACGCGGTAGTGGTGCCCCGAGTAGTTCACATAGCCCCCGTCGAAGAGCGCGGAGATGATGTCGACCGCTTCCGTGAACATCTCGTGCCTGACATTGGCAGCCGGCCAGCCTGCCCCGACGACGTGCTCGTTGAGGTTCTCGCCGGCTCCGAGCCCGAGCACGAACCGCCCCTCGGACAAGAGGGCGATCGTCGCCGCCTTCTGCGCGACGACGGCCGGGTGGTAGCGCATCAGCGGACAGGTGACATAGGTCATCAGCTCGACCGTGTCGGTGACCTGGGTGACCGCTCCCAGCATTGACCAGGCGTACGCCGCATGGCCCTGCTCCTCCAGCCACAGGAAGTAGTGGTCGCTCATCACCTCGAAGTCGAAGCCCGCCTCCTCCGCGCGGCGCGCGTAGTCGACGATCTGCCGCGGCCCGGACTGCTCCGTCATCAACGTGTAGCCGAAGGCCGTGTTGCTCATTGGGCATCTCCTTAATGGGGTCGGGGTGCAGGCGACGTACCCGAGGATCGTCCGGGTATGCCTGGCCAGCCGTGCTGGGGGCCGCTAGCGCCGACGTCGCTGACGCTCGGTCAGGCCCGGCGGGAGCGATGGCGCCGGTAGGCGACAACGGTGGCGACCGCCACGACCGCGAGGAGGCTGACCGCGACCGTGGCCACGATGAAGGCCGCCTGTTTGAACGGTCCTCGGTCCACGGCGGTCGGGTGACTCGCCGTGGTGGCCGAACCGGTCGTCGGCTGTGCCGAGGCGGGGTCAGGCGGGCTGAGGTCGGGCAGCCGAACCGCCAGCACTCTGGAGTGGGGGCCCTCGCTTCCGACCCAGATCTCCCGTCCCCCCGCGGGTGCCGCGACCGACTCGCCCTGGCGCTCGAGTGGGAGCGGCAGCACCTTGACGCGGTGCCAGCCCGGATAGGTGTAGACGGTGGCCGTCAGGTAGCTGCGGACCACGACGTGGTCACCGCCGGATAGGAAGGTCGCGTCCGTAGCGAGCGCCGGGGCCTCAGCGATCGGCCGAAGCACAGCGTGGTGTCGGGAGAAGACGTCAGGCGGAGTCCGGTACACGCGCGCACCGGCATACACCTTGCTCACCACGAAGACCCGACCCGAGCTCGTGTCGTAGAGCGCCGACTCGGCATCGCGGGGGCCGTCCGGATAGGTCAGCGACACCCGCCTGGCCCCAACCTCAGCCGACCCATGTCCAGGTTGGCTGATGCGGTAGATCGTGATGCTGGCATGGTCGGAACCGTTGTCCCCGATGTCGGCGACGACCAGAGAAGAGTCGCCGCCGGTGGCCAGCGCTTCCACGTCGACGGGATCGACACCGGCCAGCACGGTCCTGCCGACGAGCGCCCCGGTGTCGGCGTCGAGCACGTAGACGGTGGCCACGACGCCGGAGTCGTTGGCGGTGTAGACGAGCCCGGGATGCGCCGTGCTCACGACCAGCGAGCTCGACTCGTCGATCTCCGCGGGCCCGATCGTGAAGACGACGGTCGGCTTGTCGTTGTCCGCGTACGACGAGCCGGCAGCCAGCGCCACCGAAGCGCCCAGCAGGCTCACCGCCACGGCGGTTCGCGGCCATCGCCACCTACGCCTGCTCTTCGGCACCGGCCATACCTTCCAGCAAGCCGGCGCGCGCCCCGGACGACATCAGCGCCGCAAGCTCGGGACTGTAGTCGCACAGCATGTCGGCCAGCGCCGGTCGCACCGCCCAGGCGGAGACCAGCTCGCGGAAGGCCTGTTGCGTCTCGTCGGTCGGACCCGTCGACGTGCGCACGGCACGGATCAGCACGTTGCGTGGAGTGTGTCGCGAGTCGACGAACTCCACGACCTCGACCCGGTAGCCGACCAGACGAAGGATCGCGGCGCGCAGCGCGTCGGTGAGCACATCGCCGAGCCGCTCCTTCAAGATCGCATGCCGGGTGACGAGCTGGTACGGCGACGGCACCCGCCGCGCGTCGAGCTGGCGCTGGATGTCGTGGTGGCAACACGGCGCCGCCAAGATGACCGGGGCACGCCACCGGACCGCACGTGCAAGCGCCTCGTCGGTGGCGGTGTCGCAGGCATGCAGGGCCAGCACGAGGTCCACCGGCTCATCCACATCAGCAGCGCCAATGGCGCTTGCGACAAAGCTCAACTGCCCACCGACGCCGAGCTGGTCGGCCACGTCGCGGTTGTGGGCCCGCGCCTGCGCCTTGACGTCGACCCCGACAGCGCGCACGGGCAGCCCTCGGACTGCGGTGAGATAGCGGAACGTGGCGAACGTCAGGTAGGCGTTGCCGCAGCCGAGGTCGACCACCCGCAGAGGTCGATCGACTGACAGTTCCGGCCCCGGACCGAGCGTGATGGCGCTGTCGATGACGGGGTCGAGCAGGGTCAGCAGGTCCTGGACCTGCCGAAACTTCGCGACGCGGGTCGGCTTGACGCGGCCGTCAGCCGTTGTCACCCCGAGCAGGTGGAAAACTGGGTCGGAGGCGTCGAGCCGTCGCTGCTTGGACCGGTCATGCGCCCGGTCGACCACCTGGTCCTGCGTGAGCCCACGGTGCAGCAGCGGACGACCCCGCTTCGACACGCGCAGCTGCACGGTCTCCGTCGTGGTCTGCAGGTGCCAGCGGGAGTACGGCTCGGCGAGCAACGCGCCGATCTCCGTCTCGGCCGGTTCGTTCAGCTCGACGTTGCGGGTGTGCGCCTGGGTGTCGTCGTACGACGTGAGTTGCAGCCGCCTGCCCACCGCGAGGTCGACGTAGCGCAGCTCGACCCGACGAAACGGCACGGTGGCGTTGCGTTGCCGACCGGATGCCACGGCCTTGACCAGGTGCTCGGAGTCGGCCAGCAAAGCATGCAGCGTGGCGTGGGCCTCGGCCAGGGTGGCGCTCATCACGAGCCTCCCCACAACGACGCCACCACGACGATCACCAGGAGCAGGATCAGCGCCCCCGAGATGATGAGTCGGCGGTAGCGGGGGTGCACTGGACCGACGCTACTCGGTCATCTCGAGCACTCCACGAGACGACGCCGGAACTCGGCCGCGACAGTCGGGTCGCCGCTGAGCCCGACGTCGGCGTCCCCGACCCGGCCCCATAGCCACAGGAAGACCAGCTCGGGAGCGCCCGACACGGTGGCAACTGCCTCTGGGCCTCCGGCGCCTTCAGCCGAGGTGACGGACACGGATGTGGCCCGCACGTCGCAGACCCATCTCCGGCCACCGGCCTCGACGGCGACGATCGCATCGACCGGGTGCTCATTCTGCATGCGCCCGTCCCACCACGGACCTGCGAGCATGACCCGCAGGACCTCGTCGATGCCGTCCACGGCGAGGTCGTCGGGGATCGGGGTCGGCCGGCGGTGGGCCAGCTCGGCGTCGTAGCGGTGGACCGCGACCTCGAGTGCCATCCGGCGTACCCAGAAGCCGATCGTGGTGTCGGCGGCGGAGAATGTCGTGGTCTGCTCGTCGAGGGCGTGGCGGGCGAACTCGTCGAACAGGTCCTGCCTGGCCTCACGCAGGAAGACGAGCTCCTCACGGCTCTCGAAGTCGGCCGGCGGCCACGGGTCGGGGAATGCGTTGTCGGCCATCACCCGGACCTTGTGCTCGTAGACGCCTGCGGTGTGCCACACAACCTCGGCGACATCCCAGCCGGGACACGAGGGAACCGGCTCTGTCAGGCCGAGTTCGCCCATCGCGAGGAGCCGTTCGGTGTCGGCGTCGATCAAGGTGAAGTAGCGCTCTGGCGCCAGCGTGGTGTCTGTCATGCCGCCACCTTGGCATGGCGCACCGACACATCCGAGATGTGGAGGTCCTGGGCCCGCATAAGCCAGGCGGTCGCCAAGATGACGGCGACCAGCGTCGCCAGCCCACCGCCGATCAGGGTCCAACGCGCGCCGAACGTTTCCCCTACCCAGCCGACGACCGGTGCCCCGAACGGGGTGCCGCCCATGAGGATCATCATGTAGAGGGCCATCACGCGGCCTCGGATATCGGCGTCGACGCTCAGCTGGACGACCGTCTGCAGCGAGTTCAGCATCGTCAGCGCGCACACGCCCACCACCGGCAGCCAGAGGGCAAACAGCCAGTACGTCGGCATCAGCCCGGCCACGATCTCCGCCACGGCGAAGGATCCGGCCGCGAGCACGAGCACGAGCCGCCGCGGATACCCGCGCCGCGCCGCCAGCAGGGCCCCGGTCAGGGAGCCGATCGCCATCACGGAGCCCAGCAGGCCGTACTCACCGGCGCCTTTGTGGAAGGTGCCGGTCGCGATGAGCGCGGTGGTCATCTGGAAGTTCAGCCCGAACGTGCCGGCGAAGAAGGCCACGATGAACACGAAGATGAGGTCGGGGCGGGCCAGCACGTAGCGAACCCCGTCACGCAGGGCACCCTTGGCGCGCACTGCTAGAGGCGACGGGCTCAGCTCAGAGCCGTGCATCGCCCGCAGGGAGCCGATCACCGCGAGGTAGCTCACCGCGTTGAGCAAGATGACCCATCCGGTGGCGGTGACACCGGATCCGAGCGCGGCGATCAGCAGACCGGCCAGGCCGGGCCCGACGATGCGTCCCAGGTTGAACGAGGCGGAGTTGAGCCCAACGGCGTTCGGCAGGTTGTCACGGCCGACCATCTCGACCACGAACGACTGACGCGCGGGAGCGTCGAACGCCGTACCGACGCCGAAGAGCAGCGCTAGGGCGTAGACGTACCACACGGTCGCGGTGCCAGTGACCGCCAGCAGCCCGAGCAGCCCGGCGGACACGGCCAGGGAGAGCTGGGTGGCCATCAGGAGCCGCCGCTTGGGATAGCGGTCGGCGATCAGGCCAGCGAAGGGCGTCACGAGCAGGAACGGCAGGAACTGCAGACCGGTGGTGATGCCGAGGGCGGTGCCGGAGTGCGTGAGCTCGAGCACCAGCCAGTCCTGGGCGACGCGTTGCATCCAGGTTCCGGTGTTGCTGATGAGGCCGCCCATGGAGTAGAGGCGGAAGTTGCGGATGGATAGTGCTTGAAAGGTAGGGCTCATGCGTGGGAGAGGCGCTCTAGGATAGGTGCCGCATCGCGAAGGATCTGGCGTTCGGAAGGGGTCAGCTCGCGGAGTCTGCGCGTCAGCCAGGCTTCTTTGCGGCGGCGCGATTCGACGATGACCCGCTCAGCAGACTCGGTCAAAGAGATGACCACAAGGCGTTTGTCGTGGGCGTGCGCAGCGCGGGTCAGCAGACCCTTTTCACACAGGGAGTTGACGGTGCGGGTCATCGACGGCGGTTGGACCTTTTCGACCGCAGCGAGCTCGCCAATCGTCATGGCGCCGCCTCGCCACAGGGTCCCGAGGACCGCGAGGTGGTTGGCGCTGAGGTCGTCGCTGGCGTCACGCTCGTTACGCAGCCGCCGCGACAGTCGCATGACGGAAACCCGCATCGAGCTGGCGAGGCCGGCATCGGTACGGGCGAGGCTGGTGACGTGGGTAGACATACGCTTAGCGTAACTCATTAGCAATGCTAATTAATTCCCCAGGTCTTTCGCTCCGGTCGACGCCATTGGCGACGATCAGCTGACGCCCAGCCAGCCGCCGATCGGGTTGATGGCGAAGTAGAGCACGAACATCACGGCGATCACCCACATCAGCGGGTGCAGCGCGGCCGCCTTGCCCCGGGCGACCTTGAGCACGACGTAAACGATGAAGCCGGCGCCGATCCCGGCCGAGATCGAGTAGGAGAACGCCATCAGCACGATAGTGAGGAACGCCGGGATCGCGATCTCGGCATCATCCCAGTCGATGTCCTTGACCTGGCTCATCATCAAGAAGCCGACAAGGACGAGCGCGGGCGCTGCCGCCTCCTGGGGGATCACCGCCACGAGCGGCGCAAGAAACGTGGTGAGCAGAAACAGCACACCTGTCACGACGCTCGCGAGACCGGTGCGGGCACCTTCGCCGACGCCGGATGCCGATTCGATGTATGACGTGTTGCTCGACGCCGAGGCAGCGCCTCCCGCCGCGGCGGCCAGCGAGTCGACGACCAGGATGCGCTGCGTGTGCGGAGGCATCCCGGTCTCATCCAGCAGGCCGGCCTCGGCGCCGATCGCCGTCATCGTGCCCATCGTGTCGAAGAAGTCTGCCAGGAGCAGTGTGAAGACGAAGAGCGTCGCCGTGACGATCCCGGCGTCCGCGAAACCGCCGAACAGCGAGAAGTTGCCGAGCAATGAGAAGTCAGGTGTCTTCACCACCGAGTCGGGGACCTTCGGGTCGGTGAGGTTCCAGCCCCCGGGGTTGACGAGCTCGTTCTTGACGAAGTCGTAGCCCTGGTTGCCGAAGCTACCGATGGCCTCCATCACGATGGCGATCACGGTGGCCACGATGATGCCGATGAGGATCGCGCCCTTCACCCGCAGGGAGTACAACGTGACCATGAGGAGCAGGCCCAGCACGAAGACGAGCACCGGCCACCCGGTCAGTACCCCACCTATGCCCAGCTCGAGAGGCGGCGAGTTCGCCGTGAACGGGCGGTTGACGAAGCCCGCGTCGAAGAAGCCGATCAGCGTGATGAACAAGCCGATGCCGACGCTGATGGCGATCTTCAGCTGGCGCGGCACAGCACGAAACACCGCGGTCCGAAAGCCGGTGAGCACGAGGACCAAGATGATGATGCCCTCGAGGACGACCAGACCCATGGCATCAGCCCAGGTCATGCCCGCCGCGACGGTGAAGGCGATGAACGCGTTGAGTCCCAGGCCGGCGGCGATGGCGAGCGGGTAGTTCGCGACCACGCCCATGAGGATCGTCAACACGCCGGCGGCGAGCGCGGTCACCGCGGCGATCTGGGCCAGGTCTGCGCCGTTGCTGCCTCCAGTGATGAACGAGCCGTCGACGTCGAGGGCAGCCCCGAGGATGAACGGGTTGAGGACCACGATGTAGGACATCGTGAAGAAGGTGACGATGCCACCTCGCAGCTCACTGCTGATGGTGGAGCCCCGCTCGGTGATGGCGAAGTACCTGTCCAGCGCCGACACCATGCCTGGCGCCTGGGTCTTTGAGGGAGAACTCACGCGCTCACCTTAGGGCGACGGCCCGGTCGCTACCACGGTTCGAGCCCGCGAAACGCGGACTTTCCAACGGCGTACTCTGGTCGGGTGATCGAGCGGCGAGGCAGGCGGACGGACCCCCCGACTCAGGCGGTGAGCGATCCGGACGCCTTCGGCGAGCCTCCCGGGATCGACAAGGGCGACACCCGACGCAAGACGTATGTCACGGGCACAGTGCAACCGCTCGACGTCACCGGGGTGCGGACCGTCACCGTCGGCACCGTGCTCTGGCTGATCGCCTTCGTGGGGTTGCTGCCGTTCTACTCCACGTTGGTCGACCACGGCCGCGCCTGGTGGCTGTGGACGTGCCTCGCCGGGGTCGGGCTGGGGCTGCTCGGCCTGGAGTACTGTCGGCGCCGTCGTAGGCGCCTGGCGACGTCGCCGGAGCAGGAGGTCGAGACCAGCCCGCTCGGCGCGGCCGGTCTCTGAGCGTCACCGCCGCTTCGAGCGTCGCCGCCGCGGCTCAACGGGTGATGACCTCGATCTCGCTGTCGCCCCAGGTGTCCCACGTATCCCAGGTGAGCGTGTCGTGCACCGGGTTACTGGAGGAGGGTTGGTGCTGCGACTGCTCCGGGCGTACGTCGGAATGGGCGCCACAGCCGTGGTCGCAGGACACCACCTGACCGTCACTCGGCGACGACGCGTTGGCGCATGCGCCGAAGCTCCCCGCGAGCGGTCCGCTCAGACGAACCAGGAAGCCGCACGACGCACAGTGAGCCGGCGCAGCTTGCGCGATCGGAGTGTCCGGGCCGCCCGATCCCGAAATCCAGCGCTCGGCCGCCTCCTCGCGGCCCTCGACCGAGAGCACCCGCTCACGTCCGAGGCCAAGCTCGCGGGTCACGTCACGGACCTCACGCGCCGTTTGCGCATCCAAGGCCTCGTCGCCGACCAGATAACCCGGGACCAGGCGGATGTCGTCCTCGGTCACGGGCACGAGGTCACCCGGGCCGAGATCGTCTTTGGCGACCCGGTCCTTCCACGGAACCCAGGCCGGCGCGGTCAAGGCGCCTGACCCGGGAAGGAGCACCACCTCGTCGACGGTTGCGGCCTTCTGCCGCGGCGCGCGAGCCAGCGTCACGGCCCATCGCCATCCGGCGTACCCGGCCTTGGTCGCCGCGAAGAAGTGGGTGACCACGCGCTCGGCTTCGGCCGTCGTGCCCAGGTGTTCGCCGAACTGGTCGGTCGACACCTCCTCGGCGAGCGCGGCGCGCGCCACGTCCGTGGAGGCGACCAGCGCAGGGTCGGCTTTAAGGGACCGGGTTGTGGCAGCCACGGCCTGATTCTCCCCCATGGGAGCGGCTTTGACGAATCAGGCAAGGTTCGTCTGACAGGTTTGTCGGGGCTGGCCTCTCGGGAGCGCCCCGGTTGTCGCTCACGCAAGGCAGGATAGAGAAGTGCCACCCGATGCCGAGGACCACCGCGCCAACACCGCCGGCGGTTCTGCCCCCGGTGCTGTGAGTCCCGGTGCGGTGAGTCCCGGCACGGTGAGTCCTGGTGCTGTGAATTCAGGTGCTTCGGATTCCGATGCTGGCAGCCCGGGCGCGGCGGGCCCCGACTACGGGTTGACGGGTCACCTCGCGGGCAGTCGCGGGCGGTCTCCCGCCGACCAGGCCCGCGCGCGCAAGGCAACCATGGCGGGACGCCGGGCCGCGCAGTTCTCCGGACGAGCGGCCTCAGGGGCGTTCCGCGTGGCGCGGCGCGCATCCTCAGCCAGCGGCGCAGGTGAGACCGGGCTCTACCGGCTGATCGAGCTGCACGCGTTCAACGCCGCGGGCGACGCGGCGCTCGCGATCTCGCTGGCAGGCACGTTGTTCTTCCAGGTGCCGAGCGACCAGGCACGCGGGCAGATTGCGCTGTTCCTCGGCATCACGATGCTGCCCTTCGCGGTGATGGCGCCGCTGATCGGGCCATTCCTCGACCGCTTCCGCCGCGGCCGACGCTGGGCCATCGGAGCCACCATGGCGCTGCGGGCGCTCGGTTGCTGGTCACTCGCCGGAGCGGTCGCGAGCGAGTCGGCCTGGATGTTTCCGGCGGCGCTCGCCTGCCTGATCGCGTCGAAGGCGTACGGCGTGACGCGGGCCTCCGCCGTACCCCGGGTGATTCCTGACGGACTCACCCTGGTCAAGGCCAACTCCCGCATCTCGCTCGCCGGCATCGCTGGAGCCGCCATCTCCGCCCCGATCGCAGGGCTGACCTCCTGGATCGGGCCGGACTGGTCGTTGCGCTACGCCACTCTCGTCTTCATCGCCGGCACCGTGCTCGCGATCCTGCTGCCGGCGCGGGTCGACTCCTCGACCGGCGAGGAGCAGGTAGGGATACGCGACATGACCGAGTCCGGTCACGGTGCACGCAGGTTCGGCGTCACACCTGTCGTTGTCACCGCCTTGCGCTGCAACGCGGGGCTGCGGGTGCTGTCGGGCTTCCTCACGATGTTCATGGCGTTCCTGCTGCGCAACGAGCCGATCCAGGGCTGGGAGGACCGCAAGACTTTGCTGCTCGCACTCGTCATCGGGTCGGCCGGCGTAGGCAGCACGCTCGGCACGTTCACCGGTTCGACGCTGCGCGCCCGCAAACCGGAGGGCATCGTGTTGATCACACTCGTCGTCGACGCCGTCGCCGCGGTCTACGCCGCGCTGTTCTTCGGTCTGATTCCCGCCATGGTGCTCGGGCTGGTGGCCGGCATGAGCCAGTCACTCGGCAAGCTCTCCCTGGACGCCCTGATCCAGCGCGAAGTCCCCGAGGCGGTGCGGACCAGCGTCTTCGCCAGATCGGAGACCCTGCTCCAGCTGTCCTGGGTCATCGGGGGCTTCGTCGGCGTGTTCATGCCGCTGGTCGCGAAGCTCGGCCTCTTCATCGTGGCTGCGCTGCTGATCGGCTGGCTCGTCTTCGTGCTGCGCGGCCTCGTCGTCGCGAACCGTTCGGCTGCACGCGCCCGACCCGGCCCTGCGTGACCGCCCAGCCCCTGGCTGAGCCAGGTCAGCTCAGCCCAACCGGGCCGAACGGCCAGCTCAGCCCGACCGGCTGAACGTCAGCTCGGCCCGAGACCGGGTCAGCTCAGCGCAAGCTCGGCCGGGCTGAACGGTCAACTCAACCCGAGACCGGGCCAGCTCAAGCTCGGTTTGCTTGGCCGAACGAGGCTCTAGACCCGGGTCAGCTCAGCTCAAGCTCGGCCGCAAGGGCGCGCAACAGCGTGGCGGTCTGCTTGGCCGAACGAGGCTCGAGATGACGGCCGCGCCGATAGGTCCGCTCGAGGTTCTCCAGCAGCTTCATCAGGTCCTCGACGATGTTGACCATGTCCTCGGGCTTCTTGCGCATGGCCTTGGCGACCGACGGGGTGGGCTCGAGCACGCTCAGCTGGATCGCCTGGTCGCCCTTGCGCCCCTGGACGAGTCCGAACTCCACGCGGCTGCCCGACTTCAACGACTCAACGCCTGACGGCAGAGAGTCCGAGCGCACGAAGACGTCACCCCCGTCGTCGGTGGTGAGAAAGCCGAAGCCCTTGTCAGCGTCGTACCACTTGACCTTGCCCGTTGGCACTGTGAACCTCACGAAAGTCAGACCCGAAACACAACAACGCCCCCGCTGTCACGGGGGCAGTGCCTCAATCCTACAGGCTGCGAGGCACATGTGCGGAGGGCAAATACACACTCCACGGCGGATCTGCCATGTGAACACTGCACAGTCAGTGTTCACATGGCAGATGCAGGCGGCGGGGGGCCGGGAAGGGGGAGCGACTCGAGGGATCAGCGGTAGCGTTGGGGATCGGGCAGGAGGGCGTTCAGCGATCCGGACCGGAAGCCCGAAGGGTCGACCGAGGCGGCGGGAAACCCGGCGGCGCGGACGGCGTCGAGCACGCTGTGCATCGCAGGATCGTCGCCGCCGCCGAGGCTGGCCACAGCTGCCGGGTCGATCTCCACCCGGGCTTCGTCGCCGAGGTCGCGCACCCGCAGCTGGGCGGTCACGATGTCGTGGTCGGCGAGCGCCGCCCGGACGGCGACCTCGGCCCGCTCGACCCGGGACAGCCGTGCGGGCGTCACTTCGATGCCGTAGGCGATCCGAGACGACAGGCAGGCCGCTGCCGGCTTGTCCCACGTCGGCAGCCCCCAAGCCTGTGACGCCGCCCGTACGTCGGCCTTGGTGAGGCCTGCATCCAGCAAGGGGGTGGCCGCACCGCGTTCGGCCGCTGCCCGGATGCCGGGGCGAAACCCGGCCAGCGCGTCGTCCGCGTTGGTGCCGGTTGCGACGACCGCGAGCCCGAGCTCGGCGGCGAGCGGCGTGAGTACTTCGACGAGCTCGGCCTTGCAGAAGTAGCAACGGTCACCCGCGTTAGACCGGTATCCCGCCCGCTCCATCTCGTGGGTCGACGGGCTGACATGCCGGATTCCGAGCTGGGCGGCGAACGCCTGGGCCGGTCCCCGCTCGGCCTCGGGCAGCGAATCGGAAAGCGCGGTCGCCGCCACCACCTTGTCGGTTCCCAACGCCCGCGCGGCCGCCGCGAGGAGAAATGCCGAGTCGGCGCCGCCGCTAAACGCCACCATGACGGTGCCCAGGTCACGCAACCGCTCATCCAGCGCGACAAGCCGCCGCTCGAGGAGATGCCGCTCCAGCCACTGCGGGAACTCGGTGAGATCGGCCAGGACGACGTCGGCACCGGCCGCGGCCAGCTCGTCAGCCGTGCAGGGTCCCGTCGCCACCGCTACGCAGACCGCTCCGCCAACCCGGGCGCCTGCGACGTCGAGGACGTGATCGCCGACATACACCGACGCGCCGTGCTCGACCAGCACGCTGCCCTTCCCCTCGCCCCAGACGTCGCCGACGACCATGTCAACGTCGAGCCCGGCATGGTCCACGTGCAGCTGTGCATGGGCGGCGAGCTTCGCGGTCACCACCACCGTCTGTCCTCCTGCCGCCTTGACCGCCTCGAGGGAGCCACGCGCGCCGGGCAGCAGGAGCGTAGGCCCGATGGCGTGGTCGGCGTACACGGAGCGGTAGCGCGCGACATGGTCGTCGACGAGGTCGGGCGACAGCCAGTTCGCCATCTCCGCAGCAAGCGGCAGGCCGAGCCGGGAGACCACGAGGTCCGCGTCCACGTCAAGGCCGGTTGAGGCGGCCAGCGCCTCCCACACCCGCTTCACACCCGGCCTCGTGTCGAAGAGCGTCATGTCGAGGTCGAATCCGACTACCAGAGGTCGCTGCACGCCGGCGACTCTACTCAAGTGGACCCGCCGTCCCCGGCGAGCCACCGGTTGAGGCTCCGTTGCCGAGGGTGCAGATGCGTCGTCGCATCGCCGTCGCCGCCAGCGCCGTCTCGCTTACCTACGCCGGTCCGGTGTCCACTCTCGCTCAGCCGGGGCTCGCGACGCGATCAGTGCTGTCGTACGAGACGGCGCGCGTTCCCTCAGGCGTCGCGTCTGATGAAGAACGCCGAGCCGATCGCGACCAGTCCGAGCACCGCGACCCAGTAGATCAGCGTGCTTGCTCCGAGACCCCAGATGCCGGAGTTGGGGATGTCCAACGAGGCGAAGAGGTCGTAGGGGTCGAACATGCTGCGTCGGCCCGCCGAAGCCGGGAGCAGATTGTAGATGCGGCCAACGTGCGCCGAGGTGTTGACAGCGATCGCCCGCAGGATCGTGAGCACGATCGGCTCGATCACCAGCGGCCAGACCAGCACCGCGACGATGGCGCCGGTCTGGTTGCGGAAGATCGCTGAGAAGCTGAACCCGGCCAGCGCGAACCCCACGCAGTAGCCGACGTAGTTGACCATCGGCCGCAGCGCCCCGGATGTGAAGTCGAAGTTGTGCAGGAACGCCCCGGCGATCGCAAGGTCGACGAGCAAGATCACCACCGACACCGCCGCTACCCACACGGCCAGTACCAACACCTTGGCTGATAGGACGGCGACGCGGTCCGGGAGCGCCGACAGGGTCGCCTTGTTGGTGCCGTAGCGGTACTCGTGGCCCATCGTCATCGCACCCATGGTCGCGAAGAAGACGGCCGCGACGATCGGCATCCCGACCGCCGATCCCCCACCCGTGATGACCCAGGTCGTCACTTGAGTCAGGCTCATCTCGCTCGGCATTGCCGAGTTGACGGCCAGCGTGAGGATCAGCGCAATGGCCACGGTCAGGACCAGAGCGAGCGCGGACATCCAGTACGACGAGGCGATCGTCCTGATCCGCACCGACTCGTACTTCAGCGCACCGATCATCGGGGTTCTCCGTCGTCCGTGGGCTCGCGACCGGGCGGCGGCTGAGGCGGAGGTGGGGGCGGGTGTTGGCCGTGACCCTGCTGAGGCGGTTGACCATATCCTTGCTGAGGCGGCGGTTGGCCGTAGGCCGGCTGAGGCGGTTGGCCGTATCCCTGCTGAGGCGGCTGTTGGCCGTAGGCCTGCTGAGGCGGTTGACCATATCCCTGCTGCGGAGGTTGACCATACCCCTGCGGCGGCGGACCGTAGCCCTGTTGGGCAGGTGGCCCATAGCCCGCAGGCGGTTGGCCGTAGCCGGGCTGACCGCCGTACGCCGGTGGACCGCCCAGGGCACCTGGCGCCGACGAACCGAAGCCCATCGACGCGCGGAACTCCTCCGAGGCGCCGGTGGCGTCGAGGAACGCCTCCTCCAGCGTCGCCTGCCTGTTGGATAGCTCGAAGACGCGCACGCCCAGCTCGTGGGCGAGCCCTCCGACCGCGTCGGAGTCCAGCGCTGTGATCGCCAACCGGCCGTCTGGTTCCTGCACGACGGTTGCGTTGCGGGCGCGCAGCTCACGCGTGAGCAGTTCGGGGTTGTCGACGCGGACGACCACGGCGTTGCGGTGGCTCGTGGAGATGAAGTCCGCCATCTTGCCGCTGGCGATCAGGCTGCCTCGTCCAAGCACGACGAGATGGTCAGCCATCAGCGCCATTTCGGACAACAGGTGGCTCGACACGAAGATCGATCGACCTTGCTGGGCGAGGCTCTTGAGCATGTTGCGCAGCCAGTGCACCCCTTGCGGGTCCAGGCCGTTGGCCGGTTCGTCGAGGATCAGCGTGCCGGGGTCGCCGAGCAGAGCTGTGGCCAGCCCCAGCCGCTGTCCCATACCGAGCGAGAATGTCTTGGGCTTAGCGTTGGCCACGTCGCCCAGCCCCACGATGTTGATGACCTCGGTGACCCGCGTCGTGGGGATGTCGTTGGACACCGCGAGCATGCGCAGGTGGTTGACAGCCTTGCGGGTGGGGTGGAACGGCTTCGCGTCGAGCACGGAGCCGACGTGGCGCAGCGGAGCCTTGAGGTCGCGGTAGGAGACCCCGTCGTACGTCGTCACGCCTTCGCCGTTGTCCAGGCCGAGCATGAGCCGCATCGTCGTGGACTTGCCGGCTCCGTTGGGACCGAGGAAGCCGGTGACCGAGCCGGGGATGACGTCGAAGGACAGGCTCTTGACGGCCGCCTTGCCCTTGAACTGCTTGCTCAATGCCCGCGCCTGGATGAGCGCCATGAGTGGTGACCCCTCTGTCGATGTGGCGCAATCCTGCCATGCTGCGGCCAGGGATCCGTGGACAACAACAACTACGGTGGAGGGGATGGTCAACTCGCCAAGGCTCCCCGGCACGCTCACACAGATGCTGCGCAAACGGGACGACGCCCAGCTCGAAGAGCTGCTCGCCGCTCGTCCCGACCTGGCGCTGCCGCCGCCCAGCGACATGAGTCAGATCGCCTCTCGAGCGACGACCAGGCACTCCGTGACAGCCGCGCTGGATACACTCAACGTCTTCGAGCTCTGGGTCGCTGCTCTGGCGAGTCGGCTGCCGCTGACGCTCGGCAGGACCACGTTCGCCGCCACCGAGGTGGTCGAGGCGGCCGAGGAACGCGGGGCCGGCGACCCGCTCGGGGTCGGCTCGGTCGTCGAGCGGCTGCTCGGCCTGAGCTTGCTGTGGGGGGACCACGACGAGATGCGCCCGGTGCGCGCGATGTCGTCGATGCTGGGCGACGTACCGCTGGCAGCGCCACCCCCGAGCACGCCCCCGAGCTTCGAGGAGGCGCCGACCCAGTCGACCGGCTTGGTGGACAAGGTGGCGGCCGGTTCGGCGTTTGAGTTCGTACGCCGAATGGACGTCCTTGTCGAGCACTGTGGCCAGCAGCCTGCCAAGCTGCTGCGCGGCGGCGGCCTCTCGAGCCGCGACGTGCGAGGTCTCGCCAGTCTGCTCGACATGTCTCCCGCCCTCGCCGCCGCCGAGATCGAGATCGGGCAGGCGTGCGGGCTGCTCGCCCGGACGGTCCAGGATCTTGACGAGGTGCTGCTGCCGACTGCCGAGTTCGACGACTGGCAAGGCCTCGACCTGGCGGAGCAGTGGGTTCGGCTGGTCGACACCTGGTTCGAGAGGCACCCGTCGAGCGGCCCCGCGTCGCTGAAGAGGCTGTGTCTGGACGCCTTTGGCGAGATGGCGCGGGGACGGGTCCTGGCCGGCGACGACCTGCGCGCGTGGCTTCGCTGGCAGCGCCCTCGCCGCGTCGCGGGGAGTGACCGCCAGGCGATGACGATGCTCGACCAGGCGGCGTGGATCGGCGTGACCGGCATGGGGGCGCTGGCGTCCTTCGCGCCCGGGCTCGACGCTGCCACGCTCGCACACATGCTGCCGCCGCGCGTGGACCACGTGCTCGTGCAGGCCGACCTCACCGCCGTCGCCCCGGGCCCTCTGACGCCGGACGCCGCGCGCGATCTCGGCGCGCTCGCCGACGTCGAGTCGCGAGGTGGCGCCACCGTCTACCGCTTCTCGGCGGCCTCCGTGAAACATGCCTGGCGGCTGGGCTGGACCGTTGACGACATCCTCGCCGCCCTCCGGCGTTGGTCGCGGACGCCGATTCCCCAGCCTCTGGAGTACCTCGTTCGCGACCTCGATCGGCAATCCGCCCCGAGACGCGCCGCCGCTTCCCAGCCCGCCGCGCCGGGTGCGCCGCCCGGGGCCCGCATGCGTCGCCGAACCGACGACCGAAGGCGGCGACCCGGCCGTGACAGCGTCACCTCACCTGGGCCGCCAGCCGATGACTCGGCACGGGTGGAGCAGCTCGACGCAGGGCGCCTGCGTGAGATCGTGTCGCTCGTGCGGCGAGGCGACGATCCTCCGACAACGTCCGAAGTCGGCTCCGCGTTAGGGTCCGGGCCCGAGCCGGGCCGGAGGCGCGATCGAGCCGGCCGCGCGGGACCCGAAACGACACTCGAGTCGCCGCTGGCCACGCTGCGCGAGGCCGTCGAGACCGGTGAGGTCGTCTGGTTCGGGTACGTCGACCCGCGCGGCACATCGGGCGAACGCCTGGTGCACGCCTCATCGGTCGACGAGGGTCTGCTCGAAGCGCGCGACAGCAGCACCCGAGAGTCGCTGCGCGTGCCCCTGCACCGGATCACCGCCGCACACATCATCAGAGGCGTCGACTGAGCCGAAGAGTCGGGCCTGCGGGTCATGACCACGCGAGCCGCATGTAACAGCCAGGCCCAACCGCTGGCCTTACCGCCTCGGGCCCCCAACGCCGTACCATGACGGCGTGGACTTCGTTCGCTACGCCGACCTGGCTGCCGGGCTGGTCAACGCCCCTCTCGACACCCATGACGACCTGGCCGAGCACCTCGCCAGCCGCCAGTGGCTGCGCAGTCGGGTCGACGACTGCGACCTGGCGCCGCTTCGGCGAGTGCGACGCGAGCTCCGCCCGATCTTCGAGGCGGCCGAGGATGACGACCCCGAACGCGTCGTGGCTCTGGTCAATGCGCTGCTCTCGAAGTACCCGGTGTCGCCGCACATCGCGGGACACGACAGTGAGAGCTGGCACCTGCACGTCGCCGAGCGCGGCTCATCCGTCTCCGCCCTGATCACCGCCGAGTGCATCATGGGTCTGGCGATGCTGGTGGTCGACTACGGACCTACCCGCCTGGGGATGTGCTCAGCGCCGCGGTGCGAGCGCGTCTTCGTCGACACGTCTCCGAACTCCTCGCGCCGCTACTGCTCCGACCGCTGCTCCTCTCGTGCCAACGTCGCCGCCTACCGAGCCCGCCGGAAGGCTGAAGCACACGTATGAACGACGGACCGCTGATCGTCCAGTCAGACAAGACCCTCCTGCTCGAAGTCGACCACCCACGTGCCCGTGACTGCCGGCGGGTGATCGCCGCGTTCGCCGAGCTCGAGCGGTCGCCTGAGCACGTCCACACCTACCGGCTGACGCCGCTCGGACTGTGGAACGCCCGGGCGGCTGGCCACGATGCCGAGCAGGTGGTGGACGCCTTGCTCACGTTCTCGCGCTACTCGGTGCCCCACTCGCTGCTCGTCGACATCGCCGAGACGATGGGCCGCTACGGCCGGCTGCGCCTGGACAAGCACCCGCACCACGGCTTGGTCCTGTCCAGCAGCGAACGCGCCGTCTTCGAGGAGGTGCTGCGGGCCAAGCGAATCGCGCCGATGCTCGGCGAGCGCATCGACGACGAGTCCGTCGTGGTGCACGCCTCGGAGCGCGGGAACCTGAAGCAGGCTCTGCTCAAGCTCGGCTGGCCGGCCGAAGACCTCGCGGGCTACGTCGACGGCGAAGCCCACCCGATCGGCCTCGTCGAGGACGGATGGGCGCTGCGGCCCTATCAGCGCGAGGCGGTCGAGTCGGTGTGGGCGGGTGGTTCCGGAGTTGTGGTGCTTCCGTGTGGCGCGGGCAAGACGCTGGTAGGCGCCGCGACCATGGCGCAAGTCCAGGCCACCACGCTCATCTTGGTGACGAACACCGTCTCGGCCCGGCAGTGGAAGGACGAGCTCATGCGGCGTACGACCCTGACCGCTGACGAGATCGGCGAGTACTCCGGCGCCAGGAAGGAGATCCGACCCGTCACGATCGCGACCTATCAGGTCATGACGACGCGCCGCAAGGGCGTGTATGCGCACTTGGAACTCCTCGACGCCCGCGACTGGGGGCTCGTGATCTACGACGAGGTGCACCTGCTGCCGGCACCGATCTTCCGGATGACGGCCAACCTCCAAGCCCGTCGCCGGGTCGGGCTCACGGCGACCCTGATCCGCGAGGACGGGCGCGAGGGTGACGTGTTCTCGCTGATCGGCCCGAAGCGCTATGACGCGCCGTGGAAGGACATCGAGTCGCAGGGCTACATCGCCCCCGCCGAGTGCATCGAGGTCAGAGTCAGCCTCACCGACGGCGAACGCTTCGCCTACGGCACCGCCGAGCCCGAGGACCGCTACCGGCTTGCGGCAGACTGCGAGACCAAGACGGGGGTCGTGGCCACGCTCGTCGCCCAGAACGCATCGGAGCCGACGCTCGTGATCGGCCAGTACATCGACCAGCTCGACGACCTGGCCGAGCGCCTCAATGCTCCGCTCATCAAGGGTGAGACGACAGTCAAGGAGCGCGAGCGGCTCTACGCCGCGTTCCGGTCCGGTGAGATCTCGCTGCTCGTCGTGAGCAAGGTGGCGAACTTCTCCGTCGACCTGCCGGAGGCGACAGTCGCCATCCAGGTGTCCGGCACGTTCGGCTCACGCCAGGAGGAGGCCCAGCGCCTCGGTCGGCTGCTGCGCCCCAAGGGCGACGGCCGCACCGCCCGCTTCTACGCCGTGGTGGCACGTGACACCGTCGACGCCGACTTCGCCCAGCACCGCCAGCGGTTCCTCGCCGAACAGGGGTACGCCTACACGATCGTCGACGCCGACAGCCTCACTGCCTGACTGCTCCGCGACTGACTGACAGAGGCGGCGGTGGGAGCCGCGGGCGAGCCGAAGTCTGGGCAAGCCGGTGGACCGGCATCGCGAGATCGGCGAGGATGGCGGCATGCCTCCTGACGATCCACTGGCCCTCGCGCGCCCACACGGCGACGCTGCGCCGACGGCGGCGCCCGAGATCGGCGCGGAACAGCGCCACCTTGTCGACTCCCGGGCCGCGCTGGCCCGGATGCGCGAGCGCACCGCCTCCATGTCGGCGCTCGGGGGCGACGGGGTCTCCAACGAATACCTGAAGTTCACACTGTGGAAGCGGATGAAGGCGCTCGAGGACGACCCCGACATCCCGCTCTTCTTCGGCCGCCTCGACTACGCCGACTCCGCCCCAGTTGTCACAGAGTCGATGGGGCTTCCGGGTGAGCGCTTCTACATCGGCCGCCGCCATGTGATCGACGAGGCGGGGGACCCCCTCGTGGTCGACTGGCGTGCGCCCGTGTCTCGGCCCTTCTACCGGGCCAGCAAGACCGACCCGATGGGCCTGCGACTGCGGCGGCGGTTCGGGTTCCAGCACGGCGTCGTGACGGCGTACGAGGACGAGGCGCTCACCGACGCAACGCCCGGCGCCGCCAGCGGGCACAGCGCCATCGTCGAGGCGGAGATCGAGCGCCCACGGATGGGCCCCATGCGTGACATCGTGGCGACGATCCAGCCCGAGCAGGACGATATCGTCAGGGCCGACCTCGAGACGAGCGTCTGCGTGCAAGGCGCGCCTGGAACGGGCAAGACCGCGGTGGGACTGCACCGGGCGGCATACCTGCTCTATGCGCACCGCGACCAGCTCCGGCGCCAGGGCGTGCTCGTGATCGGGCCGAACGCGTCCTTCCTGCGATACATCGCAGACGTCCTGCCGGCATTGGGCGAGATCGATGCCAGGCAGACCACCGTGGAGGAGCTTGCGCGACGGGTGCCGGTGAGGACGACCGACCCGCCGGAGGTCTCGAGGATCAAGGGTGACGCCCGGATGGGTACGGTCATCGGGCGGGCGGTGTGGTCCCACCTGTCCACGGCGGTGGAAGGTCTGGTGGTGCCGTTGGGAGCGCGACGCTGGCGCGTTCCGGCGTACGAAGCCGACGAGATCGTCGCTGAGCTGCAGGCCCGTGACATCCGCTACGGCGCCGGCCGAGCGATGCTGCCGCAGCGCCTCGCCCACGCGATCCTGGTCAAGATGGAGCTGTCGGGTGACTCACCCGACGACCGTGTGCAGAACTCGGTGGCACGCTCGCGCCCGGTCAAGCAGTACGCCGACGCCCTGTGGCCGGCGGTCGACCCGCGCCGGATCGTGATGCGGCTGCTCGGTGACCCGGACTTCCTCTTGTTCTGCTCCAGCGACGTGCTCAACGACGGCGAGCGCGCAGCCATGAGCTGGGCCAGACCCGCCAAGGGGCCAGGCAGCGCTCCCTGGTCTGTGCATGACGCCGTGCTCGTCGACGAGGCAGCCGACGTGGTCGAGCGCACGCCGAGCCTCGGCCACATCGTCCTCGACGAGGCGCAGGACCTGTCAGCCATGATGCTGCGTCTCGTCGGACGCCAGTGCTCCACCGGATCGGCGACGGTTCTCGGTGACCTGGCTCAGGCGACGACACCCTGGGCGGTAGGAGCCTGGGACGAGGCCCTGGCCCACCTCGGTCAGCCGGCTGCGCGCCTGGAGGAGCTCACGCTGGGTTTCCGGGTCCCGGGCGACGTGATCGCGTATGCCGCCCGTCTCCTTCCGACGATCGCGCCGGCGCTCACCCCACCGACCTCCGTACGGCGCGCCCAGGGCGAGCTGCAGCTGATCCCCTCACCCGAGCCGCTGCGCGCGGCAGGTGCCGCCGTTCAAGCCGCGCTCGACGGCGGTGAAGGATCGGTGGGCGTGATCGTGCCTGACGCCTGGGTCGATCGGGCCGCCGTCGCCATGGGCGGCGCCGGTGTGGAGTTCACTGTCCTCGGCGAGGAAGGCGACCTCGACGCCCGCGTCGACGTCGTACCCGCCTCGCTCGCCAAGGGCTTGGAGTTCGACCACGTCGTGCTCGTGGAACCGGCCGCCATCGCCGCCGCCGAGCCCGACGAGCTCGTCGGGCTACGCCGCCTCTATGTCTGTCTCACCCGCGCGGTGACATCACTGGCCATCACGCATGCAGAGCCCGTTCCCGTGCCGGCCTTCGGCGCCGGTGTCGACCATGCTGAGTCGTCAGCGACGGCCCTGCTCAGCAACCGTCCGGCTTGAGCGTCAGTCGCGAGGGATCATCAGAGGCGTGATGGGAGAACACAACGACCTCGAGTCGCGGTGGGCGCTGACCCTGCCCGGCTCGGCGCGCGTCGGCCGTGCGCTGATCAGCCGGTACGGCGTTGCGGCGCGTCGTTACCACACCGTGGACCACCTGGCAGCTGTGCTGGCGGCGGTCGACGTACTCGCACCCGAAGCCGACGACGTCACGTCCGTCGAGCTGGCGGCGTGGTTCCACGACGCGGTGTATGACGTCCACGCCGACGACAACGAGGAGCAGTCCGCCCGGTTGGCAGAGGAGATGCTGGACGCCAGCGGCGTACACGCTGCCCGGGTCGTCGAGGTGACCCGGCTCGTGCGGCTCACGCAAAGCCACGCTCCGGATGCAGGCGACGCCAACGGCCAGGTCCTCTGCGACGCGGACCTCGCCGTGCTCGCCAGCCCCGCGCAGGCATACGCGGCGTACGTCCGGGCGGTGCGCGAGGAATACTCGCACGTCAGTGACGCGGACTTCCGCAGCGGCCGCGCCGCAGTCATCTTGCAGCTGTTGGCGCTGCCCCAGCTCTACGGAACCCGATACGCGAAGCGTCACTGGCAGTCGGCCGCGCGCCATAACCTCGAGGTGGAGCTGGCCGCCTTGCGAGACGACTAGACCAGCGCCGGGCGGTCGAGCACCAGGCTGCCCGCATCCGCGTCGAGCGTGGCCCGCACCCCGAGGGGGACGCTGATCGTCGTCGGCGTGTGGCCGAGGTCGGCCCCCCGGACAATCGGTACCGCAAGCGGCGCCAGCCGTTCGCCGAGCACCGCGTCCAGTTCTCGAGGAGCTCCACAGTTGGTGAACGCCCCCAGGACGATGCCGCGCACACCCTCGAACCACCCGCTCCGCAGGAGCTGGGTGATCTGCCGGTCGACCCGGTACGGAGGCTCGGACACGTCCTCGAGCACCACGATGCCGCCCCGGGCCGGTCGGCTGATCGACGTCCCGACTGCTGAAGCCAGGAGCATCAGGTTGCCGCCCACCAGGACGCCCTCGGCGCGACCCGCGACCAGCGTGCCCACGGGCACACCGTCAAGCAGGTCGGTGACCAGCTCCGGCTGCATGAGTAATCGCCGAAGCCGCTCCGCGCTGCCGAGGCTCGCGGCGCCGAGGGAGGTGACGACGTGGCCGTGCACGCTCACCAGCCCGAGCCGGGAGGCGACGGCTTCGTGCAGCGCTGTCACGTCG
Source organism: Propionibacteriales bacterium (assembly GCA_038238115.1). Lineage (GTDB taxonomy): Bacteria > Actinomycetota > Actinomycetes > Propionibacteriales > Nocardioidaceae > JBBRYB01. Next base: position 14,316 of record JBBRYB010000019.1, on the reverse strand, counting down.
GAGAAGCCGATGATCGGCTTCGGGCAAACCTCGGCGAGCCGGCGCCAGTCGAGCAGGTCAAGCATCCGCTGACAGCCATATCCTCCGCGGGCCAGCATCACCGCGGCGACGCCGTCGTCGGTCCAGGCTCTGGTCAGGTCGCCGGCACGGTCGGAGTCGGTGCCGGCCAAGTAGGCCAACTCGCCATGGCGGGCGAACACATGTTCGCCGAGCTGCACCCGCAAGCCCCAGCTCTCCAGCCTCGCGATCCCCCTCGCCAGGCGGTCCTCCCACACCACGCCGGCCGGCGCCACGACGCCGACCCGGTCACCGGGCGCCAGTCGGGGCGCTCGCAGCAGCTCCTGCCCGGGCCAACGTGGGCTCGGCGCCTCAGACTTGCGGCGGCGCAGGCCGGACGCGTGCAGCCGACGTACGACGTCGCGCGCCGACACGGGCACAGCACCCGCGGCGACGAGAGCGCCGTGCAGCTCGGCTGGGACGTCGTAGTGATCGCGCTCGAACCCGCGCCGGGAGACACCATGCGCCGACGCGAAGGCATGCAGCTCCTGAAGAGACACGTCGCTGACCAGGTGCGCCCAGAGCCGACCGTGAGCAGGCCAGACCGGTGGGTCGATCAGGACGCCCACGCGTCAGCCAGCCGCCCCGCGTCTCGTTCTCGACCCGGTGACGGCGTCGTCGAGCAGCAGCCGCCACGAGCGCACGAAGCCGGCATCGACGTCGGCCTTCGTCCATGAGCCACCCGGCCGCACGGATGCGCCCAGGTGCACGCGCGACACCCCGCTCCGCACCAGCCACGGCATGTGTTCGGCGCGCACGCCGCCGGCGGCGATCGCGGTCGCGGCGAAGGATGGGTCGTACTCCGCCATCTCGATCAGGTCGTCGAAACCGGAGTCCAAGCCCAAGGCGGCGCCGGCGGTGTGTACGCCGTCGAGCCCTGCCAAGGTGGCGACCTGCCGCCACGCTCGCCGCATCTCCAGCGCCCGGTCGAAGGCGCGGTCGAACGTCCAGGGGACTCCTTCGATGGTGTCGACCAACGCCGAGCACACCTCGACGTCAACCTCGAGGTCACGGGTCAAGAAGCCGAACGAAAACCCTTCGACACCCAGCGACAGATAGTCCCCAACCAGCCCGACGAGGCGGGTGAACTCTCCGCCCTGGGTCGTAAAGCCCTCCGACAGGCGCAGGCTCACCCGCACGGGGAGATCGGTCGCTCGCACGATCGCGCTGGCGGCGGCCGGTTCGACTGCCCGCGCCTGCCCCTCGACCCAGGCACGGGCATGGATACGGTCGGCGCCACCCAGTTGCGCATGCTCGGCGTCTCGGGGGTGCAGAGCAACCACCTCCAGGAGGCTGGTCCCGAGGTGCTGGGTCGACCCTGGATGCTGGGTCGACTGCGAGGCGTGAGTCGGTACCACGCGAGGGGTCGTGGCTGGGTTCTCCGTCGTCACTGTACGACTCCCGTCTGGGGACAAGGTCTGCTGTCGCGTCGGGTGCAGACGTAGCGCGGACCGTTTGCACCAGGGTGCCAGGATGGAGGCCATGACGTCGGGAGACCCGCTGCTGAATGCGCGAGCACTCGTCCTCAAAGACCTCGAGGCCCAGGGCCTGGTCGACCCTCATACTGTGTCGGTGGTCGAGGACTGCGTGGCGCAGCGACGCTGGTGGCTGTCGCAGTGGCGCCAGGGCGCAGCGTTTGTGAACGGCCTGGTGGCGCAGGACGTGCAGGACGCGTTGTTCGACGAGGCCCGCCGCTGGCCAGTCTGCGCAGGCTGTGCCGATCCGATCGAGCACAGCCTCTCCATCGAACCCGAGCTCGGGCCCGACCCACACTGGGTGTGCTCTGAGTCCGGCGTGCTCGTGGCCCGGCTGGGCAAGCTGCCGACCCAGAACGACTCGTCCAACGCGTCCTGACCGGCCAGCGCCACGAGGCACGGGTCGGCTGGCGAGCGGAACAACTGGCGTGTCGAACGGAACAACTGGCGTCTCGAGCGGAACAAACTGGCAGGTCAGCCGCGCAGCAGCCGGCGAAGCAGCACGAGGCCGATGAATCCTGCGACGAGGTGGGGCATGTAGCGCTTCAGCAGCACGGGGAGCACGGCGGTGCCCAGGTCGAGCTGAGCCGCCGCAGGCTCCGAAGGCGACTGAACGGCGGCTGGGCGTGCTGCCGGGGCGGCGGTGCCCGGATCGGCCGGGTGCTTGGCGCCCGTGGCGGACCCGGACTGGCCAGCGGTAGCTTCCGCGGGGGCAGCCTCCGTGATGGGGGCAGCCTCCGTGATGGGGGCAGTCTCCGTGACGGGGGCAGTCTCCGTGACGGGGGCAGCCTCGTCGGGGCCGCTCAGCTTCGTCTCGAGGCAGGAGGCAAACTGCGCGAGCAGCTTGTCACTGACGTCCTGCATCACGCCCCGGCCGAACTGCGCCGGCTTGCCCGTGATGTTGAGGTCGGTCACCACTGAAACGTTCGTGCTCGCGTCCTCGCCCGCCTGGAGGCTGGCGGTGATGGTGGCGGCGGCTGTCCCGTTGCCGCGCTTGTCCTTGCCCTTGGCCTCGATGACCGCTCGGTGACCCGTTTCGTCACGCTCGATGAAATGGCCGGTCCCGGTGTACTGCATCGAGATCGGCCCGAGCTTGATCTTCACCAGCCCGTCGAAGCTGTCTCCGTCGTACGACGTCAGCGCTGCGCCGGGGAAGCAGGGGGCGATGCGCTGCAGGTCGTTGAAGGCAACCCACGCCGCGTCGACCGACACGGGAACTGTGAACTGGTGGCTCAACTGCACGGGTGCGGCCCCTCGTGTCGGTCGTTCATCAGGTTCCTACCGCCGTGAGCACGGCACGCCCGGTCAGCACGGCCGCCAGGTGTCGACGATAGTCCGCGTCACCGTTCGGGTCCGTCGGCGGCGTCGTCCCGTCGGCGGCCTGGGCGGCCGCCGACCTGACTGCGTCGGGGTTGGCCGGCTGTCCGATCAGGGCAGCCTCGACCGCTCGCGCCCGTACGGCGGTCGAGCCCATATTGGTGAGAGCGACCTTCGCGTCGGTGATTGTGCCGGCTTCGGTCTTGACGGTGGCGGCGACCGCCACGATCGACCACTGCTGGGCGACCCGGGTGAACTTCTCGTAGTGGGCGCCCCAGCCGGAGTGCTTCGGCACCCGGATCTGCGTCAGGATCTCGTCCGGCCCGACCGAGGTCGTGAACATGTCCTCGAAGAAGTCGGCCGCCGACACCGTTCGTTCACCGGCCGGCCCGACGATCACCATCTCGGCCTCGAGCGCGAGGATCGGTGCCGGCAGGTCACCTGCCGGATCAGCATGCACGAGTGCGCCGCCGAGAGTTCCCCGGTGGCGGACTTGGGGGTCGGCCACCGTCTGCGCCGCCTTGGCCAGCAGCGCAGCATGTTCGGTGACGAGCGCATCGGTGGCCACCTCGTCGTGGGTCGTCATCGCGCCGATGACGATGGCGTCCCCCTCGTCGGTGACACCGGACAGCCCGGGGATCCGCCCGAGGTCCACGATCAGGGTCGGGGCCGCAAGGCGCAGCTTGAGCACAGGGATCAGGCTCTGCCCGCCCGCCATCACCTTGATCTCGTCGGCGTCGGAGCCGAGCGCCTCGAGCGCACCCGCGAGCGAGTCCGGGGACACGTAGTCGAAGGCTGCCGGGATCATGCCCGCCCTCCTTCGGTGTCGATGGCGTTGTCTCCTGAGGTCTCGGTTGTCATCGCCTCGCTCGTCGCTGCGTTGTGCGTCGGCTGGGCCGGCTCGTCGACTGTCGGGTTGTCGGTCGGCGTCTTCGCACCCGACGACGCGGCCTGGATGGCTGTCCAGATGCGGTACGGCGAACACGGCATCTCGATGTCGTTGATCCCCAAGGGTCTCAGCGCGTCAACCACGGCGTTGACCACGGCGGGAGTAGAGGCGATCGTGCCGGCCTCTCCGACGCCCTTCACGCCCAGCGCATTGGTGGTCGACGGCGACTCGGTCCGGTCGGTGGTGAAGTTGAGCAGGTCCGCCGCGCTCGGCACGAGGTAGTCCACGAACGAGCCTGTCACCAGGGTCCCCGAGTCGTCGTACACCGCCTCTTCGAACAGCGCCTGGGCGATGCCCTGGACGAGGCCGCCGTGCACCTGTCCCTCGACGATCAGCGGGTTGATGACGTTGCCGATGTCGTCGACGCATGTGTAGTTGCGGATCTTCGCCGCACCCGTGTCGGTGTCGACCTCGATCGCGCACAGGTGCGTGCCGTGCGGGAAGGAGAAGTTCGCAGGGTCGAACGTCGCTTCGGCGTCGATCGATGGCTCGACCCCGAAGGGCAGGTCGTGCGCCGCGAACACCGCCAAGGCGATGTCACCGATGCCGAGACTGGAGTCGGTCCCCCGGACGTTGAATCTGCCAGCCGTGAACTCGAGGTCGTCGACACTGGCTTCGAGCATGTGCGCCGCGATGGGCCTGGCCTTCTCGATCACCTTGTCGGCCGCTGCGACGAGGGCCATCCCGCCCACCGTCAGCGAACGGGAACCATAGGAGTCCAAGCCCTTGTGGGAGATCTGGGTGTCGCCATGCAGCACCTCGATGTCGTCGAACGGCACGCCGAGCCGGTCCGCGGTGATCTGGCCCCATGCGGTCTCGTGCCCTTGCCCATGGGGGCTGGTGCCGGTGACGACCTCGACCTTGCCGGACGGCAGCATTCGCACGGACGCGTGCTCCCAGCCACCGGCGGCGTAGGACAAGGCGCCGAGCACCCGCGAGGGAGCAAGCCCGCACATTTCGGTGAACGTGGAAATTCCGATCCCGAGTTGCACCGGGTCGTTGCTCTGCCGACGCTGCTCCTGCTCGGCGCGCAGCGCGTCGTAACCGAACAACTCCTTGGCCCTGGCGGTAGCCGCCTCGTAGTTGCCGGTGTCGTACTCCAGCCCCGCGACCGTCGAGAAGGGGAACTCCTCATGTTTGATCCAGTTCCTCTCCCGGATCTCCATCGGGTCGACCCCGACCTCGACGGCGAGCTCGTCCATGATCCGCTCGATCGCGTAGGTCGCCTCCGGCCGGCCGGCGCCGCGGTAGGCGTCCGTCCAGTTCTTGTTGGTGAAGACGTTCGTGCAGACGAAGCGGTATGCCGGGAACTTGTAGATCGAGTTGTACATGAACGCGCCCAGGATCGGGATACCCGGCGACACGAGCCCCAGGTAGGCGCCCATGTCGGCGAGCAGCTCGACTTTGAGGCCGGTCACGGTGCCGTCCCGGCGAGCGGACAGTGTCAGCTTCTGGATCTGGTCCCGGCCATGGTGCGCGGCCATGATCGACTCGCTGCGCGTCTCGGTGTACTTGCATGGCCTGCCGAGGCGACGCGCGACGACGAGGGTGATGACCTCCTCCGGTGTCACCTGGAGCTTGCCACCGAACCCTCCGCCCACATCGGGAGCGATCACGCGCACCTTCGACTCGGAGATCCCGCAGGTGAGGGCGAGCATGAGCCGCAAGATGTGCGGAATCTGCGTGGCCGACCACAGCGTGGTCTGCTCCCCCGTCGGGTCGCAGACGACGGAGCGCGGCTCCATGAAGGCCGGGATCAGGCGCTGCTGGCGGTATGTCCGCTCGACGACGATGTCACTGGAGCTGATGGCCGCTTCGACGTCGGAGCCGGTGCCGGCCTCCGCGGAGTCGTAGACCCAGGTCGCCGACACATTCGTGCCGAGATCCGGATGGGTGAGCTCACCGCCCTGGGCGGCAGCGGCCATGTCGAGCACGACAGGAAGGTCGTCGTAGTCGACGTCGACCAGCTCGACGGCGTCGCGCGCCTCGGCGGGGGACCGGGCGACGATGCAGGCGACGATCTCGCCAGCGAAGTTCACCGTGTCGACAGCCACCGCAGGGTGCGGCGGGGCCTTCTGGTCCGGGGTGATCGGCCAGGCGCAGGGCAGGCTGCCCTGCTCGTCGGCGATGTCGGCCCCCGTGATCACGGCGATGACGCCGGGCGCCGCCTTGGCAGCTTCGGTGTCGATCGAGGCGATCTTGCCGTGGGCGACGGGGCTGCGGACCATGGTGAGGTGGAGCATGCCGGGGAGCGTGATGTTGTCGGTCCACCGCGTGCGCCCCGTGATCAGCCGCTGGTCTTCCTTGCGCCGGCGCGGTGCGCCGATCTCGGCGGCGGGACGTTCCTCTGTCGTCGTCATGCCGCACCACCCTTCGAGACGCTCATGACGGCCTTGACGATGTTCTGATAGCCGGTGCAGCGGCACAGATTCCCCTCGAGACCGTCGCGGACCTCGTGCTCGCTCGGCGACGGGTTGGAGTTGAGCACGTCGATGCTCTGCATGATCATGCCCGGTGTGCAGTAGCCGCACTGCAGGGCGTGGTTGTCGTGGAACGCCTGCTGCATGGGATGCAGCCCGCCGTCGGACGACGAGAGACCCTCGATCGTGGTGACCTCGTGGCCGTCGGCCTGCACCGCGAGCAGCGTGCAGGACTTCACGCTGACACCGTCAAGGAGCACCGTGCAGGCACCACAGTTGCTGGTGTCGCAGCCCACGACCGTGCCGGTCTTGCCGACGTCCTCGCGCAGGTACTGCACCAGCAGCGTGCGCGGTTCCACGTCGTCGGAGTAGCTCACCCCGTCGACCACCATGTTGATACGAGCCATCGCCCATCCCTCTCTCACCGAGTGAGGTCGTGAACGCCCAGCACGAAGAGAGCCGCGGGTGCACGACTGTTGCCTGACTAGTTGCAGATCACAGACAACAGGGCGGATCGCCGCGGCACAACCCCCGGCCGAAGATCACTCCAAACTCGGTGTCGGAGAACCGCATCTGCACATCAGCGCGGTGGCCTAGATCCGCGTCTGCGGATGAAGGATCACTGCAAATCCGCCGCGTTCAGACCGGGCTGGTGTGGTGGATCGGCCCCCCGGCCCGGGTCAGGCGCTCCCCCCGGCCACCCCACCGTACGGCGATGATCTCGGCGGCGATGCTCACGGCCGTCTCCTCGGGGGTACGGGCACCGAGGTCGAGGCCGATCGGGCTGGACAGACGCGCCAGCTCGTTGTCACTCAGGCCGGCGTCGCGCAGCCGCGCGAGACGGTCGTCATGGGTACGGCGCGAGCCCATCGCCCCGATATAGGCCACCTCCGGCAGGCGCAGGGCGACCTCGAGCACGGGCACATCGAACTTGGGGTCATGGGTCAGCACGCACAAAACCGTGCGGTTGTCGATGCGCCCGGCCTCCACTTCCTCGGCCAGGAACTTGTGCGGCCACTTCACGACGACCTCGTCGGCCTCCGGGAAGCGGGTGGCGGTGGCGAAGATCGGCCGGGCGTCGCACACCGTGACGTGGTAGCCGAGGAAGGAGCCGACCTTGGCCACGGCCGCGGCGAAGTCGATGGCGCCGAAGACCAGCATCCGCGGCTTCGGTGCGTACGACGCTACGAACACCTCCATGCCCTCCCCGCGACGCTGGCCCTCCGGCCCGTAGTGCAGGGTCTCGTTGCGGCCCGCGGCGAGCAGGCCGCGGGCGTCGGCGGCGACCGCGTCATCGGCGCGGCCCGACCCGAGTGAGCCCGCCAGCGCCTCGTCGTCGCCGTCGGGCCGCACGATCAGGCGCCGCCCGAGCCAGGCCGGGTCGTCGTGCTTGATGACGGTGGCCACGGCGACGGGCAGACCGGCGTCGATGTCGTCCGCCACCCGTCCGAGCTCGGGAAAGCTCTGCTCGTCGATCACCTCCACGAAGACGTCGAGGATCCCGCCGCACGTGAGTCCGACCGCGAAGGCGTCCTCGTCGCTGACGCCGTACCGCTCGAGAACCGGTTGTCGGTCGGCGAGCACCTGCTCGGCCAGTTCGTAGACGGCGCCCTCTACGCACCCGCCCGAGACCGAGCCGACGGCTTCTCCTCCCGGCCCGACGAGCATGGACGCCCCTGCCGGTCGCGGCGCCGACCGGAAGGTCGCCACCACGGTCCCCACTCCGACCGGGGCGCCGGAGCGCCACCAGCGCAGCAGCTGCGGCAGGACCTCACGCATGGGCGACCACCTCCAGGGCTCGTTCGAATGTCGCCATGCTGTGTCCGGCGATGAAATCGTCAACAAACGGCAGGGCCGCAACGATTCCGCCCTGGACCGGCGCATAGCCCGCCTTGCCCTGGTGGGGGTTTACCCAGACCACACGATGGGCCAGCCGGTGCAGCCGCTCCATCTGTTGCCCGAGCAGACCGCCGTCGCCGCGCTCCCAGCCGTCGCTCATGATCACCACGACCGCCCCTCGAGCCACGCCACGCTGTCCCCATCGGTCGAGGAACACGTGCAACGACTCACCCAGACGCGTCCCGCCCGACCAGTCGGGCACCGTCTCACCAGCCGCCTGGACGGCCGCGTCGCCGTCGCGCAGCCGCATCGCCCGGGTGACCCGGGTCAGCCTGGTCCCGACGGTGAACACCTCCGTGCGTGCGCGGTTGACGCCCGTCAGCACGTGCGCCCAGCGCAGCAGGCTGTCCGCGTACGGGCCCATCGATCCGGACACGTCGACGAGGACCACGACGCGTCGGCAGCGGGTCGTGCGGCCACGAAACTCGAGCGTCGCCGGTTCGCCACCGCGGCGTAGCTGCTCGCGGAGGGTACGGCGGGCGTCCACCTCACCGCGGCGAGACGGCCGACGTCGCGGTGACACCCGAAGCGGAGCTGCTGGTCGCAGTGCGCCGAAGAGCCGGGCGAGCTCCGCGCGCTCGGCACGGCTCATCTGCGCCACGTCGCGATGCCGCAGCACCTCCGTCGAGCTCGCGGCGGCTCGGAGCCGGATCTCCTTGGGGGCGTCCCGACCGGGACCGTCGTCGCCTCCGAGGTCGGCCTGCTGGACCCGTTGGGGCCGGTCGCGTCCGGCCGCGGGCTTGGGGGCCTCACCGCTGAACCACGAGGCGAAGACCTGGTCATAGCGCTCGAGGTCGTCGGGGTTCGCGCACAGCGTGGCGCGCCCGGACCAGTAGACCCCTGGCCGGTCGTCGGCGCCGACGACTGTGGCCGCGCCGAGAAAGGCATGCGTACGGTCCAGGGTCACGGTGACACCGGCCTGGCGCAACGCGACGGCGAACGAGATGAGCACCTCGATCGCCTCGTGGCGCGGCGCCGCGGCCGTCACGAGGTCAGCATCAGGTCAAGCGAGGCGCGTACGCGCTCAGCGTCCTCGCGGTACTTCAGCACCGCACCCAGGGTCCTTGCGGCCATCTCGAGGTCAAGCTCCGACGCGCCCAGGGTGTGCAGCGCTTGCGCCCAGTCGAGTGTCTCCGCGACGCCGGGCGGCTTGACGAGGTCTTCGCGTGAGCGCAGCCGACCGGTCGCGTGGGCGACCTGCGCGGCGAGCCGCTCCGGCACGTCGGGGAGTCGCCGTCGCACGATCTCGATCTCGCGCTGCAGCCCGGGGTGGTCGACCCAGTGATAGAGGCAGCGGCGCTTGAGCGCGTCATGCACCTCGCGAGTGCGGTTTGAGGTGAGTACGACGATCGGCGGCGTCGCGGCGGTCACCGTGCCGTACTCGGGGATCGTCACCTGGTTGGTCGACAGCACCTCCAGCAGGAACGCCTCGAACTCGTCGTCGGCACGGTCGATCTCGTCGATCAGCAGTACCACCGGACTCTCCCGCAGCGCCTCTACGATCGGACGCGCGAGCAGAAAGCGCTCGTCGAACAGCGACTTCTCGACCTCGGACTCGTCGAGCGACTCGTCACCCTTGGTCGCTTCGATCGTGCGCAGGTGCAGGATCTGGCGGGCGAAGTCCCAGTCGTAGAGGGCCTGGCTGGCGTCGATGCCCTCGTGGCATTGCAGCCGGATCAGTCGGAGGTCGAGCGCCTGCGCCAGCGCCTCCGCGAGGGCTGTCTTGCCGGTGCCGGGCTCACCTTCGAGCAGCAGCGGCCGTTGCATGGCGAGCGCGAGGTAGCCGATCGTGGCGAGCCCATCGTCGGTGAGGTAGCCGGTAGACGACAGCCGGGCGCCCAGGTCCGCCACCGACGTGACACCGCCCCCCGAGGGGACGCCGCCTGCCGCCGTACCACCGCCTCTCGAGGGGACATCCGCTGCCGAGCTGACTGGGTGCACGCAGCCAGGATCGCTCATCGCGCGCCGTTCCCCAAAGCGCCCCCTCGCCGAGGCGTCAGCAAAGGCCCGGATTTGCAGGCGTGTCGCGGCCGTTTCGGCCGGTGCCGGCTAGGTCGGTGTCTCGGTCTTGTCGCCTGACCAGGCGGCAAGGGCGGCGGGAGTGTCGATGTCGACGCCCGAGCCCAGGTCTGCGCACTCCACCGCGACCACCCCGTGACGAAGCAGATAGTCCCGGGCGCCGCGATCGCCCCTGGCCGAGGCGATCACGCCGGCCAAGTGTTCGCGGCCGAGCAGCACGGGATGGCCCGGAAGCCCGTGGAAGCTGGCCCGGGCGAGGGATGTGGACCCGGCGGTTTCGAGCAGGCGGCGTACGACGGCTGAGCCGATTCCCGGAGTGTCGACGAGCATCACGACGACCGCCCTCGCGGCTGGCCGCTCCTGCGAGACGGCGCCGAGACCGGCTCGCAGGGAGGCGCCCATCCCCTCACTCCAATCTGACGCCTCGACGACCCGACAGCCGACGGGCGTGGCGGCGGCGACGGTTTTGGAGTCGGCGCCTACGACGACATAGACGTCCGCGACACCCGCCTCGTTCAGCGTCATGACTGATCGCTCCAACCAGGTGGTCCCCTGGGCGTCAGCGACGAGGGCCTTCGGCTGGCCAAGTCGTCGCCCGGCGCCCGCTGCGAGCACGAGACCGACGACTGGCTGCGCATCCACCCCAGGAGTGTAGGAGTTCACCCTCGACACGCCGGGAAAACCGGGCCGTTGGCGGCGTCTCGGCGAGGGGTGGGTGGGCAGCGGGTCACCCGTGGGCACCTGCCATAGTCGGCCACATGACACGACTGAGCTCCGCCGAGTCGGCCGTGCTGGATGCGGTCGATGACGGCCAGATCACCTGCGACCTGGGAGAGCTGGTCGCCATCGCGTCGGTCGACGGGACGCCTGAGGAGAGGGACGCGCAGCAGTGGTGTGCCGACCGGCTGGTTGGGCTCGGGCTCTCGGTCGACTGTTGGGAGATCGACGTCGAGGAGGCGCGCCGACAGCCGGACTTCCCCGGCATGGAGGTGGCAAGGGCGGACGCTCTCGGCTGTGTCGGCGTCCTCGGCGACGGCGACCAGCTGCCGGGGCTCGCCCTCTACGGACACACCGACGTCGTACCCCCCGGCGACCTCGACGCGTGGACCGGCCACGACCCGTTCCGCATGCGCGTGGACGACGATGGCCTTGCCTGGGGCCGCGGCACATGCGACATGAAGGCAGGGGTTGTCGCCGCCATCGCGGCCGTCGCCGCCGTACGCCGCTCGGGCGTCTCCCTCGGCCATCCCCTCGCCGTACATTGCGTGAGCGCCGAGGAGGACGGCGGGTTCGGCGCATACGCAACCTTGCGGCGCGGACATCGCGCTGCCGCATGCATGATTGCGGAGCCCAGCCGAGGCGCGATCCTCCCGGCGAACGCGGGCTCGCTGACGTTCCGGCTCGAGGTGGCGGGGCGCGCGACGCACGGGTCGACTCGCCGTCGAGGGGTCAGCGCCGTCGACAAGTTCGAGCTCGTGCATGCCGCCCTCAAGAAGCTCGAGGCAGAGCGCAACAGCACCTCGCCACCGCTCTTCGACCACCTCGAACTCCCGTGGCCGCTGTCGGTGGGCGTGGTGTCGGCTGGTAACTGGGCCAGCACCGTTCCGGATCGGCTCGTCGCGGAGGGCCGCTACGGCGTACGCATCGACGAGACGGTCGAGGAAGCGGTCCGGGCGTTCGAGGCCGCGGTCCGTGACGTGTGTAGCGGTGACCCGTGGTTGAGCGACCACCCGATCCGAGTCAGCTGGCCGGGCGGCATGTTCGCGCCAGGCTCGCTCCCCGCCGGCCACCCACTGCTCGGCGCGGTCACCAACGCGGTGTTCGACGTTCGCGGTGTGCCTCCCCGAGTGCTCGGCGCCCCCTACGGCTCCGACCTGAGGCACTACGCCGCGGCTCGCGTGCCGACCGTGCAGTTCGGCCCGGGCGACGTCAGATACGCCCACGCCGTCGACGAACACGTCGCCCTCGCAGACGTCTTCACCTGTGCTCGCGTCTACGCCCTGATGGCGGCCCGAGCGTGCGGCATCGACTGAGCCACGCCCATGGAGGGACGCCCAGGCGGTCAGAGCCGGGCGTGCCAAGCGGCACGAAGTGTGCACATATCTGGTGAGGGCGTCGCCGTACCTGGCGACGAAGACCGCTCCGCCGTCACGTCAGTCACGGACCTCGATCCGGATGCGCTTGTTGCCTTTGCCCTTGGACTCGGTGCCGGTGACGACGACACGTCCCACCTCGGCCGTGCTGAGCACGTGCGTGCCGCCGTCGGCCTGCTTGTCGAGGCCAACGATGTCGATGACGCGCAAGGGGTCGATCTCGCGTGGGATCAGGTTGGCCTCCGTGCGGATCAGGGCGGGGTCGTCGTCGGCGAGGTCGCGGCCGACGAAGTCGACGAGGATCTCGCGTGCTGCGGTGATCTCGGTGTTGATCCGCTGCTCCATCCGATGTCCGAGCTCTGCTGACATCGACTCGAACGGGAAGTCGAGCCTGCCCTTGCCGGGATCCATGTTGCCTCCGGTCACCGCCAGTCCGAACTCCGCCCAGATCACGCCGCACAAGATGTGCAGGGCGGTATGGGTACGCATGGTCAGGTGTCGTCGCTCCCAGGCGAGCTCGCCGAAGGCGTCCGCGCCGGGTGCTGGCCACTGCTCCCCGCTGAGCCAGTGCCAGATCTGGCCGGTGGCGCGGTCGCGGGTCACCTTCATCACCGCCGCCCACCCATCGGCCCATCGCAGCCGTCCCACGTCATGGGGCTGCCCGCCGCCGCCGGGGAAGAATGCCGTACGACGCAAGGCCACCCGGCGCTGCTCGGCGTCCACGTCGAGGACCGCTGCCTCGAAGTCGCGCAGATAAGCGTCGACCGCGAAAAGCTCGGTATCGGCCAGTGCGGCGGGCGCCCCGGCGGGGACGCGTCGTCCAGGAACAGCCATGGACCCACGGTAGCGACCTGGGCGCGTCGCAGGCTCACCGCTCACGCGGTGGATGGACGCCGGCGGCGTTCGTCCCAGGACGAACGAAGCGGCCCCGACCTTGATGGTCGGGGCCGCTTCGGATGCAGCAGTTGGCTGGACGCCAGATCAGGTCAGATCAGAAGTCCATGCCGCCCATGTCGGGCCCGCCCGGCGCTGCCGGGGCGGCCTTCTCGGGCTTGTCGGCGACGACTGCCTCGGTGGTGAGGAAGAGCGCCGCGATGGAGGCGGCGTTCTGCAGGGCAGAGCGTGTCACCTTCACCGGGTCGTTGATCCCAGCCGCCAGCATGTCGACGTACTCACCGGTCGCAGCGTTGAGACCGTGACCGGCCTCGATGTTGCGGACCTTCTCGGCCACGACTCCGCCTTCGTGACCGGCGTTGATGGCGATCCGCTTGAGCGGGGCCTCGCAGGCGGTCTTGACGATCATGGCACCTGTGGCCTCGTCGCCATCGAGGTCGAGTTTCTCGAACGCATCGGCCGAAGCCTGCACGAGGGCCACGCCGCCACCGGCGACGATGCCCTCTTCGACGGCAGCCTTCGCGTTGCGAACGGCGTCCTCGATGCGGTGCTTGCGCTCCTTGAGCTCCACCTCAGTGGCGGCGCCAACCTTGATGACCGCAACGCCGCCGGCCAGCTTGGCCAACCGCTCCTGCAGCTTCTCGCGGTCGTAGTCGGAGTCGCTCTTGTCAATCTCCGCACGGATCTGGTTGACCCGTCCCGAGATCTGGTCGGTGTCTCCGGCGCCTTCGACGATCGTGGTCTCGTCCTTGGTCACGACGACCTTGCGGGCCTGACCAAGGAGCTCGACACCAGCCGACTCCAGCTTGAGGCCGACCTCTTCGCTGATGACCTGGCCACCGGTCAGGATCGCGATGTCCTGCAGCATCGCCTTGCGGCGGTCACCGAAGCCCGGAGCCTTGACGGCGACGGACTTGAACGTGCCACGGATCTTGTTGACGACCAGGGTCGCCAGCGCCTCGCCTTCGACGTCCTCGGCGAGGATCAGCAGCGACTTGCCGGACTGCATGACCTTCTCGAGCACCGGCAGCATGTCCTTGACGGCGCCGTTCTTCGAGTTGACAACGAGCACGTAGGGGTCGTCCAGGTCGGTCTCCTTGCGCTCGGCGTCGGTATCGATGTTTGGTGAGATGTAGCCCTTGTCGATGCGCTTACGCTCGGTGAGCTCGAGCTCCTGGCCGAAGGTGTTGCTC
>JBBRYB010000018.1:0-70567 GCA_038238115.1 Propionibacteriales bacterium | reverse complement strand
TAAACAGCACCGTCGCCGCCCATCTGGGTGGCCAGCTTGATGCGCTGCCGCTCGCCGCCGGACAGGGTCGTGAGCGGCTGGCCGAGACTGAGGTAACCGAGCCCGACATCGACCAGCCGGTCGAGGATCTTGTGCGCGGCCGGGAGCTTGGCCTCGCCATCGTCGAAGAAGTGCTCGGCGTCGGCCACAGACATCGCGAGCACCTCACTGATGTCCTTGCCGCCGAGCTTGTACTCCAGCACCTCGGCCTGGAACCGCCTGCCTTCGCAGACTTCGCAGGTCGTCACGACACCGGCCATCATCGCCAGGTCGCTGTAGATCACGCCGACCCCGTTGCAGTTGGGACAGGCACCCTCGGAGTTGGCGCTGAACAGCGCGGGCTTCACGCCGTTCTCCTTCGCGAACGCCTTGCGGATGGGGTCGAGCAGTCCCGTGTAGGTCGCCGGATTGCTTCGTCGCGAGCCGCGGATCGAGCCCTGGTCGACCGACACCACCCCGTCCCGTCCGGACACCGAGCCGCGGATCAGCGAGCTCTTTCCCGAGCCGGCCACCCCGGTGACGACGACGAGCACACTGAGGGGGATGTCGACGTCGACGCCCTGCAGGTTGTGGGTGTCGGCGCCGCGGACGTCGAGCGCGCCGTCCGGCGTCCGAACCTCGTCCTTGACGGCCGCCCGGTCGTCGAAGTGACGGCCGGTGATGGTGTCGCTGCCTCGCAGCGCCTCGACGGTTCCCTCGAACACCACCTCGCCGCCTTCGCTGCCGGCCTTCGGGCCGAGGTCGACGACGTGGTCGGCGATCTCGATCGCCTCCGGCTTGTGCTCCACGACGAGCACAGTGTTGCCCTTGTCGCGCAACTGCAGCAGCAGGTCGTTCATCCGCTCGATGTCGTGCGGGTGCAGCCCGATCGTCGGCTCGTCGAAGACGTAGGTCACGTCGGTGAGAGACGACCCGAGGTGGCGGATCATCTTGGTGCGCTGCGCCTCGCCGCCCGAGAGGGTGCCCGACGGCCGGTCGAGGCTGAGGTAGCCCAGCCCGATCTCCACGAACGAGTCGAGGGTCTTGCCCAGCGCCTCGAGCAGCGGCGCCACCGACAGCTCCTCGAGTTCACGGACCCACTCAGCCAGGTCGCTGATCTGCATCGCGCACGCGTCGGCGATGTTGATTCCCTTGACCTTCGAGGACCGAGCTTCCTTGCTGAGCCGGGTGCCGTCGCACTCGGGGCAGGTCGTGAAGGTGACCGCCCGTTCCACGAAGGCGCGGATGTGCGGCTGCAGCAAGTCGACGTCCTTGGACAACATCGACTTCTGGATCTTCGGGATGAGACCCTCGTAGGTCAAGTTGATGTTGTCGACCTTGATCTTTGTCGGCTCTTTGTGGAGCAGGTCACGCAGCTCGGTCTTGGTGTACTCGCGGATCGGCTTGTCCGGGTCGAAGAAGCCGCAGCCGATGAAGATCCGCCCGTACCAGCCGTCCATGCTGTAGCCGGGGACCGCGAGCGCGCCCTCGTTGAGTGACCTGCTGTCGTCGTACAGCTGGGTGAGGTCGATGTCGTTGACCGAGCCCCGGCCCTCGCAGCGCGGGCACATGCCGCCGAGGATGCTGAAGCTTCGCTTCTCCCTCGTCGTGCGGCCGCCGCGCTCGAAGGTGACTGCGCCGGCGCCACTGATCGAGGCGACGTTGAAGGAGAACGCCTGAGGCGAGCCGATGTGCGGCTTGCCGAGCCTGCTGAAGAGGATGCGCAGCATCGCGTTGGCGTCGGTGGCGGTGCCGACCGTGGAGCGGGGGTCGGTGCCCATCCGCTCCTGGTCGACGATGATCGCAGTCGTCAGCCCGTCCAGGACGTCGACATCGGGCCGCCCTAACGTTGGCATGAACCCCTGCACGAACGCGCTGTAGGTCTCGTTGATCAGCCGCTGCGACTCCGCGGCGATCGTGCCGAACACCAGCGAGCTCTTGCCCGAGCCGGAGACGCCGGTGAACGCCGTCAGCCGGCGCTTCGGGATCACGACGCTGATGTCCTTGAGGTTGTTCACGCGCGCGCCGTGCACACGGATCAGACCGTGGCTGTCGGCAACGTGCGTCGCAGGTGACTGTGCGGCCGCCTTCGTGGCCTTGCTCATCGTGTCTCCATCTGTTGGGCGGGGTCGCCTTCGCGGACACGCTAGCTGCGGCTCGGGGGTCCGCGCCTCTCGATCCCTGATCGGTCCGGTCACCTGTTTCGGGTCGCACGTCGGGATCCCGCCGTCGCGGGCGTCGCGTGGCGCCGATAGGCGCCTGGGCGGCACGCCGACCAGCTCGGTGCAGCGAGTCCAGTACGTGCAGCCCCTCGGTGGACGAGGACAACCGCCACCCCGACCACGGCACCGCGCACGAATGGTCCCACGGACACACCGACGGATGCTCCTTCGAGCGGCGCTTTGTCGAGCGAACCGCCCAGCGACCCTCCCACGATCGGCGTGGCGGCGCGACTCGAGAGCCGTTCGTGACAACCGCTCAGCGATCCGTCCAGGCGGTCGGATCGGGGCACTGCAAGGCGGCTCGTCACTATCTCGACCCGGCATCCAGTCGTCGAGACCGACCCGAAGCCGTGTCAAGGCTCGACCGCGCGGGTGTTCAACACCGACGACGTCAAACCGGCATCCCGAGAACTTTCGCGTGTCGGCTTCGCCACGCCAGCGCTCGCATCGGCGTGACGGCCGTGCGCAGATGAGATCATGCTCAGGTGTCGGCGAGCCCGGATGACCTTCCCGAGCCGCTCAGCCGTGATCTCGCCCACTACGAGCGTCACCTGGTTGCCGAGCGCGACCTCACTGCCCACAGCGTGCGTGCCTACGTCGGTGACATCGTCGACTTGATGCGGCACGCCTCCCGACTCGGCTGCCGAGACGTTGAGGACCTCGATCTGCGGTGTCTGCGCAGCTGGCTGGCCAACCAGCAGGCGCGGGGCAGATCACGGACCACGTTGGCCCGGCGGGCCACGGCCGCGCGAGTGTTCACCGCCTGGGCCGCCAAAACCGGTCGGGCGCGCACCGACGTGGGAGCCCTGCTGGCCGCTCCGAAGCCGCATCGTCGTCTTCCCGAGGCGCTCACCGTCGCACAGGTCCGCGGGCTTCTTGACGCCGTCGCCGGGCACGCTTCGCAGCAGGGCGCGACGGGGCTCAGGGACGCCGCCATTCTCGAGTTGCTCTATGCGACGGGGATCCGGGTCGGCGAACTCGTCGGGCTCGACGTCGACGACGTGGACCCCGAGCGGCGGGTCGTGCGTGTTTTTGGCAAGGGGCGCAAGGAGCGTTCGGTGCCGTACGGCGTCCCGGCGGGCCGAGCCATCGCGGCCTGGCTGGACGAGGGACGCGGCGGGTTGGCGGCGCCCGGAAGCGGGCCGGCGCTCTTCGTGGGCGCGCGGGGACAGCGGATCGACCAACGAGCCGTACGGACTCTTGTGCATGTGCGCCTGGCGGACGTTCCCGGAGCACCCGACCTCGGGCCGCACGGGCTTCGCCACACGGCCGCGACGCATCTGCTCGAAGGCGGCGCCGACCTTCGCGTCGTGCAGGAAATCCTGGGCCACGCCTCCTTGGCGACGACACAGATCTATACCCATGTGAGCAGCGAACGGCTGCGCGCCGCCTACCGGCAGGCTCACCCGCGGGCCTGAGACCGGGGCAACAGCCGGGTCATCGTCACCGCCCCAACCGCGGCGATCGCACCCCCGAGCATGAGCACCACACGGGAGGACGGCGGACCGCGGCGATCGACGAATCGCCGGTCTCGGGAATCCGGCGCTGCTGCGCTGGCTGCGGCCACAGGCGTCGACGAGTCGGCGGCGGGCGGCCGGCCGGATGTGAGGCCCACCATGTCGCCCGACGACAGCGGCTTGAGCCGGACTGGTCGAGGACCGAGCAAGCTCAGCGGATCGAGGTAAAGCGCACCGCGTCTGAGCCCTAGGTGGAGACAGCTCGCGGGTGCACAGTGTGAGCCGACGGCCTGCAGCAGCCCGATGGCCTGTCCGGCAGTGACCTTGTCACCCACCTGGACGCTGGCAGTGACGGGTTCGTAGGTGGACCGCAGCACACCGTGGACCACGACGACGACTCCTCTGCCCGCGAGCACGCCGGCGTAGGAGACGGTCCCGGCACCTATGGCCAGGACGGGCTGTCCGACCGCGCCCGCCAGGTCCACGCCCCGGTGACCGGGTGACCATCGTGTCTGCGGTGGGTTGAACCGGTGTACGACGCTCGGATCGGGATCGAGCGGCCACACCCAGCCGTGCTCGCCGACCACGAGCTCGCCCGCCTGTCCGATCGGGGCAGCGGCCATCAGGGCGAAGATCGCACCCGCGACGACCAGCGCGCCTCTCGCCAGACGTGCCCGGGAGGCGGAGAACATGGCGGTAAGCACGGTCAGCGCCACCTTGTGCGGCTGCCGAGGCAAGATGTCCATGGCGTCAGCGTCGTGCGGCGAGGACACCGATGACACCCTCGCGAGCTGGCCTGGGGACGGCGCGGCGAAAAGCTCGCGCTTGTGGATGACCGACACCGAGGTCGGCTCCGCTCGGCTCGGGGTGTCCTACGGCTGAGTCGAGCCCCGCGGAGATTTGACCTACACTAGGGACAGCGACTCGTCCCATACGAGCCGACTTCGCACGCCTACTCTCCGCAGCAGCGCTGCGGGCGTGTGTCCCGGTCTCCTCCGGGTGTCCCGGCCTCGTGCCGACGGCTACCAGGGGAGCGGCGCACGTGTCGGCGTCAGGGCCTCGATCGGTTCGAGGCAGACAACCGCAACCGCGGTGCCCCGGCACCGCACCCAGGGCGCTCGCAGGAGCGCCGGAGGAGGACCACGCACATGGCCGTCGTGACCATGCGCCAGCTGCTCGAGAGCGGCGTCCACTTCGGGCACCAAACCCGTCGCTGGAACCCCAAGATGAAGCGATTCATCATGACCGAGCGCAACGGCATCTACATCATCGACCTGCAACAGTCTCTTGCCTACATCGACCGCAGCTTCGCGTTCATCAAGAGCGCGGTCGCCGCTGGCGGGGCCGTGCTCTTCGTCGGCACCAAGAAGCAGGCGCAGGAGGCGATCTCCGAGCAGGCCAAGCGCGTCGGTATGCCGTTCGTCAACCAGCGCTGGCTCGGCGGCATGCTCACCAACTTCCAGACCGTGCACCAGCGCATCCAGCGTCTGAAGGAGCTCGAGGAGATCGACTTCGACGATGTGGCGGGCTCCAGCCGGACGAAGAAGGAGCTGCTGCAGATGCGCCGCGAGCGCGACAAGCTCGATCGCACGCTCGGTGGCATCCGCGACATGGGGAGGGTTCCGGCCGCGGTGTGGATCGTCGACACCAACAAGGAACACCTCGCCGTCGACGAGGCCCGCAAGCTCGGGATCCCGATCATCGCCATCCTCGACAGCAATTGTGACCCGGACATGGTCGACTACCCGATCCCCGGTAACGATGACGCGATCCGATCCGTCACGTTGCTGACGCGTGTCGTCGCCGACGCTGTTGCCGACGGGTTGATGGCCCGCGCCGGAATCAAGCGCGGCAACGAGGCCCCGGGCGAGGAGCTCGGAGTCGAGGAGCCGCTGGCGGAGTGGGAGCGAGAGCTCTTGGCTGGCCAGGCCGACAGCGCACCTGTCGTGGCGAACGCCGGTGCCGCCGTCGAAACGGCAGAGTCCGCCGAGGCCGGCGGCGAATCGGCAGAGGGCGCCGAGGCCGGCATCGAACCGGCTGCGCCGGCGACCGAGGAGCAGGCCGCGGCAAGCACCGACCCGGCAGAATCGGCCGCGGGCGGTGCTGGAGCGGACGTCGCCAACGAGCCGGTCACCACGGGCGGCGAGCCCGTCCCGGCCGACACCGCCGCACCCGATGCCGCCGCTCCCGATACCACCGCCTCCGGCAGCGCGGACATCGACACCACTCCAGACGCCTCCGACACCACGCCAGCTGCCTCCGACACCGATGCGGCTGCCTCCAGCACCGGGGTGGTCACAGTCGGCGGCGAGCCGGTGCCGGGCGACGACACCTCGCACACCTGAGTTGTTCAGGGGCTTGGCCATGAACCGGCCCAGCAGGTCGGCCCCAGTACGTCGGCGGACCGCCCTCGCGCGAAGGCGGTGCCGCCGCTTCCCGACAAACGAGAACGGATCACCATGACTATTACTGCCGCAGACGTCAAGAGACTCCGCGACGCCACCGGCGCTGGGATGATGGACACCAAGAGGGCTCTCGAAGAGGCTGACGGCGACTTCGACAAGGCCGTCGAGGTGCTCCGGGTCAAGGGTGCAGCCAAGGCGGCCAAGCGTGGCGCCGAACGCACCGCATCGGCCGGCCTCATCGCCAGCTCCGGCGGTGCGCTCGTCGAGCTCAACTCCGAGACCGACTTCGTCGCGAAGTCGGACGGTTTCATCGCACTGGGCAACGAGATCGCGGCGGCTGCCGAGCAGGCCGAGGCAGTTGACGCTGACACCCTCAAGGGCGTCCGGCTGCCGGGTGGCAAGACTGTCGCTGAGGTCATCGAGGCGCTCGCCTCCGTCATCGGCGAGAAGATCGAGCTCGGCCGCGTCGCCTACTTTGAGGGAAACTCGACGGCATACATGCACCGCCGCTCCAGCGACCTGCCGCCAGCCGTGGGCGTCCTCGTGGCGTTCGACGGCGACGACGAGACGGCCGCTCGGGGGGCGGCGATGCAGATCGCGGCGATGCGGCCACAGTTCGTGACGCGCGAGGAGATCCCAGCCGACCTCGTCACCAAGGAGCGCGAGATCGCCGAGGCGACCGCACGCGAGGAGGGCAAGCCTGAGCAGGCGCTGACCCGCATCGTGGAGGGCCGGCTCAACGGCTTCTTCAAGGACGTGGTGCTGTTGGAGCAGGCTTCGGTGCAGGACAGCAAGAAGACAGTCAAGGCGGTGCTCGACGACGCCGGCGTGAGCGTCAAGCGGTTTGCCCGCTTCGAGGTCGGCCAAGCCTGAGGCAGCACCTGAAGGACGTCGACACCCGTCGCCTGAGGAGGCCGGATCGTGAAACTGGAAGAGTCAGCAAACGAGCCGGTCTCTTCGGCATACAGGCGGGTGTTGCTGAAGCTGTCCGGACAAGTCCTCGGGGGTGGGCGTGTCGGCGTTGACCCCGATGTGGTTCACGCCATCGCGGTGGAGATCGCCGCCGCTGCGCAGGTGGGTGTGCAGATCGCGGTCGTCCTCGGCGGCGGCAACTTCTTCCGCGGAGCGCAGCTGCAGCAGCGAGGCATGGATCGAGTTCGAGCGGACTACATGGGCATGCTCGGGATCGTGATGAACTGTCTGGCGCTTCAGGACTTCCTCGAGAAGCAGGGCGTCGAGACGCGCGTGCAGACGGCGATCACGATGGGCCAGGTCGCCGAGCCCTACATCCCCCGCCGGGCGATCCGGCACATGGAGAAGGGACGCGTCGTGATCTTCGGTGCCGGCGCCGGCTTGCCGTTCTTCTCGACCGACACCGTCGCCGCCCAACGAGCCCTCGAAACCAAGTGCGACGTCGTGCTCATCGGCAAGAGCGGTGTCGACGGTGTCTACACCGCTGACCCACGCAAAGACCCGACAGCCACCAAGCTCGACCGGCTGACCTACACAGAGGCGCTGCAGCAGGGACTCAGGGTCGCTGATGCGACGGCGTTCGCGCTCTGCATGGAGAACAGGCTGCCGATGGTCGTCTTCGGCATGGAGGTCCGGGGTGCCATTGCACGCGTGGTGCGAGGTGAGAAGATCGGCACGTACGTGGGCGTCGAGTGAGCCGCCGGCGTACGAGATGCATGGCGTCGAATGCATAGGCACCACGCGCAGATGGACGACACACCGTGCTTCACAACACATCGGCCCCAGGACTGTGCAGGAGACTGCGGCCCCAGGAAACTAGGAGACTGGCGTGATCGACCCCACCCTTCGCGAAGCCGACCAGAAGATGGGCAAGGCGGTCGAGGTGGCTAAGGATGACTTCGCCTCGATCCGCACCGGTCGGGCCCATCCGGCCATGTTCCACCGGCTGACCGCGGACTACTACGGCACGCCGACACCGATCCAGCAGCTGGCGTCGTTCACCAACCCGGAGCCCCGGGTGGTCATCATCAACGTGTACGACCGGCAGGCACTCGGAGGCATCGAAAAGGCGATCCGCGACTCCGACCTCGGCGTCAACCCGACGAACAACGGGGACAACCTGCGCGTCACGATGCCCGAGCTCACTGAGGACCGCCGCAAGGAGTACATCAAGCTCGCCAAGGCCAAGGCCGAGGACGCCCGCGTCTCCGTTCGCAACATCCGCCGCCACGCCAAGCAGCAGATGGAGCGCGCCCAGCGCGACGGCGACGTCAGCGAGGACGAGGTGACGGGTGCTGAGAAGCGGCTCGACTCGATGACCAAGAAGCACGTCGACGAGATCGACGATCTGCTCAAGCACAAGGAAGCCGAGCTCATCGAAGTCTGAGCGCGTCCATGTCAGTCGGGTCGTCACCGCCGGAAGCCGCAAAGAGCAGGACAGGTCGGGACCTTCCGGCGGCCATCGGGGTTGCCGTCGTGCTGGTCGCAGTCATCATCGCGTCGCTTGCCTTCGTCAAGGCGCTCTTTCTCGTCGTCGTCGCGGCTGCCATTTTGATGGGGCTGTGGGAGATGCGCAGGGCGCTGGCGGCCAACGGCACCTGGATGCCAATCGTCCCCATGAGCGCCGGCGCGCTCGGCATGATCGCAGGCGGCTACTACGGCGGCCCCGACGTGATCATTGTCATCCTCGCCGCCACGGTGCTGGCGTCGATCCTGTGGCGGATGCCGCGTGGACAGGACGGTTTCGTCCGCGACGTCAACGCCACCGTCTTCTGCCTCGTCTACGTGCCGTTCCTGGCCTCATTTGTGGCCTTGCTGCTGGCGCCGCACGACGGCATCGACCGGGTGGTCACGTTCATCGCCGTGACGATCGGCTCCGACACCGGTGGATACGCCGTCGGGAGCGTCCTCGGCAGGCACCCGATGGCCCCAGCCATCAGCCCCAGGAAGTCGTGGGAGGGTTTCGCGGGGTCGGCAGCGGGCGCAATGGCAGCCGGAGTGGCCTGCCTCGTCTACCTGGTCGAGGGTGATTGGTGGGTCGGGCTCGTGCTCGGCGGAGTTGTCGCCGTCGCTGCCACCCTCGGGGACCTGGCCGAGTCGATGATCAAGCGCGACCTCGGCGTCAAGGACATGAGCAACATCCTTCCTGGCCACGGCGGCATCATGGACCGCCTCGACTCGCTGTTGGCGAGCGTGGCGGTGGTCTGGCTCGTGCTCCACTTCCTGCTGCCGGTCGCCTGAGCCGACCACCGGTCTCGGGCCGGTCATGGCCGGGGTCCCGGAGTCTGGGTCGCCGATGGGCAGAAAGCGCCCGCCGTCGTACGCGGCTCAGCTCGACCCGGTTTGACCGTCCATGGGCTGGGCGACGCCAGCTGAGCGGTACGTGGGTCTGCGTGGTCGGTGGCCCGCCCGACAGGCGAATGCCCCGGCTCAGGTCGTGGCCGGCTTGAGGTCCTTGAGGATCTGCTGGCTGGCCAGCTTGCCGGGGGCGCCCATGACACAGCCGCCCGGATGCGTGCCTGAGCCGCACTGGTAGTAGCCGTCGATCGGTGTGCGGTACTGGCTCCAGCCCGGGGCCGGGCGGAAGAAGTACATCTGCGGCGCGAAGAACTCACCGGCGAAGATGTTGCCCTCGCTCAGCCCCACGACCCGCTCGATGTCGAGCGGAGTGACGACCTCGCGGTGCAGCACGAGGTCGCCGAAGCCGGGAAAGAACGACTCCAGCGTGGCCTGCACGGTGTCCGCGAACCGCTGTCGCTCGGTGTCCCAGTCGCCACCCTTGAGGTGGTACGGCGCGTACTGGACGAAGCACGACATCACGTGCTTGCCGGGAGGCGCCATGTCGGGGTCGACGATCGACTGGATCGCGCAGTCGATGTAGGGCCGCTGGCTGTACCAGCCGTACTTCGCGTCGTCGAACGCCCGCTCGAGGTACTCC
Source organism: Propionibacteriales bacterium (assembly GCA_038238115.1). Taxonomy (GTDB): domain Bacteria; phylum Actinomycetota; class Actinomycetes; order Propionibacteriales; family Nocardioidaceae; genus JBBRYB01. The sequence goes on along the minus strand of JBBRYB010000018.1, from coordinate 60,555 downwards.
ATCGACGGTCCGATGTTGGTGAAGCCGCGGTACTGGTCGGACCGGTCGCCGAGCGCCGGATACTTCGGCAGCCCGTCCAGGGCGAAGTTCACCTTGGCCGAGGTGCCCTGGAACTTGAAGCGGGTGATGTTGTCGACCAGGTCGCTCGGCAGCTCCCGCGGCTCGACCAGCTCCAGGAACGTGCGGCGCGGGTCGAGGGCGCTGACGACGGTGTCCGCGCGCAGCTCGGTGCCGTCCTCGAGCGCGACTCCGACGGCCCTGCCGTTCGTCGTGATCACTGTGTCGACGGGTGCCTCGAGGAGGATCTCGGCTCCGTAGGCCTGCGCGGCCCGGGCCAGCACCTGGGTGAAGCCGCCGTTGCCGCCCTTGTGGAAGGCCCACGACCCGAAGTGGCCGTCATGCTCGCCGAGTGAGTGGTAGAGCAGGACAAGTCCGGAGCCCTGCGACATCGGACCGACCTTCGTGCCGATGATGGCTGACGAGGCGAGGTAGCCCTTGAGGATGTCGCTCTCGAAGTAGTCGTCGAGAAAGTCAGCCGCACTGCCCGTGAGCAGGCGTACGGTGTCGTGCATGACCTTCGGCTCGACGCCGCGCAGGTGGGAGACGAGCTCCGCGACGCCCTCGAGGTCCTCTGGCGACTTGCCGAAGATGTTCGGCGGCACCTTGTCGAGCAGAGGTTTGACCACCTGGCAGACCCGCTCGACGTCGTACTCGTAGCGGTCCATGGCATCAGCGTCGTGGGCGGAGTGCCGCTTGATCTCGATGATGTTCTCGTCGCGGTCGGGTCCGAGCAGGAGGTAGTCGCCGTTCTCCATCGGAGCGAACGACGACGGCATCAGGATCGGCATGAAGCCGTGCTTGACGAGGTCGAGCTCGTGGATGATGTCGGGGCGCAGCAGGCTCAGCGCATAGGAGAATGTCGTGAAGTGGAAGCCGGGCACCAGCTCTTCGGTGATCGCCGCGCCTCCGACGAGGTGGCGGCGCTCGATGATGAGGGTCTTGAGCCCCGCCTTGGCGAGGTAGGCCCCTGCGACGAGACCGTTGTGGCCGCCGCCGACGATGATCGCGTCGTAGGACTTGTCGTTGGTCGCCATGGGTTTCAGGCCGTCTTTCGCTTGGGGTTGAAGAGGGGCAGGCGGGCCACGCCGGCAGGCACCGTCTCGTAGTGGTGGTTGATCGTGAGCTCGAGGTTGACACGCGACCCCACCACAGCGAGGTCGGGGCGCACCCGCGCCATGGCGATGTGGCGCTGCAGGGCGGGGGAGTACATCAGGCTGGTGGCGTAGCCGACCCGCTCGCCGTCGTCGTCGTAGAGCATCGACTCGTAGCCGAGTGGGGTCTCGTCCTTCGGTGGGATCAGTCCGGCATCTCGATAGAGCCGGTCGTACTCCTGCCAGTCGACCACGAGGCCGACGCTGCCCCACCTGGACGTCTTGTCGGCCACCTCGCGACGATTTGCGTTGCGTCCGATGAAGGGCCGGTCGTCGGCGTCGATGCCGCGCAGCATCCAGCCGAAGCCGAGCTCGGTCGGGGTGACCCGCTCGTGGTCGGTGAAGGCGAGGCGGCTGGACGAGAACTCCACGTTGATCAGCACGAGGCCGGCCTCGATCCGGGTCATCAGCAGCGCCTCCTCTCCGAAGGGGCGAAACCCCTGTCCGGCGCCCGCCTCGATGACCGCATCGAGGACAGGAAGGGCGTCGGCGGCCCCGACGCACAACTCGAAGCCGAGGTCACCGGTGTATCCGGTGCGGGAGACCGTCACGGGCGACGGGCCGATCTTGGTCTGGCAGTGCTCGAAGAATGCGAGTCGATCGACCTCCGGCGCGACCGTGCTCAGGATCTCCCGGGACCGTGGGCCCTGTACGGCCAGCATCGCGTAGTCGTCGCTGGCGTCTTCGATGTCGACGTCGAGGCGGCCGACGAGGTCGCACAGGTAGCCGAGGTTGGGCTCGGCGGTGGTGAGCATGAACTCGTTGTCGGAGTGCCGGAAGACGACTCCGTCCTCGAGCACGAACCCGCGGTCGTCACACCACAGCGTGTACTGCGCTCGCCCGGGGCGGCACTGCCGCACGTCCCGGGTCATCACGCCGGCGAGGAATCGCTCGGCGTCCTTGCCCCTGATCCAGTACTTGTACAACGGCGACGTGTCGAAGAAGCCGGCGCTGTTGCGGACGGCGAAGTACTCGTGCTTCGCCGACATGTCGTACCGGGGCGCGGACAGGTAGCCCGACCAGTGGGACCACAGCCCCGTCGTGTTCAGCTCACTGAGCCGCTCGTGGAAGGGGGTGGTCCTGATCATCGCTCGGCTGCTCCGTCTGCGGTGGGGCTATTCGGATGGCAGCCACCCTAGGCCACTGTTGGACACGCGCACAATAGCCTACGCTGGAGGACATGGCCCGCATGAGTCCGCATGAGCGCCGGGAGGCGATCGTGACGGCCGCGCTCAGCGTCATGCTCCGCAAGGGCATCGCCGCGACCACGGTGCGCGACGTGGCCGAGCAGATGGGCACGTCGAGCGGCCTGATCCACCACTACTTCACGTCGATGGACGACCTGCTTGCGCTGGCGTTCGAACGCGCGGCGAGCCAGGACCTCGACGCCACCCGGAACGCCATGGCCGCCGACGGCGATCCGGTGGGACGGCTCACGATCTTCTTCGCCACCTACGCCCGGGCCGAGCAGGACTGGGCGTTTCAGCTGTGGCTCGACGCGTGGGCCGAGGCCGCGCGGCGCCCAGCCGTGCGAGCGACGTCGGAACGCCTCAACGTCGCGTGGCAGCAGCTGCTGGTCGAGACGATCCAGGCCGGCAGGGAGTCGGGCGTCATGTCGTGCCCAGACCCGGACGGTGCCGCCTGGCGCATCTTGTCCCTCTTGGACGGGCTGGCGCTTCAGGCCGTGGCGCACCGGGTCTCCATTGACCGGCGCGACGTGATCTCCTGGTCGATCGCCAACGCCGAGACGGAGCTGAGCCTGCCGGCCGGCTCCCTGCTCGCACTGCCGGTGGCCACGTCCTCGGCCGGGGCCTCTATGGGCGGGTAAGAATCGCGTCGGGCAGAGAGGCGGACAGGCTCGAGCGGTTGGGCCCACCGTCGAGGGCGGCGACCACTGTCGGCGGCATGGGTCGGTCGCCGACCAGGCCCAGCGACGTACCCACCGCGAAACGACGCCACAGACCAGGCTGGTCGAGCATGGCGTGCTTCGCGCCCGGGAACTCGAAGCGGGCGACCCGTCGGCTGGCAGCGCGGAGGCGGCCGGCGTAGATCAGGCTCTGCGCGGCCGACGTCATCCGGTCGGACGTGCCGTGCGCGATGACGTAGGACGCTTTCGACGTCTCGCGTGGCAGCGGCTCGTCCGCGGGAAGCCACGGGGCCAGGGCGCACACGCCGACGACTCGCGGGTGGTCGCTGACGGCGAACGCGGCCCGACCGCCCATGGAGTGGCCGAGCAGCGCGATCGGTACGCCGGGATGACGCGTCGTGACCTGTTCCAGCGCCCACCGGGCATCCAGCACGGCGTCGGGGACGACCTGCCCGGGGTTCCAGCCGCGGACCCGGTAACGCAGCAAGTAGATCGCCGCTGAGCGGGACTGCCACCTCAGCGCGGCATAGAAGTCGAGCATCCGCAGATAGGACAACTGGGCGAGCGAGGTGGGCATCGTCCCGTGCTCGCGGCCGCCGTGCAGGATGAGAACGGCCGACTCGGCGCCGGCTGAGCCGCCCTGCAGGTGCGGAAGCTCGCTCGCGGTCATGAGGGAAGCATGGCGCATCCACCAAGCGCAGTGTCCGGAAGGGCCGAAGCAGTGCCGTTCTGCCGTTCTCTGCCGTTCTCTGCCGGTGTGTCTACGTCAGTCCATCGCCTTGCCTCGCAAGCTCGGCTCATCCGTGTCTCGTCGCAGCCACGGCTCGCGGCGGTCAGCCTCGTCGCCACGGCGGCACTCGTGCTCGGTGGCGGCGTGGTCACCACCGCCATGGCCGCTGAGCACGGCCAGGGGCTGGCGCTCGGCGACCCGGTCGCCGGAGACTTCCGGCTGGCGCTCGGCGACCCGGTCGCGAGACACTTCCGGCTGGTGCTCGGCGATCCGGTCGCTGGACACTTCCGGCTGGTGCTCGGCGTCCCGGTCGCCGGAGACTTCCGGCTGGCGCACGACGGACCGCGGACGGTCCTGGACCCGTGCAGTCGACCGCGGAATGGCCAGCTTTGCCATCTTCACCTGGCAGACACGCTCTTCGCACGGCAGATCTGCCATGTGAACACTGCATCCGCAGTGTTCACATGGCAAGCGCAGCCCCATGGCGCGGGCCCCGGCGGCGAACGGTGCAGGCACCGATGCGAGGCGGCGCCGCTACGGGCATCCACTCCGTCGACATCCGCTCGCGAGAACGGGGCGTGATGGTCGGCCGAGACTCCAACGCCGACGCGAACGGGACAGAGGCCTCGGCCTACCCGGGCCGCTGACGGCGCTTGGCGGATCAGCCGCCGACCGGTCCTCGGCTACCGGTTCCGGTGGCTCCCTTCCCCCCGCACGCGACACCAGCGATCGCGGTCAGGCCCACGGGAGCAACGTCAGCACCGACAGCGGCCGCACCTGGAGGCACTTGGTCGACGACCGATATGACGGCAATCCACTGCAGCGACGGCGGCGCGGGCCTGGCCTCGGGAGCCGACGGCCGCATCGCCCGCCTGATCAGATAAGCGCGCGAATCGTCGCCTCCATATCATGGCGATCCGGCGTTTCGCCTGACACGAGGGCATGGAGCAGGAGCCCGTCGACGTAGGCGCAGATGACGCGGGTGGCGCGTCGGTCGGGCGTCCAGGTCTGGACCAGGGCCGTGAGGTCGCTCAACCAGCGTCGGGCCGATGGCCGGATAGCCGGCACCCGGGCGGCATAGAGGAACAGCTCGTACTCCGCGATGATGCGCGGGCGCTGGTCGGTGAAGTCCTGCACGAGCCAGCCTGAGAACGCCGCGATCGGGTCGGCGTCTCGCCCGCACGCCGCCAACGCGTGCGCGGCCTCGCGGTCGGCGAAGAGCAGCGTGGCCTCGAGCAGGTCGTTGATCGTGCCGAAGTGGTATGCCGCTGAGGTCGCCGGGAGGCCAGCGGCCCGGGTCACCCGGCGGTGGGTCACTCCGGCGATGCCCTCGCGCTCGATGATGGCCAGCGTGGCCTCGAGGAGGGCGCGCCGCGCACGCTCGCCCTTGGCGCGGCGGCGGTCAGTGGGTTGCTCGGGCGCCAGAGCCGCATCCTGCCCCGTCTCGCGGACGTGGCCACGGGCGCCGCCGCTCATACCTCGCCACCGAGCTCGAGTGCTACGACCCCGGCGATGACGAAGAACAGCCCGGACACCTGCAGCAGGCTGAGCCGTTCACCGAACCAGACCACGTCGATCAGCGCGATGAGTGCCACGCCGATACCGGACCACACGGCATAGACGACACCGAGGCTCATGCCGCGCGTCAGGATCTTCGCCAACAACGCGAACGAGACGACATAGCCGACGATCACGATGGTCGAGGGCGCCAGCTTGGTGAAGCCGTCGGACAGCTTGAGCGACACGGTGGCCGCCATCTCGGCGAGGATGGCCGCCGCCAAGAGGAGCGAGGTGAGCACGAACGATCTCCCAACAACTTGAACGGATGTTCAAGTTTATAGGTCACTCCCGCCGCCCGCAATCACCGCCGCTCGCCGCACCGCTCCGCTGGCAAGACCGCTCCCGCCGGGGGCAGGTCAGCCGACGAGACCGCGTTGGCGCACCGCCTCGTACAACACGACCGCGGCCGACGTCGCGACGTTGAGCGAGTTGACCCGACCGAACATCGGCAGGCTCGCGGTGTCGTCCGCCGCGGTGAGCCACCGTCCACTGAGGCCCTCGTGCTCGGCACCGACCACCACGGCGAGCCGGCCCCTGAGGTCCAGGTCGCTCACCACGGATGCCGTCCCGGGCGTTGCGACGACCACCCGCAGCCGTTGCCGGCGCAGCCAGACGATCACGTCGCCGGTCGAAGCGGTCGAGACAGGTACACCGAACACGGTGCCCTTGCTCGCCCTGACCACGTTGGGATTGCCCCAGTCGGCGACGGCGGAGGCCGAGATCACGGCATCCACGCCGACCGCTTCCGCCGTACGCAGCATGGCACCGAGGTTTCCCGGCTTCTCGACGGCTTCGCAGACGAGCACGAGCGGGGAGTCGCTCAGCTCCAGATCGCCGAGCGGTCGAGACGGGTCGCGGACGACGGCGAGCCAGCCGTCGGGTGCCTCCCGGTACGACGCCTTGCGGAACGGCGCTTCGGACAGTGTGACAACCTCTGCGCCGAGGCGGGCCAGCCGCTCGGTCAAGGAACGCAACTCGTCGACGTCGCGAACGAGGCCCGGACAGCAGAAGAGCTGCAGCGGTGTGACGCCTGACTCGAGCGCCAACGAGAGCTCGGCGAAGCCCTCGACCAGCGCCACCCCTTCGCTCTCGCGGGTGCGCCGCTTGCGCAAGTCGACCAGCCACTTGACCCGGGGGTTGCTGACGCTCGTGATCTCCAGCGGCGTACGCGTGCCGTGCATGCTCATCAGCGCTCACCCTACGGCGCGAGTGCCGGCTGCAGCCGCACCGGCTTGGTGACCTTGGGTGGGGCGGCGATCCAGTAAGAGCCCACCACCTGTAGCCGCTTGTGGGTGGGAAACGGGTCCGTCTCGCGCGAGCGGAAACGCTGGGCCGCGTGCGCAAGTACTACCAGGGCGAGGGGTAGCACGACCGGCGGGATGAGCGCCGTGAGCACCATAACCAGCCCGAGGACGCCGTAGCGGCGTTGCCGCATGGTCACAGAGCCGCGCACACCAGGAAGAGTGCCAAGGCTCTCGCTCGTCGACCTGCACGATCGGGGCGGTGAGGAACATGGGGGTCCGGGCAGCCGCGAGAGAAGATGGCCACCGTGACCAGCCTGCACGACGGCATAGCCGGCCAAGGGGAACCAGACGGCGAAGTGTCTCTCCGCTAGCCACCGACTTCCTGTGAGCCGGCTGAGTAGGGGCGACTTCCGTCAAGACACCCGCGCCAGAGCGACGCATAGTGGTTGCATGACACGATTCTTCACGTCCCGCCAGCTGCGGTGGGCAGTGCCGGCTCTCGTCGCCGCGGGTGTGGTCATGGCCGCGATCACCACGACGAACGGCGCCGGGGCGTCCGAACCACCGAACCTTCCGCCGAAGACCGCAGCGCAGCTGCTCACGGCGGTCGCGCACTCGCGTCCGGCCAACCTGTCCGGCAGCATCGTCGAAACAGCCAACCTGGGGCTGCCGGACCTGCCGGACCTGCCGACCGGCGACGTCGCCGGTGCCGGAGGCATGTCGTGGCAGACGCTGCTGACCGGCTCACACACGGTGCGGGTCTGGTACGCCGGCCCAACCCAGCAGCGGCTCGCCCTCATCGCGCCGATGTCGGAGCAGGACCTGGTCCACAACGGCAAGGACGTGTGGACCTACACCTCGACGACGAACAAGGTCACCCACATGGCCGTGCCGAGCACCGCTCACCTGGGCAGCCTCCCCACGCCTGAAGAAGCCGCCGTCACGCCGCAACAAGCCGCCAAGAAGGCGCTGCGTGCCGTCGATCCCAGCACACAGGTAAGCGTCGACGGCACCGCGCGCGTCGCCGGCCGGGCCGCGTATGAGCTCAGCCTGACCCCGCGTGACTCCCGGTCACTTGTCGGGAGCATCCGGATCGCGATCGACGCCGCGACGTCGATGCCCCTTCAGGTGCAGGTCTTCGCCTCGGGGTCGTCCACGCCGGCGATCCAGGTCGGATTCACCGACATCAGCTACAGCGCACCGAGCCCCTCGGTGTTCGACTTCGTGCCACCCGCCGGCGCGACAGTGTCCGAGCAACAGCCTCCCGCCGCTCACGCCGACCTGCCTGACGGGTCCGATCAGCTGCCCGCACTCGGCGAGGGTAGTAGCCAGGCAGCCAACCTGCCGACAGTCCTCGGCAACGGCTGGACGACCGTGGTCAAGGTACCCGCCGCCGGCCAGCTCGCCGGCGCGAACGCCGAGCTGCTGAACCGCATATCCACTGCCGTACCGGCCGGTCGGCTCATCACGACCTCGCTGGTCTCCGTCCTGGTCGGCAAGGACGGCTACGTCTACGCGGGCTCGGTCAGCGGCGCGGCCCTTCAACACGTCGCGGCCACCGGACGCGGATTGTGACCGAACTCGCCACCCGAGTCGCGGGCGAGGACCCCGCAACAGCTGAGGATCTGGCGATCCGGACCACGGAGCTGACCCGAAGGTTCGGCAGCCAGACGGCCGTCGACGGGGTCAACCTCACCGTCCCGCATGGCGCCGTGTACGGGTTCCTGGGGCCGAACGGCTCCGGCAAGACCACGACGATCCGGATGCTGCTCGGCCTGATGTCCCCACACGCAGGCACGATCGACATCCTGGGAGGCTCGATTCCGCAGGCGGCAGCCGAGGTGTTGCCGAGAGTGGGGACCCTCGTCGAGGGGCCAGCCTTCCACCCTTACCTGTCCGGCCGTGACAACCTCCGGCGCCTTGACGCGTTCGATGCGACCACCGACCCCTCGACGAGCGGCCCTCGGATCGCCGCGGCGCTCGACCGGGTCGGTCTAACCGCCGCGGCCGGCAAGAAGTTCCGGCGTTACTCCCTCGGCATGAAGCAGCGTCTGGGACTCGCGGCGACGCTGCTACGTCCACGTGACCTGCTCATCCTCGACGAGCCGACCAACGGGCTCGACCCGCAAGGCACGCGCGAGGTGCGGTCGCTGATCCGCGAGCTGGCTGCTGATGGCACGACTGTCCTTGTCTCCAGCCACCTGCTCGGTGAGATCGAGCAGGTGGCGACGCACGTCGGGATCATGAGCGCCGGCCGACTGCTCAAACAGGGACGGCTCACCGACGTCCTGGCCGAGACCAGTTCGCTCGTCCGCGTCGTGACTCCACAGGCGGCGGGCGCCGCCACGGTTCTAGAACAGCTCGGGCTGACGGTCACGGACCTGGAGGTCCACACCGTCGCCGTGCGACTGGACGGTCTTGCCCCTGAGCACGTCAACGCGAGTCTCGTCCGCGCCGGCGTACCGGTACGCGGCTTCACAGTCGAGCGCCCAGCACTCGAGGACCTCTTCGTCCAGCTGACAGGGGAGGGCTTCGATGTCGTCCGTTGATGCCGCAGTATCACCGCGTCCGGTCGGTGCACGCCGTGGGTTGGTCTGGAACCGTCAGCTCGGCAGCGAGCTGCGGCTCATCTTCGGTCGTCGACGCAACCTCGCCATGCTGGTCCTGGTCACCGCCATACCGGTCTTCATCGGCGTCGCGGTCAAGATGTCGACGCCACGGCCTGGTGAGGGACCTCCGTTCATCGGTGCGCTGACTGGGAACGGGCTGTTCCTGGCGTTCACCGCCCTGGCGGTCTGCCTGCCGGTCTTCCTGCCGTTGGCGATCGCCGTGGTCGCGGGCGACGCGGTCGCCGGTGAGGCGGGTGCCGGGACCCTGCGCGGCCTGCTCACGATTCCGGTGTCGCGGACCCGACTGCTGATGGTGAAGAGCGTCGGGGTCCTGGTGTTTCTCGCCGCGGCCGTCCTGCTGGTGACCGTCGCCGGCCTCATCACCGGGGCCGTCCTGTTCGGCACTCACGGCGTGACCCTGCTCTCCGGCGACACGGTCTCCATCGGCAACGGGCTGGCCCGGTCGGCGGCTGTCGCGACGTACGTCTTCGTCGACCTCGTCGGGCTGGCAGCGATCGGGTTGTTCTTCTCTACGCTTACCGAGGTGCCGGTCGGCGCCATGGCCGCGACTGTCGTCACCGTGATCGCCTTCGCGCTGATGGACTCCGTGCCGCAGCTCGGCGGGCTGCGCACTGTGCTGCTCACCCACCACTGGCTCGACTTCAGCGAGCTGCTGCGCAGCAGTCCCGACATCCAGTCGTTGCTGGGTTGGAGCCTGCTGCCCCTGGCGTACGCCGCGATCTTCTTCACCGCCGCCTGGGCCCGTATCACCACAGCCGACGTCACCGGCTGATCGCCTGCTCGCCTCCGCGACCGCCCGCCCTGGCCCCTCACCCACCTGCGCCCCCGGGCTGCGTTTGCCATGTGAACACTGCGGATGCAGTGTTCACATGGCAGATCTGCCGTGCGAAGAGTGCATCTGCCATGTGCACATGGCAAACGCAGCGGCCGGGTGTGACGGGCGGGCGCGGTCGCAGGGGGCCGCGGTCAGGCGGTGGGCGGCGGGCGGTGGGCCGGCGGCAGCAAGCGGCAAACAGTGGGCGGCGGGCGGTGGGCGGCAGGCGCATGCCGATCAGCGCCCGCCCGGGAGTCGGCTCGGACAGCCGCGGCCGCGTGAGAGACTTGAGGGTCATGTCTGGTCTTCCCCTCGTGTTCGACGAGCCAAGCACGGCGAGGAAGCCGCCGCGCCACCTCGCCGACTTGTCGGTGGCCGAGCGCAAGGCGGCGCTGGAGTCGGCGGGCCTGCCCGGCTTCCGCGCCAGGCAGATCTCGCACCATTACTTCCATCGCCTCGAGGACGACCCCGAGGAGATGACGGACCTGCCTGCGGACCTACGCGCACCCCTGCACCAGGCCTTGCTTCCGACGCTCATCACGCCGGTGCACACCCTCGAGGCAGACGGCGGCACGACCCGCAAGACGCTGTGGAAGCTCCACGACGGCGCGCTCGTCGAGTCGGTCCTGATGCGCTACCCGGGTCGAGCCACGATATGCGTCTCCTCGCAGGTCGGCTGCGGGATGGCGTGCCCGTTCTGCGCCACCGGCCAGGGCGGTCTGCAGCGCAACATGAGCACCGCCGAGATCGTCGAGCAGGTCGTCGCCGCGGCCCGGGCCATGGCTCGTGGACAGGTGCCGGGGGGGCCGGGAAGGCTGTCCAACGTCGTCTTCATGGGTATGGGCGAGCCGATGGCCAACTACAGGGCCGTGATCGACTCGGTGCGGCGGATGACCGAACCGACCCCGGACGGCCTCGGCATGTCGGCTCGTGGCATCACCGTGTCCACCGTGGGGCTGGTGCCACGGATGATGCAGCTCGCCGACGAAGGCATCCCGGTCACCTTGGCGCTGTCCCTGCACGCGCCGGACGACCAGCTGCGCAACGAGCTTGTGCCGATCAACAGTCGCTGGAGCGTGAGCGCGGCTGTCGAGGCCGCCTGGAACTACGCACGCGTCACCAAGCGCCGCGTCTCGATCGAGTACGCGCTGATCCGCGACATCAACGACCAGGCCTGGCGTGCTGACCTGCTCGGCGAGGTCCTGAGGTCGTACGGCGACTGGGGCTGGGTGCACGTTAACCTCATCCCGCTCAACCCCACGCCGGGCTCGAAGTGGACCGCGTCGAGGCCCGAGGACGAGCGCGAGTTCGTCCGGCGGTTGGAGGCCAACGCAGTGCCCACCACGGTTCGCGACACCCGTGGCCGGGAGATCGACGGCGCGTGTGGTCAGCTCGCCGCATCTGCGGTGACCGGTTAAGCCGTCCAAGGTGAAGCAGGTCAGCCAAGACGCGGACCCGCGCCGGGCGCTGAGCGGCCGGAGGTCGTCGCTCGCGTCGGGGCAGGCGTCTCACCAGGCCTCGGCGAGCAGCTCGGCGAGCAGCGCCTCCGCGTCCACGTCAAACCCGCGCGAGGTGAACCACCGGGACACGTTGCGGCAGTCCCGAAGCAGGAAGTCGACGCCGTTGGGATTCCCGACAATGTCCAGCACCTGGGGCAGGTCAATGATCACGACCCGCTCGCCCTGAGCCAAGATGTTGTACGACGACAGGTCGCCATGCGCCCATCCGTGGCGAGCCAGCACCGCCATGGCGTCGCGCACCTGCTCGTAGTAGCTCTCGAGCGTCTCCCTGCCGGGGCGGACCTGGGCGAGGCGGGGCGCCGCGGCACCGTCGACCTCGATGAACTCCATCAAGATCTCGGTGCCGTCGATCATGACGGGGTAGGGGACTGGGACACCGGCCGACCAGAGCGAGGCCAACGCCGCGAACTCGTGGTGTGCCCATTGCCCCGCCGCGACCTGCCGGCCCCAGTCGCTCTTCTTGGCCATGGCGCGAGTGTCGCGGCTGCGACGGACGCGGCGCCCCTCGACGTACCCTGCATCGCGATGGAACTGGCGATGGTCGCTGCTCCGGTAACGCTTGGCTGCCAGCAACGACCAGCGGGCCGGATCGCCCGGGACCGCGCGCTCGACGAGGAAGACGTCGGCTTCCTTGCCGGTCTTGAGGATGCCGAGCTCGGTGTCGATGGCGCCGTCGTCGGTCACGACCCAGCCGGGTCGCGGGTGTGGGCCGTGGGCCAGCTTGTTGTCCACGCTGGACCAGGTCGACCAACGCTGGTCTTCGCGCAGGTCGTCGACGAGGTGGAAGGCGAAATCTGCCTCCGACAGCGGCTGGCCCGGCGGATGGCTCCGTGGGGGGTGGCCTGGCGCGGAGTGCGCGGTCAACGCATGACTCGGCGGGGAATGGCCCTGCGACGGGTGGTGTGGCGAGGGGTGGTTCATGGTGGTGAGTGCTCCTCGAGCGGGACCGAGGCGCTCATCCACCGACTAGCGCAGGAGCGACCTCGAAGAACAGGGGACGCGGAACCGTCCCGGGACACGGGTTGACATTCGACGCCTCCTTCGCTCTGGGACCGACTGGTCCGTCGAGATGATGATGTCAGGACGTCGACCGAGCTGGCAACGGGTTTAAGCGGCGCAGGTCGCTGCCGACACGTTTACTTACCGTGACGGCTGTGACGGGGATAGTGACGACGTAAGGTTTTGGTAAGAATTGAATCAGAGCGACGAGCGAGGCGGCTGCCCTAGATTCGGCAGTGGCATGGAGGCCACCGAGTACCACCCGGTGTCGTACCGCGACATCGGCTTTCGATAGCGGATGAGGGATTGCAACTCACGCACTCGGGCGTGTCTAGAGGTCGTGGGCTGGGTCAGGTTCCTCTTCTGTGCCAGAGAAAGGCGGGGCATGACCTCGTTGCTCACCCATCACCGTTCCCGCGGCGCTGTCGCCGCATTCATCTCGTCCGCGCTCGCCTTCGGCGGCGGCGTGGCGATGCTGGGCGCGGAGTCCGGCAGCGCCTCGAGCCACCGTGAGGCACCGCAGATCCTCGCCGATCCTCAGGTCGACAACACCGACGTCTACGCGTTCGTGAGCCCGGACCGGCAGGGCAAGGTCACGCTGATCGCGAACTGGATCCCCTTCGAGGAGCCAGCCGGCGGGCCGAACTTCTACCCGTTCGCCGAGGACGCCTACTACGACATCAACATCGACAACGACGGCGACGCCAAGCCCGACATCACCTACCGGTGGGACTTCTCGTCGAAGTACGAGTCGAAAGATACGTTCCTATACACGACGGGAGCCGTGCATCGCCTCTCGAGCCCCAATCTCAACTTCAAGCAGTTCTACTCGCTGAAGCGGATCAGCGGCAACGGCACCGTGAGGACTCTCGTCCCTCACGCGCGCGTCGCGCCCTCCAACGTGGGACAGGCCTCGATGCCCAGCTACGGCAAGCTGAGCCGGGAGGCGATCAGGTCCTTCGGCGGCTCACGCAAGACGTTCGCCGGCCAGGCCGACGACTCGTTCTTCCTCGACCTGCGCGTCTTCGACCTTATCTACGGCGCAGACCTCAGCGAGACTGGCAACGACACCCTGAGCGGCTACAACGTCAACTCGGTCGCCCTCCAGGTGCCGAAGGCCGACCTCACGGCCGGCAGTGACCCGACAGTCGGCATCTGGAGCACGACGGAGCGACCCAGCATCCGCATGCAGGGCGCCGACGGCTCGCAGAACTACACGGGCAAGTACGTCCAGGTCTCACGGCTCGGCAACCCGCTCGTCAACGAGGTCGTCGTCCCGGTCGGGCTCAAGGACGCGTTCAACGCCCTGCGGCCGCAGGACGACGCCAGCGTGCCCGCCGTGGTCAACCGGGTCCTGCACCCCGAGGTGCCGCGGCTGATCGAGCAGCTCTACCAAATCCCGGCGCCGAAGAAGAAGCGCTACGACCTCTTCCACACATTCCTGACCGGCCTCGCCGACGTGAACCAGCCGACTGGCACCGTGCAACCGTCCGAGATGCTCCGGCTCAACACCTCGACGCCGCCGGATGCCAACCCGAATCGGCTCGGTCTGCTCGCTCCCGGACAGAAAGCCGGCTTCCCCAACGGCCGCCGGCTGACCGACGACGTGGTGGACATTGAGCTCCAGGTGCTGGAAGGCGCCCTCCGTCATGGCATCGTCCCTCAGCTCGCTGCCGGAGACCGGGTCGACACCAACGACGTGCCGTTCCGCCAGCACTTCCCCTACCTCGCCTTGCCGCACTCCGGCTCGGACGTCCGGGGCGGCGTGCTGCGTAGGGCGAACGCTGCTCCATCGAGCTACCAGAGCGGGCAGGTGCAGCAGGCGCCTGACCGGCGCCACTCGGCCGCCAGTGCCGACAGTGCCGCGGCGACTCTGGACGCGGGAAGCAGCGACCAGGCGCCCTACGGCCTGATCGCGGTGGTCCTCGGACTCGGCTTCGGTGGCCTCGGAGCGTTCCTGCTCCGCCGCAGCCGACGCGAGGCGAAGCTCACCAGCTGACGTCAGTCAGCCAGTGTGCGCGGTGGTGGGCGGACTCGGTCCGCCCACCACCGGCACGTAACCTCGAGGACACGTGATGGACTTCACCCGCAGCCTCAAGCTGGGGCTGCTCGCGATCGGACTGGCGGTCGCGCTGTTCCTCACCGCCGCAGTGGTGGGGACACGCGGCACAGCGCCGCGGACGGGGCCGCCGGCCGGAGCAGGCCCGATCAGCTCGCCGGCAGAGGTCGCCAACCCCGGAGACCTGAGCGCGACGATCGCAGCGCTTCAGGCCCGCTTGCGCCGGCTGCCGTCCGACTCCGACTCGTGGGCGGCGCTCGGATCGGCATACATCCAGCAGGCGAGGGTGACGGGTGACCCGTCCTTCTACGCCAAGGCCACCGGAGTGCTCCGCAGATCTCTGCGCGAGGAGCCCGAAGGCAACTTCGCCGCCCTGACAGGGGAGGCGGCGCTGGCGGCGGCGCGTCACGACTTCGGCGGGGCCTACCGGCTGGCTCGCCAGTCCCAGCGCATCAACCCCTACAGCTCCGTAAACCTGGGCATGCTCGTCGACTCGCTGGTCGAGCTCGGACGCTACGGTGAGGCGACGAGAGTCGTCCAGCGGATGGTCAACCTCAAGCCGGCCGTCCCGTCCTTCACGCGGGTCTCCTACATCTTCGAGCTCAAGGGTGACCTGCATGGGGCGCGTTACGCCATGCGCCGGGCGCTTCAGGTCGCGTTCTCCCCCGACGACAAGGCGTTCGCGCTGTTCGAGCTCGGTGAGCTCGCGTGGAACGCCGGACAGATCGACTCCGCCGAACGCCTCTACACGCACGGCATCAGCCTCGACCCGTCCTACGTCCCTCTGCTCTACGGCCGGGCGAAGGTCGAGGCGGCCCAGGGCCGGACGACCCAGGGGCTGAGAGACTTCCAGACAGTTGTCGACCGCTACCCGAGCCCCAGCTACGTCATCGAGTACGTCGACCTGCTCACCTCCCTCGGACGCACCAAGCGGGCGCAGCAGCAGGAGCAGCTGGTCACCGCGCAGGAACAGATCTTCCGCGCCGCGGGCGTCAACCTCGACCTCGAGCTCTCCCTCTATGACGCGACCCACGGCAAGCCACACGAGTCGCTCGCCTCAGCCAGGCGAGCCTTCGCCGCGCGGCAGAGCATCTTCGTCGAGGACGCCTACGCGTGGGCCCTGCACGTCAACGGCAGGGACCGCGAGGCGCTGGCCCATGCCCGTCACGCGGCGCGGCTGGGGACCCGTAGCGCGCTGCTCGCCTTCCACCGCGGCATGATCGAGAAGTCATCGGGTCGCGACCGGGCGGCCACACGGTCGCTGCAGCGCGCCCTCGACATCAACGCCCACTTCTCGCCGCTGTTCGCCCCCGAGGCGGCGAAGGCGCTCGCGCAGCTTCGGGGCGGAAGCGACCGATGAGTCCGCGACGTACCGTCGGCAGCCGGCTCGCGCGCCGCGCAGGCGCGCTGGCCATCGTGGTCGCGGCGCTTGTCGTTTTCCCCGTCTCAGCGGCGAGCGCGCACCCGCTCGGCAACTTCACCATCAACCACTACAACGGCCTGGTCCTGTCTCCGCACTCGATCGTCGACCATCTGGTCATCGACGCCGCGGAGCTGCCGACGCTGACACAGCGCGAGACCGTCGACGCCGACGGCGACGGGACCGTCACGTCGACGGAGCGCAGCGGCTTCGCGAGCGCTGAGTGTGGGGTCGTGGCCCCCCAGTTCACCGTGGCGGTCGACGGCAGCCGCCTCACGTGGACGGTTTCCAGCTCCGCCTTCACCTACCGTCCGGGCACGGCGGGGCTCGACATCAGCCGGCTCGAGTGTGAGCTGACCACGCCGGCCGACCTGTCGCGGCAGTCCCACATCGCCTTCGACGACGGTTACCTCACCAACAGGGTCGGCTGGCGCGAGATCACGGCTGTCGGCGACGGGATGGCCCTCCAGCATCCCTCGGTGCCGACACAGAGCATCAGCGACGAGCTGCGCAGCTATCCGAACGGGCTGCTCACGTCACCTCTCGACCAGCGCTCCGTCGACCTGTACGCCGCACCCGGTCGGGGCGGCGACGCCGGCGCCGCGCCTCAGGTCTCGCTCCCGGGCTGGACCAGCCGCGTGCTCGGCACCATGACCGACAGGCTCGACCAGCTCGTCGGCGGGCGCGACCTCACGCTGAAGGTCGGGCTGCTGGCCGTGCTGCTGTCGCTGATCCTCGGCGCCTCGCACGCCGCGCTGCCGGGCCACGGCAAGACGATCATGGCCGCCTACATGGTGGGAGCACGCGGCACGCCCAAGGATGCCGTGCTGATCGGCGCCACGGTGACGTTCGCCCACACTGCCGGCGTGCTCGCGCTGGGAGCGCTTTTCAGCGCGTCGGTGACGTTCGCCAACGAGTCGCTGCTCGCTGTCCTCGGTGTGATCAGCGGACTCATGGTCGCGGCGATCGGTGCCGGCCTGATCAGGTCGGCCGTGCGCGGCCGGGGGTATGCCGGCTTGGGCTCCAGGCTCGGCCATGGCCATGGGCATGGCCACGGTCACGGGGATGGCTCCGGGCACGGGGATGGCTCCGGGAACGGGGATGGCCACGGGAACGCCCAAGACCAGCGTGGCGGCGAGCCACGGCGCGGCGACCACGTCGGTGCGCCGGTGGCGGACGTGGCGTCGCTGACGGCACTTGACGCGCTCAACACAACGAGCGTTGCGACGCTGGTGGCCCCGGCGTACGACCGCACACCCGACTTCGACCATGACCACGCGCTCGACCATGACCACGCGCTCGACCATGACCACGCGCTCGACCATGACCACGCGCTCGACCATGACCGCGCGCTCGACCATGACCGCGCGCTCGACCATTTCCACAACCACACGAATGGCCGTCCGCACGGCCACGTCCACGCGCTCGACCACGACCACTCGCACGACCACGACCACTCGCACGACCACCAGCAACCGGACTGCCACGACCACTCGCAGGGCCACGGCCACTCGCACGACCACCAGCAACCGGACTGCCACGACCACTCGCAGGGCCACGGCCACTCCCACGCGCAAGACGCGGACCACACAGCCGACCACGGTCACGTCACCGACCACCACCACGCCATGGCTGCGGAGCCTGGGACATCTGCTCGGGGCTACCGCCGGCTCACGCTGGTGGGCATGGGCCTGGCCGGCGGACTCGTCCCGAGCCCGTCCGCCCTGATCGTTCTGCTCGGGGCGATAGCGCTGGGCCGGACGGCGTTCGGCGTACTGCTCGTCGTCGGCTACGGCCTCGGCATGGCAGCCACCCTCACCACGATCGGCTACCTCGTCGCACGGCTTCCCGCGAAGATGGGTGGCCTGCGCCGGCTGAGCGAGAACCGGCTGCTGGCCAGGGCCGTGACGTGCGGACCCATCCTGACCGCCTGCATGGTGCTGGTGGTGGGGCTCGGTCTCGCAGCCCGGAGCGCCTCGCCGCTGCTGTAGGTGTACTGCCCAGCTGAGTTAGTCAACGCCCGCGACCTGAGCTCGCCTGGAACTGGCCCCAACGGCCGCTGCTTTCGCCGACGTACGGCAGGATGGTGGCATGGGCGTTTACCTCGACACCTATGACGCCAGCATGAGCGATCCCGACGGGTTCTGGCGCGAGCAGTCTCGCCTCATCGACTGGTTCGTCAAGCCGACCACGATCCTGGACAGGTCCAACCCGCCGTTCTACCGTTGGTTCTCCGACGGTCGCCTCAACACCTGCTACAACGCGCTGGACCGCCACGTCATCAAGGGCCGCGCGGAGCAAGCCGCCCTCATCTATGACAGCGGCGTGGCCGGCACCCGGCGGACCTATACCTACGCCGAGCTCCTTGAGCAGGTCGCGGCGTTTGCCGGGGCGCTGCGTTCGTTCGGGGTCGGGCCGGGTGACCGCGTCGTGATCTACATGCCGATGATCCCCGAGGCGGTGATCGCCATGCTGGCGAGCGCCCGCATCGGTGCGGTGCACTCGGTGGTGTTCGGCGGGTTCGCGGCGGCGGAGCTCGCCGTACGCATTGACGACGCGCTGCCGACCGCGATCGTGACCGCGTCGTGCGGCCTCGAGCCCGGTCGCGTGGTGGCCTACAAGCCTCTCCTCGACCGGGCGCTCGACCTCGCGGAGCACGCGCCGACAGCGGTTGTGATCAAGCAGCGCGAGGCGTTGACCGCCGAGCTGGTCGACGGGCGCGACGTCGACTGGGACACCGCTGTCAAGGCCGGCTCGGCCGACCCCGCGCCGTGCATCGATGTCGCCGCGACTGACCCGCTGTATGTGCTGTACACGTCCGGCACCACGGGCAAGCCGAAAGGCATCGTCCGGGACAACGGTGGCCACGCGGTCGCCCTCGCGTGGTCGATGCCCAACCTCTTCGACATCTTGCCCGGGCAGGTCTGGTGGACCGCCTCCGACGTCGGCTGGGTCGTCGGCCACTCCTACATCGTCTACGCGCCGCTCATCGCGGGCGCCACGACGGTGCTTTACGAAGGCAAGCCGGTCGGCACCCCGGACGCGGGCGCGTTCTGGCGAGTCATCGCCGACCATGGCGTTCAAGGCTTCTTCACCGCACCCACGGCGATCAGGGCGATCAAGAAGGAGGACTCCGACGGCGTACGGATCCGCGAGCATGACCTCTCGTCGTTGCGCCATCTCTTCCTCGCCGGCGAGCGCCTCGATCCCGAGACGTACCACTGGGCGTCGCGGCTGCTCGGCATCCCGGTCGTCGACAATTGGTGGCAGACCGAGACCGGGTGGCCGATCGTCACCAACCCGCGTGGGCTCGAGGCCATGGCGATCAAGCCCGGCTCTCCGTCCGTGCCCGTCCCCGGGTATGACGTCCAGGTCCTCGACGAGCGCGGTGAGCCCGTCGAGGTCGACACCGAAGGTGCCATCTGCCTGCGACTGCCCCTGCCGCCTGGCACGCTGCCGACACTGTGGGGAGACGACGACCGGTTCAGGTCGTCATACCTCAGCGCCTACGACGGGTTCTACCTGTCCGGTGACGGCGGCTACCTCGACGCCGACGGATATGTCTACGTGATGGGACGCACCGACGACGTCATCAATGTGGCGGGGCACCGGCTGTCGACAGGTTCCATCGAGGCGGTGCTCGCCCGCCACCCGGCGGTGGCCGAGTGTGCCGTCATCGGTGCGGCTGACCCGCTCAAGGGCCAGGTGCCGCGCGGGCTCGTCGTGCTCAAGTCGGGGATGGAAGACGTGGACGCGGCGACGCTGGCGGGCGAGCTGGTGGCGGCGGTGCGCGAGGAGATCGGGCCGGTCGCCGCGTTCAAGGACGTGCGGGTCGTGGCCGCCCTGCCCAAGACGAGGTCGGGCAAGATCCTGCGCAAGACGATGCGGCAGATCGCCGACGGTGGTTCGCCCGCCACACCAGGGACGATCGAGGACGCCAACGTACTCGACACGATCGCACCGGCGCTGAGAGGAGCGGCCACTTCTCCCGAGGAGTCGCCCGGCGGCTGACGGGCGGCCGCCTCTCCTCGTCGCGGACGGATTCCCATGGCACGTGCTTGCTTCGCACGGCAGATCTCCCATGTGAACACTGCACATGCAGTGTTCACACGGCAGATGCAGCCCGACGGCGCCCGGCGCGGCGGAGGGTTTCTGCCCTGCCTCGGCGAGGTTTGGGCCGTCCACGCGTCGCCGGGTGAGGCGGCCGGCGGCCCGTGGTTGCCTCCCGGCGGCGGGTCTGCTCAGATACTTGCATGAAGAAGCTGATAAACGACCCAGCCGATGTCGTCAAGGAAGCACTCCTCGGCATCGCAGCAGCGCATGCTGACCATGTCCGCGTCGACCACGACAATGCGGTCGTCTACCGCAAGGATGCTCCCCGGCAGGGAAAGGTCGGTCTGATCTCCGGAGGTGGCTCTGGCCACGAGCCCATGCATGGGGGTTTCGTCGGGCTGGGCATGCTCGACGCCGCGTGCGCTGGCGCGGTGTTCACCTCACCGGTGCCGGACCAGATGATGGAGGCTACGAAGCAGGTCGATAGTGGTGCTGGGGTCCTGCACATCGTGAAGAACTACACCGGCGACGTGATGAACTTCGAGATGGCGGCCGAGCTGGCAGCGGCCGACGCGGATGTCGAGGTGCTGTCGGTCGTGACCAACGACGATGTGGCGGTCCAGGACAGCCTCTACACCGCCGGCCGGCGCGGCGTCGGGCTGACAGTGCTGCTGGAAAAGATCGTCGGTGCGGCGGCCGAGCAGGGACGCTCCCTCAACGAGGTCGGTGATCTCGCGAAACGGGTCAACGACTCAGGTCGCAGCATGGGTATGGCGCTGACGTCGTGCACCGTGCCCTCGGCGGGCAACCCCACGTTCGAGCTTGCCGACGACGAGATGGAGGTCGGCATCGGCATCCACGGCGAGCCTGGCCGCCGGCGTGTGCCGCTCGCACCGGCAAAGGACGTCGCCGCCATGCTCGTCGACCCGATCTTGGCAGACCTGCCCTACGGCCGGGGCGACTCCGTGGTCGCGTTCGTCAACGGGATGGGTGGCACGCCGCTCCTCGAGCTCTATGTCATGTATCACGAGGTGGCGACGCTGCTCGAGCGGGCCGGCATCACCGTGGCCAGGTCACTCGTGGGCAACTACATCACCTCGCTAGAGATGGCCGGCTGCTCCGTGACGCTGCTCAAGGTCGACGATGAGATGGTCGGCCTCTGGGACGAGCCGGTCAACACACCCGGACTGCGCTGGGGTGCCTGACCCGATGTCCGACACCGTCTCCGTCGAGGCGTTCACCGACTGGCTGCGCGCCTTCGCTGCAGAGGTCCACGACAACGCCGGCCTGCTCACGGAGCTCGACTCCGCCATCGGTGACGCCGACCACGGCACCAACATGGACCGGGGGATGAAGGCCGTTGTCGCCGCTCTCGACGCTACCGAGTTTGAATCTGCGGACGCGCTGTTCAAGAAGGTCGGGATGACCCTCGTCTCCACGGTGGGTGGCGCAAGCGGCCCCCTCTACGGCACGTTCTTCCTGCGCTTCGGCGTGGGCCTCCAAGGCGTCGACGACGTCTCCACTGGCGGGGTGGGCAAGGCTCTGAGGGCGGGGGTCGAGGGCATCGTGGCGCGCGGAAAGGCCGAGCCCGGCGACAAGACCATGTATGACGCCTGGGCTCCCGCCGTCGACGCTTTCGACCAAGCGGCGGGCGGCGGGCTGGCCGCCGCACTCGGCGCGGCGGCGGCCGCCGCCGCGAAGGGGCGAGACGAGACCACGCCGCTGGTCGCCCGCAAGGGCCGGGCCAGCTATCTCGGCGAGCGCAGCGCGGGACACCAGGACCCGGGCGCAACGAGCACGACGATGCTGCTGGAGTCGGCCGCCGCGACCCTGTCGTGATCGCGCTCGTGGTCGTCTCGCACAGCAGGGCGCTGGCGCACGCCGCAGTGGGCTTGGCCACGGAGATGGTCGACGAGGCCGACCTGCCGTCGATCGGCGTCGCCGCCGGGCTCGACGAGACGACGCTCGGCACCGACGCCACGGCCGTGGCAGCGGCGATCACCGAGGTCGACAACCCCGACGGCGTACTGCTGCTCCTCGACCTCGGAAGCGCATTACTGAGCGCGGAGATGGCGTTGGAGCTCATCGACCCCGTCGTCGCGGCGCGGGTCACCGTCTCCAGCGCCCCGCTGGTCGAGGGTCTGGTGGCCGCCGTCGTGCTGGCCTCGACAGGGGCTTCGCTGCCGGACGTGGCCGACGAGGCGCAGCGAGGGCTGGCCGGCAAGCAGCAGCACCTCGGGACCGCGGCCGCCGATGCGCCGCCACCGAAGCCAGCCGAACCGGTCGACGAGGCGTCGGTCGAGATCGAGGTCACGAACGCGCACGGCCTGCACGCCCGCCCGGCTGCGAGTCTTGTCAGCCTGGTCCGTTCCTTCGACGCCGGCGTCACGCTCACCGACCTCGACTCCGGGCGCGGACCCGTCGACGCCGCGAGCCTCAGCCTGGTGGCAACGCTCAACGCCCGGGAGGGCCACCACCTGCGGGTTGGGGCATCCGGGGTCGACGCCAGGCGGGCCCTTGACGCGATCGTGGCGCTGGCGACCCGAGGGTTCGACCAGCGCGCCGAAGCGCCAGCTACACCGCCCGAAGCGCGCGCCGTCGGCTCCGGGCTCGACGTGGCAATCGGACCGGCCATTGTGGTGGTGCTCGACGTCGACACGGGCACGTACGTCGCTGCCGGTGTCGACGACGAGCTGCGCAGATCGTCCGAGGCGGTGGCGGCTGTCTGCGAACAGCTACGCGACCTGCGCGCCGGCGACCAAGGCGGCGGCGCCGAGGCGCAGATCTTCGACGCGCACCTGGCCTTGCTGAGCGACCCGGCCCTGACCGACGACGTAGATGCCGCCCTGCGCGGGGGCGAGTCCGCCGTCGAAGCGTGGTCGTCGTGCCTCGGGCGGTTGGCCGACGAGTTCGCCCGCCTGGATGATCCGTACCAGCGTGAGCGTGCGCAGGACGTGCGTGCGGTCCAGCGGCGTCTCCTCGCCGTTCTCGTCGGTGCCGACGTGGCACCCCTCGACCAGGGTGCGGGGCCGGGCGTGCTCGTCGTACCCGAGCTCGACCCGGCCACCGCGGCCACCCTCGATCCGACACACGTGCTCGGCGTCGCGACGGTCTCCGGCGGTGCGACCGGTCATGGCGTCATCGTGGCCAAGTCTCGCGGCTTCCCCGTCATCACCAGCGTGGGCCCGGCGGCAGACGGTGTGGTTCCCGGCGTCCTGGTCGCGTTCGACGCCCAGGCAGGCGGGTTCGTCGTCGATCCAGACGACGCTGTCCAGGCCCAGGTCCGGCGGACCATCACGCAACGACGGTCCGAGCGCCAAGCGGCCATGTTCACCGCCTCCAAGCCCGCCGTCATGCGCGATGGGATACGGGTCACGGTCGCAGCCAACGTCGGCTCGGTCGACGATGCCGCCGTGGCGGCGGCGCACGGGGCCGAGGGTTCCGGGCTGGTGCGCACCGAGGTGCTCTTCGGCCACGAGCGGGAGCGCCCGAGCGTCACGGCCCAGACGGAGCGGTTTCTTGAGCTGGCGCGCGTGTTGGACGGTCGGCCGATCACGATCCGCACCTGGGACGTCGGCGGCGACAAGCCGCTGTCCTTCTTGCCGCAGCCCCAGGAGGCCAACCCCTTCCTCGGCGAGCGGGGCCTGAGGCTGATGCGGCGCCAGCCGGACGCGTTGCGCGAGCAGCTGAGCGCCGTGTGCCTGGCGGCGCGCGAGACGGCCGTCCGGGTGATGTTCCCGATGGTCTCGACGCTGGAGGAGGTCGAGTGGGCCCTCGACCAGCTCACGCAGGCGGGTGTCGATGCTGGCGGTGCGGTGCCCTCGCAGCTGAAGGTGGGAATCATGGTGGAGGTGCCTGCGGCGGCGCTGCGTGTGGGCCTGCTCGCGCGGGACCTCGATTTCGTCAGCATCGGCACCAACGACCTGGCTCAGTACGTGCTGGCAGCAGAACGGGGCAACGCTGCGGTGGCCCCGCTCGCCGACGCCCTGGATCCCACTGTGCTGGGTCTCATCGGCGAGGTATGCGACAAGGTGGACGAGGATACCGACGTTGCCGTGTGCGGTGACCTGGCGAGCGACCCCCTTGCGGCACCGCTGTTGGTCGGGCTCGGCGTTCGGGAGCTCAGCGTGGTCGCGAGGGCCGTGCCGGTCGTCAAAGGGGCGATCCGGTCCACGACCGTCGACGAGGCCCGGCAACGCGCAGGGGTGGCCCTCGGCTGCGCGAGCGCTTCACAGGTGCGCGCCCTATTGCGCGGCACATAAGCGATTCGTCTCGCTGGCCGGCGCTGGCCGTCCCCGATCCGGGCAGGACGAATCGGGGCCGGGCGGGGCACCTGCTGAGTGATTCGTCGCTGGCCGACGCTGGCCATCCCCGACCTGGGCAGGACGAATCGAGGGGCCGGCGCCTTCAGTGGCCGCCGACGAGCGGTGCCATCGCGCTTGCCAGCCGGCTGGGCCTACCGGTCAGGCGCTCCTCGTGGTCGGCGACCGTCATCGTGCGCAGGCCGGCGTTGACGCCGAGCCACCTCAGCGGCTCGGGCTCCCAGCTGCGTGAGCGGTGGTTGACCCAGGGCAGCACGGTCAGGTCGCTCGCCACCCCGGTGACGAGGTCGGCCAGCGTACGGCCGGCCAGGTTGGTCGTGCTGACGCCATCACCGACGTAGCCGCCGGCCCATGCCATGCCTGTCGTCCGGTCGAGCCCGACCGACGCCGTCCAGTCCCGCGGGATGCCGAGCGGCCCGCCCCACGCGTGCGTGAACCGTACGCCGCGCACCGGCTCGAACATCTCACCGAGCGTCTCGCGCAGCGCCGCGAAGACCCCCTCCTCGCGGTCGAAGTCCGCCTTGATGCGGGAGCCGAAGTGGTAGGGGGCGCCACGGCCGCCGAAGACGAGCCGCCCGTCGCCGCTGCGCTGCCCGTAGATGACGAGATGTCGGTGGTCGGAAAATGTGGGCCGATCGGCGAGCCCGATCTCCGCCCAGGTGGAGTCGGGCAGCGGCTCAGTTGCGACGATCAGCGAGTAAACGGGGATCACGGCCCGCTCCAGGCCGCGCAGCCTCGGGGTGTAGCCCTCGGTCGCCCGGACGACATACGACGCCCGGACCGTACCGTGATCGGTCGTGACCGCACTCGGCGCGATCGCCGAGACGGTGGTGTGCTCGTAGATCGAGACGCCGTGCCGCTCGACGGTTCGGGCGAGACCGCGGACGAGGCGGGCGGGGTGGATGCGGGCGCAGTGCGGCGTGTACGTCGCACCGAGCGCCCCGGTGGCGCGGCCCATCTGCGCCGCTTCGCCGGCATCGAGCAGCCTGATGTCGGCGTCGCTGTCCCCCCACGAACGGGCCTGGGCCACTTCCTGCCGGGCGCGCTCCAGCTGGGTCGTGCTACGCGCGAAGACGACGGTGCCGCCTTTGTGGAAGTCGCAGTCGATGTCCTCCGCTGCGACGACGCGGGCCACCTCGTCGATGGTGCCTCGCATCGCTGACGTCATCGCGACGGCGTGCTCACGCGACGAGCCGGGCAGCGCCGCGAGCTGAGACCGCGATGCCGGGAAGAGTGCTGACGCCCAGCCGCCGTTGCGTCCAGAGGCCCCGAACCCGGCCACCTCCTGCTCCAGCACCGCGATGCTCAGCGACGGATCGCGCTGAGCCAGGTAGTAGGCCGTCCAGAGACCGGTCAAGCCGGCACCAACGATCGCGACGTCGACGTCCAACGACGCCGGCAGCACCCGCCGCGGTCGCAGGTCGTCGCCGCACGTCTCGTGCCACAACGAGATGTTCTGGTAGCTCACCGGACTCCCCACGAGTACGTCTGCTTGTAGAGCTTGAGATAGACGAACGACTCGGTGCTGCGCACCCCGGCGATCGTCCGGATCCGCTTCGACAGCAGCTCGAGCAAGTGATCGTCGCTCTCACAGACCACCTCGGCGATGAGGTCGAACGACCCGGCCGTCACGATCACATAGTCGACCTCGGCCATCTGCTTGAGCGCGTCTGCGATCGGCTCGAGGTCACCTTCGGCGTGGATGCCGATCATGGCTTGGCGCGCGAAGCCCAGCTGCAAGGGGTCCGTCACGGCGACGATCTGCATGACGCCGCCGTCGAGCAGGCGTTGCACCCGCTGGCGAACCGCCGCCTCCGAGAGCCCGACCGCCTTGCCGATCGCGGCATACGGCATCCGTCCGTCCTTCTGCAGCTGCTCGATGATGCCCTTGGAAACGTCGTCGAGGTGGTGTGGTGAGTTGTCGCTGCGTCCGGCCACGGGGTCATCTTCGTGGCGCAGCGCGACACGTGCAACTCTCAGCGTAGGAATATCGTTGCGCAAGCATCACATTGCGACGGAATCCCTTGTCCTACTCGATGTAGTCTGACAACATCGCCCGGAGTCACCCGACCCATGGAGGTTCTCCCGATGCTCACGCCGCAGATGACCGCACCCCTCAGCCGTCGGGGGTTCATCCAGGGGGCGTCCCTGTCGGCCTTGGCGATCGGTGGTGCTGGGTTCTTGTCAGCGTGCGGCACCGACAGCGCCGTAGTGTCGAAGGGGAGCTGCACCAGCACAGACCTGAGCGCCAAGGAGAAGCAGATCAACTTCTCCAACTGGATCGGCTATGTCGACCCCGTCAAAGCCAAGGACACCTCGACGCTGGAGAAGTTCGAGCAGCAGACCAGCATCACGGTCGACTACGTTTCTGACGTCAACGACAACGAGGCGTTCTTCGCCAAGGTGGCTCCGCAGTTGCAGTCCTGCAAACCGACTGGGCGCGACGTGTTCGTGCTGACCGACTGGATGGCGGCCCGGATGATCGACCTCGGCTGGATCCAAAAGCTCGACCACTCCAAGATGCCGAACGTCGATGCCAACCTCATTCCCTTCCTGCAGTCGCCGAGCTGGGATCCGCACCGCGACTACAGCGTCCCGTGGCAGAGCGGCATGACCGGCATCTGCTACAACTCCGAGCTGACCGACCCGGTCACGAGCTTCAAAGACCTGCTCACGCGACCCGACCTCACAGGCAAGATCGAGTTGCTGACCGAGATGCGTGACACCATGCTGTTCATGCTGCTCCTGCAGGGCAGCGACCCCCAGGACTTCACCGATGCTGAGTTCTCCGACGCGATCTCAGCACTGGACGGGTATGTGCAGAACGGTCAGGTGCGGCGCTTCGCCGGCAACGACTACGTCGACGACATGAAGTCCGGCGACATCGTCGCGTGTGAGGCGTGGAGTGGCGACGTCATCAACCTGCTCGGCGGCGGGAAGTACAAGTGGGTCCCACCGGAGGAGGGCTTCGCGTTGTGGACCGACAACATGCTGGTCCCCAACAAGGCGGAGCACAAGTCCAACGTCGAAGAGCTCATGAACTTCTACTACGACCCGGTCAACGCCGCGAAGCTTTCCGCATGGAACTACTACTTCTGCCCCGTCGACGGCGCCCAGGCCAAGATTGGGCAGTACGACAAGTCCGCCGTGAACAGCCCGTTCATCTTCCTCGATCAGAAGACCCTCTCCACAGGGTCAAGTTTCATGGTTCTCACCGACAAGCAGAACCAGAGCTACCAGCAGCAGTTCAACCAGGTGCAGGGTGGTTGAGTCCGCTCGAGTGAGAAGCGAGAACTGATATGCCCCAGAGCACAGACCAGGCGCCTCGAGAGTTGGCCAGGGATCTCCGGCTGGAAGGGGTCACCAAGCGCTTCGGAGACTTCGTCGCGGTCGACGATCTGACGATGATGGTTCCGCAGGGGTCGTTCTTCGCGTTGCTGGGTCCGTCAGGATGCGGCAAGACCACGACGCTGCGGATGGTGGCGGGGCTCGAGGACCCGAGCGCTGGTCAGGTGTTCATCGGTGACGAGGAGATCACGAACCTCCGGGCCTATAAGCGGCCGGTCAACACCGTCTTCCAGTCGTACGCGTTGTTCCCCCACCTGACGATCTTCGATAACGTGGCTTTCGGGCTGCGGCGTCGTGGCGTGAGTGACTGGAAGACCAAAACGCGGGAGATGCTCGAGCTCGTGCAGCTCGAGCCCTACGCCTCCCGGAAGCCCTCTCAGCTCTCAGGTGGGCAGCAGCAGCGCGTCGCGCTCGGCCGAGCCCTGATCAACGAGCCGGGGGTGTTGTTGCTCGACGAGCCGCTTGGGGCGCTCGACCTCAAGCTCCGTCGGCAGATGCAGATCGAGCTCAAGCGCATCCAGACCGAGATCGACGTCACCTTCGTCCACGTGACGCACGACCAGGAGGAGGCCATGACGATGGCTGACACGATCGCGGTGATGAACCACGGCGTGATCGAGCAGATGGGCGCCCCGGGCGAGCTCTACGAGAACCCGACGACGACCTTCGTCGCGAACTTCCTTGGCCAGTCCAACTTGATCGTCGCCGAGGTCGTCGACGCCTCGGGCCAGACGGTGGTCGTCGACTGTCACGGACAGAAAGTCGGTGTCGTGGCTTCTCGGTCGCACACCGACGAAGGCAAAGGCTGGCTGGGAGTCCGACCCGAGAAGATCTTCGCCAGCCCACGTGGGTCTGAGACCCACGATGGCGCCAACGTCTTGACCGGCGGTCGGATCACCGACGTGAGCTTCGTCGGAGTGAGCACGCAGTACCTCGTGGCGATGCCGTGGGGACAGGAGTTGATGGTGTTCGAGCAGAACACCGGCCAGCGCGGGCAGTTCAAGAACGGTGACGAGATCGACCTCACGTGGTCGCGTGACCACGCGTTCCTGCTTGACGCAGGACAGGACGTACACGCGGGGGTCATCACTCCTGAGGACATCGAGTGACCGAGGTTGTGACACCGCCGACGCCGCCACCTGCGGTTGACGCAGAGACCAGCAGGCGTCGTGGCTGGGGCTGGTTGCTTCTCGTACCCGGCATGCTGTGGCTCGCCGTCTTCTTTCTGTTCCCGACGGTCCAGCTCTTCTTCACGTCGCTGTACGACCCGACCGGGTCGTTCACGCTCGGCTATTCGATGACATGGCACTTCGCGAACTACTACGACGCGATAAGGGACACCTGGAACCTGTTCGCCCGGTCGTTCATGTATGCAGGCATCGCGACGTTCGTGGGCCTGATGCTGGGTTACCCACTGGCCTACGCGATCGCGTTCAAGGCCGGCCGCTGGAAGAACGTCATGCTCGTGCTGGTCATCGCCCCCTTCTTCACCAGCTTCTTGCTTCGGACCTTGTCGTGGCGGACGATCCTCGCCGACCACGGGCCGGTGACCAGCTTCCTGCAGACGGTTGCCATCCTGCCCGACAACGGCCGTCTGCTGGCGACTCCGGTGGCGGTCATCGCCGGTCTGATCTACAACTTCCTGCCGTTCATGACCCTGCCGCTGTACGCGTCGCTCGACAAGGTCGACTACCGGCTGATCGAGGCGGCCGGCGACCTGTACTCGAGCCCGTTCACCGGGTTCCGGAAGGTGACGTTCCCGCTGTCGCTCCCAGGCGTCGTCTCGGGCACGCTTCTCACCTTCATCCCGGCATGCGGTGACTACATCAACGCCGAGCTGCTCGGCACGCCCAGACAGTACATGGTGGGCAACCGCATCCAGGCAGCCTTCCTCACCGAGCACAACTACCCGTTGGCCGCCAGTTTGTCGATCATCTTGATGGCCATCGTGGTGCTGATGGTGGTCGTGTACATCCGCCGCGCCGGGACCGAGGAGCTGGTCTAGATGGCTACCACGACCGCTGCCGCGAAGGTCCGGACCGCGTCCACACAACCCGCCCCCCAACAGCGGGGAGTCTGGCGTTGGTTCTCGGACCATCTGGTCCTGATCGTCGGTCTCGGCGTCCTGCTCTACACGTTCGTGCCCATCGGCTACATCATCGCGCTGTCCTTCAACCAGCCGACCGGACGCTCCGCAACGGCTCAGTTCGACGCCTTCACCTGGAACAACTGGTCGTCGATCTGCCAGCCCGAGGGGCTCTGCGCCTCCGTGAAGCTGAGCTTTCAGGTCAGTATCACCGCGACCATCCTCGCCACGCTGCTGGGGACCCTGATGGCGTTCGCCCTGGTACGCCACTCGTTCCGGGGTCGGTCGACGTCCAACCTCGTCATCTTCCTCCCGATGGCGACACCTGAGGTGGTGATGGGCTCGTCCCTGCTCGCCATGTTCGTCGCGTTCGGCTTCGACGGGGTCCTTGGCTTTATCACGATCGTCATCGCGCACGTGATGTTCTGCTTGTCCTTCGTGGTGGTCACCGTCAAGGCCAGACTCACCGGGATGGACTCCCGGCTCGAGCAGGCGGCGATGGACCTGTACGCCAACGAGTGGCAGACCTTCCGCCTCATCACGCTTCCCCTGGCCATGCCCGGAATCGTGGCCGCGGCGATGCTCGCCTTCTCCTTGTCATTCGACGACTTCATCGTCACGAACTTCACGTCCGGTCAGTCGGTGACCTTCCCGCTGTACATTTACGGCGCGAAGCTCAAGGACTTTCCGCCGCAGCTGTTCGTGGTCGGGACGCTGATGTTCCTCGTGTCGTTCCTGTTCGTGATCGCCGCCGAGCTCTGGCGCCGCCGTCGACGCGTCACCTGAGCGGCGGACGCGTCAGGTGATAGCGAGATCGGCGAGCTTCTTGACCGTGCGCAGGTTGCGGGCGGTCATCGAGACCCCGAGCCTGTCGAACGGCACCTTGGCCAGTGCCTTCGATTGGCCGACGCCGTGGACGAAGTTGAGGTAGACCTCCCGACCCCTGATCTGATAGCCCTCAGGCTCACAGTCGATCCTGCCGAGCTTGTCGACGGCTGCCCTCGTCGGAGCCTGATCCAAGAAGCCGATGTGGAGGAAACGCTCGTCCGTATCGGGGTAGGGGTTGTGCTCGAGTACGCGCACGACGTCGTCCGCCGTCCTGACGATCACCCGTGGGGTGAATCCGACGGCCTCCCCGATGGCGGACTCGAGCGACGTGGCCAGCTTGGCGGCCGGTAGCGCACTATCGAGCACGGCGTTGCCACTTTGGATGTAGGTCGTCACATTCGTGCAGCCGATGCCGGCGCAGGCCTCACGCAGCGTCGCCATGGGCAGCTTGGCGCGGCCGCCGACGTTGATGCCGCGGACCAGCACGATGTGCCGCTCGCCCGTGGAACCCATTCCGGCTCAGACCTTGGTGCCGGCCTCGGTGAGCACAGCGCGGAGGATCTGCTCGATCTCGTCGAAGTGCTGCTGGGTGCAGATCAGAGGTGGGGACAGCTGGATGACAGGATCACCGCGGTCGTCGGCGCGACAGTACAGGCCGGCGTCGTACAGCGCCTTGGACAGGAAGCCGCGCAACAGCACCTCGGACTCGGCATCGCTGAAGGTCTCCTTCGTCGCCTTGTCCTTGACCAACTCGATGCCGTAGAAGAAGCCGGCGCCGCGGACATCGCCGACGATCGGGACGTCGTAGAGCTTCTCGAGCGTCGACCGGAAGGCGCCTTCCTCGTCGAGAACGTGCTGGTTGAGGCCCTCGCGCTCGAACACGTCGAGGTTCGCCATCGCGACCGCCGTGGCGACTGGGTGCCCGCCGAACGTATAGCCGTGGGCGAAGGAGGCGTCGCCGTGCTTGAAGGGCTCGAAGATGCGGTCGGTCGCGATCATCGCGCCAAGCGGCGCGTAGCCGGAGGTGAGCCCCTTCGCGACAGTGATCATGTCGGGGAGATAACCGTAGCGATCCGCCCCGAACATGTGCCCCAGCCGGCCGAAGGCGCAGATCACCTCGTCGCTGACGAGCAGGACGTCGTACTCGTCGCAGATCTCGCGGACGCGCTGGAAGTAGCCAGGGGGCGGCGGGAAGCAGCCGCCCGCGTTCTGCACCGGCTCGAGGAAGACTGCCGCGACGGTGTCGGCGCCTTCGTTTTCGATGGCGACGGCAATCTGGTCGGCCGCCCACCGGCCGAACGCCTCCGGGTCGTCTGCGTGGATCGGCGCCCGATAGATGTTCGTGTTGGGGACGCGGAACGTGCTCGGCACGAGTGGTTCGAAGGGAGCCTTCAAACTCGGGAGCCCGGTGATCGACAGGGCCCCCTGCGTGGTGCCGTGGTAGGCGATCGCCCGCGAGATCACCTTGTGCTTACCCGGCTTACCGGTCATCTTGAAGAACTGCTTGGCGAGCTTCCAA
Source organism: Propionibacteriales bacterium (assembly GCA_038238115.1). Lineage (GTDB taxonomy): Bacteria > Actinomycetota > Actinomycetes > Propionibacteriales > Nocardioidaceae > JBBRYB01. Next base: position 28,345 of record JBBRYB010000018.1, on the reverse strand, counting down.
GCCGTCTCGACTGCCTCGCCGCCACCGCTCGTGAAGAACACCCGGTTGAGATCGCCAGGCGCATACGTGGCGACGCGCTGAGCGAGCTCGATGGCGTTCGGGTGCGCGTAGGACCACAGCGGATGGAACGCCAGCTGCTCGGTCTGGCGAGCCGCCGCCTCGGCGAGCTCGGTGCGGCCATGACCGATCTGGCTGACGAAGAGCCCGGCCAGCGCGTCGAGGTAGCGCTTGCCGTTGGAGTCGTAGATGTAGGCGCCCTCACCCTTGACGATGATCGGCACGTCCGCCTTCTCGTATGAAGACATCCGGGTGAAGTGCATCCAGAGGTGGTCACGCGCGGACTGCTGCAGGGCGGCGTTGTTGAGCTCAAGCGTCTGATCGATGGTCATGTCGGCCAGTCTGCCGCAGCGCACGAGCGATGGCAAGCGAATCCGTGGTCTGGCGCGCCGATGTCCGGCTCTCTGCCCCGTAACCACCTCCGTAGACAACGAAATCCGCAGATCGGACGGTCACGCTCCGGAATCCGGATGGCCCGCTCCAGGGCGAGGGCGGATTCGGTGATCCTCCGACCGCTGCACGGCGGCGACCTGTCTTCATCGCACGCCTACCAGCGCCTCGACTGAGGGGTCCGGCCGCGCGGTCGGCCCGTCGGCTCGGCCGTCCACGTGATGGGCCACCATGAAGCATGACCAGGTATGGAGCCCAGTTCGGGCCTGACGTCACTTTCCTCGGCGTACCCGCCGTCGACCTCGACGACGCGGACACACTCGCTGCGGCCGATGTGGTGGTAGTGGGAGCGCCGTTCGACGGCGGTACCTCGAACCGGCCAGGCACGCGGTTCGGGCCGATGGCCATGAGGCAGGCCTGCTACATCGCCATGAACGGGTCCCGCCCGCACATGGCGCTGCGCGTGGACGCGCTGCGGGATGTCACAGTTGTGGATGCCGGCGATGTGGAGATGACACCGGGCGACATCGAGACCGCTCTCGGCCAGCTGGAAGCTGCTGTCTACAAGGTCTCGTCCGCCGGGGCCGTTCCCGTCGTGCTGGGTGGCGATCACTCGATCGCCCTGCCTGACGCGACGGGAGTAGCGCGCCAGCACGGCTTCGGTAAGGTCTCGATGATCCACTTCGACGCGCACGCCGACACCGGAGAGATCGAGTTCGGCTCACTCTACGGGCATGGCCAGCCGATGCGGCGCCTGATCGAGTCAGGAGCGCTGCGCGGCGACCGGTTCCTGCAGATCGGTCTGCGGGGGTACTGGCCAGGACCGGAGACGCTGTCTTGGATGGCCGAGCAGCAGATGCGGTCCTACGAGATGACCGAGATCGTGGCGCGTGGCCTCGACAACTGTCTCAGCGAGGCGTTCGAGATAGCGATGGACGAGTGCGACGGCGTCTTCGTGTCGGTCGACGTCGATGTCTGTGATCCCGGGCACGCTCCCGGTACCGGCACGCCTGAGCCCGGCGGGTTGTCGGCAAGGCAGCTGCTGGACGCCGTGCGTCGGATCTGCCTCGAGCTGCCCGTCGTCGGCGTCGACGTGGTCGAGGTGTCGCCGCCGTACGACCACGCCGAGATCACGGCCTACCTCGGGAACCGGGTCGTGCTCGAAGCCTTGGCAGGCATGGCCGCGCGGACGAAAGGGATCAGCCACGACCCGGCCGGCCCACTGCTCCAGGGCCGTGCCAAGGGCGCCCCGTCAACACCGTCAGCCGGCCCTGGCGAGCCCAGCGCCTGACCCTACGCGGGACCTGTGCGCCCCCCAGCCACGGACAAGCCCGTGTCGACGAGCCGTGCCGCGACGACCGCGAGGACTGCCGAGGCGAGCGTTGCGGTGACGATCAGGGCCGACGACCAGGCCAGCGGAACCCCCAGTACACCGTCGAGGCTGTTCCAACCGGAACCCAGAGTCGTCAGCCGCTCCGACCACACCAGCTCCGCCGCGAGCGCCAGGACAGCTACGAAGCCGAGCGTCACCGCTCCGGGTACGACGCGCTGTACCGACGCCGCAGGCGGTTCCGCGCGCCGCGCCGCCGCGACCAGCGTCCAGATCGATGCGGCGGCTGCCACGAACCCGCACGCCACCCAGGCGACCACCCAGGCGGTACGGCCGGCCACGTTGTCGAGTGCGTGTGCCAGCCCGACCGTCACAGCGGCCATGACCAGGCCCAACACCGCAGGTGTCACCAGCAGACCGATGCCGACCCAGTCTCGCTGTTGGGTGAGCCGCCTCACGGTATCGACGACGAGTCGCGATCCGCTGATGAACATGACCGCCGCGCTGAGCAACCCGGCGATCGACAGCCCCAACAGGCTGAGCCGCGTCGGGCCGTCAGAGCGGGCCAGGTGTCCGACGGCGCCGTCCTCAGAGGCCTTGACCAAGGCGATCCCCGCCATCGCGAGCAGTGCCCACGCAGTCAGGAGGAGCGTAAGCCCTCGCCGTCCGCTGGGTGTCATCGTGGGCCACCTCACCTTCCCTGTCAGCACGTGGATGTGCGCATCCACGAGTCCGAGCGCGAGGTTGGGCAGGTCGACAACCCGTACTCCCCGGTGGTGCAGGAAGTCGTCCATGTCCGCGCCGTACTTCGCCCGCCAGGCGGCCGGATACAGCCGGGCGATCCCCAAGCCGATCCCGAGCGTTCGCCCCCGGTGCGACGTCATACCGCCGCCAGCCTGGCGAGGCCCGAGGTGGCCACCTTCTTCATGGCCCGCAGCTGCCTCCTCGCGACCTCGGCTCCCGCATCGGTGATGCTGTAGGGGTGCCTGCGCTCGTCGCTGGCTTCGGAGCGGATGAGCTCGCGGGCCTCGAGCCTGGACAAGGCGCCGTACAGCGTGCCTGGGCCCAGCGTGACGCCTGCGTAGTCCTCGATGTCCTTGGCGATCGCATAGCCGTGCTTCGCCCCGGTGGCCAGGCTGCTGAGGATGAGGATCGCGGGATCCGCCCATCTGCCGAGATCGTCGATGTCGGTCACGCCGGTTCCTCTTCCACTGTCTGATGCATCGTCCGACGACTATATCGCGCAACGTAGTATTCGGCAAGCAAACTGGCAACCCGTCCGACGCCGCGCGTGAGCCGTCGCCCGCAGAGTCATCGGAAGGCGGACTCACCGGTCAGGGCCTGGCCGATCACGAGCTGGTGCACCTCCGACGTGCCCTCGTAGGTGAGCACGGACTCGAGGTTGTTGGCATGGCGCATCACGGGATACTCCAAGGTGATGCCGCTGGCGGCGAGGATCGTGCGGCACTCCCGCGCGATCGCGAGCGCCGCCCGCACGTTGTTGAGCTTGCCGAGGCTCACCTGTTCGGGCCGGATGTGGCCGGCGTCCTTGATCCTTCCGAGGTGCAGTGCCAGCAGCATGCCCTTCCCGAGCTCGAGCGTCATGTCCGCGAGCTTCTGCTGAGTGAGCTGGTACGCCGTCAACGGCTTGTCGAAGACGCGGCGCGCCTGCGCATAGGCGATGGTCGTCTCCAGGCAGTCGCGCCCGGCGCCCAGGGATCCGAAGACAATGCCGAATCGAGCCTCCGACAAACACGACAGCGGGGCGCCGAGCCCGGTGGCCTCCGGCAGCATGGCCGACTCGGGCAGCCGCACGTTGTCGAGGACGAGCTCGCTGGTGACCGCCGCACGCAGTGACATCTTGCCCTTGATCGCTGGTGCGGAGAAGCCCGCGGTGTGCGTCGGCACGACGAAGCCGCGGATGCCTTCGTCGGTGCGCGCCCAGACGATGGCCACCTCGGCGACCGAGCCGTTGGTGATCCACATCTTGGTGCCGTTGAGCACCCAGTCGGACCCGTCTCGGCTGGCGCGGGTGCGCATGCCGCCGGGGTCGGACCCGAAGTCCGCCTCCGAGAGGCCGAAGCAGCCGATCGCCGTACCGGCCGACATCTGCGACAGCCACTCGTCCTTCTGCTCGTCGCTGCCGAAGCGGTGGATCGCGAACATGGCGAGTGAGCCCTGCACCGACACCAGGCTCCGGATGCCGGAGTCGGCCGCCTCGAGCTCGACGCAGGCGAGGCCGTATGCTGTGGCGCTCGTCCCGGAGCAGCCGTAACCCTCGAGGTGCATGCCGAGCAGCCCCAGTCCGCCGAGCTCCTTGGCCAGATCGCGGGCCGGCACGGTGGCCTCTTCGAACCAGTCCGCGATGTGCGGCCGGACCCGGTCGTCGCAGAAGCGGCGCACCGTGTCACGGATCGCCTTCTCCTCGTCGTCGAGCAGACCGTCGATCCCGAAAAGCTCGAGTGGGGCAAGCGGGATCGGCTGCGACACGGCGGCTCCTCGGCGTTGTTGCGCGGAAACGCTCAATCTATCCAGTCCATTGTCGCGTCACCCGATCACCAGCGGTTCGAGTTCCTGCACGCGCAGGCGGGCGCTCGGCGGCAACGCATGGTGCATCTCTAATATGGTGCGCTGGTGGACAATGAGCGGACTGACGCGGCAACGAGCGAGGCCGCCGTGAGCCTGCGTGGTGTGACCCGCCGGTTCGGGGCGGTGACGGCCGTGGACGGCGTCGACCTCGACATCCGTCCCGGCGAGTTCTTCTCCATGCTGGGCCCGTCCGGCTCGGGTAAGACGACCGTGCTGCGGATGATCGCGGGCTTCGAGCGTCCCGACTCGGGCACCGTCTCCCTCGGCGGTGTTGACGTCACGGCTCGGGCACCCTTCGAGCGCGACGTCAACACGGTGTTCCAGGACTACGCACTCTTTCCCCACATGAACGTCAGGGACAACGTGGCCTACGGGCTGCGGGTCCGAGGAGTCGCGAGGGCTCGCCGTCGCGAGCTCGCTGACCAGGCGCTTGGCCAGGTCAGGCTCGACGATCACGGGGACCGCAAGCCCACACAGCTGTCAGGTGGCCAGCGCCAGCGCGTTGCCCTGGCCCGAGCGTTGGTCATCGAGCCGAAGGTGCTGCTGCTCGACGAACCGCTTGGAGCCCTCGACCTCAAGCTCCGCCAAGAGATGCAGGTCGAGCTCAAGGGCCTGCAGCGCGACGTGGGCATCACGTTCGTCTTCGTCACACACGACCAGGACGAGGCCCTCACGATGAGCGACCGCGTCGCCGTCTTCAACGACGGCAGGATCGAGCAGGTCGGCACCGCTACCGAGATCTATGAGCAGCCTGCCTCGGAGTTCGTCGCCGGCTTCGTCGGCACGAGCAACCTGATCAAGGGCGCCGCCGCCAAGGCGCTCTTCGGGCGGGCCGGCACGTTCAGCGTGCGGCCGGAGAAGATCCACGTCGACACCGATCTCGGTCGCCCGGACGACGGCGACGCGATGTCAGCGAAGGGGACGGTGGCCGACGTCGTCTACGGCGGCGCATCGACACGCTTCGTGGTCGACCTCGACGCCGGAGCACGGCTCGTCGCCGTGCAGCAGAACCTGCAGGTCTCCTCGACGGACATGCTCGACTACCGTAACGCCCAGGTACGACTGTCCTGGAAGAAGCAGCACTGTGTCGAGATCGACGACCCGCCCGGGTCACTTAGCCCCGCACTGGAGGACTCATGACTGCACTCCGCACGGCCCCGCGACCCACCAAGCGCAAGGTCACCGCCGCCTCGTTTGCCTGCCTCGCCCTGCTCGCGGCCGGCTGCGGCACCAGTGGCGGCGACAGCAGCGGGGCCGCTGCTCCGGGCGGCAAGGCCTTCACGCCGCCCGACATCGCGATGGCCGACTCCGTCGGTAGCGGCGAGGGCGAGCTCAACGTGCTGGCCTGGCCGGGCTACGCCGAGTCGGGCAAGAACGACCCGAAGGTCGATTGGGTGACGCCCTTCGAGGACAAGACCGGCTGCCAGGTCAACGTCAAGGAGTTCGGCACCTCCGACGAGGCGGTCAGCCTGATGCACACGGGCGGGTATGACGTCGTGTCCGCCTCCGGGGACGCGACCTTGCGCCTCATCGCTGCCGGCGACGTGCAGCCGATCAACACCGACCTGGTCCCCAACTACGTCGACGTTTCGCCGTTCCTCAAGCAGCAGAAGTTCAACAGCGTCAACGGCCAGATGTGGGGCATCCCGCACGGCTGGGGCGCCAACCTGCTCATGTACAACAAGGACGTCGTCAAGCCGGCACCGACCTCGTGGAGCGCTGTCTTCGACGGATCGTCGAAGTACCAGGGCAACGTCACCGCCTACGACAGTCCTATCTACATCGCCGACGCCGCGCTCTACCTGATGGACACCCAGCCGGACCTGGGCATCAAGAACCCCTACGCGCTCGACTCCGACCAGCTCGCAGCCGCCGTGGACGTCCTCAAGAACCAGGAGGCGAACGTCGGCGAGTACTGGTCGGACTACACCAAGGAGGTGCAGGCCTTCAAGAACGAAACCTCGGTCATCGGCACCACCTGGCAGGTCATCGCGAACCTCGCGGAGGCCGACGCGCCTGTCGCGACAGTGTTCCCGGACGGAGGCTCGACCGGCTGGTCGGACACCTGGATGGTGGCCGCCGACTCCAGCCACACCAACTGCGCCTACCTGTGGCTCGACTGGATCGCCAGCGCGAAGGTGCAAGCACAGGTCGCGGAGTGGTTCGGTGAGGCGCCCGCCAACCCGAAGGCGTGCGACTTCACCAGCGGCGGCTTCTGCGAGAACTACCACGTCACCGACGCGGCGTACGCGGACAAGATCTGGTACTGGACCACGCCCATCTCGCAGTGTCTCGACGGCCGCACCGACGTCGAGTGCACGACGTACGCCGACTGGACCGACGCCTGGACAGGGATCAAGGGCTGAGCCCGCGTCCGAAGCGCGACGAGAGCCGAGGTGGCCATTCAGGTGACGGTGCAGGAGACGGAGCTTCCCGGGCCGACGGCCATGAGGCGGGCGTCCGCGTTCCTGCACCGCCATGCGGGCATCCGGGTTGTCAGCCTTATCGCGGCGCCGTTGCTGTGGCTGGGCCTGATCTATCTGGTCGCGCTCGCGGCCCTGTTCATCACGGCGTTCTGGAAGGTCGACTTCGGGGTCTCCGTGACCCGGGACTGGAACCTTGACAACTTCCGCAAGCTCTGGGAGCAGGACGTCTACCGGGCCGTGGTGGTCCGCACGATTGCCGTGGCGGCCGCCGTCACTGTGGTCGACGCCGTCTTGGCGCTGCCGATCGCGTTCTACATGGCGAAGCTGGCCGGGCCGACGACCGCGAAGCTGCTCGTCGTCGCGATCCTGACCCCGCTGTGGGCGAGCTACCTCGTCAAGGCGTTCGCGTGGCGAGCGATGGTCACGCCGGGGGGTGTGCTCGAGTCGGCGATTGGCTGGACCCCGGGGTTCGGGCTGACGGCGGTGGTCATCACTCTCGCTTATCTCTGGCTGCCCTACATGGTGCTGCCCATCTACGCCGGCTTCGAGCGGCTGCCCAACTCGCTCCTCGAGGCGTCGTCGGACCTCGGCGCCAAACCGGGGCGGACGCTTCGCTCGATCGGGCTGCCGATGGTGGTCCCGTCGCTGATCGCGGGCTCCATCTTCACGTTTTCCCTGTCCCTGGGCGACTACATCACCGTCAAGAACGTCGGGGGGAAGACGCAGATGCTGGGAAACCTCGTCTTCGACCGGCAAGCGACCGACATCCCGTTCGCGGCGGCATTGTCAGCGCTGTCGGTGGTCATCATGGTCATCTACCTGGGGCTCGTACGACGTACCGGCGCGTTGGAGAACCTGTGAGCGGCACCGGGTTCAGGCTGTCGACAGCGAGCACGTGGGGGCTGCGCGCCCTCGTCGCGGTCGTCCTCGCGTTCGTCTACGTGCCGCTGGCCGTCGTGGTGGTGAACTCATTCAACTCCGACTCGACGTTCTCGTGGCCGCCGCGTGGGTTCACCCTCGAGTGGTGGCGGCGAGCCAAGAGCAGCACGGGCATGATCGACGCGCTGCAGCACAGTGTCGTGATCGGCCTCGCGGCGACGGCGATCGCGCTCGTGCTGGGAAGCCTGGCCGCGTTCGCCTTGCAGCGGTACCGCTTCTTCGGGCGGGAGGCCGTCTCACTGCTCATCGTGTTGCCGATAGCGCTGCCAGGCATCGTCACAGGGATCGCGTTGAGCAACGCCTTCACGACAATCCTGGGCGTCGGCATCTCCGTGTGGTCGCTCGTCATCGCCCACGCCACCTTCTGCATCGTCGTCGTGTTCAACAACGTGGTCGCGCGGCTGCGACGGCTCGGTGCCAACCTCGAGGAGGCATCGCTGGACCTCGGCGCGACCAGGTGGACCACGTTCCGGCTCATCACCGTTCCCAACCTCGCCTCCGCGCTGCTGGCGGGCGGTCTGCTCGCCTTCGCGCTGTCGTTCGACGAGATCGTGGTGACGACGTTCACCGCGCCGCCCGACATCCAGACACTGCCGCTGTGGATCTACACTAACTTGCTCAGCCGGCAACAAGCCCCCATCGTCAACGTGGCAGCGGCCGGACTCATCCTGCTGTCCACGATCCCGATCTACCTGTCCCAGAAGCTTTCGGGGGACAGCACGGGAGGACGGCTGTAGTCCACCGCAAACTCCTAACTGAGCAACGGAATGCGTGGTGGTACGCCGCTGAACTGGCGTGATCGGTGGCGAACAACTAGTTTTGCCGTACGCGCCACCCAGCCCGCACAGACCCAGACCCGGACGCCCCGAGAGGTACGCATGACTACTGGCCGCACGCTGCAGAACCTGATCAACGGAGAGCTCGTCGACAGCGCGGACGGGCGGACGTCCACGCTGATCAACCCGTCCACCGAGGAGGAGTTCGCCCAGGCGGCGGTGTCCGGTGGTGAGGACGTCGACCGCGCCGTGACGGCCGCCGCGAAGGCGTTCGAGATGTGGCGCGACGCGACCCCGTCGCAGCGGCAGCGGGCGCTCCTCAAGCTGGCCGATGCGATGGAAGAGCGGGCCGACGAGTTCATCAAGATCGAGAGCGAGAACACCGGCAAGCCGCTCGGCCTGACCGAGAGCGAGGAACTGCCCCCGGCGATCGACCAGGTCCGCTTCTTCGCCGGCGCTGCACGGGTGCTGGAGGGCCGCTCGGCCGGTGAGTACATGAGCGGACTGACGTCATACGTGCGCCGCGAGCCGATCGGAGTGGTCGCGCAGGTAACGCCGTGGAACTACCCGCTGATGATGGCGATCTGGAAGATCGCACCGGCGCTGGCCGCCGGCAACACCCTGGTGATCAAGCCGTCCGACACGACCCCGGCCTCGACGATTCTGCTCGGCGAGCTGTGCAACGAGTTCTTCCCGCCCGGAGTCATGAACGTCGTGACCGGCGACCGGGACACGGGCCGAGCGCTCGTGGAGCACCCCATCCCACAGATGGTCTCCATCACCGGCTCCGTGCGAGCCGGGATGGAGGTCGCCGCCTCGGCGGCCAGGGACCTCAAGAAGGCGCACCTCGAGCTCGGCGGCAAGGCCCCGGTCGTGGTCTTCGACGACGCCGATCTCGAGGCCACGGCGGCGGGGATCGCGGAGGCCGGCTACTTCAACGCCGGTCAGGACTGCACAGCGGCCACCCGCGTGCTGGCCGGCCCGGGGATCCACGACGACTTCGTCGCGGCGCTGACGGAGCAGGCCAAGAACACGAAGACTGGCCAGCCCGACGACGCCGACGTGCTCTACGGGCCGGTCAACAACGCAAACCAGCTCGAGCGCGTGTCGGGCTTCATCGCGCGCCTCCCCGACCATGCCAGCCTCGACACGGGAGGGCAGCGGGTGGGCGACAAGGGCTACTTCTTCGCTCCGACCGTGGTCTCACGACTCGAGCAGGGCGACGAGGCGATCCAGAACGAGATCTTCGGGCCTGTCATCACCGTCCAGAAGTTCTCCGACGAGGACGAGGCGGTGCGCTGGGCCAACGGCGTGCAGTACGGCTTGGCCAGCAGCGTGTGGACCAGGGATCACGGCCGCGCGATGCGGATGGCGCGTCGGCTCGACTTCGGCTGTGTGTGGATCAACACCCACATCCCGATCGTGGCGGAGATGCCGCACGGTGGTTTCAAGCACTCCGGCTACGGCAAGGACCTCTCGGTCTACGGGCTCGAGGACTACACCCGGGTGAAGCACGTGATGCACAACATCGAGGTCTGAGGCGTGCGGATCCTGCTCGTCGGCGCCGGTGGCGTCGGCTCGGCTTTCGCGGCCATCGCCCGGCGGCGTGACTTCTTCGACCAGCTCGTCATCGCAGACCACGACGAGACCCGCGCGGCCAAGGCAGCGGCCGATGACGCCCGCTTCAGCGGTGTACGCGTCGACGCCTCAGACGCCGACGCGGTCGCCAATCTGGTGCGCGAGCACGCTGTGACGCACGTGCTGAACGCCGTCGACCCGCGTTTCGTGATGCCGATCTTCACCGGAGCACGGGCGGGCGGTGCCGACTACGTCGACATGGCGATGAGCCTGTCGCGTCCCCATCCAGAGCAGCCTTATGCGCTTGCGGGCGTGAAGCTCGGCGACGAGCAGTTCGCGGTCGCCCCCGAGTGGGAGGCGGAGGGGCGGTTGGCGCTCGTCGGGATGGGCGTGGAGCCCGGCCTGTCCGACGTCTTCGCGCGCTACGCCGCCGACCACCTGTTCTCCGCGATCGACGAGCTGGGGACCCGCGACGGGGCGAACCTGACGGTGAACGGCTACGACTTCGCGCCGTCGTTCTCGATCTGGACCACGATCGAGGAGTGTCTCAACCCGCCGGTCATCTGGGAGAAGGCGGCGCCCGAGGCAGCCGGTGGTTGGCACACGACGGAGCCGTTCAGCGAGCCGGAGGTCTTCGACTTCCCCGACGGCATCGGACCGGTCGAGTGCGTCAACGTCGAGCACGAAGAAGTGCTGCTGATGCCGCGCTGGATCGAGTGCAAGCGGGCGACGTTCAAGTACGGGCTCGGCGATGAGTTCATCGATGTGTTGAAGGTGCTGCACAAGCTCGGGCTCGATCGCACCGACAAGCTCCGGGTCGGCGGCGTCCAGGTCAGTCCTCGTGACGTCGTGGCGGCAGCTCTGCCCGACCCCGCCACGCTCGGTGACAGGATGCGGGGCAAGACCTGCGCCGGCCTCCACGTGACCGGGGTCGGCAGCGATGGCCAGCCACGCTCGACGTACCTCTACCACGTCGTGGACAACGAGTGGTCGATGGCGGAGTACGGCCACCAGTGCGTGGTCTGGCAGACGGCCGTCAACCCGGTCGTCGCACTCGAGTTGCTGGCGGCTGGCACCTGGGCGGGCGTCGGCGTGCTAGGCCCCGAGGCGTTCGACGCCGTACCGTTCCTGGACCTGCTCACCGAGTACGGCGCGCCCTGGTCCCAACGCGGCTAACCCAGCTCCTCGGTCCGCGCTTACGCCACGGTCTACGGGTTGACGCGGGGCTCAGCGGAGGGAATTGCGGTCAATGCGGCTGTCAGCGGGAGCAGGCGGCGGGGTCAACCGGCGGGGGAGTCCAGCGCGTCGGCGATGGCGGCGGCCATCTCGCTCACGTCGTCGTCGGTCATGACCAGCGCCGGTGAGATCTGGATGCCGCCCGCACCGACGGCGCGGGTGGCCACACCGTGCGACCGCAGCGTGCGGGCGAGGCTCAGCGCCTCCGAGGGTTCGGCGAGCTGTACGGCGGCAAGCGCCCCGGTGCCGCAGCGTACCTCCGCCACGCGCGGGTGGTCGGCCAACGGGGACAGCGCGACGGCGAGCGTGGTCTCGAGCCGGGTGGCCTCGTCCAACAGGCTCTCACGCTCGATGATGGCGAGGTTGGCGAGCGCCACCGCAGCCGCTGTGGCGTGGCCCGAGTACGTGTACCCGTGCCTCCACCAGACCCCGGCGTCGGGATTGAAGAACGGCTCGTGCACCTTCGGGGAGACCAGCACCGCGCCCATCGGGACGTAGCCGGAGGTGAGCCCCTTCGCGGTCGTCACCAGGTCGGGCTCGAGCCCGAAACGTGTGCTGGCGAACCACGAGCCGCCGATGCGGCCGAAGCCGGTGACCACCTCGTCGGCGACGAACAACACGTCGTACTCGGTGCAGACCTTGCGCACGTCGGCGAGGTAGCCATCCGGTGGCGGGTAGACCCCACCGGCCCCGATGACGGGTTCACAGAAGAAGGCGGCGACCCGCTCCGGGCCGACCCGTTCGATCGTGGCGCGCAGGTCATCGGCGCTGTCCCAGTCGACCGTCGCGGCGTCCGAGACGAGCTCGCCGTAGCCCTCGCGGTTGCCGGGGATGCCGGCCAGCGCCGTACCCGCGTAGTGCATGCCGTGGTAGGCCTTTTGGCGGCCGATGACGACGGTACGCGAGGGCTGGCCGACCTCGTGCCAGTAGCGGCGTGCGAGCTTGGCGGCGGTGTCCACCGAGTCGGACCCACCGGACGTGAGAAACACCTTGCTGCCGGGCACCGGGGCGATCCCGGCCAGCCGGTCGGCGAGCTCCAGCGTCGACGGGGTCGCGTTGTCGCCGAACGTGCTGTAGGCGGCGATCGCCCGCATCTGCCCGGCGGCGGCGTCGGCGATCTCGGCCCGACCGTGTCCGATGTTGGTGAACCACAGCCCGGCGGTGGCGTCGAGGTAGCGGCGACCCTGCTCGTCCCAGACGTGGGCGCCTTGGCCTCGGGTGATGACGAACTCGCCATCGCGCTCCACCGCCCCCATGTCCGAGAACGGGTGCCACAAGTTACCCATGCCGGTCTCCTTTCGCCATCACCCACCGATTCGTCCTGCCGAGGTCGGGGACGGCCCGCGTCGCCGGGCAGGACGAATCGCTGGAGTCGGTGGGGCGGGTCACGACAGGCCGGCCACGTGCACGCAGATGGCGATCTGGACCCGGTTGGCGGCGCCGAGCTTGATGAGCACGCGTGACACGTGCGCCTTGACGGTGGCCACACTCATGTAGAGCTCGGCCGCGATCTCGGCATTCGACCGTCCGGCCCCGACCGCGGCCGCCACCTCCCGCTCCCGGTCGCTGAGACTGTCCAGCCGATCTCGCGCCGCGCTGACCCGTTCGGCGGGCGAGCTGAGCGACGAGTCCGCGACCTGGCGGATGAGCTGGGTTGTGACGCTCGGCGACAGCATCGGCTCGCCACGGGCCACCTTGTGGACGGCGTCGACGATGGCAGCGGGCGGCGTGTCTTTGAGCAGGAACCCCGTTGCGCCGTCGCGGAGCGCCCGAACGACGTACTCGTCCGCATCGAACGTTGTGAGCACGATGACCGCCGGCGCGTCGGTGAGCCGGGACAGGCGCGCGGTGGCTTCCAGGCCGTCCATGCGCGGCATCCGGATGTCCATCAGCACGACGTCGGGCTGCACCTGGTCGACGATCGCGAGCCCCTCGGCGCCGTCGCCGGCCTCACCGAGGATCTCGATGTCGGCGGCACCGTGCAGGATCATCGCGAGCCCGGCCCGCACCAGTGCATCGTCATCGACAATGACGACCCCGATGGGATCCCGGAGCTCGGTCACGCCGCCCACGGTAGCCAGGCTCGCACCACGAAGTCACCTTGGGCGGTTCGCCCGTGCTCGAACCGACCGCGCGCCAGCGTCGCCCGCTCCGCCAGACCCACGAGGCCGAACCTGGCACCCGGCGTCGTCTCGATGCGTGCACTGCCCACGCGCATCGGATTGCTGACCTCGACGGTGAGCCCGTCTCCAGGACACCCCGACACGATCACGTCGACCTGGGTGTCCGGAGAGTGCTTGCGCGCGTTCGTGAGGCCCTCCTGCACGATGCGGTATGCCGTCCGGCCGATGGACTGGGGCACCTCGACGCCTTCGCGGACACCGATCTTGAGCTGGATCCGGGCGCCTGCGGTGCGCTCGTCGGCGACCAGGTCGTCGAGGTCACCCAGTGTCGGCTGGGGCCGGTCTGGTGCCGCCTCGGTCTCGGTCTCACGCAGCACACCGAGGATCTCGCGCAGGTCTGTCAAGGCTCGGTGGGAGTTGGCCTGGATGATCTCTGCCGCCTCGCGGGTCTCGTCGGGCGTCAGGTCGTCGCGATAGGTGAGTGCTCCGGCGTGCATGGCCACCAGCGACATCCGGTGGGCCAGCACGTCGTGCATCTCGCGGGCAATCCTGTTGCGCTCCTGTGACTGGGCCTGGGCGACGCGCAGGGACTGCTCACGCTCGGCCCGGTCGGCGCGGTCCTCCAGCGTGGCGAGCAGTTCGCGTCTGGCCCCGATATACATTCCGATCGCGGCGACGATCCCACCGAAGACGGCTGCGAACAACAGCGAGACCCACCATGGGTCGGGCTGCCTGGGTTCGACCATCGAGTAGGCCTGCCCCGCGGCGACGGACACCACGTAGACCGGCAGGATCTCCATCCAGCGGCGTCGGGTGGCCATGGAGATGAACGCGATTCCGCCCGCTCCGACGGAGCTTGCTGACAACGCGCCCGCCGCCGAGGTCACCAGCGCGATAGTGACGGGCCAGCGGCGCCGAAAGTGCATCGCAACCAGCGACAAGATGCCCAGCGCGAGATCTGTGAAGAACAGCAGCCGGCTCACGTCCCACTGTGCCGGCGCAACCGTGAGCCAGACCAGCCCGCCAGCCGCGATGGCGGCGAGGTTGCGCCAGACGAGCTGCCACCGGGTCAACGGAGGTGGTGGTACGGCGTCAGCGGTTGCGCTCACAGGGCCAGCGTAAGGAGATCGTCACGCTTTCATCTACCGCCATAGGTCGGCCGAGGGTATCGACTTAAGTTGGGGGGTGGTCGAGACCTTGGCCCGATGCGACTGGTTTCCGCACCGACCACGATAGGCGTCATGATCGTTGTCGAAGAACTCAGCAAGCGCTACGGCGCCTTTCCAGCGGTCGACCGGGTGTCCTTCACCGTCCAACCAGGAACCGTTACCGGCTTCCTCGGCCCGAACGGCGCGGGCAAGTCGACCACGATGCGCATGATGTGCGGGCTGACGCCCCCGTCGAGCGGCATCACCACCATCCTCGGAGTGCCCTACAGCCAGCTCAACAACCCAGGAACCCAGGTCGGCGTACTCCTCGACGCCTCGGCTCAGCACGCCGGCCGAACCGGCCGGGAGGTGCTCAAGCTCGGCGCCATGGTGATGGGACTGCCGGACTCCCGCGTCGACGAGATGCTCCGGCTCGTCGGGCTCAACGAGACCGAGACCAACAGGCGCGTCGGCGCCTACTCCCTCGGCATGCGCCAGCGGCTCGGTATCGCGCACGCGCTGCTCGGCGACCCCGAGGTGCTCGTCCTCGACGAACCGGCCAACGGCCTCGACCCCGCTGGTATCCGCTGGATGCGCAGCCTGCTGCGCGGCTTCGCCGAGCGCGGTGGCACCGTGCTGTTGTCCTCCCACCTGATCCATGAGATCGAGGTCATCGCCGACGAGCTCGTCGTGATCGGCCGAGGCAAGATCGTGGCGCAGGGCCTCAAGTCCCAGATGCTGTCCGACGCGGGAACACTCGTTCGGGCGATGGAGATGGACACGCTCACCTCGACGCTCACCGAGGCACACCTGCCCTTCACGCGCACCCCGGACGGCGCACTGGTCGTCGACGCGACGACCGAACAGGTGGGCAGGGCCGCGCTGGCCGGCCAGGTCGTACTGACAGAGCTGAGAACCGGGGGATCGGGTCTCGAAGAAATGTTCTTGGAACTCACCGCCGACGACGCACGAGAAGAGGTTTCGTCATGAGCACCGCCCAGGTAGCAGGCCAGACCGGAGCGGTTCCGCACCGGTCACCGTCGAGAGTGCCGCTGGCCCGTCACGTCAGGGTCGAGCTGCGCAAGCTCATGGACACCCGGGCGGGCATGTGGCTGTTGATCGCGATTGCGCTGATCACCCTCGCCGCGATGACGGTCCTGCTCTTCGCCGGCAGTCCGGGTGCCCTGACCTACGAGAACTTCGTCACCACGACCGCCGTGCCGCAGGGCATCCTGCTGCCGATTCTCGGAATCTTGGCCGTCACGAGTGAGTGGTCGCAGCGCACCGGACTCGTGACGTTCACGCTCGAGCCGAGCCGTGGACGCGTCATCACCGCCAAGGTCATCGCGACACTCACCTTGGGGGCGCTCTTCGTCGTGCTGCTCCTGGCGCTCGCGGCGCTCGGTAACGTGCTCGGCTCCTCCCTGCAAGGCGGCGATGGCAGCTGGGCGTTCGGTGCCGCTGGTGTCCGCGACATCGTGCTGCTGCAAGGGTTGGGGCTGCTCGGCGGGTTCGCGTTCGGCATGATCTTGCTCAACAGCGCGGCCGCCATCGTGGCGTCGTTTGCGCTGCCGATCGCGTTCAACCTGCTCTTCAGCCTGGTCCCGGCACTTCAAGACAGTGCGCCGTGGATCGACGCCGGTACTGCGCAGACGCCTCTGCAGACCCACACGATGGCTGGCGAGCCGAACGCCTGGTGGCATCTCCTCGTGACGAGCCTGTGGTGGATCGTGATCCCGCTGCTCGTCGGCGCCTACCGCGTCCTGCGCAGCGAGGTGAAGTCCGCATAGCCCGTCGGTGCGGGCGCTCGGAGGGCTCAGGTCCTCGGGTCGAGAACCTGACTCCGCAGCTGGGAGGTTGACCCTCGGTCGGAAGGGTGCGGCGTGGGAGGATGAGGCGGTGAGTGAGCCTGGTGGTGTGCGCGAGATCGTGCTGCTCGGCTCGACCGGGTCGGTGGGCACCCAGGCGCTCGACGTCGTACGCCGCAACCCCGACCGGTTCCGGGTGGTGGCTCTGTCGGCCGGGGGCACCAACCCGGCACTGCTGGCCGAGCAGGCCGTCGAGTTCGCCGTCGAAACCGTAGGCGTGTCGCGCGGCACGAACGCCCAAGACCTCCAGCTGGCGCTCTACGCCCAGGCGCAGAGGCGCGGCTACCACCACGGCGACTTCCGGCTGCCGAAGATCATCGTCGGACCCGACGCCGCCGAGCAGGTCGCCGGCCTGCCCTGCGACGTGGTGCTCAACGCCATCACCGGCTCCGTCGGCCTACGCCCCACGCTGGCGGCGCTGGCGGCAGGATCGACGCTCGCGCTGGCCAACAAGGAGTCACTCATCATCGGGGGCGAGGTCGTGACATCGGCCGCCAAGCCGGAGCAGATCGTGCCGGTCGACTCCGAACACTCGGCGTTGGCGCAGTGTCTGCGCGCCGGCCGGGCTCAGGAAGTGCGGCGCCTGGTCGTGACCGCGAGCGGCGGCCCGTTCCGCGGGATACCCCGCGACCAGCTCGGTGCCGTCACGGCCGCGGACGCCCTGGCTCATCCGACCTGGAACATGGGGCCGGTCATCACCACGAACTCAGCGACACTGGTCAACAAGGGTCTGGAGGTGATCGAGGCGCATCTGCTCTTCGGGATCGACTACGACGCCATCGAGGTCGTGGTGCACCCGCAGTCGATCGTCCACTCGATGGTCGAGTTCGTCGACGGCTCCACGCTCGCGCAGGCGTCTCCGCCGGACATGCGGCTGCCGATCAGCCTCTCCCTGAGCTGGCCCGACCGGATCGCCGGGACGGGCAGGCCGATCGACTGGAGCCAGTCCCACCGCTGGGACTTCGAGCCTGTCAACCAGGAGGCGTTCCCGGGCCTTGGACTGGCGATCGAGGCCGGCAGAAGGGGCGGCGTGGCCCCGGCAGTCTTCAACGCAGCCAACGAGGTGTGTGTCGAGGCTTTCCTCTCCGGTGCCCTGGCCTATCTTGCGATCGTCGACACAGTCGCTGCGGTCCTTGATCACCACGACGTACCCTCGGGGGGGAGCGAGGTGAGCGTCGACGACGTCCTCGCAGCCGACCGTTGGGCTCGTGATCGGGCGGCGGAGGCCGTCGCCGCACCATCGACATCGGGAGGGACAGCACGTCAATGACGGGTCTGGTCTATGCCCTCGGGGTCGTGCTCTTCTTGTTCGGCGTCCTCGCCTCGATCGCGCTGCACGAAGTCGGCCACATGGTCCCGGCGAAGCTCTTCGGGGTCAAGGTCACGCAATACTTCGTCGGCTTCGGCAAGACCGTCTGGTCCCGACGCACGGGGGAAACCGAGTACGGCGTCAAGCTGTTGCCCCTCGGCGGCTTCATCCGCATGATCGGGATGCTGCCACCGGCCAAGCGCGACGCCGACGGGCGAGTCCGCGGGATCCGGAACGGCTTCTTCGGGCGCCTGATCGCCGACGCCCGCGCGGTCGAGTACGAGAACATCACGACGGCCGACGAGCCTCGACTGTTCTACCGGAAGCCGTGGTGGCAAAAGATCATCATCATGGCCGGCGGCCCGCTGACCAATGTCGTGCTGGCCGTGCTGCTGCTCGGCGGCGTCTTCATCGGCATCGGTGTGCCGACCCCGACATTGGTCGTCGACCGGATCTCCGACTGCGTCATCCCCGCGAGCGAGGGCGCCCGCGCCTGTCGGCCGAGCGATCCGATCTCACCGGCGCGCCAGGCCGGCCTCCACCTCGGCGACAAGATCGTGTCGCTCAACGGTGTGACGGTGATCGACTGGAACCAGGTCTCCGACATCATCCGCGCCAACGACGCCGGCAAGGCCACCATCGTCGTCGACCGCAACGGCGAGCTACGAACCTTGACGACCCACACGATCGTCTCGCAGCGGCCGGTCGACGCCACCTCGGACTCCTTCGTCGACGTGGGCTTCCTCGGCGTGAGCCCGGCCGAGACCCGCGTGCGCCAGAACCTGGGCTATGTCGTGTCCACCATGGGCGACTACACGGCGAAGACGGGTGCCGCCGTCGTGCACCTGCCGCAGCGGATGGTCGGCGTCTTCAAGGCGGCGGTCGGCCTGCAGGCCCGTGACCAGCAGAGCCCGATGAGCGTCGTCGGCGCGAGCCGGGTGGCCGGCGAGGTCGCCTCGGACGCCCGGATCACCGTTACGGACCGGTGGGCCTCCCTGCTCAGCCTGCTCGGTGTGGTCAACCTCTTCGTGGCGCTCTTCAACTTCATCCCGCTGCTGCCCCTCGACGGCGGCCACATCGCCGGCGCCCTGTTCGAGGCGGTACGTCGCGGACTGGCCCGGGTGCGCGGCAAGCCCGATCCCGGGTACGCCGACGTGGCTCAGCTCCTGCCGATCGCCTACACCGCCGCCAGCCTGCTCATCGTGATGGGCGTCGTGCTGGTCTGGGCCGACATCGTGAACCCGATCCGGGTGACCGGATGAGTTCGGGCGACCCGAAGCTCAAGCCCAACGCCCCGCTGACCAGGAGCTACGCCGGATGACCACTATCGACCTCGGGATGCCCGCCGCACCACCACCTGTGCTGGCGCCTCGTCGCCCGAGCCGGCAGATCAAGGTGGGCAAGGTCCTCGTCGGCGGCGACGCCCCGATCTCCGTCCAGTCGATGACCACGACGCTGACCTCCGATGTCAACACCACCTTGCAGCAGATCGCCGAGCTGACCGCGTCCGGCTGCGACATCGTGCGCGTCGCCTGCCCGAGCCAGGACGACGCCGAGGCGCTGCCGCAGATCGCCTCGCACTCGCAGATCCCGGTGATCGCCGACATCCACTTCCAGCCGAAGTACGTCTTCGCAGCGATCGACGCCGGCTGCGCAGCAGTGCGGGTCAACCCCGGCAACATCCGCAAGTTCGACGACCAGGTCAAGCAGATCGCGGCCGCCGCCAAGGACCGGGGTACGTCGATCCGAATCGGGGTCAACGCCGGTTCCCTCGACCCCCGCCTTCTCGAGAAGCACGGCAAGGCCACGCCCGAGGCGCTGGTCGAGTCGGCGGTCTGGGAGGCGTCGCTCTTCGAGGAGCACGACTTCCACGACTTCAAGATCTCCGTCAAGCATCATGACCCGGTCGTGATGGTCAAGGCGTACGAGCTGCTGGCCGAGGCGGGCGACTGGCCGTTGCACCTCGGTGTCACGGAGGCAGGACCCGCCTTCCAGGGCACGATCAAGTCTGCTGTCGCCTTCGGGTCGCTGCTGTCCAAGGGCATCGGCGACACGATCCGGGTGTCGTTGTCTGCGCCCCCGGTCGAGGAGGTCAAGGTCGGGCTGCAGATCCTCGAGTCGCTCAACCTGCGCCCGCGCCGGCTCGAGATCGTGTCCTGCCCGTCCTGCGGTCGGGCCCAGGTCGACGTCTACAAGCTCGCCCACGAGGTGACGGCAGGCCTCGAGGGGCTGGAAGTCCCCTTACGCGTCGCGGTCATGGGGTGTGTCGTCAACGGTCCCGGGGAGGCCCGGGAAGCCGACCTCGGCGTCGCGTCGGGCAACGGCAAGGGGCAGATCTTCGTGAGAGGTGACGTCATCAAGACGGTGCCCGAGTCGATGATCGTCGAGACGCTGATCGAGGAGGCGATGCGCATCGCCGACGAGATGGGCGAGCCCGTCGACGACGACGGCACGGCCCGTGCACCCGGCGGGCCCTCGGTCACCGTTTCCTGACGGGGACGAATGGCCCTTCCCCTCCCGTGGTTGACCGCGCAGCGTCTAGCATGCTAGCAATATGCCATGGCGCGCGACCGGACCAGCCAGCCAGGCCAGCGACAGCTGCCACACCAGCAAGACCGGCCAGACCGGCCAGTCCGGCCGGACCAGCCAGACCAACCAGGCAAGTCGGGCAAGGCAGGCAGATCGGGGCGGCCGGACCAACCGGACCAGCCAGGCAGGTCGGGCAAGGCGCAGTTCAACGTCTACCTGCCGGTCGAGTTGATCCGGCGTACGAAACACAAGGCCATCGACGAAGGAGCCAGCCTGTCTGGCCTCGTCGAGCGCGCACTGGCGGAGTACCTGACCACGCACGGAGAGGCCAAAGGATGAGCGGGATCGTCGTCCGCCCGGTGCGGTTCACCGACAACATCGAGGCGATGCAGCAGTTCCTGCAGACTCTTGGTCTGCGGCCCCGGATCGAATCCGAGGGTGGCGGCTGGGTCGACATGGTGGCCGGGGGCGGGATGGTTGCGCTGCATACCGCCGAGACGTCCGATACCGGCGGGCTCCCGGGCGAGACCAGGCTCAGCTTCGAGGCCGACGACGTCGACGCCCTGGCTCGGCAGCTCACCAACGCCGGCGTGCAAGGGGTCGCTGTCTACGACGAGGCGTATGGCCAGGTGCTCACCTGCACGGACCCGCTCGGCGACCCGGTCACCATCGATGGCCGAAGCGACGACCCGTACGGCTACCGGGTCATCCCCACAGACGCGCCCACGGCGGGGCTGTGTGTCATCCCCGTGCGGTTGACCGAGCCACGCGGACCCGTCGGTCCGTGGCTCGAGGCGCTTGGCCTGACGCGCGTGGGCGAGGCCAACGACTGGTACGTGATGTACGCCGCTGGCGGTGGCGACCACGGGCTGGTGGGTCTGCACCATGTCTACTCCGACGAGCTCGCGATGGTCGCTGGTCGGGCAGCCGTCCATCTCACGTTCGAGACGGCCGAGGCGCTTGACGATGTCGCCGCGAGGATGATCGAGTCCGGGTATGCCGACGCACAGGTGACACGCGAGGACGTCGGCTCAGTGCTCAGCGTGACCGACCCCGATGGCCGCGAGTGTCAGGTGCACGAGCAGCACCACGACGCCTGATGGTGGCGCCGCCCACGCGGGCGCGACTGCGCGACGAAGCCGACTTCCGGCGTTACTGGTGGTCGCGGGTTCTCTCGATGACCGGGACGCTGATCAGCTACATCGCGCTGCCCGTGCTCGTCTATCGCACGAGCGGGTCGGCATTCCTGACGGCGCTGGTGGCTGCGCTGGAGGCGGCGCCCTACCTGCTGTTCGGCCTCGTCGCCGGTGCGCTGTCCGACCGCTGGGACCGTAGGGCCGTGATGGTCGCGGCCGACGTGATCAACGCCGTGGCCATGCTGACCGTGCCCCTCGCCCACTGGCTGGGGATCTTGACAATCCCCCACCTGCTCGTCGTCGCCTTCGCGGTGCCGGCGGTTGCTGTCTTCTTCGACGGCGCGAACTTCGGTGCGCTGCCTGTCCTGGTCGGCCGCGGCCGGATCGCCGAGGCGAACGCGGCCGTCTGGGGCACACAGACGGTCGCGGAGATCGTCATCCCTTCCCTGGTCGGCGTGGGCTTGGCGGTCATCCATCCGGCCACGATGCTGGCCCTCGACGCGCTGAGCTTTGCGGTGTCTGCGGTCCTCGTGACCCGGATCTCACAGGTCCTTCACGACCCAAACCGGCCGCGCGACCGGCTCACCACTCGCGGCCTGCTCGCCGACATCGGCGAGGGGCTCAGGTTTCTCGCCCACCACGGTGGTGTCCGCACGATGACGATCGCGGGCTCGATCCAGTGCCTCGCCGGGGGCGGGTTCGTCGCTCTCATGGTCGTGTGGTGTGACCAGGTGCTGGGCGTGGGCACCCAGGGCCTGCGGTTCGGACTCGTGTACGGCGGCTGGAGCGTCGGTGCGCTGATCGCCTCCGTCGGGCTTCCGCGCCTGTTGCGCAGGGCGAACGCGGCAAGGATCGCGCTTCTCGCCTTGCCCTGCTCGGCCGGGCTCGGCGTCCTGGCCGGGCTCGCGCCGTCGTGGCCGAGCGCCGTGGTGGCCCTTTTGGCCTGGGGCTGCGCCTACACGCTCGTGGTGGTCAACACGATCTCCTATCGCCAGGAGGTGACGCCGGAGCACCTGATGGGCCGGGTCAACACCGCCGGGCGGATGCTCTCCTGGGGCGTCGGCTGGACGCTTGGCGCACTCGTCGGCGGGGCCGTCGGCCACCTCGTCGGCGTACAAGCCGCGATGGTGTCCATGGCGTCGCTGAGCGTTGTCGCCGTGGTGGTGGCGTGGACGTCCCCGTTGCGCGACCTCGTCCTGGCCCCGGCCGAATCGTCTCGCGGCGATGTCGTGGCGTAGCGATCGTCGCGTCCCGGTCCCGGTGCTGACAACGCAAATGACCCACCCGCCGAGACGCCACCAAAGGCCCTCAACACGCCGGCTGAGGCGAAGAGCCTCTTCCGACACGCCGACCAGGGTGGGCCCTTGGTGGCGTCTCGGCGGTGGGGGGCGACAGCTTCCCCTCAAGATCCGTCTGGCCACTCTGCGGGCCAGTGGCAGTCGACGTTAGAAGAGGATCGTGGCGAATCGACAGTGCTCGGTGAAACCGACCCGGGCGTAAGCCCTCCGCGCGGCCTCGTTGTGCTCGTTGACATAGAGCGACACGCTCGTGCCGAACTCCTGCATGGCCATCGTGCAGACGGCGGCGACACCTCCGGCGGCTAGCCCACGGCCTCGGTGCCGCGGAGCGATCCAGACACTCTGCACCTGGCACGCGCTCGGTGTGACGGCGCCGAGCTCCGCCTTGAAGATGACCTCGCCGTCCTCGATCTGCGCGAAGGCGTGCCCCTTCGCGATGAGCTGGGCCACCCGGGCGCGATATAGGGCAGCACTGCCTTTGGCCTCCGGCGACACGCCCAGCTCCTCGGTGTACATCGCGACGCAGGTGGGGTAGAGCAGGTCGAGCTCGTCGGGTCTCACCCGTCGGACCCGACGCGATGCGGGTACGAGCGGTGGTTCTGTCAGCAGGAGGAAAGGCTGGTTGAACCGCACCGAGCGGGCCGGACCCCACTGCGGGCCGAGCAGCTGCCACAGCGCGGACACCTCGTCCTGCACTCCCATGACGGAGCCGCAGTGCCGCCCGTGCGCGAGAGCTCGTTCGGCGAATGCCGAAATTGCCGCGGGCGTCGCCAGGACGGGAGTCAGGTTCGCGGCGGCGTGGCAGAGCGACACGAGCCCGTCGCCCTCGTCGTAGCCCCAGACCTCTCCCCCGAGCCAGCGGGGCTCCAGTCGAGTCAGCCGGACCCGCTGGTCGACGAAGACGTGGGTAATCGGATCGCGCGCGATGAGTTGGGAGACCTCGTCGAGGTCACCCGGACCGAGCACGCGAACCCGGTGACGGGTCCTGAGCACCGCGTGGTCACCTCCCTCACCGCTTCTCGCGGGCGAGCCTACGCGTCGAGAGCCGTCAGGTGCCATGCTGGAGCCAACCCGAGGGCGTGTGCGGAGGAGCACGCGTCCTGCCACGAACCGGAGATGCGATGCGACGACGCGGGCGGCTGGCTGTTGCAAGCACCGCGCTGCTCTTGGCAGTGGTGACCGGATGTACGTCGAATGTCGGGCCTGAACCGTCCGCCGGATCAGCGGGCGTGGGCTCGGCCGCCCCTGGGCCGACGGTCGAATCGGAGCCCAGCTCAGCTCTGGCCGAGTCGTCGGCGCCCACCTCACCTCTGCCGGCGTCCGCGACGCCCAGCTCGGCTGTCCCCTCGACTTCGACGCCGCCGCAGCCGACACAGCAACCGTCGCGCCCCCGCTCGATCACAGTAGTGATGAACGGCGACATGCTCCTGCACGAGGGACTGTGGGCGACGGCGAGGATCGATGCCGACCGGTCGGGACGCGGGGCGATGGACTTCAGACCGCTCCTCGCCGACATGCGGCCCGTCGTGTCGTCGGCCGACCTCTCCATCTGCCACATGGAGACGCCGCTGGCTCCTCGTGGCGGCCCCTTCTCCGGCTACCCCTTGTTCTCGGCGCCGCCCGCGATCGTCCCGGCACTGAAGTGGGAGGGGTATGACGCCTGTACCACCGCGTCGAACCACAGCCTCGACCAAGGCTTCGACGGGTTGACCCGCACGCTTGACGACTTCGACGCCGCCGGCATCGACCACGCGGGGACAGCAGCGACCCGCGCCGCCTCGAGACAGCCGCTGCTGCTCGACGTCGGCGATGTCTCGGTGGCGCTGATCTCGGCGACGTACGGTACGAACGGCATCCCGCTCCCGGCCGACGAGCCGTGGTCGGTGCCGGTCATCGACCCCGGGGAGATCGAGCGGATGGCCGCCAAGGCACGCACCGAGGGCGCCGACATCGTCATGGTGGCGCTGCATTGGGGGCTGGAGTACATGCACGCCCCGACGACCGACCAGCTCGCCGTGGCCGACGAGCTGACGAAGTCTCCCAACATCGACTTCGTCTACGGCCACCACGCTCACGTCGTCCAGCCCTACGACAAGGTCAACGGGACGTGGGTCGTGTTCGGCCTGGGCAACGCGGTCGCGCAGCAGGACCCGGCCGTCGAGGGTGTCTATGACGGCAACACCTGCCGGGTAACCTTCGCCGAGCGGCGAGACGGTTCCTTCAGAGTGGCCAAGCTGGAGTACATCCCCACGATGATCACGCAGTTCGACGGCGTGCACCCGATGCGCTGGCTCAACGTGCCACAGGACCTGAACGATCCGTCACCCGTCGCCTCGACGACCGAGCTGCGCGCCACCGGCGACCGGGTCGGCGCCGTGGTCAACTCCCTCGGCGCCAAGCGGCTGGGCGTCACCGAAGGCGACTGACGCCACAACCGGCCCTGCGGCATCTGCTGGCAACCGACGCCGGGGCGCTCGCGCTTCGCGAGAACGTCGTTTCGAAGAACAGGACTTCGAGCGGGCTCATCCCATCGACGCGAGAACGTCGTCTCGATCGACATCGGACCATGTTCTTGCGTTTGCGCCAGACCGTGAACCGTCCAAGGCGTGGCGAAGGGCGTCGGCGAGTCACGTGCCGTCGACAACCCGCGGGGAAACTGAGGTGAGGCATTCTCGGGCTGCCGGATATCCTCAAGGCTCTATCCCGCCATTCCCGTCTCAACCAAGAGGAGCTGTCGTGGCCCTGCGGATGTCGACCTTGTTTCTCCGTACCCTGCGCGAGAATCCGGTAGACGCCGAACTGCCGAGCCACCGACTGCTCGTGCGCGCAGGGTACATCCGCCGCGTCGCACCGGGCATCTACTCGTGGCTCCCGTTGGGCTACAAGGTGCTGCGCAACATCGAGCGCATCGTACGCGAGGAGATGGATGCGATCGGGGCCCAGGAGGTGCACTTCCCCGCGCTGCTGCCGCGTGAGCCCTACGACGCCAGCAACCGCTGGACGCAATACGGCGACAGCATCTTCCGCCTCAAGGACCGCAAGGGCGCCGACTACCTGCTGGGCCCGACCCACGAGGAGATGTTCACCCTGCTGGTGAAGGACCTCTACTCCTCATACAAGGACCTGCCCCTGGCCCTCTACCAGATCCAGACGAAGTACCGCGACGAGCCACGTCCACGCGCCGGGCTGCTGCGCGGCCGCGAGTTCGTGATGAAGGACTCCTACTCCTTCGACGTGTCCGACGAGGCGTTCCTGCGGTCCTACCATGCGCATCGCGGCGCCTACATCAAGATCTTCGACCGCCTCGGCCTTGACTACGTCATCGTCGCGGCGATGTCGGGCGCGATGGGCGGGTCGGCGAGCGAGGAGTTCCTCGCCACGTCGCAGAACGGCGAAGACACCTACGTGCGCTGCACGCATTGCGACTACGCCGCCAACGTCGAGGCGGTGCGCGTGCCGGTGCCCAGTCCGACGCCGTACGACGACGCGCCCCTCGCCCATGTCGAGGACACCCCCGACACGCCCACCATCGAGTCGCTCGTCGACCATCTCAACACGGCGCTTCCGCGCGAAGGTCGCCCGTGGCTGGCCGGCGACACGCTCAAGAACGTGATCGTGACGCTGGTCCATCCAGACGGCACGCGTGAGGCGGTGGCGATCGGTGTGCCCGGAGACCGGGAGGTCGACGTCAAGCGCCTCGAGGCACAGGTGGAGCCGGCGACGGTGGAGGTGTTCGACGAGGCGTTGTTCGCGGGGAACCCGAGCCTGATCAAGGGCTACATCGGGCCCGGAGTGCTGGGGGAGAAGCAGGCCAGTGGCATCCGCTACCTGCTCGACCCTCGGATCGTGCACGGGACCCGGTGGGTGACAGGAGCGGACCAACCAGGTCGCCACGTGGTTGACCTGGTTGCCGGCCGCGACTTCGACGGCGACGGCGTGATCGAGGCCGCCGACGTGCGCGACGGCGACCCGTGCCCCGTCTGCGCTAACCCGCTCGAGACGGCACGCGGCATCGAGATGGGCCACATCTTCCAGCTCGGGCGGCGCTTCGCGGAGGCGCTCGACCTGAGAGTGCTCGACGAGTCCGGCCGGCTGGTCACTGTGACGATGGGCTCGTACGGCGTCGGGGTCTCTCGGGCCGTGGCGGCGATCGTGGAGAACTCCCACGACGACCACGGCATCGTCTGGCCCCGCAAGGTGAGTCCCGCCGACGTACACCTCATCGCCACCGGGAAGGACGCCGAGATCTTCGCGGCTGCCGAACATCTGTGCGGTGAGCTCGAGTCGCAGGGCCTGAGCGTGCTCTACGACGACCGCCAGAAGATGTCGCCCGGCGTCAAGTTCAACGATGCCGAGCTCATCGGTGTCCCGACGGTGGTCGTCGTCGGGAAGGGTCTGCGCGACGGCACCGTCGAGGTCAGGGATCGGGCCACGGGCACACGAGCCGACGTCGCTGTCGACGACGCCGTCCCCCGTGTTGTGGGGGTCGTGCGTGGCAGTTGACGCCGTCATCTTCGACTGGGGTGGCACGCTCACGCCGTGGCGGACGATCGATGCAGCGCAGGAGTGGCGCAGTCTCGCCGAGGTCGCGGCGCCGGACCGTGTGGAGGCTGTCACTGAGGCGCTGCTCGAGGCGGCGACCGACGTCTGGACGCGGTCCCGCGATGAGCACCGCAGCTCCACGATCGAGGAGATCTGCACGCTCGCGGGGTTAGCCTTCGATGCCGGACACTGGACCGGCTACCGCAAGTTCTGGGAGCACGCGACACTTACCGACCCCGATGTGCCCGAACTCTTCGCCCGGCTGCGCGCCGACAAGGTCAAGATCGGTGTCTTGTCCAACACGGTGTGGCCGCGCGCCTGGCACGAGGAGATGTTCGTGCGAGACGAGCTCCACCATCTCATCGACGGGGCTGTTTACACCTCCGACATCGCCTGGACCAAGCCGGCGCCCCAGGCGTTTCATGCCGCGATGGCCGCCGTCGACGTGAGCGACCCGGCGGCGTGCGTCTTCGTCGGTGACCGGCTCTTCGATGACATCTACGGCGCCCACAACGCCGGGATGAAGGCTGTCCACCTGCCGCACAGCGACATCCCGCCCGGTCAGATCGGTCATACCGTCGGCGAGCCCGATGCCGTGATCGAACGGTTAGCCGAGCTGCGCGACGTGATCGCCGCCTGGAGCTAGCCCCTCTTCGCCCGCGAGGCGCCAACTGTTCGGGTCGAGGCGTCAGCTGTTTTTGGTCGAGGCGTCAGGTGTTTTGGTCGAGGCGCCTGGTGTTCGGGTCGAGGCGTCAGCTGTTTTGGTCGAGGCGTCAGCTCTTCGGGTCGAGGCGTCAGCTGTTCGGGTCGGCGCGTCACCTCTTCGGGTCGAGGCGTCAGTTGTTCGGGTCGAGGCGTCAGTTGTTGGTGGCTCAGTCGCCTCACGCACGTGACCCAGAGCCAAGCCGTTGACCCCCGTCCGGATTAGTTGACCTCTCGTCCGGATTAGTTGGCCTCTCGGCCGGAATAGTTGGCGTCTCGGCGGGGGGGGGGGGGGATTGAACTCAATTCCACTTGAAGTTGCATGCTGGCGTGAAATGATAGTTCAACCTTCTTGGAGATTTTCGCCAT
>JBBRYB010000017.1:0-76965 GCA_038238115.1 Propionibacteriales bacterium | reverse complement strand
GGTCTCGCTACCGCGGCGATTTCGAGGAACGCCTGAAGAAGGTCCTCAAGGAGATCCGCACCCGCGGTGACATCGTGCTCTTCATCGACGAGATCCACACCCTCGTCGGTGCGGGTGCTGCCGAAGGCGCCATCGACGCCGCGAGCATTCTCAAGCCCATGCTGGCGCGTGGTGAGCTCCAGACGATCGGTGCGACTACTCTCGACGAGTACCGCAAGCACCTCGAGAAGGACGCAGCGCTCGAGCGCCGCTTCCAGCCGATCCAGGTGGCCGAGCCGTCGATCGCGCACACGATCGAGATGCTCAAGGGGCTGCGGGACCGCTACGAAGCGCACCACCGGGTGACGATCACCGACGAAGCGCTGGTCTCAGCTGCCACCCTGGCCGCCCGTTACATCTCGGATCGGTTCCTCCCCGACAAGGCCATCGACCTGATCGACGAGGCCGGCTCACGGCTTCGGATCCGTCGGATGACGGCTCCGCCTGACCTGCGTGAGTTCGACGAGAAGATCGCCGACGTACGCCGGAGGAAGGAAGGCGCCATCGACGCGCAGGACTTCGAGGTGGCCGCGTCGCTGCGTGATGAGGAGAAGAAGCTCATCATCGCCAAGTCCGAGCGGGAGAAGCAGTGGAAGGCCGGCGACATGGACGTCGTCGCCGAGGTCGACGAGGAGCTGATTGCCGAAGTGCTCGCCACGGCGACCGGTATCCCGATCGTCAAGCTCAGCGAGGCCGAGTCCACCCGGCTGCTCAAGATGGAAGACGAGCTGCACAAGCGCGTCATCGGCCAGGACGAGGCGATCCGGGCACTGTCTCGGGCCATCCGGCGCACCCGCGCCGGCCTCAAGGACCCCAAGCGTCCCGGCGGGTCGTTCATCTTCGCCGGCCCCTCCGGTGTCGGAAAGACCTGGCTGTCGAAGACGCTGGCCGAGTTCCTCTTCGGTGACGAAGACGCCCTCATCCAGCTCGACATGAGCGAGTTCTCCGAGAAGCACACGATCTCGCGGCTCTTCGGCTCGCCTCCCGGCTACGTCGGCTACGAAGAAGGCGGCCAGCTCACCGAGAAGGTGCGACGCAAGCCTTTCTCTGTCGTGTTGTTCGACGAGGTCGAGAAGGCGCACCCCGACATCTTCAACTCGCTGCTGCAGATCCTCGAAGAGGGCCGCCTCACCGACTCCCAGGGTCGGGTGGTCGACTTCAAGAACACGGTCATCATCATGACGACCAACCTCGGCACCCGCGACATCGCCCGAGGCATCAACCTTGGGTTCCAGCAGTCCAACGACCAGCAGGGATCCTATGACCGGATGAAGGCAAAGGTCTCAGACGAGCTCCGACAGCACTTCCGCCCGGAGTTCCTCAACCGGGTCGACGAGATCATCGTCTTCCCGCCGTTGACGCAGGACGAGATCATCTCGATGGTCGACTTCATGATCGCCGGAGTTGAGCTCAGGATGAAGGACCGGGACATGGCGCTCGAGCTGACCCAGCCGGCCAAGGAGCTGCTCGCCAGACGTGGCTTCGACCCGGTGCTCGGCGCCCGACCGCTTCGGCGCACCGTGCAGCGCGACCTCGAAGATATGCTGGCCGAGAAGATGCTCTACGGCGAGGTCGGGCCGGGTCAGATCGTGCTGGTCGACGTTGAAGGCGAAGGCGCCACGGCGCAGTTCACGTTCCAGGGCACGACCAAGTCCGAGCTACCGGATTCACCACCGGTCGAAGAGGCGTTGCCGCCGGCCGGCGCCTGAGCGCCGTACGACGACCAAGTGAAGAAGTAGCCCAGCCTGAAGCAGAGCGCCCTCCCACCGAAGTGGGAGGGCGCTCTGCTGTTACTGCACGGCGACTGCCACAGCGGGTTGCTGCACCGCGTTTCGCCCACCGTGCCCGTGCAGCGCACGCTCAGGGCAGGTCAAGAGTGCCGCTGTCGCGCTGAACCACAAGGCCGTCGTCCAGCAGTGAGGCCAGCGCACGCTCGAGCTGGTCGCTGCTGGGCCACAGCGGGATGAGCTCGTCGTAGCGGACGCGATGCTGGGACTCCCGGAGGAGGGCCAGGATCCGGCCTCGGCACTGCCGGTCGGTGCCAGAGTACGTCTGGCTGGGTCGCGGCGCGCCTTCGAACGCCGGATAGCCGTTCAGCCGCCATGCGCACAGCGCGGCGACCGGGCAGCCGCCACACCGAGGAGTGCGCGCACTGCATACGAGCGCACCGAGTTCCATCACGGCGACGCTCCACCTCGCCGCCGCCTCGGGATTGTCCGGCAGAACCGACTCGGCGAGGTCACGTTCGGCGCGAGCCGGGGATGCGGTCGGGAACTCGACTCCTGAGAAGAGGCGTGACAGCACCCGACGGACGTTGGTGTCCAGCACCGCAGCGCGCTGGCGATGAGCGAAGGAGTACACAGCCGCGGCGGTGTAGTCGCCGATCCCTGGAAGTGCCCGAAGCTCATCGTACGTCGCCGGCACCACGCCGCCGTAACACTCGTCAATGACCGTTGCGGCCTGGTGCAGGCGCAGCGCGCGGCGCGGGTAGCCCAAACTGCCCCACATCCGGACCGCCTCACCGGGCGACTCCGACGCGAGAGCAGCCGGTGTCGGCCAGCGGACCACCCATGCGTCGTAGGCAGGCAGCACCCGTGTTACCTGTGTCTGCTGGAGCATGACCTCGCTGACCATCACCTGCCAGGCGCCGACGCCGTCCCGGCGCCACGGAAGGGCGCGGGCGTGAGCGGCATACCAGTCGAGGATCGGCTTGTGCGCAACGCAGGTAGGCATGTCGAGGCGATGATGCCATGGATGCAGGAACGGCCGGGTTAGCGTGGTGGGATGAGCAACGTGATCCGCCCTTCGGGACCGTTGCCGCCTCGGGTCTACTGGACGCGACGGCTCCTGGTCGTCGTCGCCGTGGTCGCGCTCGTGAGCCTTGGATGGTGGGTCTTCGGCCGTGTCACCGGCAATGCGCAAGGACGATCAGCAACGGCGCCCACGACTTCTCCTGTGCCGGCCAGCGTTCCGGTCAGCACGAGCGCCGCTGCGTCGACGACGGCGCCGCCCTCCCGTCCGGGCGGCGACCCCGGAACCACTCCGCCTCGCAGACCCGGCGGACACCATGGCCAGACTCGCCCGGATCCGACCTCGCACACACCGCCGCCGACGCCGACAGGAGCCTGTAACGCCAAAGACGTCGACATGAGGGTAGTGGTCTCGGACTCCAAGATGGGCGAGGCGAATAAGGTCCGGCTGCTGCTGACGAGCATCAAGTCAACCGCCTGCACGCTCGCCATCACCCCCGAATCGCTCGTGCTCCGGGTGACCTCCGGCCCCGATGTCATCTGGACGAGCGACAACTGCCCCGACAAGCTGCTGGCCCGAGCGCTCGTC
Source organism: Propionibacteriales bacterium (assembly GCA_038238115.1). Lineage (GTDB taxonomy): Bacteria > Actinomycetota > Actinomycetes > Propionibacteriales > Nocardioidaceae > JBBRYB01. Next base: position 73,587 of record JBBRYB010000017.1, on the reverse strand, counting down.
GTCACCCAGGACTCGCCAACGAGCTACGACTTCGTCTGGGACGGGCACCGCTCGACCGACTCGTGCCGCGCCCCGGGCAAGGTCGCGCGACCTGGCGGCTACTGGGTCGAGGCCGCGCTCATCGGCGCCGACACCCACAAAGGGTTCTTCGACATCACCTGATCGAGCGAGCCCGGGCAGTGATCAGACGTAACGCTCGAGGATGCTCGACTCGGCCAACCTCGATAACCCCTCACGTACCGACCGCGCGCGTGTTTCCCCGACCCCATCGACGGCCTGCAGGTCGTCGATGCCCGCTGCGAGTAGCTTCTGGAGAGTTCCGAAGTGGTCGACCAGCCGCTCGACGACGGCACCAGGGAGTCGCGGAACCTTTGCCAGCAGGCGGTAGCCACACGGGCTCACCGCGCTGTCGAGACTCTCCGGGCCACCAAGACCCAGCGGGCGAACCACGGAGGCGACGTCGAGAAGCTCGGTCGGTGACAACGCATCGATCTCGTCGAGTACCGCCTCGACGCTGCGTCCCCGTCGTCCTCCCGGCAGGTAGTCGCGGATCACGAGCACGCGGTCGTGATCGACGCCTGCCACCAGCTCACCGAGTTGGAGAGCGAGCAGTCTGCCGTCGACGCCGAGCTCCAGGACGTAGTCCTCTATCTCCTCGGCGATACGCAGCACCATCTCGAGCCGCTGCGCCACCGAGGAAACGTCTCGAACCGTGACGAGATCTTCGATCTCGAGTGCCGACAGCGTCCCTGACACCTCGTCGAGGCGCAGCTTGTAGCGCTCGAGCGTCGCGAGCGCCTGGTTCGCCCGGGACAGGATCGCGCCTGAGTCCTCGAGGACGTAGCGCGTCTCACCGACGTAGAGCGCAATGATGTGCATCGACTGGGAGACGGAGATGACCGGGAATCCGGTCTGGCGAGCGACCCGGTCCGCGGTCCGGTGCCGGGTGCCGGTCTCCTGCGTGGCGATGTCGGAGTCGGGCATCAGATGCACGCCAGCGCGGAAGATGCGGCTGGCGTCGCGGTCGCACAAGATGGCACCGTCCATCTTCGCGAGTTCGCGCATGCCGGCGGCGCTGAAGTCGACGTCGAGAGAGAACCCGCCGGTGCTGATCGACTCCACCGTGCGGTCGTGTCCGAGGACGACGAGAGCTCCCGTCCGGCCACGTAGGATCCGCTCCAGCCCCTCGCGCAGGTCGGTGCCGGGCGCTACCGCTGCCAGGGTTGCCCGCAGCGTCGGGTCTGCTGACTGCCTGTCGCCGCTCGCCACGCCTGCCCCTCGTTCGACTCCGGGATGTCGGACTCAGTGTAGGGCGTGGTCGACAACCGCCAATGCCGCGAGAGCTGGTCAGCGTCTCGTGCCGAGCTCGGGACTCTCGTGGGCGGTGCCCGCACCGACGAGCCGCAGAGACCTCAGCGCCGCCCACAGGTCGGGCCGCTCGACGACGTCGAGCCCGGCGACCGGCGGTGCCGCGGCTACTCCCGGGTCGTGCCGGGCAGGCACGATGGCCTGAGTGAACCCCAGGCGCGCCGCTTCCCCAAGGCGCTGTTGCAAGTTCGGCACCCGGCGTAGCTCTCCCGCGAGCCCGACCTCGCCGATCGCGACGGTGCCAGTCGGCACCACCACGTGGAGCGCAGCGCTCGTGAGCGAGACGGCGACGGCCAGGTCGGAGGCGGGGCCACGAAGCGATGCACCCCCGACGGTCGAGGCATAGATGTCGCGCTGTGCCAGGCTCAACCCCACCCGGCGCTCGAGGACCGCGATCAGCATGGCAAGGCGCGAGGCGTCGAGCCCACTGACCGCCCGGCGCGGTGTCCCCGGGGCGGATCCGGTGACCAGCGACTGCACCTCGCTGATCAGGGGACGTCTGCCTTCGAGGCTGACGGTGATGCAGGTGCCGGACGTCGGGACCGGATGGTGGGAGATGAAGAGCCCACTGGCATCGGCGACCTCCACGATGCCCTGGTCTCCGAGGTCGAAACAGCCGATCTCGTCAACGGGACCGAAACGGTTCTTGACGGCCCGCAGCACCCGCAGTCGCGAGCTGCGCTCACCCTCGAACTGCAGCACCACGTCGACAATGTGTTCCAGGGCACGCGGACCCGCGATCGACCCGTCCTTGGTCACATGGCCCACGAGCAGCGTGGGGAGGTGCCGCTCCTTCGCCACCCGGACCAGCGCGGCAGTGACAGCGCGAACCTGGGTGACGCCACCAGCGGTGCCGTCGATGTCGCTGCTGGCGATCGTCTGGACCGAGTCGATCACGAGTAGGTCTGGGGCGACGGCATGGACATGCGCGAGCACGGCGCCCAGATCAACCTCGGCTGCGAGGAAGAGCGATTCCTCGAGTGCACCCGTCCGCTCGGCACGCAGCCGGACCTGGGACGCGGACTCCTCACCGGAGATGTAGAGCGTCCTGACATGACGTCGGGCAGCCCGGGCGGCTACCTCGAGCAGCAGCGTCGACTTGCCGACGCCCGGCTCTCCGGCCAGCAGGAGTACGGCGCCCGGCACGATGCCGCCGCCCAAAACCCTGTCGAGCTCGGCAACGCCACTGGGCAGGGAGTAGGCCGCCTCGGCCACAACCTGGGAGATCGGTACGGCCGGACTCGTCACCCGCCCGGCCGAGAGACTGACGGCCGCTGCTGCGCCGACCTCGTCGACGGTGCCCCAGTCCTGGCACTCGCCGCAGCGACCAACCCACTTCACCGAGCTCCACCCGCAATGCGAGCAGCGGTAGGTCGTCGTCGCAGCGCGTTTGGAAGCCGTAGTGGCCATTGTTTGACGCTAGGGCACCCTGCCGACAGTCGGCGCTGCCCCCCGCGCTCTTGGTGCGATCGCTCAGAACTGGCGAACTCGGATCACGATCGCGTAGTCGACAGCGCAGCCACGATGCGACCGAAGGATCAGCTCCGACTGCTCAGCGGAGAACTCGATCCTGACGACCGCCTCGAGGTCGGCTCGAGTCTCGAAGTCCCAGCGGATGTCACGGTGCCGCGACACCCAGCCGTGGCGCGAGAAGAACTGGTCGACGGCCCGAGCGTCGTACTCAGGGAACGCCCGCGTGAACCAGGTCCCGAACGTGCTTCGGGTCGCGTCGTTGTCGATCACGAATCCCACTCCGCCGGGGCGGACCACCCGCTCGAGCTCACGCAGGCCAGGCTCGCAGCCGGGTCCGAAGAAGTATGCCCAGCGCGCATGAGCGACGTCGACGACCGAGTCGGGCACCGGAAGCCGCTGCGCGGACCCGGCCATCACCATGACATTGTGCAGCCGCCGGGTGCGGAGCCTGGCCCAGCGCACCAAGTCACCGTGGGGTTCGACTCCGATGACCCGGCCCGCCTCGACGGCGAAGCGAGGCAGATGAAACCCGGTGCCGCAGCCGATGTCCAGCATGGTGGCGCCCGACCACGGCCTGGTCTCCCGCATGGCCCGCTCAATCACCCCATCGGGGTCGGCTGCGCGGTTCTCGAGCTCGTAGACGCTGGGGTAGTTCCAGATGTTCGGGCTGGGTCGTGCGCCCTTCGCGATGCGGCTCACGACGCGGCTGTCTCCGGGTGGCTTGCGGTTCAGATGCGGACAAGGCCGTGCGGTGTGGTGAAGCTCGCCGCCACGATCCCGGGGGTGCCGTTGGGTGCCACCCACTCGATGTCGACGTCGCTCATCAGCTTGTCGGCGGGCTTCCCCAGCCACTCGGCGACCCGGTCGGGGTCGCCGGCGATGTCGAGCTTTGCCAGCGCCACCTGACCGGTGGCGCGCGCGGAGGGGTGCTGTGCGGGGGAGCAGTCCCACTGGACGAAGAATGGCAGCTGAGGGTCCGACTGGAGCCCCCTGACCCCGACCTGGCGCCAGCGCAGCTCCACACCGTCGGGACGGTGGCGGTTGCCCGGCACTGACTCGCGTTCGAGCCGATGCTCGACGACGCGCATGTCGTCGACCGCGACGACCCAGCCGAGCCAGCCGCCGCCGGCACCGGATCTGGCCCGCACCGCCTGCCCGAAGGGCGCCTTGTCCGACGCTGGATGGTCGAGCACCTCGACGACTTCGAGATAGTGGCCGCCCGCCAGCGCAAGCACCATGTTGCTGGTGCCGAAGCGGGGGTGGATCCCGCCGTCGACGAACGCTTCCCCCAACCGAGCTGACAGTCTCTCGGCCGTTCGCTCCAGCCCCTCCGGACCGGCCGCGAACGAGATGTGGTCGAGATGCATGGCAGCCATTGTGGCCGCAGCTGCGGTGGCCGGACGCGGCGGGGTCGGTTGGTCAGTCAGCGCCGATCCTGGCGAACCGGGTCGGCCGGGTGCCGCAGGAGTGGCTGCTGGGACGTCTCGAACCGTGCGCAGTGACCGGCCAGGACGTCGTACGCCGGCTGGCCGATCATCTCGATCAGCTCGGGCCGGTAGGAGACGTAGACCGGCTCGCGCTGCGTGTGGGCCTCGGTGTTACCGGAGCAGTACCAGGCAAAATCGTGTCCGCCCTCACCCCAACCACGACGGTCGTACTCGGTGATGGTGACCTCGGTGTAGGAGGTGTTGTCGCCGCGGTCGACCTCGCGGTAGAGGCGGCGCACCGGCAGCTGCCAGCAGACGTCGGGCTTGGTCTGGAGGGGGTGGAGGTCGTTGCGAAGCGCCCAGGAGTGGAGGGCACAGCCTTCGCCGCCTGGAAACCCGGGTCGGTTGAGGAAGACACATGCACCGTCGTAGACCGCGGTCTTGCGGTCACCGTCCTGGTCGGTCTCGATCCAAGCGCTTCCCCGGCTCGCGACGTCGTGGAACTGCCAGTCGTCGCGACCGAGCAGCTTGACGAAGGAGCGGACGCGCTTCTCGTCGGCCTTGTCGGAGAAGTGCGCGCCGAGCGTGCAACAACCGTCGTCGGGCCGATCGGCGTAGATGCCTGGGCATCCCGCCCCGAAGATGCAGCCCCACCTCGACGCGAGCCAGGTCAGATCACACCTGAAGCGCTGGCTCGGGTCCGTCGGGTCGTCGAACTCGACCCATGCCCGGGCAAAGTCGAGGGGTACTTCGGGCATCGGATGAGTCTAGGCGATCGTTTCCAGCGGGTTGAGAGTGAGCGGGTGGGATCTGAACGAGGGTCATTCGTCCGGTAGCGGGGCGACCGGGACTTCCGCAGGCAGTGGGCTCGGCGGCGATAGCCTTCTGCTCATGCGAGAAGCCGTCCTCGACGTCGGGTCGAACACCGCGCACCTGCTCGTCGTCGACGCTCATCGCGGTGCTGCCCCACTTCCCGCGGCATCGGTCAAGGAGGCGCTGCGGCTGGCCGAGCACCTCACCGCGGACGGCGCGCTGTCCGACGTCGGCGTGTCGGCCTTGATCTCGTTCATCGAAACCGCGCTGATCCAGGCCGAGGACCAGGGCTGCGAGTCGGTGACCGCGTTCGCGACGTCGGCCATCCGCGAAGCCCGCAATGCCGACGAGGTGATCGCCCTCGTGCAGCAGCGCACAGGCGTCGTGCTCGACATCTTGTCCGGCGACGACGAGGCGCGACTGACGTTCCTGGCCGTCCGCCGGTGGTTCGGCTGGTCCTCGGGGCGGCTGGCCGTCTTCGACATCGGAGGCGGCTCGCTCGAGATCGCGGCGGGCGGCGACGAGCGCCCCGACGTGGCGCAGTCGTTCGCGCTCGGCGCGGGCCGCCTGACCCGCGAGTGGCTGTCCGGCGACGTACCGAGCGACGCCGAATACAAGGCGTTGCGCAGATACATCCGGGCACAGATCGCACGAGGGGCGGGTTCCCTGCTTCGGCCGGGAGTCGGGGACCACACCGTTGCGACGTCGAAGACGTTCCGTTCGCTCGCCCGCGTGTGTGGGGCCGCACACTCGGGAGAAGGACCGTTCGTACGGCGGCTGCTCCCTCGCGCCGAGCTGCGCAAGAAGCTGCCTCGGATCAGCAAGATGTCCAGGGCAGAGCGCGCATCGCTGCCGGGAGTCTCCAGTGCGCGGGCCCACCAGCTGGTGGCGGGCGGGCTGGTCGCTGACGCGGTGATGGACCTCTTCGACATCGAGGCCCTCGAGATCTGTCCATGGGCACTACGCGAAGGTGTCATCTTGCAGAAGCTCGACTCCTTGTGATTGCGGCGCTGTCGACGGCCGAGCGGGCGCGCTCGCGGGCACCCCGCGATCTTCGTCCTACGCTGGTCCAGTGAAGGACGCGCTCGCCCAGCCTGCGCCGAGCCCGGTCAAGGTGCCATCGGCACTCGTTGCGCTGTCCTCGGCGTCGGTCTATCCGGACTCCGTGGCGAGCGCATTCGAGCTGGCCGTGCGGCTCGGGTATGACGCGGTCGAGGTCATGGTCGGAATCGACCCGCTGAGCCAAGACGTCGAATCCGTCAGGCGCCTCGCCGACTATCACCAGGTGCCGGTCTGTGCCGTTCATGCTCCCTGCCTGCTCATTACCCAGCGAGTCTGGGGGACCGACCCTTGGGAGAAGCTGCAACGCAGCGCCGAGATGGCGGTGGTCCTGGGCGCCACCACCGTGGTCGTGCATCCACCGTTTCGGTGGCAGCGCGACTACGCCAAGGGATTCGTCAACGGGTTGGCGCAGCTCGAGGCCGAGACTGGCATTGCATTCGCGGTCGAGAACATGTACCCGTGGCGTGCGTCCAGGCGCGAGATGCAGGCCTATCTGCCCGGCTGGAACCCTGTCGACCACGACTACACCAACGTGACGGTCGACCTGTCACACTCTGCCGTGGCGGGCAGCGACCCGGTCCAGATGGTCGAACAGCTGGGTTCCCGGCTGCGCCACGTCCATATGACCGACGGCTCTGGCTCGGCGAAGGACGAGCACCTGGTTCCCGGCCATGGGAACCAGCCGTGCGTCGAACTGCTCGAGCTGCTTGCCGTTCAGGAGTTCACCGGCTCCGTTGTCCTGGAGGTCAACACCCGCAAGGCGCAGAGCCGGGAGGCGCGGCAGGCGGACCTGGCCGAGTCCTTGGCGTTCACCCGGCTGCACCTCGCAGTGCGCGACCCCACCTACGTAGGAACCCCGCCAGGCTCACCCGTCTGCGAGTTCGACGACGGAAGTCAGGGACCACATCGGGCCCCGGGTGGAGTCGAGCAGGCTCAGACAGGTCACGGCCGTTAGCGGCCCAGGTGCCCGTAACCGCGCGGGTCGGCGACCGGGAAGCCCCGACACGAGGGCGGTGATCCTGACGGCGGCCCAGACGGAGTTCGCGGCAAAGGGCTTCGACAAGACCTCCCTCAGAGGGGTCGCCAAGGCGGCCGGCGTCGACCCCGCGCTCGTCCACCACTACTTCGACTCCAAGGACGACCTGTTCTTGGAGTCGCTGGGGATTCCCTTCGACCCTCGCGAGGTCGTGCCGGCGATCACGCAAGGAGGCGTGGACGGACTGGGGGAGCGCATCGTGGCGCGCTTCTTGTCGATCTGGGACGACGACGAGGCGCGGCTGCCGCTGGTGGCGCTCGTCAAGGCTGCCTCGAGCAGCGAGGCGGCGGCCGATCTCCTGCGCAGCGGCCTGGTGCGCATGGTGCTCACCCCGATGTCGGTCGTCATCGACACCGACGACGCGGCACTTCGAGCGCAGTGCGTCGCCTCGCAGCTGCTCGGGCTGGCGATGGCCCGCTATGTCGTACGGCTGGAGCCGTTCGCGACCACTCCTGCTGCCGAGCTGGGGCCGCGGATCGGGGCGGCGCTGCAGCTTTACATCGAAGGTCCGCTCGAGGGAGGCGTTGACTCGTAGCCGGCAACCGGCTAAATTCACTACATGATGAATTCTAGCACTGTGGTGGTCGCAGATCTGCGGGTGCGGCGCGGCGGCCGCGAGGTCGTCTCGCAGCTGAGCACGTCGGTGCGGGCAGGGGAGATCACGGGGCTGTTGGGACCGTCCGGCTGCGGCAAGACGACCCTGATGCGGTGCATCGTAGGCGTCCAGGTCGTCCATGGCGGCTCGGTGACAGTGCTCGGCAGCCCCGCGGGAAGCGCCTCGTTGCGACGGCGGGTGGGCTACGTCACCCAGGCGCCGAGCGTTTACGCCGACCTCACCGTGACGGAGAACCTGGCGTTCTTCGCGTCGGTGCTCGACGCCGACCGCAAGGCGGTCGAAGCGGCAATCGACACGGTCAGACTCGACCGAGCGGGGGCCGATGTGGTGGCCCAGCTGTCCGGGGGCCAGCGCTCGCGCGTCTCCCTGGCAGTTGCCCTTCTCGCCAATCCCGACGTCCTCGTGCTCGACGAGCCGACGGTAGGGCTCGACCCGGTGCTGCGCCGTCAGCTCTGGGGGACGTTCGCCGAGCTCGCTGCGCGTGGCGCGACCATCGTCGTCTCAAGCCACGTCATGGACGAAGCCGAGCGCTGCGACCGATTGCTGCTGATGCGCGACGGAGCACTCATCGCCGACGACGAGCCTGCGGCGCTGATGGCCCGGACAGGTACGGACGACATCGAGTCGGCGTTCTTGTCGATCGTCGAAGCGCAGGTCAGCCCATGAACCTGGAGATCACCGTCGCCGTGGCTCGCCGCGTGCTGATCCAGCTCCGCCGTGACCGCCGTACTCTCGCGATGCTGCTCGTCGTGCCCTGCGTGCTGTTGACGCTGCTGTGGTGGATGTTCGACCGCAACGACCTGCTCTTCAGCAGGCTCGGACCGCCATTGCTGGCCATGTTCCCGTTCATCGTCATGTTTCTCGTCACCTCCGTGACGACACTGCGCGAGCGGTCGTCGGGAACGCTCGAGCGGCTGCTTTCCACGCCCATGGCCAAGCTTGACCTGCTCGTCGGCTACGCCCTGGCATTCGGCGCAGTGGCGCTGCTCCAGGCGCTGCTCGCCGTCGGGTTGACCGTCGGGTTGCTGGGACTCGACCTGTCCGGGCCGCTTTGGGCGCTGGCGGTCGTGGCTGTGCTCGACGCGCTCCTCGGTACGACGTTGGGACTGTTCGTGTCGGCGTTCGCCGAGACCGAGTTCCAGGCCGTGCAGTTCATGCCCGCGATCGTGATCCCTCAGATCCTGCTGTGTGGCCTGTTCGTGCCGCGTGATGCGTTGCCCGACGCGCTGCGTGTGGTGTCAGACGTCATGCCGCTCAGTTACGCCGTCGACGCCATGCAGTTGCTGCAGACGATGCCAGGGCTTACGGCCGACTTCGGCGTCGACCTCGCCGTCATCGGGGCCTTCGTCGCTGCCCTGGTCGGCCTCGGCGCCGCCACCCTCCGCCGCCGGACCCCCTAACCCCCCTCCCGCCGAGACGCCACCAAAGGCCTGAGACACGCCGCCACCTCATCCGCCGAGACGCCACCAAAGGCCCGCGGCACGCGGCCACGCCTTGCGCCATCTGACGACGCCGCGGGTCAGTCTTCGTCGATCTCGGCAATGAGATCGCCCTCGGTGACCACATCCCCTTCGTGGACGGCGATCTCGGTGATGGTACCGGCGACCTCAGCGGGGACGGGGATCTCCATCTTCATCGATTCGAGGATGACGAGCATATCGTCGGGATCGACCTTGTCGCCGGCGCTGGCGACGACTTTCAGGACGCTGGCAACCAGCTCCGCGCTCACTTGGTGACCCATGGCGTGTCCTTTGATCGTCCGCGTCGGGGCCGTGCCGGTCCCGAATCGGAGCCTAGCGTCGAGGGCCGAGATGCGGCGTGTCACGGGCCTTTGGTGGTGTCTCGTCGGGAGAGCAGGGGGCGGCCCGGAATCGGGGTTTGGCGTTGAGAGGCGGGAGGCGGCGTGTCACGGGCCCTTGGTGGCGTCTCGGCGGGAGAGCGGGTGGGCGGCGTAGCCTGTGAACACCGGATCCGTTGGTAGCCCGTCCACAGGAGGACCCGTGCTTCGTCGTTCCCTGCTCATGCTGTCGCGCAGCGACGCGTTCAAGCACCTGGTGAGCTCGATGCCCGGGTCGAGCGGGATCGTCGAGCGGTTCGTGGCCGGTGAGTCCGCCGAGGAGGTCGTGGACGTCACGGCTGAGCTCCTCGACGGCGGGCGCCTGGTGTCGCTCGATCATCTCGGTGAGGACACACTCGACCGCGAGCAGGCGCAGGCAAGTGTCGACGCGTATGTGAAGGTACTGAACTGCTTGGCCGAGCGCGGCCTTACCCATGGCGCCGAAGTCTCGGTGAAGCTGTCGGCGGTGGGTCAGGCACTCGGCGACGACGGAGAACGCATCGCCCTGGACAACGCCCGCAAGATCGCTCAGACGGCCAGCAATCTCGGGACCACGCTCACACTGGACATGGAGGACCACACCACGACCGACTCCACGCTCTCAGTCCTGCGTGAGCTGCGGCAGGACTTCCCGTCCGCGGGAGCCGTCGTCCAGGCGCACCTGCGCCGCACTGAGCAGGACTGCCGCGACCTCGCCTACGAGGGCTCGCGCGTGCGGCTTTGCAAGGGGGCCTACACGGAGCCCGAGTCCGTCGCCTTCCAGGACAAAGGCGACGTGAGCCTGTCATATGTGCGCTGCCTCAAGGTGCTGATGACCAGCCAGGGTTATCCCATGGTCGCCACGCACGACCCGAGGCTCATCGAGATCGCTGGCGCGCTAGCCTCGCGCAACGAGCGCGAGCGGGGCAGCTACGAGTACCAGATGCTCTTCGGGATCCGGCCCGACGAGCAGAAGCGGCTGGCGGCATCCGGCGAGAGGATGCGCGTCTACATCCCCTACGGTGACCAGTGGTACGGCTACCTGATGAGGCGCCTCGCCGAGCGCCCCGCCAACCTGGCATTCTTCGCCCGGTCAGTGGTCACCAAGGGCTGAGCGCCCCACGACTGGAAGGCAGCGATGACCGTCGCGATCCTCGGAGCCGGCGTGATGGGCGAGACATTGGTCTCGGGCCTGGTGCGGGCCGGACGGGCGCCCGCCGACCTGCTGCTCAGCGAGCGCCGGACCGAGCGGGCCGCGGAGCTGCGTGAGCGGTACGGCGTTGACGTGGTGGACAACGTCACCGCGGCACGCATGGCCGACACCTTGATGCTCGTCGTGAAGCCTCAAGACATGCCTGACGTGCTCGAAGAGATCGCCGACGTAGTTCGGCCCGGGCAGCTTGTGATCTCGCTGGCCGCAGGCATCACGACGGCGATGATCGAGGCGCGACTGGCCGAGGGCGTAGCGGTCGTACGCGTGATGCCCAACACGCCCGCTCTCGTCGACGAAGGCATGGCCGCCATCTCGCGCGGCACCCACTGCGACGAGAAGCATCTCGTCGAGGCCGAGGAACTTCTGCGTGCCACCGGCCGGGTGATCCGGGTCCCCGAGAAGCAGCAGGACGCCGTCACCGCGATCTCCGGCTCCGGGCCCGCATACCTGTTCTTCGTGGTGGAAGCGATGATCGAGGCTGGTGTGCACCTCGGCCTGCCGCGGACCACGGCGACGGAGCTCGTCGTGCAGACCATGGTCGGTTCGGCCAAGCTGCTGCGCGAGACTGGGGAGCACCCCACCGTGCTCCGGGAGCGGGTCACGTCCCCCGGCGGCACCACGGCAGCGGCGATCCGTGAGCTCGAGGACCACAAGGTAAGGGCGGCGTTCATGACTGCGCTGGAGAGTGCAAGGAACCGGTCTCGGGCGCTGGCGCTCGGCGAAGAGTGACGAACCGCGAGGTGAGCGGCGCCGTCCGGCGTCAATACTCCCGGTAAAGTCCACGCAGAACCGCGCGGTGCCGCGCAGCCAGTGTCGATCGGAGGCGCGCTATGACGGTCGGGCCGCTCCTCGCCGAAGGGGCGGCGGACGCCGAGCGGCGTCGCGGTCTGCGCCGGATGCGTGGCGTGGCGTTGGCGCTGCTAGTGGTCGCAGCCGTCGTGTTCGTCGCGACTTTGCACGCTGGCGGCGGTTGGGCGTTCGTGCACGCCACCGCGGAGGCGGCCATGGTCGGAGCGATCGCGGACTGGTTCGCGGTGACGGCACTGTTTCGCCACCCGCTCGGCCTGCCGATTCCGCATACAGCGATCATCCCGACCCGCAAGGGCGCGCTGGCCAGAAGTCTGCAGGAGTTCGTCACCGACAACTTCCTCGCCGAGCCCGTCATCCGGGCCAGGGTCGCCGACGCCCAGGTGACCCGCCGGCTCGGTGCCTGGCTTGCCGAGCCTCCTCACAGCGAGAGGGTGATCGACGAGGCCGCTACCTTGGCCCGGTTGGGGTTGTCGAGGATCCGCGACGAGGACGTCGCCGTACTGATCGAGTCCGAGCTGCTGCCGAGGCTGATCGACGAGCCGCTGAGCGAGGTCGCGGGAAGGCTACTGCAGGACGTCGTCGAGGAAGGCGTCCACCACGGACTCGTCGACCTTGCCCTGTCCGAGGCACACCGCTGGCTGGTCGCCAACGAGGAGGCGGTAGCGGACGCACTCAGGAGCCGGGCACCCTGGTGGACGCCGCAATGGCTGGACGAGCGGGTCACCCAGCGGCTGCATATGGAAGCGGTCGCCTGGGTGGCCGACATCCGAGACGACCCCCGCCACCACGCCCGTCGAGCCTTCGACGACCTCCTTACGCAACTGGCCGTCGACCTGCAGTCCGACCCTGACACGATCGACCGTGCGGAGCGGCTCAAGCGCCGCGTGCTGTCCCAGCCTCAGGTCGCCGCCACCGCGACGTCGCTGTGGAACGCCTTGCGCCGTGCGTTGCTCGAGACGCTGGAGGCTTCGGACAGCCCGATCCGGCGCCGGGCCGTCACGGCCCTGGCCGACTTCGGTGGACGCCTGGTCGTGGATGACGAGCTTCGCGCGCGCCTCGACGGGCACGCCGCCGACGCGGCCGCCTTCCTCGTGGGCCGCTATGGCGAAGAGCTCACCACCGTCATCACCGACACGATCGACCGCTGGGACGGCAAGGAGGCCGCAGACCGCATCGAACTGCACGTCGGTCGCGACCTGCAGTTCATCCGGATCAACGGGACCGTCGTCGGCGGTCTGGCCGGGCTCCTCATCTACACCGTCGGACGGCTGCTTTGACCTGGCGCCTCGGAGTTGCCCGAGCGTCACGCTCGCCGAGCGGCGGCTGAGGTCGCTGACGAGCGGTAAGAGGTGGACCGGACATGGCCTAGAGTCCTACCAATGACCGGTTCGGCGTGCGTGGTGTACGAGGAGGAGCTCACCCGCTACGACTTCGGTCTCGGGCATCCCATGACTCCGGTGCGCGTTGATCTGACCATGCGGCTCGCCGGTTCGCTCGGTGTCTTCGAGCTGCCCGATCTCTCGATCGTTCCCGCCCCGGTCGCCTCGGACGACGACATCCGCCTCGTGCATGCCGATCGCTATATCGAGGCGGTGCGCACCATGAGTGAGCAGCCGCACGACCAGGACCTCAGGCATGGGCTTGGGACCGAGGACAACCCGACTTTCCCGGGCATGCACCGGGCGTCGGCGCACATCGTCGGAGCCTCCCTCGAAGCTGCCCGCCGGGTGTGGTCGGGGGAGTCCGTGCACGCGGTCAACATCAGCGGCGGGCTGCACCACGCCATGTCCGACTCCGCCAGCGGGTTCTGCATCTACAACGACCCCGCGATCGCGATCGCCTGGCTGCTCGAGCGCGGTGCCAAGAAGGTGGCCTACGTCGACATCGACGTGCACCACGGCGACGGCGTGCAGGCGGCGTTCTACGACGACCCGCGCGTCCTCACGATCAGCCTGCACGAGAGCCCCCAGTCGCTCTTCCCTGGCACCGGCCACCCCAGCGAGAGCGGTGGCCACGACGCCCCGGGCGCGTCCGTCAACGTGATGCTGCCGCCCGGCACGGGCGACTCAGGCTGGCTACGGGCGTTCCACGCGGTCGTGCCGCCTCTGCTGAAGGAGTTCGCGCCCGAGGTGCTCGTCACCCAGCACGGTTGCGACTCCCACATGGACGACCCGCTGGCGCATCTCATGCTCAGCGTCGACGGACAGCGGGGGGCCCATGTGGCTCTGCACGAGCTGGCACATGAACTGTGTGGCGGCAAGTGGGTGGCGATGGGCGGTGGGGGCTACTCGGTGGTCGACGTCGTACCCCGCACTTGGACGCATCTGCTGGCCGTTGCCGGTGGGTCCCCGCTCGACCCCGAGACAGAGACGCCGCTGGAGTGGCGCAGCTACGTCGACGAGCTCACCGGGCGGCGGGCACCCGAGCGGTTGACGGATGGACACCTGCCCGACTTCAGCCGCTGGTCCGACGGCTACAACCCTGAGTCCTGGCTGGACCGGTGCGTGCAGCAGACGAGGAGGGAGATCTTCCCCCTCCACGGCATCGACGTGTCCTACTGAAGCCGCCTGTTCCGACGCGACACGCCGGCCGGTGCGAGCCACGGTCCGTGGCCCAACGAACGCGTCGGGGTCGCGGCCGAGCGCGGGTCCGTCGTCCGGTCCCGCTCACAGGCGACACGCCGAAACGACGCGCCACGGAGGGCGCGGTTCAGCCATATTTTGTGGCTTTTGCTTCCCCACGAGCCTCATTTGCCACTACTCTCACGAGAGCGCGGACGACATGTGATCCTTGGTGGGGAAAGCCGAGGACCGGCCGTGGCGGAAGTTGGTGCAGCACAATGGCCTCACAAACGACCGGCGACGGCCTCTCCGAGGTCAAGTTCCTCACCGTGGCCGAGGTGGCGGGCGCTATGCGCGTGTCCAAGATGACCGTGTACCGGCTGGTGCATGGCGGTGACCTCCCGGCCGTTCGAGTGGGACGGTCCTTCCGCGTCCCCGAAGCCGCCGTGAACGACTACCTACGCAAGTCCTTCTACCAGGCCGGCTAGCCGCAGGCGGCGCCGGCTCCGCGCGTATGACGCTGAGCCCAGCGGCGCAGAGAGGCGATTGGGGCTCTGGAGGCGTGGCCGGTACGCTGGGCCGGTCATGTCCCGGCTGTGAGGGGGTGTGTCAATCCCGTAGCGGCTCGGGGTGTGCGGTGCGACCCTCGGCAGACCCCAGCAACGCCTGAAAGGTAGACCGTGGGCTCAGTTATCAAGAAGCGTCGCAAGCGCATGGCGAAGAAGAAGCACCGCAAGCTGCTCAAGAAGACGCGTATCCAGCGTCGCCGCCAGGGCAAATAGCCGACCCGGATCTGCCATGGGTCGCGTCGTCCTGGTTACCGGTGTCTGCCGGGATCTCGGCGGCCGTTTCGCGCGCCGGATCTCGGCCGATCGGGATGTCGACAAGGTCATCGGCATCGACGTCGTCCCGCCTCGCCAAGACCTCGGTGCCGTCCGGTTCGTACGGGCCGACATCCGCAACCCCGTCATCACCAAGGTCATCGCCACGGAGGACGTCGACACAGTCGTCCACTTGGGGGTGATCGCCACCCCGAGCGGTGCGGGCGGGCGCACCTCGATGAAAGAGATCAACGTCATCGGCACCATGCAGTTGCTTGCTGCATGCCAGCAGGCGGCCGGCGTCAGGCGGCTCGTCGTGAAGTCGTCCGCCACGGTCTACGGTTCCTCCTCGCGTGACCCGGCGATGTTCAGCGAGGACATGGCCCCCAAGCAGCTGCCCCGGTCCGGCTTCGCGAAGGACTCCGTCGAGGTCGAGGGCTATGTGCGCGGCTTCGCCCGGCGGCGACCCGACGTCGAGGTCACGATGCTGCGCTGCGCCAACCTCATCGGCCCGCGGATCGAGACCACGCTCACGCGCTACTTCGAGCTGCCGGTCATTCCGACCATCCTCGGCTTCGACCCGCGCCTGCAGTTCTGCCACGAGGAGGACGCGCTTACGGCTCTGCACCACGCGACCCTGGCCGGCATACCCGGCACCTTCAACCTGGCAGGCGACGGAGTCCTCATGTTGTCCCAGGCCGTACGTCGTCTGGGCCGCCCGAGCGTGGCGCTTCCCTCGGTGGCGCTGGCCTCCATCGGTTCGGTGAATCCGCCGGCCAGGGCGGCCGACCTGTCGGCTGAGCAGATCGCCTTTCTCACGCACGGGCGGGGCCTCGACACTACGGCGATGCGCGACGTGCTCGGCTTCACGCCGCTGCACACGACCGCACAGGCGTTCGACGCGTTCGTGCGGCGGCTGCGCCCTGGGGTCTTTGACGCCCAGCGGGTGGCGGACGTCGAAAGCCAGGTCAAGGCCTTGATCTCGAAAGTAGTGGCACATGGCGGACGCTGACATCATCCCCATCGGCGGGCGGGGACGGCCCGGTCGCGGCTCACGCACATCACCGACGGCCGCGGCGCGCGCCCTGGCGCCGAAGCCGACCACGTCTACCCGCAAGCAGGCGCCGCCTGAGCCCCCTACCGAAGCCCCACCGGTCGGGCCCCAGCCCACGGTCGGGCCCGAGCCCTCTCAGCGCAGGGTCGACGTGGGGGAGGCCGTCGAGGCGGTCATGACCGCTGCCCGTCAGGTCTTCGGCGACGCCTCCTGGGAGCGCAGGCTCGCCGAGATGTTGGCCTTCGCCCGGCGACGAATCACCGGTGACTACGAGGTCGACGAGTTCGGCTTCGACGTCGAAATCACCGACCGCCTGGTACTCACGGCGCTGCGACCGCTGGCCGAGAAGTGGTTCCGGCTCGAGGTGCGCGGAGCCGAGAACATCCCGCGCGACGGCGGCGCGCTCGTCGTCTCCAACCACTCCGGCACAGTCCCGCTGGACGGGATGATGACGGCCCTCATGGTCCATGACCACACCGGGCGTTACCTGCGCGCGCTCGGGGCTGATCTGGTGTTTCGGCTCCCGTTCGTCGGTGAGCTTGCTCGAAAGGGCGGCGCTACGTTGGCGAGCACCGAAGACGCCGAGCGGATGCTGTCGCGTGGAGAGCTGGTGGGCGTCTGGCCCGAGGGCTTCAAGGGCATCGGCAAGCCGTTCTCCGAGCGCTACAAGCTCCAGCGCTTTGGGCGGGGCGGCTTCGTGTCGGCCGCGCTACGTACCGGAGTGCCCATCGTGCCGTGCTCCGTGGTAGGCGCGGAGGAGATCTACCCCATGATCGGCAACCTCGCTTCGCTGGCCAGGCTGCTCGGCGTTCCCTACGTTCCGATCACGCCGCTGTTTCCGTGGCTGGGTCTGCTGGGCTTGGTTCCGCTGCCCTCGAAGTGGCTGATCGAGTTCGGCGAACCCATCCGCACCGACTCCTACGGCGAAGGCGCTGCGGACGACCCGATGCTCGTCTTCAACGTCACCGACCAGGTGCGCGAGACGATCCAGCAGACGCTGTACTCCCTGCTCGTCCAGCGCAACGGCGTCTTCAGCTAGGTCCCCTGGCTGGCGGCATACATGGCCGCCCTGGCACGGAGCTTGACAGGCGGCTCCAGCCCATGACAGCCCACTCGCCCGCAGGCGGTCAGGGCAACAACTCGCCGTCCGCGGTCACGGAAGGAAGTGTCGCCGATGGGTCCGAGGGCGACGGATCCGGTACCGAAGCGGTGGGGGGCTCCGAGGACGTTGTCGGCTGCGTCGTGGGAGCGGCCGTGTCGGGAGGGGGGTTCGAGGAGCCGGTCGCCGGGTCGGTCGTCGTGGGCTCTTCCGTCCCGGTAGGCGGGTCGGTGGGCGTGGGGACGTCGGTCACGGTAGGCGGATCGGTGGGCGTGGGGACGTCGGTCGGGGTGGGCGGGTCGGTGGGCGTGGGCACCAGGGTCGGCGTGAGCATTTCGGTCACCGTGGGAGCGTCGGTAGGGGTTTGCGGGTCGGTCGTCGCGGGGAGGTCCGATATGGCGGGCAACGTGGGAGTGAGCGGTGCGATGATGCCACCAGGCCCCGTCGTGGGCTGATCGGTCGGCGGCACTCCATCCGTAGCCTGGGTGGCCGGGTCGGTCGGGTCACCGGGAGCCGGAGCAGTCGTCCCCGCCGGCGGGACAGCCCCCGGTGCCTCGGAGCCGCTCGTCAGCTGCGGGTCCTGCGTGGTCAGCGGCCCGCTGCCCTGCGGCGTCTGGGCCGGGTTGCTGCCCACCGTGGGCTGGGCGGGTCCCTGGGTCGAGCTTTCCAGGTCGATCAGGTTAGCCGTCACATCCAGCTGAGGCAGATCGCTGCAGCTGAAGCACGCCTGTTGCGCGTTGGTATCGATGGTGGACAGGGCCTCGACGGCGTGGGAAAGGTCGTCGTTGGCGTTGGTCGGCACCACTTTGCTGAGGTCGGCGAGCTGGTTCACGGAGTCACTGGTGAACGTGCGGAGCACGTTGATGCTCACCGAGCTCTCCTCGTCTCTGTAGGCATCCATCAGCGCCTGGGCGCCGGCATTGGCCTGGCTCTTGAAGTCCTGGAGCGTCTGTTCGATCAGCGGTGTCGTCGCCGGGTCGTTTGAATGCGCGCCCGTGAGGCCCTTGACCTCTGCAAGCCGGGTGCCGGCTTGGTCGATGAGGTCCTGTCCACGTTCGGCCAGCGACCCTGCCGTCGCGACGTTGACCTGCTCGATCGCGCGCTTGACCGGGTAGAGCGGGTCACCGGGAAGCGCGGACTGGCTCGCCGCCGCCGTCCCGGCGGCCACTCCGACGAAGACACAGGTGGCTGCCAGGACCCGGAGCACCCGTAGCCGGACCGGCTCGCGCGTGACAGGGATCGGCGTCGCACGACGCCTGCGTGTCCGGCTCGGCACCGCGGCTGCGGTCAGATATTCCGGCGCCGCCTGCATCAGCCGGGAGCGAAGGTCGGCCGAGAAGTCGGACTGCATGACCGGGGTCTCGAGCTCACGGATTTGCGCCACGATGCCGACGAAGGCCTGCGTCTCTTCAGACGTCGCCGACATCGCCCTGCTGCCGTCAAGGGCAGCAGAGAACTCGTCTGCGCGTCGTGCCGACGCCCGTCGCATCATTGCCGTACTCTCTGGTCTGAACTCACTTTAAGCGAAGATACCCGCGCAAAGCGGACTACCCTCGCCATGTACAACCGCTGGCTTCTCGACTGGCGAACGATCGATCGACAGTCGGGGTTACGGCAGACGCATCGGTCTTTTCTCGGACGCATCACCGCAGACCCTCCGGAAGAAGCCGCGCAAGGTTGCGAACCGCCCGCAGCTGAAGCTGCTTGACCGCGCCCTCGGACTTGCCGAGCGCGAGCGCGGTCTCGGCGATTGAGGTGTCGTTGAGGAAGCGCAACACGAGACACTCCTGCTGCTCGGTCGGCAGTTTGCGCATAGTCTCGTGCAGGATTTCGTTGGTCAGACCGCTGAGCACCTCTTCCTCAGGACCTGCCACGACCTCCTGACGATCGGTGAGGTCGTCGGTGGTCCGCTCCAGTCGGGTGCGCGCAGCCTTGTAGTGGTCGACGACCAGGTTGCGGGCGATCGTGGTCAGCCACGCGCCGAAGTCCTTGCCCTGCCACTGGAAGCGCGCCATCGACCGCAGCGCCCTGAAGAACGTCTCACTGGTTAGGTCCTCCGCTAGCATCTGGGCGCTGACCCGGTAGTAGATGAAGCGGTAGACGGCCGGGCTGTAGTGGTCGTACAAGGCGCCGAAGGCCTCCGTGTCGCCATCGCGTGCAAGGTCGACGAGGGCGGCGATCCGGCCGCCGTCGTCAGAGTCGGGCAGGTAGTGAGAGCCTGCGGACCCGGGGCCTCCGGGAGATTGCGGCGACGTCGAGAACCATGGATCAGAGGTCGCTAGCACGTCGGCGACGGCGCAGCGCAAGATGGCATAGCCACTGCGCAGGGCGCGGTCCGACGAAGGCATGACAACTCCCTCCAGCGCTGCCGCGCCGTCTATGGCCAGATCGTACGCTGGCATCTGTACCCTTGTGAACCGAACGTCAAGCGCCATCTCGGCCTCGCTTTTGGGAAGTGGACGGCGGTTTGGCAAATTCGAGCTTTCGGTCGTCGGAGCGGTCACTTAGAGTAGCCGCGAGAGCGGGCCGGGGCAATGTGCCAGACTCCTGTTCATGACGCGGGTCCGCTTGCTGTCCAAGCCCGGGTGTCACCTGTGTGACGACGCGAGGATGGTCATCGCGGGCGTCTGCGAGGAGCTGGGCGAGACGTTCGACGAGGTGGACATCACCGCGGAGGCGGACCTGCTGCACGAGTACGGCGAGCAGATCCCGGTCACGTTCGTCGACGGTGCCCAGCACGACTTCTGGCGGGTCGACGCTCGGCGGCTCAGAGCCGCGCTCACCCGTTAGCACCGAGCCGGCAACCCGCGCCCGGAGCGGTCGCTGGTCCCGACCGACGTTCGACCGGCCTCTCGGGCTGGACACGGCCGACCCTGGTTACGCCGGTTCCGGGGTGGGCGTGGCCGGGCGCAGCCCCTCCCGAAGTGAGCGGGATCACAGGGTGCCGGCGCGCACCGGCCGGCGATTTTGTTCTCCCGTTCACAAACTCCTACAGTGGCTGTGTTACCGCTGGTTGCAGGACCGTGTCGCTGTCTTAGGCACTCGTCCTGCAGTGACACAGCAACACCAGTGACTCCAGGAGCACCGTGACCACTGCACGTAGCCGCAAGAGCGGGGGAGCCCGGGATGAGCGCGCCGAGCGTGGCATACCCGAGGCTACGGTCGCCCGCCTTCCCGTCTACCTGCGGGCGCTCACGGCCCTCGCCGAGCGCGACGTGATCACCGCGAGCAGCGAAGACCTGGCGAGTGCCGCGGGCGTCAACTCCGCGAAGCTTCGCAAGGATCTGTCCTACCTCGGCACCTATGGGACCCGCGGCGTGGGCTACGACGTGAACTACCTGCGCTACCAGATCGCCCGTGAGATCGGACTGACCCAGGACTGGCCGGTCGTGATCGTCGGCATCGGCAACCTTGGGCACGCCCTGGCTAACTACAGCGGCTTCGCCTCGCGTGGCTTCCAGGTGGCCGCGCTGCTCGACAGTGATCCCGACCGGGTCGGCGAAGGGGTCGGCGGACTCCACATCTCATCGCTTGACGATCTCGACGACATCGTCCGTACGTGCTCGGTCTCGATCGGCGTGATCGCGACCCCCGCCAAGGCCGCGCAGGACGTATGCGACCGGCTCGTCACGGCCGGCGTCAGCAGCATCCTCAACTTCGCCCCGGCGGTGCTGTCGGTGCCCGACCATGTCGACGTACGCAAGGTGGACCTCTCGATCGAGCTGCAGATCCTGGCCTATCACGAGCAGCGCAAGGCCCACGAGCTCGCGGGGATCGAGGCCAGGGCCATATGAGCATCCTGATCGTCGGCGCCTCGCATCGCTCGGCCCCGGTCGAGCTCCTCGAGCGGCTCGCCCTCGATGTGCAAGGCGCGGACAAGCTGAGGACCGCTGTCCTCGACACCGAGCATGTCCGTGAGGCCGTGGTCCTGGCCACCTGCAACCGGATCGAGCTCTACGCCGACGTCGACCGGTTCCACGGGAGCGTCGAGGACCTGACCGCGCTGCTCGCTGAGCACGCCGGCCTGTCGATGACAGAGCTGCTGCCGTCGCTATACGTGCATTACGACGAAGCGACAGTTGCGCATCTGCTGGAAGTCGCCACTGGGCTCGACTCCATGGTCGTGGGAGAGAGGCAGATCCTCGGGCAGGTCCGCGACGCGCTGCGGCGGGCCCAGTCCGACGACTCGGTCGGCAGTGCCCTCAACACCCTCTTCCAGCAAGGCCTCCGCGTGGGCAAACGGGCCCACGCGGAGACCGGCATCGGCGGGGCCGGACAGTCGATCGTGTCCGTGGCTCTGGACGACGCGGCCGAGGTGATCGGCCCGCTCGAGGGCGCCCGGGTGTGCATCGTGGGCGCCGGTTCGGTTGCTGCACTCGCCGCATCGTCCGTACGCCGCCGGGGTGCGAGCGACATCGTGATCTCGTCGCGGACGGCAACCCGCGCGGAGCGGCTGGCCGACCGGGTCGCCGGGCGTGCCGTCGCCCTGGCTGACCTCGGTGACGTCATCGCAGAGGCCGACCTCGTCATCTCGTGCACGACGGCGACTGGCTCGGTCATCTCGGGCGAGCTCGTGGCCAAGGCGATGACCGCCCGGACCTCGGAGTCCGCCTTGGTGGTTGTCGACCTGGCGCTTCCCCATGACGTGTCACCCGCGGTCGGCAGCCTGCCGGATGTCTCGCTGATCGGCCTCAAGTCGCTGACCGACTCGGTCAACAACGGCTCGGCCCTCGCCGACGTCACAGCGGTCACGGCGATCGTCGCTGAGGAGGTCGCCGCCTTCTCCGCCGCTCGCGACGCCGCCCGAGTGGCCCCGACGGTCGTGGCGCTGCGGACCATGGCCACAGGCGTCGTGTCGACCGAGCTCGAACGGCTCTGGGGACGCCTCGGCGACCTCACTCCCGGACAGCGCGAAGAAATCGTGCAGGCCGTTCGTCGCGTCGCCGACAAGCTTCTGCACGAGCCGACCGTCCGGATCAAGCAGTTCGCCGGGCGGTCACCGGACTCCACCTACGCCGACGCGCTGGCGGAGCTCTTCGCGTTGAACCCGGCGTCTGTCGAGGCTGTGACGAACATCTCCGCTGTCGAAGCCGTCAACCGGACTGGTGAGCCGTCGTGACAACGATTCGGATCGGAACCCGCGCCAGTGTGTTGGCCCGGGCCCAGAGCTCCTGGGTCGCTGAGCGCCTGCGCTCCGGCCTCGGGTGCGATGTCGAGCTCGTGCCCGTCGTCAGTCAAGGCGACACCTCGACCGCTCCACTCACGCAGATCGGGGGCACTGGCGTTTTCGTCGGCGCCGTACGCGAGGCTTTGGTCCGCGGCGATGTCGACGTCGTCGTGCACTCGCTCAAGGACCTCCCGACGCTGCCCGACGAACGCGTGCTGGTCGCCGGCGTGCCGCCGCGAGAGGACCCGCGAGACGCCCTGGTCGCCCGAGACGGCTTGACACTCGGCGAACTGCCGCGGGGATCGACGGTCGGGACCGGCTCGCCGAGGCGGGCTGCCCAGCTGCGGGCGCTCGGCCTTGGGCTCGACGTCGTCTCCATCCGAGGCAACGTCGACACCCGGCTCCGCCAGGTCGCTGAAGGTACCCATGACGCCGTCGTCCTGGCACGCGCCGGCCTGCTTCGGCTGGGTCGCGTCGCCGAGGTGACCGAGACCCTCGACCCCATCCAGATGCTGCCGGCCCCGGGCCAGGGGGCGCTGGCGGTGGAGGTCGCGGCGAGCGCGGCCTCGTTGGCCGCGGACGTCGCCGGGGTCATCGACGACCCGGCGTCGCGGGCGACCGTCACGGCCGAGCGGTCGTTGCTGCGCACGCTCGAGGCCGGCTGTAGCGCACCGATCGGGGCGCTGGCAGAGCTGGCCGAAGGCGACGACGGTGACGAGATCTGGCTGCGCGGCGTCGTCGTCGCGCCAGACGGAAGCCATTTCGTGCGGCTGTCCGCGGCCGGTGGGCCAGACGATCCCGAGGGCGTCGGCCGGGCGCTCGCCGAGGACCTGCTGGCCGAGGGCGCCGGCGCGATCATGCAGGAGGTCGCGTCGTGACACGAGCAACGTCCAAGAGTCAACCCACAACGAGCAAGACGGTGAAGAAGACGATGCCGAAGACCTCCGCAGCCAACAACAGCTCGAGCCGGACGGCGAGCGCCCGGGTCGACGAGCCCATCGCCGCGCCACGACACTCGGGCTCGGTCGCGTTTGTCGGCACCGGTCCGGGTGACCCCGGCCTGCTCACCGTCCGAGCGACAGAGCTCATCCGTGCCGCTGATGTGGTCGTCACCGAGTCACCCGAGCACACGCTGCTGTTGGATAGCCTGCTCGGCGAGCGTCTCGCCAGCGTGACCGTCATCGACGGCGGCTACGGCGAGGATGGCCACCGACTCACGCATGCGTCGCGGGCAAGGCTCGTCGTCAAGCACGCAAAGGGCGGCGGGAGTGTCGTGCGGCTGCTCTCGGGTGACCCATGGATGTATGCCACCGGTGCCGAGGAGGCCACTGCGTGCGCCAAGGCGGCGGTGAATTTCGAGATCGTGCCTGGCGTCAGCTCGATCACGGCCGTCCCTGCATACGCGGGCGTGCCGCTGACGACTCGCACGGCGCGCGAAGTCACCGTGCTCAACGTCGCCGAGAACAGGATCGACTGGAGCAGGCACGTGGGCTGCCAGACCCTGGTGCTGCTGTCGGCCGTGTCGGCGATCGGTGAGGCCGCGAAGGCGTTGCAGGCGGCAGGGCGGTCTCCGGAGACCCCGGTGGCGATGACGTCGGTCGGCACGACCACCGACCAGAAGACGGTGGTCTCCAGGTTGGCCGACATCGCGGCCGATGCGAAGGCGGCGCACATCGCGGCGCCCGCGATCACCGTCGTCGGAGAGGTGGTCGCGATGCGTGACGCCTTGTCGTGGTTCGAGACGAAGCCGCTGTTCGGCTGGCGCATCCTGGTACCGCGCACGAAGGAGCAGGCCGCCTCGCTGTCGAGTCGGCTGCGCTCCTACGGCGGTGTGCCGGAGGAGGTGCCCACGATCTCCGTCGAACCGCCGCGCAACCCCCTGCAGATGGACAAGGCCGTGCGAGGTCTCGTCGAAGGTCGCTACGAGTGGGTCGTCTTCACGTCGGTCAACGCGGTGAAGGCCGTGCGCGAGAAGTTCGACGACTACGGGCTTGACGCGCGGGCCTTCAGTGGCCTGAAGGTCGCCGCCGTCGGCGACAAGACCGCCGACAGTGTGGCCGCATGGGGTATTCGTGCCGACCTGGTTCCCTCGGGGGAGCAGTCGGCACAGGGGCTGCTCGAGGACTGGCCGCCGTACGACGATCTGCTCGACCCGATCAACCGGGTGTTCCTCCCGCGCGCCGACATCGCCACCGAGACGCTCGTGGCCGGCCTACACGAGCTGGGCTGGGAGGTCGACGACGTGACGGCCTACCGGACGGTTCGGGCGGCACCTCCGCCGGCGCCGACCCGGGACGCGATCAAGACGGGGAAGTTCGACGCGGTCGTCTTCACGTCATCGTCGACGGTGCGAAACCTCGTCGGGATCGCGGGCAAGGCGCACCCGTCGACGATCATTGCCGCGATCGGACCGGCGACCGCAAAAACATGCGAGGAACACGGGCTACGCGTCGACGTTATCGCACCGCAGCCGTCGGCCGAGGCGCTGGCCGAGGCGCTCGGGGACTTTGGTGCGTCGAGGCGGCTCTCGATGATCAGGGCCGGCGAGCCGGTGACGAAGCCGTCCGAGCGGCGTGCGCCGAACCGCCGCCGGGCGACCTGAGCCGGTGGGCTTCCCGCTCGTCCGGCCGCGTCGGCTGCGCGCCACCCCGGCGATGCGGCGGCTCGTGTCGGAGACGACGCTGGCGCCGAACCAGCTCGTCCTGCCCGTCTTCGTCGCCGAAGGGCTGACGGAGCCGGCGCCGATCGCGAGCATGCCGGGCGTCGTGCAACACTCGCGCGACTCGCTGCGCAAAGCCGCGGCCGAGGCGGTCGCCTCGGGCGTCGGCGGGATCATGGTCTTCGGCATCCCCGCACGCAAGGACGCCACGGGCAGCGGCGGTCTCGACCCCGAAGGCATCTTGAACGTCGCCATCGCTGACGTGGTCGCCGAGGTGGGCCAGGAAACGGTCGTGATGAGTGACCTCTGCCTCGACGAGTTCACCGACCACGGCCACTGCGGCGTGCTCGCCGCCGACGGGTCGGTCGACAACGACGCCACGCTGGAGCAGTATGCCGCGATGGCGCTCGCGCAGGCCGCGGCGGGCGTCCACGTCGTCGGGCCGAGCGGGATGATGGACGGACAGGTCGAGGCGATCCGCGGCGCGCTCGATGCCGGAGGTCACGCCGAGGTCGCGATCCTGGCCTACTCGGCGAAGTTCGCGTCTGCGTTCTACGGCCCCTTCCGCGAGGCGGTCAGCTCAACGCTGCAGGGTGATCGGCGAACCTACCAACAGGACCCGGGCAACGGACGCGAGGCGCTGCGCGAGGTGTCGCTCGACCTGGCCGAGGGTGCCGATCTGGTGATGGTGAAGCCGGCCCTCGGGTATCTCGACGTGTTGCGGGAGGTTGCGGCGCTTTCCGACGTACCCGTCGCCGCCTACAACGTGTCGGGTGAGTACGCGATGATCGAGGCGGCCGCCGCTGCCGGCTACCTCGACCGCGAGGCCGCCATCGTTGAGGCGCTTACCTCGATCCGGCGGGCGGGCGCCGACATCATCCTTACCTACTGGGCCACAGAGGTCGCCGGCCGCCTCTCCGGACGCTGACGGCAGCCGTCGTCTGGACACGGCCTCGATCTGGACACGGACTCGGTCAGGACACTGCCTCGGTCAGGACACGGCCTCGGTCACGACACGGCCTCGGTCACGACACGGCCGCGGGCTCGTCACCGTTGGGGCGCGGGCGCGGCGGGTCGTCGTGCCGAGCACACAGAAGATCAGGACGATCATTGCGGCAGCGGCAGGAACTGGGTGAGCTCGTCGAGGCTGCGCGTGCCCTTGAGACCCTCCGGAAGGCTCTTGTCCGGTCGTTTCCAGTTACGGCGTCGAAGGGACGGGCGAGACCAGGGCGAGAGGCGATGAGCGCCTGGAACGTCGTCACGATGCTGATCACGAGACGCCGTGTCCCGAGGTGAACATGGCAGGTGCAGGTTCCACCCGGCTGATCTGCCATGTGCACACTGCGGAGGCAGTGTTCACATGGCAGACGCAGAGCGCGGCGGGGCAGACTCAGAGCGAGGCGGGGCAGACTCAGCGCGCGGCGGGGCAGACGCAGCGCGCGGCGGGGCATGGCGGCGGCGGCCCGCGCCCACCGACGCTAAGCCACGGACGGGCGTGGGTGGGCGCCGAGGCGGGAGGAAGGGGAGTCGGCGACAATGGCAGGGTGACCTCGCTGGATGACGAAGCCCGGACCACAACGGCCGGCTCGGGTGAGCTGTTCGCCCGGGCTCTCGATGTGACCCCCGGCGGAGTCAACAGCCCTGTGCGCGCGTTTCGCGCCGTCGGCGGCACGCCACGGTTCATGGCCCGCGGGTCAGGTCCCTACCTGTACGACGTCGACGGCAACGAGTATGTCGACCTGGTCTGCTCCTGGGGCCCGATGATCTTGGGCCACGCCCATCCTGAGGTGGTCGACGCCGTCCAGCGAGCCGTCAGCTCGGGTACGTCGTTCGGGACGCCGTCGGTTCCAGAGGTGGAGCTGGCCGAAGAGATCGTCGCCCGAACGCCAGTCGACCAGGTGCGCCTCGTCTCCTCCGGCACCGAGGCGACGATGTCGGCGATCAGGCTCGCCCGCGGCTACACCGGACGGGAGCTGGTCGTGAAGTTCGCCGGCTGCTACCACGGACACGTGGACAGCCTGCTGGCCGCAGCGGGCTCGGGCGTGGCCACGTTCGCGCTGCCGGGCACGCCGGGAGTGCCGGCCGCCTCGACCGCCTCCACCGTGGTGCTGCCCTACAACGACATCGACGCCGTCCAGATCGTGTTCGCCGAGTTCGGCGACCGGATCGCCTGCCTCATCACGGAGGCCGCCTGCGGAAACATGGGCGCAATACCTCCCGTCGAGTACTTCAACGGCCGCCTGGCCGAGCTGTGTCGCGACCATGGTGCCCTCTTCGTCAGCGACGAGGTGATGACGGGCTTCCGGGTGAGCCGGTCCGGCCACTGGGGGATTGACGGAGCGGCGGAGGGCTGGAGCCCCGACCTGATGACGTTCGGCAAGGTGATGGGCGGCGGTTTCCCAGCTGCTGCATTCGGCGGTCGCGCCGACGTGATGGCCGAGCTGGCACCGGTCGGCCCGGTCTACCAGGCCGGCACGCTGTCCGGAAACCCGATCGCAACGACCGCCGGGCTCACCACGCTGCGACTCGCCACCGAGGCGACGTACGCGGCGCTGGACCGTGCCGCGCAGACCATCGCCGGTCTGGTTACCGAGGCGTTGACGGGCGCAGGCGTTCCGCACGTCGTCCAGGCCGCCGGAAACCTTTTCAGCTGCTTCTTCGTAGAAGACCATGGGGCCACCGCGGTCCGCAACTTCGATGAGGCAAGCCGCCAGGCGCTGTACCGGTTCCGGGCCTTCTTCCACTCGATGCTCGACGCGGGCGTCTACCTGCCGCCGAGTGCGTTCGAAGCGTGGTTCGTCAGCGCCGCCCATGACGACGCCGCGATCGACCGGATCGCGGCAGCGCTCCCCAAGGCCGCCGCGGCCGCGGCCGCCGCACGACCCGAAGGACACCGATGACCTCGACCAGCACGACGAAGACAGTCGTCCATCTGCTGCGTCATGGCGAGGTATACAACCCCGGCGGGATCCTCTACGGGCGCCTCCCGGAGTTCCATCTCAGCGACGTCGGCGTCCAGATGGCCGAGCGGGTCGCGCAGACGCTGAAGGGCCGCGATATCGCCCGGATCGTGTCGTCCCCCCTCGAGCGCGCCCAGGAGACGGCCCAGCCGACAGCCGCGGCATTGGGCCTCGATATCGTCACCGACGATCGCGTCGTGGAAGCGTCGAACAAGTTCGAGGGTCAGCACTTCGGTGTCGGCGACGGCGCGCTGCGCAAGCCTGCGGCGTGGAAATATCTCTACAACCCGGTCCGCCCCTCGTGGGGGGAGCCGTACCGCGACATCGTCGTACGCATGCTCGCGGCCATGTACGACACTCGGGAGGCGAGCACCGGACACGAGGCGCTGATCGTGTCGCACCAGCTGCCGGTCTGGATCGTGCGGTCGCAGGTCGAGGGGCGGCGGCTCTTCCACGACCCGCGCCGTCGCCAGTGCAGCCTAGCGAGCCTGACGACATTCACGTACGACGGCGAGCGGGTCACGAGCGTCGCCTACTCCGAGCCGGCGGCCGACCTCGTGCCGGTCCGGGCCGCGAAGAACTTCACCGCCGGAGCATGACGTTGCCGCCTCGGCGCCGTCGCGGACGGCACATCGTCCACGCAGCGGCCGCGCTCGTGGTCGCGTTCGTGCTCGTCGCATCGGTGGCGAGCTGCGCGACGTCAGGCGCCAGCAGCACCGGTGCCAAGGGCTACATCACCGGTGACGGCAGCGTGACGATGATCGCCCCCGCCGACCGCAAGCCGGCCCCGACTCTCGCCGGCGCCGCTCTCGGCGGCGGCACCATCGACACGGGCGACTACCACGGCAAGGTCATCGTGCTGAACGTGTGGGGTTCGTGGTGCGGGCCGTGCCGGGGTGAGGCACTTGACCTCGTCGAGGCGGCGGATCGGCTGCCAGGCGCCCAGTTCGTCGGCATCGACACCCGGCAGAACGGTGAGTCGAGCGCCGAAGCCAAGGCCTTTGTGCGCACTTTCGACGTCCCCTACCCGAGTCTGGTCGACCAGGACAGCGCGCTGCTGCTCAAGTTCTACGGGATCATCAACCCCACGTCGATCCCCTCGACGATCGTCATCGATGCCCAGGGCCGGATCGCCGCACTGGTGTCCGGTCCGACGACCGCGAGCACCCTGGTCGGGCTCGTGCACGAACTCGGGGCGGGGGCCTGACCGCCCGTGGAGCTGCTGCTCGACCCCTCGCTCGCACCAGTCGCATCGATCGGTGGCTGGTTTCGAGACACTGCGCTCGACGGGTCGATCCTGCTCGCCGTGCCCGTGGCCATGGTCGCCGGCCTCGTGTCGTTCTTCTCGCCCTGCGTCCTTCCCCTGCTGCCCGGCTACGTCTCCTATGTCACGGGTCTGTCCGGAGCCGACATCGTGGCCAAGGGCAGCACCGGGGTGCGCGGCCGGATGGTGACCGGCACTGTGCTGTTTGTGCTCGGCTTCTCCCTCGTGTTCATCGCCGTGGGCGGGGCGTTCGGCCAGCTCGGCTACCTGCTCTTGGACCATCAAGTGCTGCTGACGAAGGTCCTCGGCGTCGTCACGATCATGCTCGGCCTCGTCTTCTCCGGTGTCGTGCCCCTGCTCCAGCGCGACCTGCGAATCCACCAGGTGCCGGCCGTCGGGCTCGCTGCGGCACCGCTGCTCGGCGTTCTCTTCGGGCTCGGCTGGACGCCTTGCATCGGGCCGACCCTGGGTGCCGTGCTGTCGCTGGGCGGAGCCTTCGGGCCGAACCCCAGCCGAGGTGCCTTCCTCGCGTTCGTCTACTGTCTCGGGCTCGGTATCCCCTTCCTCGTCGCGGCGGTTTCCTTTCGCAAGATGATGGGTGCCGTCGGCTGGGTCCGCCAACACCAAGCTTGGGTGATGCGCCTCGGCGGAGGCATGTTGGTCGTGGTGGGCATCTTGATGGTGACAGGGGCATGGGGCGCGCTGATCGCCGACATGAGGGGGTGGGCCGGTGGCTTTGAGACCGCCGTCTGACCGCCCGGCCGACTTCGCCCGACCGCCCGACGAGGCCTTCGTCTCGTCGGAGCCGACCGAGGCCGGCCCGAGCCCGGCGCCGATGTCGCCGGGACCGCCGGCACGACCCGGAGCCCCGGCGCTCAGGCCACCGGAGCTCGCGCGCTGGAGTTGGCGGCAGCTCACATCGATGCGCACCGCCTTGATCCTGCTTTTCCTGCTCGCGGTCGCAGCCATCCCGGGCTCACTGATCCCGCAGGAGCGGGTCGACCCGTCAGCGGTGACGATCTGGACGGACAAGCATCCGGCGCTCGCCCCACTGTTCGAGCGCGTCGGCATGTTCAACGTCTACAGCTCGGTGTGGTTCAGCTCCATCTACGTGTTGCTCATGGTTTCGCTCGTCGGTTGCATCGTGCCGCGGCTTCGGGTCTATCTGCGTGCCGTCCGGGCGCGGCCGCCGAAGGCGCCGCGCAACCTGAGTCGGTTGTCGGCGTACGACACCTGGAGCAGCGACGAGCCGGTCGCCCTCTTGACCCAGCGGGTACGCGAGCTGATGCAAGCCCAGCGTCGCCGCGTGGAGGTCTACGACGCGGCTGACAGCGTCGTGGTCAGCGCGGAGAAGGGATACCTGCGCGAGGCGGGCAACCTGCTTTTCCACCTCGCCCTGCTGGTCGTGCTCGTCGGAGTCGCCGTGACCGGCTTGTACGGCTTCAAGGGCAGCGCCGCCGTCATCAGCGGGCAGGGCTTCTCCGACACGCTGATCCAGTACGACGAGTTCACTCCCGGCGCTCGTTTCGACGTGGCGAACCTGGCGCCCTTCAGCTTCACCGTCAAGGATTTCAACGTCAGCTGGAAGAGCTCGGGGGCGGGACAGGGAACACCGTTGACGTTCGACGCCAACCTGTCCGTGACGGATCATCCGGGCGCGGCGCCGTACTCCTACGACCTCCGGGTCAATCACCCGCTCGAGGTCGACCAGACGTCGGTCTTCCTCGTCGGGCACGGCTACGCACCAGTGGTCACCGTGCGCGACGGTGCCGGCAAGCTGGCCTACTCGGGGCCGGTGATCTTCTTGCCCCAGGACAACTCATTCGTGTCCTACGGTGTCATCAAGGTGCCCGACGCGGCCCCCGACCAGCTTGCGTTCGAGGGCTACTTCTTCCCGACGGCGTCGCTGTGCAGGGGCCAGCCCTGTTCGGTCTTCCCCGATGCACGAAACCCGGTGCTGTCGCTGATCGCCTACCAGGGCAACCTCGGGCTGGACTCGGGCGCCTCACAGTCGGTCTACGTGCTCGACAAGGACAACCTGACAGCCCTGAAGACGACGGACGGGAACCCGCGGGCACTGCTGCTGAGGAAGGGCCAGACGATGCAGCTGGGCAAGGTCGGCTCCATCACATTCGACGGCTACCAGCGCTGGGTGAAGCTGCAGATCAACCACGCACCGGGCAAGGTCATCCCTCTTGTCGGGGTGCTCGCGGCGATCCTCGGGCTGCTCGGATCCCTGTTCATCCGACCTCGTCGCACCTGGGTGCGGCTGAGATCCGTCGAAGGGCGTACGGTGGTCGAGATCGCAGCGCTCGACCGGGTGTCGGGCGGCGACCCGGGCGCGCACGTCGCCGAGGTCGCCGGCCGGCTGCGACGCGCCGCCACGCCGGAGCACCCGACGGCGCGGCGCGAGTCGGATGCCACCAACCGAGCAGCGGCCGACGACGAGGAGAAGCTGTGACGACCCAGGCGCTCGCCCACCTGAGCAACAACGCGATCTACTCCGCCACGATCGTCTATGCCCTGGCCATGCTG
This sequence comes from Propionibacteriales bacterium, assembly GCA_038238115.1. Lineage (GTDB taxonomy): Bacteria > Actinomycetota > Actinomycetes > Propionibacteriales > Nocardioidaceae > JBBRYB01. The sequence goes on along the minus strand of JBBRYB010000017.1, from coordinate 41,833 downwards.
GCGCACATGGCCGAGTGGGCGATGGCGCGGGACCTGACGAGCGAGACAGCACCCACGCCGCGCCCCCTCGTCGCCACCGCGGCTGGCGGCGCGACGGCAGCGGGCCCGCTGCGCCGCGAGCTCGCGTCGAGTGGCAGCGATGACGACGAGGACGTCGAGCGCAGCGACCGCTTCGGGCGGATCGGCCTGGGGCTGACCGTGCTCGCGCTACTGATCCACACCGTCGCGGTGGTGAGCCGGGGGCTCGCTGCCGACCGGGTGCCGTGGGGCAGCATGTACGAGTTCTCGATCACGTCGACGCTCGCGGTCGCCGTCGCCTACGTCTTCTTGGTCAGGCGCTACCAGGTGCGCTGGTTGGGGCTGCTCGTCACGGGGTTTCTCGTCACTGTGCTCGGGATCGCAGTGCTCGTCTTGTACCGGCCGGTCGGTCCGCTCGTCCCGGCCCTGCACTCGTACTGGCTCGCCATCCACGTGTCGGCGGCGGCGACCGCGGGAGGAGCGTTCACGGTCGGGGCGCTCGCGTCGGTGCTCTACCTGCTCCGCAGCCGGCTCGAGGCCACGGCCCGTGCTCACCCCGACGCGCCGCGCCGGGGCTTCCTGTGGAGCACTCCGAGCGCTGAGGCGATCGACAGGCTGGCCTACCGGGTGCATGCGTTCGCGTTTCCGCTGTGGACGTTCGCCGTGCTCGCCGGGGCCATCTGGGCGCAGTACGCCTGGGGGAGATTCTGGGGATGGGACCCCAAGGAGGTCTGGGCCTTCATTACCTGGGTGGCTTATGCGGCATACCTGCATGCACGCGCCACGGCGGGCTGGCAGGGTCGGGCCGCGGCGTACGTCGCCCTGCTCGGATATGCGACGTTCCTGTTCAACTTCGTGGGGATCAACCTGTTCGGGTCGGGGTTGCACTCCTACTCCGGCATGTAGCCGGCCCGCGGGACCGGCGCCCTCTCGCCGGAGGCGCCGCCCTCTCGCCGGAGGCACCGCCTTGCCGTCGTGCTCGGGGCTCAGGGCACCGTGGGGCCGCTGTCCTCCGGAGGCTTGGGGCGGCGCAGACTGCGCAGGAACTCAGGGTCGTCATCAGGGCCGACGGACCGTCGGGGTGGCTTGACGGCGACGCGTCGGACCTTGTCTCCGTTGGGTCGGCCGTAGGCGAGCCACCCGATGGCGCCGGCGATAGGGATGAGTACGACGAGCGACCACAGGCCGCGGGTCAGCTGACGGACCTGCCGCGGATCGGACTGGGCGATCTCGACCCAGCAGTAAATCATCAACACGATGGGCACGACGTAGACAAGAACTCTCACGTCGACCACCTCCTCGCATTCAGCCTAATCACGCGGCCAAAATCGTGCTTGCAGAGTAGCGAACACAACTCCAGGAGCGCTGTCTCAGATGATCTCGTGGACGGTGCGCGCACGGCCCTGTGGAGGTTCTAAGGTCGACGGATGCTGACATCACCGCGCGTTGACCAGGCCGCCATCGAGGCCGCGGCTGTCCGGATCGCCGACGGGGCGCGCCGTACGCCGCTGCTCGCCACCGACCTCGGCCGAGCCGACGCGCCATTGTTCGTGAAGGCCGAGTGTCTCCAGCTCGGTGGCTCGTTCAAGCTGCGCGGGGCGCTGAACGCCGTCAGCCTGCTGACTGACGACGAGCGCGCACGCGGCGTCGTCACCCACTCGTCGGGAAACCACGGCCAGGCACTCGCCCGTGCAGCGAGGACGGCCGCGATCACCGCGACGGTGGTGATGCCGTACGCAACCCCGCGGGTGAAGAAGCTGGCCACCGAGGGGCAGGGCGCCCACGTCGTCATGGTCGAGGCGGCCGAGCGTTCGGCGAAGGTCGAGCAGGTCCAGGAGGAGACGGGGGCGGTGTTCGTCCCGCCGTTCGATGATCCTGCGATCATCGCCGGTCAGGGAACGGTCGGCCTGGAGATCGTCGACGACCTACCCGAAGTGGCGACGGTTCTCGTACCGGTGGGCGGAGGCGGCCTGATCAGCGGTATCGCGGCAGCGGTGAAGTCGGCCCGGCCCGGGATTCGCGTCGTCGGGGTCGAGCCGGAGCTCGCAGGCGACCTCGCCGAAGGTTTCGCCCGGGGCGAGCGTGTCGTCTGGTCCGCGACGAGGACGGGCCGCACGATCGCCGATGGCCTGCGGGTGCAGGGCGTTGGGCAGCTCAACTGGCAGCACATCACGGAGCTCGTCGACGACGTGGTCACCGTGAGCGAAGCCGCGATCCTCAACGCGATGCGTGCTGTCGTGCTCGACGCGAAGGTGGTGTGCGAGCCGAGCGGCGCCGTCGCGGTCGCCGGCTACAGAGAGCACGCCGAACGGCTCGGGGCGGGCCCCACCGTTGCGGTCGTCTCCGGCGGCAACGTCGACCCAGAGCTGCTGTGCGAGGTGCTGGCGGGCTGAGGTGGGCGTCCGCGGCTGTCGGACTACGCTAGTCGACGTCATGCAAACCCCACGTCAGTGGCGCTCGTCATGAGGGCCTTCGCCGTCTATACGCTGGCACGGGTCGGACTCTTCCTGGCCGCCTACGGCCTGATCTGGCTGATCTTCGGGCGCTGGATCGGATGGGACTCCGTCAGCGCCCTTTACACCGCGCTGATCGCGATGGCCGTGTCGTCGCTCGTCGCGCTGACCCTGCTGCGCCCGCTGCGGGCTGACTTCGCCGAACAGGTCGCGCATCGCGCCGACCGAGCCAAGGCGGCGCACGACGCACGCGTCCGCGCCGAGGACGACGACTGAAGCATGCACGCGCTTCTGCGCGTCGGCTCAGCCCAGCGTTGCCACGTACAGCCCCATGAAGAGGCCGACCGCATAGGCGAGCTCGGTGAGACCGGTGTCGCGAAGCGCGGGGATGAGTGCCGGTCCCGTGCCCCCGCGGCGTACGACGGCCTGGGCACGCAGTGACAAGGGCAGCGAGACCAGCCCCGCCAGCGCCCACCAGGAGACGGTCACCGCCAGGAGCAGCAGACAAGCGAAGGCGAACGCATGCAGGGCGCCGAAGAGCCGACGCGAGCCTCGCTCGCCCATCACCACGGCTAGCGTCCGCTTGCCGACGCGTTCGTCGGTCGCGATGTCTCGCAGGTTGTTCGCCACCAGGATTGCGCAGGCCAGCGCCCCGACACCGAAGGCCGCCCACACGGTGCCGTCCGGGACATCTCTCGTCTGCACGTATGCCGTGCCGATCACCGCGACCAGTCCGAAGAACACGAAGACGCTGATCTCGCCCAGCCCGCGATAGCCGTAGGGCCGCTCGCCGCCCGTGTAGAACCAGGCCGCCACCATGGCGACGCCACCGACCAGGAGCAGCCACCAGGAGGTCGTCGCCGCGAGCACGAGGCCGGCCAGCCCGGCGACCGCGAAGCTCGCGACGGCCGCGTCCCTCACCTGGCGGGGCGTGGCGGCACCGGAGCCGACCAGGCGGAGCGGCCCGACCCGGTCGGCATCGGTGCCTTTGACGCCGTCGGAGTAGTCGTTGGCGAAGTTGACCGCCACCTGCAGCGCGAGCGCCACCACCAGGGCCAGCACAGCCTTCCACCAGATCGCTGAGTCGGCGTACACGACCACACCGGTTCCGGCGACCACCGGCGAGATCGCGGCGGGAAGGGTGCGCGGTCGTGCACCCTCCACCCATTGGGAGATGGTGGCCATGGCGGGCGCAAGTCTCTCAGACGCCGTCGCCCGTAGGGTGGGCGCGTGAGGCCTCCTGCGAGTCTGCGCCCAGTCTCGGGGCCGCCGCACCAGATCGGGGCGCTGGTCCGGCAATGGCTCGACGACGAGACGGCCGCGCCGTTGATGGTCCGTACGTCAGGCTCGTCCGGTGAGCCGAAGGACGTCGTACTCTGCGCGAGTGCCGTCCGCGCCTCGGCCGCCGCCACCTTGGCCCGGCTCGGCGGCCCAGGCGGCTGGGTGTTGGCACTGCCCGCCCACTACGTCGCCGGCCTCCAGGTCATCGTGCGCTCGTTGCTGGCGGGGCTCGACTCGAGCCGGTCACCGGTCCTGCTCGACGACCACCGGAGTCTCTCCGAGGCGACCGCGGCGCTGACTGCCGACCGTCGCTACCTCGCCATCGTGCCCACCCAGCTGAGCCGGTGGCTGGCCGCCGACCCCGACATCGCGGCGCTGCGTCAGTATGACGCCGTGCTCCTGGGCGGTGCCTCCACTAGACCGGAACTGCTCACGGCGGCACGCGAGCGTGGGATCGCCGTGGTCACGACCTACGGCATGAGTGAGACCGCTGGGGGATGCGTCTACGACGGTCTCGCCCTCGACGGCGTCGCGGTGGCTCTGCGAACCGACGGGCGCGTCCGGCTGGCCGGACCCGTACTGTTCGACGGCTACGACTCCCGCCCCGATATGACAGCCGAGGTCCTGAAGGACGGGTGGCTGCTCACCCCCGACCTCGGGCGCTTCGATACCGACGGTCGTCTCGTCGTGCTCGGCCGCGCCGACGACGTTGCCGTCAGCGGCGGAGTCAACGTGCCACTTCCTGCCGTCGAGGCAAGGCTCGCCGCGATGGCCACGATCGCGCACTGCGCGGTGGTGGCCGTACCGGACGTTGACTGGGGGGCGCGGGTCGTCGCCGTCGTGGTGGCGACGGCCGGTGGGCGCACGCCGGACCTAGCCGACGTGCGCGACTTCGTGGCGGCCGAGCATCCGCGTAGCTGGGCTCCCCGCGAGCTGGTCAGCGCCGACGAGCTGCCGCTGCTCGAGTCCGGCAAGGTTGACCGCAGGCTGCTGCGGCACCGCCTCGGGCGCGCGCGTGTGTGAGCATCCGAACAGGCCGGTCGTCTTCTCGCTGTCGATGAACGTGCGCTTTCGCGGTGTCACGCACCGCGAAGGCGTCATCGTCGCGGGGCGGGCCGGTGTCGGTGAGTTCAGCCCGTTCTGGGACTACGACGACGAGGGGTCGGCCGCGTGGCTGGCCGCCGCGTTCGAGGCCGCCGACGCGGACTTCCCCGACCCGGTGCGGCGGCACGTCCAGGTGAACTGCACGGTGCCTGCGGTGAGCCCGGAGCAGGCGGCCGCCATCGTCCTGGCGCCGCACGGCTGCCGCACCGCGAAGGTCAAGGTGGCAGCGCCCGGCCAGAGCCTCGGCGAGGACGTGGCGAGGGTAGGCGCGGTCCGCCAGGCGCTGGGACCTGGCGGCCGGCTCCGGGTGGACGCGAACGGTGGCTGGTCGGTCGAGCGGGCCGTCGAGGCGGTCGCACAGCTGGCGGAGTTCGACCTCGAGTACGTCGAACAGCCCACCGCGTCGATCGACGAGCTGCGGCAGGTCAGGCGCCGGGTCGACGTACCCATCGCCGCGGACGAGTCGATCCGCAGGTGCGCGGACCCCCTCCGGGTAAGACATGATGAGGCCGCTGATGTGGCCGTGCTCAAGGTTGCGCCGCTGGGTGGCGTGCGGGCCTGTCTCCGGATCGCCGAGCAGATCGCCATGCCGGTGGTGGTGTCGAGCGCACTGGAGTCGTCGGTCGGGATCTCGGCCGGTGTCGCGCTGGCGGCGGCCCTTCCTGAGCTGCCCTACGCCTGTGGACTCGCCACGGCATCGATGCTGAGCGGCGATCTTGTCGCCGAATCACTCCAAGCCGTCGGCGGTCAACTGCCGGTCGGTCGGGTGCAGCCGTCGGCTGAGCTCGTGTCTGCTGCGGCGGCAGATGACGAGACGACTCGCCGTTGGCTCGACAGGCTGGAGCGCTGCGAGCGATTGCTGGGGGCCAGGCACCGATGAACGGCTCGACAGCGCTGGCCGTCGCCGTCGTCTCGGGACTGTACCGAGAAGGCGTGACCGACGTGGTGCTCGCGCCCGGCTCGCGGTCCGCGGCGCTGGCGCTTGCGTTGGCGCAAGCCGATGCGGAGGCTCTGCTCCGCCTGCACGTGCGGGTCGACGAGCGCACCGCCGGCTTCCTCGCTCTCGGGCTGGCCAAGGGATCCCACCGTCTTGTAGCCGTCGTCACGACCTCCGGCACGGCCGTGGCCAACCTGCATCCGGCCGTGCTGGAGGCAACCCATGTCGGTGAGCGTCTCCTCGTGCTGTCCGCCGACCGGCCGGGCGCGTTGCGTGACACCGGCGCCAACCAGACAACAGACCAAGTGGCGATGTTCGGGCCGCGGGTGCCGTGCGTCGACGTGGCACCGAGCGAGGCTTCCACCGCCCTGGCTGCGATCGCGTCCGCCGCGCATCGCCCAGGCCCGTCGCAGCTGAACCTGCAGTTCGACGAGCCGCTGCTTCCCGAGGAGCTGCCGCTGGCTCTGAAGATGCGGGCGGCAGGTGACCCGGATACGGCGTACCGACCGCGGCAGGCGAGCCCGGTCGAGTCGGTTCGGCTCCCGCTCGGACCTCGAACCGTGGTGGTGGCGGGTGACGACGCCGGCCCGCCGGCCCGGCTGCTGGCGCAGGAGGCGAACTGGCCGCTCCTGGCCGAGCCGACGTCGGGTTCGCGTACCGGCACCCACGCGCTGCGCACCTACCGGCTGCTGCTCGACTCCGACCTCGGCGATCAGGTCGAACGTGTGATCGTCACGGGGCACCCGACGTTGTCTCGGCCGGTGACGCGGCTGATCTCGCGAACCGACATCGAGGTCGTGTCGGTCCGCGGGCCAGGCGGTGTCTGCACGGACCCTGGACGGGTGGCCCGGCGCGTCGACGCGCTGCCGATGGTCGACGGCTGCGACGCCAGCGACTGGGTCGACGCCTGGCGGGCGGCAGACCACAGCCTGAGCGCCGCTGTCGACACGCTCGCCGCGAGCGCAGCCGGTCTGCCGCTGCAGGTGGCCGCCGAGGTGGCGGCGGCGGTGACACCGGGGGCGCTGCTGGTGGTGGGATCGTCGCAGCCGGTCCGCGACCTCGACATCATGGCCGCTCCCTACGATGTCGGCCGACGCAGGCGCATCATCGCCAACCGGGGTCTGTCCGGCATCGACGGCACGCTGTCGACGGCCATCGGAGCCGCCTTGGGTCGTCCGTCGCCGCGGTCGCTGGCCTACGTCGGCGACGTGACGTTTCTCCACGACGCGGCCGGGCTCGTGCTGGGGCCTTCCGAGCCGCGCCCCGATCTGACGATCGTGGTGGCCAACGACGACGGCGGTGCGATCTTCTCCACGCTCGAGCAGGGAGAACCCCGCTTCGCTGCGGCCTTCGAACGGGTCTTCGGCACTCCCCACGGGACGTCGCTGCAGGCCTGGTGCGAGGCAACCAGCACGACGTACCAGCGCTGCACGACGGCGGCCGAGCTGCGCGCGGCCCTGGGCGCAGAGGTCAGCGGTATCCGGGTGCTCGAGGTTCCGCTCAGCCGCGGCGACCGTGGCAGCCTCGACACCCGGCTGCGCGCACTTGCCCGCCATGGCTGATTCCCTCGGTGCGGGCGGCCGGTCTGCCGGCGTGCGGGCAAAGCCACACGCGCCGCGACACGTCCGCAAGAACGATCAAGCCGCGAACCGGCCGGGGCGGCGACAGTGAGGCTATGAGCACGCCGGGCGACACGTTCGTCACCTTCGTCGACATGCTGGCATCCCACCTGGACGACCATGACGCGCGCGGCGAGGACCTGGCCGCTCGGGCCTACATGTCGCGTTTCCACTTCGACCGCGTGGTCACAGCGACCGCGGGAGAGAGCCCCGGCCGGTTCCGCCGGCGGGTGTTGCTTGAGAGAGCGGCGTTTCGTCTGCTCACCAGCGGGCGAGGCGTGCTGGACATCGCGATCGAGGCCGGCTACTCGTCGAACGAGGCGTTCACCCGGGCGTTTCAGCGGGCGTACGGCGTCGGACCGTCTGCGTGGCGGTCGGCGCCGAGGAGCCGGCTCCAGCTCGACTGCCCCAACGGCGTGCATTTCCATCCGCCTGGCGGCCTGCGGCTGCCCGCTCGAACCGAGGTGAGTTCCATGGACCTGCTGGTCAAGATGATCGAACACCATGTCTGGCTGATCGGGGAGATGGTCGATAGGGCGTCCACGCTCAGCGACGAGCAGCTCGACAGCCTCATCGACATCTCCGTCGAGGGCGTCGACGACGACCCCACGCTGCGTTCGCTGCTGTCGCGCCTCGTCGGCCAGATGGACATGTGGAACTGTGCGATCGCGATGCGCGAGTACGACTGGGAGGTCGAGCGCCAGGAGAGCATCGCCTCGATGCGAGCACGGCTCATAGAGGTGGCGCCGGTCTTTGTGGGACAGGTCCGTGACGTGGTCACCGACGGTCGGATCGAGGAGACGTTCGTGGATGCGCTCTGCCGGCCGGCACGCGTCTTCACGTACGGCGGCATGATCGCCCACGTGCTGACGTTCGCAGCCCACCGCCGTACCCTCGTCGCGGGCGCCCTCGTCTCGGCCGGAATCGACGACCTGGGTGACGGTGACCCGATGAGGTGGGTTGCCGAGTCCGCCCAGGGCGCGCCTGCCGCATGCTTGCCCGGTTTCGGCCCATGACGGTAGTTCGTCGCCGTCGGACATGCCCACGCGGGCTCCTCGCCGTGGAGAACCACAGAGCCTCCGACCAACCGGCAGGCTCAACGTCCACCCCGCCCTACCCCTCCCTCCCCACCTCCTGCCGAGGCGTCCCCAAAGGCCCGCTTTTCCCGGCGTGTCGGACGCGCCCAAGCAGCGTCCAGGAGCCGAGACGTCACGTCGGGCTGCTCTGCCTCGTCATCTCGGCACCGGTTCAGCGTCTGGGCGCCGCGCTTCGGCCGATGTCCAGCAAGATCTCCCCCGCGACACGCCGCCAGACGTGGGCCTTTAGTGGCGTCTCGGCGGTGGGGGGCTAGAGGCCTTGCGAGGCCGGCTTGGCCTGCCAGGTGGCGCGGTAGTAGTCGGCCAACGTCAGCTCGGCGGCGGCCGCTTCGTCTACCACGATCGTGACGTGCGGATGCAGCTGCAGGGCTGATGCGGGCACCATCGCGGTGACCGGGCCCTCGACGCAGCGGGCCACAGCGCCGGCCTTACCGGCGCCCCACGCCAGCAGCACGAGATGACGCGCCTCCAACACGGTACCGATGCCCTGCGTGAGCACGTGTCGCGGTACGGCGTCCACGTCGCCGTCGAAGAAACGCGCGTTGTCCCGGCGGGTCTGTTCGGTGAGCGTCTTCAGTCGAGTCCGCGACGCGAGGGAGGACGTCGGCTCGTTGAAACCGATGTGTCCGTCACCACCGATGCCGAGCAGCTGTACGTCGACGCCGCCAGCCGCGGCGATCGCCTGTTCGTAGCGGGTGCAGGCAGCCGGCAGGTCATCGAGGTCGCCGCCCTCGGGGCCTGTGACCGCCCCGGGCGAGAAGTCCAGCCGGGCGGTCACCTCCCGCTCCAGCACCGCGCGGTAGGACTCGGGATGGTCAGGCGGCAGGCCGACGTACTCGTCCAGCTGGAAGCCCCGAGCACGCCCCAGCGACACGGTGCCGGCCTGGTGCCGGGTGACCAAGTCGTCATACACAGGTTGTGGTGAGCTGCCGGTCGCTAGACCTAGTACGGCGGTTGGGCGAGCTGCCAACAGCGCCTCGATCGCACCGCCGACGAGCGACCCGCCCTCCGCTCGACCCGCGATGATCACAACTTCCACCTGGCCTCCTCGGGCCGCTGCTGCCAACGGTGCTGGTTGAACTCAACCATGCGCAGATGCCTTCCCGCCGGTGACGCGGCGGCATTGGGTCAGCGGCAGCCAGGCAGCCGCCACCACACCTCGCGAGACAGGCACCCGTCGGCTGGCTCGACGCGGCTCGGGCGGGGCTCGGCATCACCATCGGTCTGTCCACCGTCGCGGCGCCCGTGTTTATCGCCGAACAGGCGTGACACGCCGCAGAATGCGGGCCGTGGGTGGCGCCTCGGCGGGGTGGGGGTTCAGGAGCAGAGGGCGTCGCGCACGGGGACGAACTTGGCGGCGGCCTCCGCCAGCTCAGCGGCCGGGTCTGAGTCGGCCACGATTCCGCAGCCGGCGAAGAGCCTGACCCGCCGGCCGGCGTACTGCGCCGATCGCAACGCGATCCCCCACTCGCCATCGCCCCGCGCGTCCATCCAGCCCACCGGGCCGGCGTAACGGCCGCGATCCATCTGCTCGATCTCGGCGATCAGGTCGACGGCGACCCGGGTGGGAGTCCCGCCGACCGCTGCACTGGGGTGAAGGGCAGCGGCGAGGCCGAGCGACGTCGTGCCGTCGTCGAGCACGCCGGCCACGTCCGTGGCCAGGTGCATGACGTTGGGCAGGTGCAGCACGAACGGGCTCTCGGGCACGTTCATGCTCAGGCAGTACGGTGCGAGCACCTCGGCAACCGAGCGCACCGCGAACTCGTGCTCTTCCAGATCCTTGGAGGAGCGCGCGAGGGTCGCGGCGAGTGCCAGGTCGTGTACGTCGTCGCCGGTACGCCGGATGGTTCCGGCCAGGATGCGGCTTGTCACCAGACCGCGCTCTCGCCGTACGAGCATCTCCGGGGTAGCCCCGAAGAGGCCGTCGACGTGGAACGTCCAGCACGACGGGTACCTCTCGGCGAGCCGGGCCAGCGGAGCCCGGACGTCGAGCGGGTCGTCGAGCTCGACGACCAGGTCCCTGGCCAGCACGACCTTGTCGAGGTCGCCGCGCCGGATCCGGCTGACGGCGTCGGCCACGACGAGCTCCCACCCGGCACCGCTCAGGGCGCCGTCGCTGAAAACCGCCCCTCGGGGCGCGGCCGGTGCGTCGGCAGCCCGCACGTCCGGGGCCGCCGACAGCGAACCTTGGCCGATCGTCGTCACCCAGGCAGTGTCCCCGCGCCGACCGACAACGACGGAGGGGACGACGAGGACCGACTCCTCGGTCCCGTCGGCGTAGGCGAACGAGCCGAAGACGACAAGACCACTGCCCGGCACGTCGGCCCCGTCGCGCACGACGCTGTGTGAGGCGACACCACGCCACCACCGCTCGCTGTCGACGAACCGCGATGGCCCCGAGGAGCTGAAGCGCGCCGTCTCTCCCCATGCCACCAGGCCGTCACCGCGGTGCAACCACGACAGGGGCCCGTCGGCCGGAAGCAGCGCCACGAGGGAGCCGGGATCGTCGATGGCCAGCGTGCGCGCGACCAGGGGTGCGTCGTCCGGTGCCTTCGCGGCGAGGATCGTCACAACTCGACAGCCTAGAGCCTGAGCCGTCGGCGCCACGTGCGAGGCTGGTCGCCATGAGCCGGGCACGTCTGGACAAACAGCCGCGCCAGGTGGCCGCCATGTTCGACGGCGTCGCGAGGCGGTACGACGTCACCAACGACATCTTGTCGATGGGCCAGGACCGGCGGTGGCGTCGTGCCGTCACGGCCGCCGTCGACGCGCGCCCCGGCGACCGGATCCTCGACCTCGCGGCCGGTACCGGGACGAGCAGCCTGCCGTTCCTCGCCGTCGTCGGCGCGACGGTCGTACCCTGCGACTTCTCGATGGGCATGCTCTCGGTCGGCAAGGGCACGCACCCGCGACTGCCCTTCGTGGCAGGCGACGCCACGCGGTTGCCGTTCGCCAACCTCACGTTCGAGGCCGTGACGATCTCCTTCGGCCTTCGCAACGTGGCCGATCACGCCCAGGCGCTCGCCGAGGCCGCACGGGTCACCAAGCCCGGCGGCCGGCTGGTCGTGTGCGAGTTCAGCCACCCGACGTTCGGCCCGTTCCGCAAGGTGTACGCCGAGTACCTGATGCGCGCGTTGCCGCCAGTGGCCAGGGCGGTGTCGTCCAACCCGGACTCCTATGTCTATCTCGCCGAGTCGATCCAAGCCTGGCCCGACCAGCAGCGGTTGGCCGCGATCATCGCCGAGAACGGGTGGCGCGATGTCTGCTTCCGCAACCTGTCCGGGGGCATCGTCGCGCTGCACCGCGCCCATCGCTGAGACCCAGCCCCGGCGGGCAGCTTGCCGCTTCTGCTCACGCGCCCTCGCCGTGCGCTCAGACGTCTTGGACGGAGCGGGACAGCAGGCAGAACTCGTTGCCCTCCGGGTCGGCGAGCACGACCCAGGTCGAGTCGGGAGCCTGGCCCACGTCGACGCGCCGAGCTCCGAGCGCCAGCAGCCGGTCGAGTTCGGCCTCGGTCGTCGTACCGTCGGCTCGAAGATCGAGGTGAAGCCGGTTCTTGACCGTCTTGGCCTCCGGCACGGGCATGACGTCGATCGTGGGCCAGTCCCGGCCCGGAGGCGCGATGCTGACTCCCCCTTCGGCCTCCTCCACGACGTCCCATCCCAAGGCGTCGCACCAGAAGTCGGCGACGGCTCTCGGGCGGAGCGCGTCGATAGCCAGGACGGCGAATCGGCTCGTCATCGTGTCATCGTGACACGACAGCCCGGGTGCCTCCTTGCCGGCGTGCTGCCCGGGGCGGATGCTGGTCGGCATGACCCTCGCTCCCGCACTCCTCCGGCTCGCCGCCGACCGCAACCTCGGCGTGCTCGCCACGCTCAAGCGTGACGGCCGTCCCCAGCTGTCGAACATCAACTACCACTTCAGCGCCGAGACCAGGCTCGTGCGGATCTCCGTAACGGACGACCGCGCCAAGGTCAAGAACCTGCGCCGCGACCCACGGGCCTCACTGCATGTGTCGAGCTCGGATGGCTGGTCCTACGCAGTGCTGGAGGGGAACGCCGAACTTTCCGAGGTGACCCGGGCGCCGGACGACTCGGCCATGGCGGAGCTGGTCGAGCTCTACCGCTCGGTCAGGGGGGAGGACCACCCCGACTGGGACGACTACCGCCGGGCGATGATCGCCGACCACCGCCTGGTCGCCGGATTCACCGTCACCAACGCCTACGGCATGGCCTGACAGTGACTCCTGGAGTCGCTCGAGCCCTGTCGCTACGGAAGCGGAGCGAGCCGCCGCGACACCAGGTCGCTGGCTGTCGCCGGCGTACCTGTCCGCCGGGTGACCAGCAGGCCTTGGCCATCCAGGCCCAGCGCGATCAGGCTGTCCCGGTGCAGGTCGCTGAAGGTTGTGCTTGCCCGGCACGGCATCGCCTTGACGCAACGGACCACGCGGGTCTCGATCTCGTTGCCTTGGCCATCGACTTGCGTATAGGAGATCAAGGCGGTGCCGCGTGGGTCCACGGCGAGCCGGGTGGGGTAGTAGTAATTCCCGAGAGCAGGGGTGATCAGCCGTGGCGGCAGCCACGTGCCTCGTGCGGTCATGCGCTGCAGATAGAGCTGATGGCTGAAGTCGTCCTTGGACATGCTTTCTCCGTAGACGATGACCGCACCACCGGACCGGGTGATCGCGGACAAGGGGAACTCGCCGTTGCCGAAGGCGTTGCTCGGCTGTGCGGAGAGGACATGCCGCGGGCCGAAGCCGCCGCCGACGTGCCTGACCCTCAGCACGTTGTGGAGACCGTCCGTCTGGTATTCACCCCAACTGAGCAGGACGTCACCGTCGTGGTTGGCCGAGAAGCCGTACCTTCCGTAGTCCTGGAGGGAGATGCCTGCGGGCGGACCGACCCGGTGGGGTGTGCCCCAGCTGCCGTTGGGACGGACATCGAGGACGTAGACGCCACGGCTTCGGCGGACTGCTGCCGTGAGCGCCTTGTTGTCGGGCGTCTCCTGGAAGACAGCGACGTGGACGCTGCCGTGGCGGTCGACGAAGACACCCGTCGGGTGCGAGTCGACAAGCGGGTGCTGCGCGGTCATCCGCCATGGCTCGCCAGGGAACCGCACGGCCGCCTCGGCCCCGTATCCCTCCCCCCGCGTCCACGCCAGAGCGAACGTGCCGTTCTCGTGGCGGACGGACTGCAGACTGAAGATGGTCGGCAGGGTGGGAATCCCGACCCGATGCCGCGGCCCCCACCTGCCGTTGGCTGCCATGTCCTTGTAGAAGATGCGCACCCGACCGGCGCCCACCGTCCACAGCACGGTGGCGCGACCGTCACCCCAGGTCATCAGCCGTGGCGCCTCGAGATAGCTCACCGCTGGGGCAGTCAACGCGACCGGCGCGTTCCAGTTCCGCCGACCCGCAGGCCTCGTCGCGACGAACAGCTGGCTGCCGGACTGATACAGCACAATCTCTCGACCCCGCGATGTGAAGCCCGCGCCCGAGGCGGCCGAAGACCCGCCCGTCCCCACGTCTTCGACGATGGTCACCGGCGGACCCCAGTCGTCCGTTGCTGCCGCCGCAATCGTTGCGGGTACGGCGCCGACTGGCGCTGCCAGGACTGACGTGGCAAGCGCGAGAACCGCGGCAGGTGCCAACAGTCCCGTCGCCACGCGCCAACTCCTCGCGCTGGTTGCCCCACCTGGTCTGCTCGACATCTGCGCCTCCGGCCGTGACCAGCCCACCGATGGCCAGGGCGGGAGGCCACGGGCGGATCCACACGATGAGCGGGAGTCGAAGGCTAACGCCTCAACGGAGGACCGTGGGCATTTACCCCATTTCATCGACTCTGCGCCGAGAGTCACATCTCGCGCCGAGAACTGAGCCCTCGGCCGACAAGCTGACCCGTTGCCGGAACCTGCTGACCTGTTGCCGGAACCTGCTGACCTGTTGGCGGAACCTGCTGACCTGTTGGCGGAGCCGGCTGACCTGTTGGCGGAGCCGGCTGACCCCTCGGCGGCATCAGCTGACCCTACGGCGGATGTGTTGCGGCGACGACCTACACTGGGCGACGTCAGTCCGCTCGTGAAGCTTTTCACTTGCGTGTCGGCGTACGTCGGGCGGACGACATGTTGCTGTGAACACGAGTCAGACGACGTAAGGACCCCTCGCCCATGACTGCGCCCACCGCGAGCGAGCGGCAGGCCGACGTCATCATCGTCGGAGCCGGACCCGCAGGCGCCTCGGCCGCGAGCTATCTCGCCCAGGCCGGCGTCGACGTCGTGGTGCTGGAGAAGACCGCGTTCCCGCGCGAGAAGGTCTGTGGCGACGGGCTGACCCCCCGCGCCGTGCGACAGCTCATCTCGATGGGCATCGACCTCGACGAGCCCGGCTGGATCAGGAACCAGGGCCTGCGCATCGTCGGCGGCGGCCATCGCCTCGAGCTGCCCTGGCCGGACCTGGCCCACTACCCCGGCTTCGGGCTCGTGCGCACACGGCTCGACTTCGACGAGATCCTGGTCCGGCACGCGCAGAAGGCGGGAGCGCAGCTCCACGAGCGCACGAGCGTCACCGGACCCGTCCTCGACGACGCCGGCCGGGTCGTCGGGGTCACCGCGAAGCCGGTCGATGACGACGGCCGCAAGGCCGGCGCCGAGGCGACCTACCGCGCCCCGGTCGTCATCGCCGCCGACGGGAACTCCACCCGTCTCAGCCTGGCGATGGGTCTGCAGAGGCGCGACGACCGCCCCCTCGGGGTCGCGGTCCGCACCTACTACACGAGCCCCCGCCACGACGACGACTGGCTCGAGTCGTGGCTCGAACTGTGGGACGGTGAGCCTGGTTCGAGGGCCCTGCTTCCTGGCTATGGATGGATGTTCGGAGTGGGCGACGGCACTGTCAACGTCGGCCTCGGCATCCTCAACACGTCTTCGGCCTTCGGCAACGTCGACTACAAGCAGCTGCTCACGAAGTGGCTCGACCACACGCCGCAGGAGTGGGGGTTCCGGGAACACAACCGGACGGCGCCGGTGCGAGGGGCGGCGCTGCCGATGGGCTTCAACCGCAAGCCGCACTACGCCAACGGCATGCTTCTCGTCGGAGACGCCGGCGGCATGGTGAACCCATTCAACGGGGAGGGCATCGCCTACGCCATGGAGTCCGGCGAGATGGCGGCCAACGCGATTACCCAGGCGATGAGCCGTACGACGTCCGCCGGCCACGAGCGGGCCCTGCACGGCTACGTCAGCGCCCTCGACCAGCGCTACGGCGGCTACTACACCCTTGGCCGCGTCTTCGTCACCGCGATCGGCCACCCGCAGGTGATGCAGTTCGCCACCCGACACGGTCTGCCGAGGCCGACCTTGATGCGTTTCGCCCTCAAGCTGCTCGCCAACCTGACCGATCCGCGCGACGGCGACGCCGTGGACCGCGTCATCAACGGGCTCTCCACGATGGCACCTGCGGCCTGACGATGCGGCGGTCCTAGGATGAGGCGAACTCGGTGACGGAGCAGTTTCGAACGTCAGCAGCCACCGGCAGACAGGAGCGAGACGCGTGAGTGAATATGTCCCCATCCTCGGTCTTGGACTGCTCGCGGCCCTCTTCGCGATCGGGTCCGTGGCCGCCAGCACGCTGATCGGTCCGAAGCGCTACAACCGCGCAAAGCTCGACTCCTACGAGTGCGGGATCCAGCCCACACCACAGCCGGTCGGGGGTGGCAAGTTCCCGGTGAAGTACTACATCACCGCCATGCTGTTCATCGTCTTCGACATCGAGATCATCTTCTTGTTCCCGTGGGCCGTCTTCTTCGACTCGATGAAGCTTTTCGGTTTGATCGAGATGGTGGTCTTCATCGGCACGGTCTTCATCGCCTACGCCTACGTGTGGCGGCGCGGCGGACTCGAGTGGGACTGAAGGGAAGAGCCTGATGGACGTCGAAGACCTGATGGGCGCGAGCCACGAGCGAGGCGGTTGAGGATGGGAATCGAGGACAAGCTGCCGTCGGGAGTGCTGCTCTCGACCGTCGAGGGGTTGGCCGGCTACTTTCGCAAGGCGTCGCTGTGGCCAGCGACCTTCGGCTTGGCCTGCTGCGCGATCGAGATGATGACGTCTGGCGGGCCGCGTTACGACATAGCGCGTTTCGGCATGGAGGTGTTCAGAGCGTCACCGCGCCAGGCCGACCTGATGATCGTCGCTGGGCGAGTAAGCCAGAAGATGGCTCCGGTCCTGCGCCAGATCTACGACCAGATGGCCGCACCGAAGTGGGTTCTCGCGATGGGCGTCTGTGCGAGCAGCGGTGGCATGTTCAACAACTACGCGATCGTGCAGGGCGTCGACCACGTCGTCCCCGTCCACATGTACCTGCCGGGCTGCCCGCCGCGTCCTGAGATGCTCATCGACGCCGTGCTCAAGTTGCACAGCAACATCCAGCACGGCAAGCTCGGCGCGGACCGGCTGGCCGAGGTCCGGGCGTCGGAGCATGCCGCCCTCGACGCGGCACCGACCTCGTCGATGACGGGTCTGCTGCGATGAGCGACAAGCAGTCTGACGACAAGCCGCCTCCGATGCCGCCGGCCGGACAGCCCAGCGGCGTACCGGAGAAGCCGGTGGGTGAGCGGTCGATGGCGGACAAGCCGGCCGACCAGAGGTCCGTGCAGGACAAGTCCCTGGCGGACAACGAGATGGTCGTCAGCGACGACCCCGGCCCGCTCCCGCCGCACCAGGACCTCGACGTCGTCGACGTCCGCCACGGCATGTTCGGGGTTGCCGGCACCGGCGACACGTCAGGCTATGGCGGGCTCGTGCGTCCGGTGGCGATTCCCGGGTCCACCCAGCGCCCGTACGGCGGATGGTTCGACGTGGCAGCCGACCAGCTCGAGGCGCGGCTGGCATCGAGCGGTGTGGCCGGCGCCGTGAGCAAGGTAGTCGTACATCGCGGCGAGATCACGTTCCATGTGGAGCGTGAGCACCTGCCGTCGGTGATGCAGCACCTGCGAGACGACGCCGAACTGCGCTTCGAGTTCTGCAGCGGCGTCAGCGGCGTCCATTACCCGCACGAGACAGGTGCCGAGCTGCACGCTGTCTACCATCTGCTGTCGATGACGCACAACCGCCGTATCCGGGTCGAGGTGACCTGCCCTGACGAAGACCCGCACATCCCGTCAGTCGTCGCCATCTACCCGACGAACGACTGGCACGAGCGCGAGACCTTTGACTTCTTCGGCATCGTCTTCGACGGGCATCCGGCGCTGACGCGCATCGAGATGCCCGACGACTGGCCCGGGCACCCCCAGCGCAAGGACTACCCGCTGGGCGGGATCCCGGTCGAGTACAAGGGGGCGACGATCCCGCCGCCCGACCAGCGGAGGACGTACAACTGATGACTGGCACGCTGCACGACCCCTACGCCACCGAGCAGGACACCACCTCCGGCAAGGTCTTCACCGTGACCGGTCAGGACTGGGACTCGGTCGTGTCCGGCATCGACCTCGAAGCCGACGAACGCGTCGTCGTCAACATGGGGCCTCAGCACCCGTCCACACACGGCGTGCTTCGGCTGATCCTCGAGCTCGACGGCGAGACGGTCGTCGAATGCCGCTGTGGCATCGGCTACCTCCACACCGGCATCGAGAAGAACATGGAGTACCGCAACTGGACGCAGGGCGTGACGTTCTGCACCCGGATGGACTACCTGGCCCCCTTCTACAACGAGGCGACCTATTGCCTCGGCGTCGAGCGGCTGCTCGACATCGAGGCGGACATCCCCGAGAAGGCGCAGGTCATGCGCGTCCTGCTCATGGAGCTCAACCGGATCTCGTCGCACCTGGTGGCGATCGCGACCGGAGGCTTGGAGATCGGCGCGCTGACCGTGATGACGATCGGCTTCCGCGAGCGGGAGCTCGTCCTCGACTTGTTCGAGCTCATCACCGGTCTGCGGATGAACCACGCCTTCATCCGCCCTGGGGGCATCTCGCAGGACATGCCCCCAGGTGCCTTGGAGAAAATCCACGAGTTCATCGGCGTGATGAAGAAGCGGTTGCCGGAGTACGCCGCCCTCTGCAACGCCAACCCCATCTTCAAGGGGCGGCTCGTCGACGTCGGCTACCTGGACCTCGCCGGGTGTCTGGCCCTCGGCATCTCCGGGCCGGTGCTGCGCTCGACCGGCTACGAGTGGGACCTGCGCAAGCAGCAGCCCTACTCCGGCTACGAGACCTACGACTTCGACGTCAAGTGCTGGGATACCCCGGACGCTTACGGCCGGTTCCGGATCCGGGTCGACGAGATGTGGGAGTCGCTCAAGATCGTCGAGCAGTGCGCGGAGCGCCTGCGGGGCCTCGAGGGAGCTCCGGTCATGATCGGTGACAAGAAGATCGGGTGGCCGGCCCAGCTCGCCGTGGGGTCCGACGGCATGGGCAACTCGCTGGACCACATCCGCCACATCATGGGTGAGTCGATGGAGGCGTTGATCCACCACTTCAAGCTCGTGACCGAGGGCTACCGGGTGCCGACGGGCCAGGCCTACGTCCCAGTGGAGTCACCGCGCGGCGAGCTCGGCGCCCACATCGTGTCCGACGGCGGCACCCGCCCCTACCGCGCCCATTTCCGGGACCCGTCATTTGTCAACCTGCAGGCTGCGCCCGCGATGTGCGAGGGCGGGCTGCTCGCCGACGTCATCGTCGCGGTGGCGAGCATTGACCCGGTGATGGGCGGCGTCGACAGGTGAGCAACATGGAGACGTCTGCACCATCCCCGTCGCAGCAGCTAGATGCCGCACGTGGGCTTTCGGCGGCAACTGTCACTGAGCTGCGTGACCTCGCCTCGCGCTACCCCCAGGCACGTTCGGCTCTGCTGCCCATGCTTCACCTCATGCAGAGCGTCGAGGGCTATGTCACCGCGGAGGGCATCGAGGTCTGCGCCGATCTGCTGGGCCTGTCGGCCGCGGAGGTGTCCGCGGTTGCCACGTTCTACACGATGTACAAGCGGCGCGCGGTCGGTGACTACCACGTCGGCGTCTGCACCAACACGCTGTGCGCGATCATGGGCGGCGACGCGATCTTCGAGCGGTTGAAGGACCACCTCGGCATCGGCAACGACGAAACCACCGACGACAAGCGGATCACGCTGGAGCACGTCGAGTGCAACGCCGCCTGCGACTACGCTCCCGTCGTCATGGTCAACTGGGAGTTCTTCGACAACCAGACGCCGGAGTCGGCTGTTGAGCTCGTCGACTCCCTACGCGCAGGCGCCGAGGTGACAGCGACCCGCGGGGCCCGCGTCTGCAGCTGGCGGCAGGCCGAGCGGGTGTTGGCGGGCTTTCCCGACGACCGGACCGACGAAGGTCCGGCAGCGGGGGCCGCGACGCTGGCAGGGCTGCGTCTGGCCCGCCGGCGCGGGTGGCGAGCACCGGACCGCGAGGGCGCGAACACCTCCGGCACGGCCGATGACGCCGTCGGCGCGGCCGAGCAGGCCGACACGTCACGGGCCGAGTCCGAGACTCTCGTCGACACCTCGGACGCAGACACCGCCGAGTCGGCCAAGCCCGGCGCAGGCACCACTGAGGACACCGAGGGGAAGGGCCGCTGATGGTCGACACGCTGACTCCCGTGCTCTCCGACAACTGGGACACCGATCGAGCCTGGACGCTCGCCGCCTATGAGGACGGCGGCGGTTACTCCGGCCTGCGCAAGGCGTTCGGATACAAACAGGACGACCTCATCCAGCTCGTCAAGGACTCCGGACTGCGCGGGCGGGGCGGCGCAGGGTTCCCTACCGGCATGAAGTGGGGTTTTATCCCGCAAGGTGACGGCAAGCCGCACTACCTGGTCGTCAACGCCGACGAGTCCGAACCTGGCACCTGCAAGGACATCCCGCTGATGATGGCGAGCCCGCACACGCTCGTCGAAGGCGTGATCATCTCGGCCTACGCCATCCGGGCCAACCACGCCTTCATCTACGTGCGCGGTGAGGTGCTGCACGTCGTACGCCGTCTGCAGCGCGCCGTCCAGGAGGCCTACCTGGCCGGCCACCTCGGCACCAACATCCATGGTTCCGGCTACGACCTCGAGCTCGTCATCCACGCAGGGGCAGGTGCCTACATCTGCGGCGAGGAGACGGCTATGCTCGACTCCCTCGAAGGCCGCCGGGGCCAGCCGCGGCTTCGCCCGCCCTTCCCCGCCGTCGCCGGGCTGTATGCCTCCCCGACCGTGATCAACAACGTTGAGTCGATCGCCTCGGTGCCCTGCATCGTCAACAACGGCGCCGACTGGTTCTCGGCGATGGGCACCGAGAAGAGCAAGGGCATGACGCTGTACTCCCTGTCGGGACACGTCACGAATCCCGGCCAGTACGAAGCACCGTTGGGCATCACGCTTCGCGACCTCCTCGACGTCTCCGGAGGCGTTCGCGAGGGACACGAGCTGAAGTTCTGGACGCCCGGTGGCTCCTCGACGCCGATCCTCACCGCGGAGCACCTGGACGTGCCGCTCGACTACGAGGCGGTCGGTGCGGCCGGCTCGATGCTCGGTACGAAGGCGCTCCAGGTCTTCGACGAGACCACCTGCGTCGTCCGTGCCGTACTGCGGTGGACCGAGTTCTACAAGCACGAGTCGTGCGGGAAGTGCACGCCCTGCCGTGAGGGCACCTGGTGGCTCGTGCAGACGCTCGCGAAGCTCGAGAACGGCCAGGGCCAGGAGAGGGACCTCGACATGCTGGTCGACCTCTGCGACAACATCCTCGGACGAGCGTTCTGCGCGCTGGGGGACGGTGCGACCTCGCCGATTACGTCCTCGATCCAGTACTTCCGCGACGAGTACGTCGCCCACCTCACCGAAGGTGGATGCCCCTTCGACCCGGCGGCTGCCACCCTCTTCGCCCAAAGCGGCGCCGTCGTCAGCGGCAGCGGCACCGGGACCGGCGCAACCGCCGCGACCGCGGGAGCAACCGGATGACCGTGCAAGCCGCCACCGAGCGGGCCGCGAAGACGGTGACGCTGACCATCGACGACGTCGAGGTCACCGTCCCCGAAGGCACACTCGTGATCCGTGCAGCCGAGCAGGTCGGCGTGCAGATCCCACGCTTCTGCGACCACCCGCTGCTCGACCCCGTGGGCGCCTGTCGCCAGTGTCTCGTCGAGGTGCCCGACGCCGGCAACGGCCGCGGCCTCCCCAAGCCACAGGCGTCCTGCACTCTTGCAGTGGCTGCGGGGATGGTCGTGCGCACGCAGCACTCTTCTCCCGTGGCCGACAAGGCGCAGCAGGGCAACATGGAGTTCCTGCTGATCAACCACCCACTCGACTGCCCCGTCTGCGACAAGGGCGGCGAGTGCCCGCTGCAGAACCAGGCGATGAGCAACGGCCGCGGCGAGACCCGCTTCACCGAAACTAAGCGCACGTTCACCAAGCCCATCAACATCTCAGCCCAGGTGCTGCTCGATCGTGAGCGTTGTGTGCTGTGCGCACGCTGCACGCGGTTCAGTCAGCAGATTGCCGGTGACCCGTTCATCGACATGATCGAGCGCGGAGCCTTGCAACAGGTGGGGATCTACGAGAAGGAGCCGTTCGAGTCCTACTTCTCGGGCAACACGATCCAGATCTGTCCCGTCGGCGCGCTCACCTCGGCCGCCTACCGGTTCCGGTCCCGGCCGTTCGACCTGATCTCCACGCCGTCAGTGTGTGAGCACTGCGCATCGGGGTGCGCCCTGCGGACGGACCACCGTCGCGGCAAGGTGACGCGTCGACTCGCCGGCAACGACCCACGGGTCAACGAGGAGTGGAACTGTGACAAGGGACGCTTCGGTTTCGTTTACGACCGTCTCGAGGACCGCTTGACCCGGCCCATGGTGCGCGACGAGGACTCGGGCCAGATGCGGCCGGCGTCGTGGCCGGAGGCCTTCGCGATCGCGGCCCGCGGGCTCAAAGCGGCGCAGAGCGCCGTCGGCGTTCTTGCGGGGGGCCGCCTGACCAGCGAGGACTCCTACGCCTACGGCAAGTTCGCCCGCGCCGTGCTGGGCACCAACGACGTCGACTTCCGCGCCAGGGCGTTGTCCGCGGAGGAGGCCGACTTCCTTGCCACCTCCATTGCCACGACCGCCCCGGTCACCTACGAGCAGCTCGAGCACGCAAGCGCCGTCGTCCTCATCGGCTTCGAGCCGGAGGAGGAGTCCCCCATCGTCTTCCTGCGGCTCCGCAAGGCGGCCCGGGAGCACGGCACCCGGGTCTACTCCGTTGCCTCGCACTCCTCCCGCGGCCTGCAGAAGCTGCGCGGGTCCCTGCTGCGCTCGAGGCCCGGTGCCGAGGCGGAGGTCATCGCGGCCATCACATCGGACCCCGAGGTCGCCCTCGACGCCGGCGGCGTGATCCTCGTCGGCGAGCGGATGGCCACCTCGCCAGGCGCCTTGAGCGCCGTGGCCACGCTGGCGGCCACCACCAAGGCACGCCTCGCCTGGGTCCCGCGCCGAGCCGGTGAGCGAGGTGCCCTGGAGACGGGTCTGCTGCCCAACCTGTTGCCTGGCGGCAGGCCGCTGTCCGATGCCGCGGCCCGCGTCGACGTCGCCGCGGCCTGGGGGCTCGACCTCCTCTCGTCCACGCTGGGGCGTGACACCGACGCGATTCTCGCGGCAGCCACGGCTGGAGACATCAAGGCGCTCGTGGTCGGCGGAGTCGAGGTCGACGACCTGTCCGATCCGGGCGCCGCCCGCGCGGCGCTCGACCGCACTGACTTCGTCGTCAGCCTCGAGGTGCGTGAGTCGGAGGTCACGCGCCGCGCCGATGTGGTTCTCCCGGTCGCCGCCATGGCGGAACGGGCGGGGTCCTTCGTCAACTGGGAGGGCCGCCTGCGTCCCTTCGAGACTGTGGTCGAGACGTCCGCTCTGAGTGACGTGCGGGTGCTGGCGGGCATCGCCGACGAGCTCGGCCGGTCGCTCGGCTTCCGCACGGTCGACGAGGCGCGCTCGGAGATGCGGGAGCTGGGACCCTGGGACGGCGCCCGTGCCGAGTTCACGCCCACCCCCGCTGTCCCCGTCGTGGCACCGCATCCCGGCGAGATGGTGCTCTCGTCGTGGAGGATGCTGATCGACGACTCGCGCGGCATCGACGGTGAGCCCTACCTGGCCGCCACGGCTCGCAACCCGGTCGCGGTCCTGTCGGCTGCCAGCATGCAAGGCTTCGACCTGGGCCCGGGGGACAAGGTGACGGTCTCCACCGACTCCGGCGCGCTGACGCTGCCCGCGGTCACTGGAGACATCGCCGACGACGTGGTCTGGTTGCCGTCCCGCAGCGGCGGTGTCAGTCTGCACCGTGACCTGCGCGCCGGTGCGGGCTCTGCGGTGCGCGTTCGGGGAGGTGCAGGCTGATGCAACCGCACGTGTCACTCGCTGCCGACAACCTCGGTGCCTTCGGTCAGGACCCGTGGTGGCTCATCATCATCAAAGTCGTCTTGGCATTCGCCATCTTGATGGTGTTCACGCTGTTCAACATCTGGTTCGAGCGCCGCGTCGTCGCCCGCATGCAGCACCGGCTCGGCCCCAACGTGCATGGGCCGTTCGGCCTGCTGCAGAGCCTCGCCGACGGCGTCAAGCTCATGCTCAAGGAAGACATCGTGCCTCGGGCCGTGGACAAGGCCGTCTTCATCGTCGCTCCGCTGCTGTCGGCCATCCCGGCCTTCATGGCCGTCGCCGTCATCCCGTTCGGTCCCGAGGTCACGGTGCCCTTCACCGACACCCGCACGCCGCTGCAGCTCACCGACCTGCCCGTCGGCGTGCTCTACATCCTGGCGGTGGCCTCGGTGGGCATCTACGGCATCGTGCTCGCCGGCTGGTCGTCCGGATCGACGTACTCGCTGCTGGGAGCCCTGCGTTCGTCGGCACAGATCATCTCCTACGAGGTGGCGATGGGGCTGTCGTTCGTCGCGGTCTTCCTCTACGCCGGGTCCATGTCGACCTCTGGCATCGTCGAGGCCCAGAAGGACCTGTGGTTCGGCGTCATCTTGCTGCCGTCCTTCCTCATCTACACGATCTCGATGGTCGGTGAGACCAACCGCGCGCCCTTCGACCTCCCGGAGGCGGAGGGCGAGCTCGTGGGCGGCTTCCACACCGAGTACTCCTCGATCAAGTTCGCGTTCTTCTTCCTCGCCGAGTACATCAACATGGTGACGGTCTCGATGCTGGCGACGACCTTGTTTCTCGGCGGCTGGCGTGCGCCTTGGCCGCTCTCGCTGTGGGAAGGGGCCAACGAGAGCTACTGGCCGGTGCTGTGGTTCTTGACGAAGGTGCTGTTGTTCGTGTTCTTCTTCATCTGGCTGCGAGGCACGCTGCCGCGGATGAGATACGACCAGTTCATGAAGCTCGGTTGGAAGTGGCTGATCCCTGCCGCGCTCGTCTGGATCCTGGCCGTCGGTACGATCCGGGCAGTTAGCCTCGAGCTCAACGGGCCGATCAACCGCACCTACCTCATCGTGGCGGCCGCCGTCGCGCTGGTGATCTTCATCGGCCTCGGGTTCATCCCCGAGCGGGAAGAGGAGGACGCGGTCGCCGAGGACGAGGAGTTCGACGCGTTCGCCGGAGGCTATCCGGTGCCCCCCCGGCAGGGACAGGAGAGCATCCGTGGCTAGCTTGAAGGAGCAGCTCTGGGACCCCATCGCCGGTTTCGGCGTGACGTTTCGGACCATGTTCAAGAAGGTCGTCACCGAGGAGTACCCGTTCGAGAAGAAGCCGACTGCACCGAGGTTCCACGGGCGCCATCAGCTGAACCGGTGGCCCGACGGTCTGGAGAAGTGCATCGGCTGCGAGCTGTGCGCCTGGGCGTGTCCGGCGGACGCGATCTACGTCGAGGGCGCCGACAACGACGACGAGACGGGCCAGCGGTTCTCGCCGGGGGAGCGCTACGGTCGCGTCTACCAGATCAACTACCTGCGGTGCATCCTGTGTGGTCTCTGCATCGAGGCCTGCCCCACCAGGGCGCTCACGATGACCAACGAGTACGAGCTCGCCGACTCCTCGCGGGCCGCCTTGATCTATGAGAAGCAGGACCTGCTCGCCCCGCTGCTGCCCGGCATGGAGGAGGCACCGCACCCGCTGCGGCTCGGAGACGACGAAGGCGCCTACTATCGCGGTGCGGGCGCCACATCGCGCGAGTCCCAGGCCGAAGGGGATGTTCCGGCGTGATCGCCTTCTGGACCCTGGCGCCGATCATGGTCGTCTGCGCGCTGGGCATGGTGGTCGTCCACAAGGCGGTGCACTCGGCGATGCTGCTGGCTGTCGTGATGGTGTCGCTGGCGGTGCTCTACGCTGCTCAGGACGCGCCCTTCCTCTTCGCCGTGCAGATCATCGTCTACACCGGCGCCGTGCTCATGCTGTTCTTGTTCGTGCTGATGCTCGTCGGGGTCGACTCGTCGGACTCCCTGGTCGAGACCCTGCGCGGGCAACGTGTTGCCGCGGCGGTGCTGGCCGTGCTGTTCGCGGTGCTGATCATCGGTGGCATCGTCCAGACGACGTACGGCGTCGCGGTCGGGCTCGACGAGGCGAACATCGACGGCAACGTGCCGGGAGTGGCCAAGCTGCTCTTCAGCAACTACGTCTTCGCGTTCGAGGTGACCAGCGCACTGCTCATCACCGCGGTGCTGGGTGCCATGGTGCTCGCGCACCGCGAGCGGCTCGTCCCCAAACCGACCCAGCGCGACCTGGTGCTCCAGCGGATGCGCGACTACGGCGACCGAGGCGTGCATCCAGGTGCCTTGCCCAGTCCGGGTATGTTCGCCCGGCACAACTCGGTCGACACGCCGGCGCTGCTGCCGGACGGCACGCCGTCGGAGCTGTCGATCTCCCGGGTCATGCGTGCGCGGGGGACGGTGCGCGACGTCGAGGGTGACCGTGAGGCGCAGCTCGAGATCGAAGTCGAGGCGCGCCAGATTGAGGCCAGCCACACCCGGGACGGTGACCGATGAGCGTGACGCCGTTCCTCGTCCTGTCCGCCCTGCTGTTCTCGATCGGGGCCATCGGCGTGCTGGTCCGTCGCAACGCCATCGTCGTGTTCATGTGCGTCGAGCTGATGCTCAACGCCAGCAACCTCGCCTTCGTGACCTTCGCCCGCCAGAACGGCAACCTCGACGGCCAGATCGCGGCGTTCTTCGTGATGGTGGTGGCGGCTGCCGAGGTCGTCGTCGGGCTTGCCATCATCATGACCATCTTCCGCACCCGCCGCTCGGCCTCCGTCGACGACGCCAGCCTCCTCAAGTACTAGGGCCACTCTGATGAACTCACTGTTGTGCCTGACCATCCTGATCCCGGCCGCCAGCGCGGCCGTGCTGCTCGTGGGTGGCAAGGCCACGGACGCGTGGGGACATCTGCTCGGCACGGTAGCGTCGCTCGCGTCGTTCGTCGTCGGAGTCATCGCGTTCCTCGACCTGCGTAGCGGCAGTGACGGGGCCTTGCGCCAGAACCTGTTCACCTGGATCGATGTCAACGGGTTCCACGTCGACTTCGGCCTGCTCTTCGACCCGCTGTCCGCGCTCTTCGTGCTGCTCATCACCGGGGTCGGCACCCTGATCCACATCTATTCGATCGGCTACATGGCGCACGACGACCGCCGCCGCCGTTTCTTCGCCTACCTCAACCTCTTCGTCGCGGCCATGCTGACGCTCGTGCTGTCCTCGGACTACCTGGCCGTCTTCGTGGGGTGGGAGGGCGTGGGCCTTGCGTCGTACCTGCTCATCGGTTTCTGGCAACAGAAGAACACCGCGGCCGTCGCGGCGAAGAAGGCGTTTATCGTCAACCGGGTCGGCGACGTCGGCATGGCGCTGGCGATCATGCTGATGTTCCTGACGTTCGGTTCCACGACGTTCGACGACGTCGCCAGCGGCATGGGCAGCGTCTCGACCGGCACCGCAACCGCGCTCGGCCTGCTGCTCCTGCTCGCGGCATGCGGCAAGTCCGCCCAGGTTCCGCTGCAAAGCTGGCTGCTGGACGCCATGGAGGGTCCGACTCCCGTGTCGGCGCTGATCCATGCGGCGACGATGGTCACCGCCGGCGTCTACCTCGTGACCCGGTCGAGCTACATCTACGAGCAGACCGACGTCGCTCAGACGGCCGTCGTGATCGTCGGGCTGGTCACGCTGCTCTGGGGCGCGATCATCGGGTGCGCCAAGGACGACATCAAGAAGGCGCTCGCCGGCTCGACCATGAGCCAGATCGGCTACATGATGCTGGCGGCCGG
The DNA here is from genome assembly GCA_038238115.1 of Propionibacteriales bacterium. GTDB lineage: Bacteria > Actinomycetota > Actinomycetes > Propionibacteriales > Nocardioidaceae > JBBRYB01. The sequence goes on along the minus strand of JBBRYB010000017.1, from coordinate 14,127 downwards.
GATCGGTCCCGCCGGCTACGCATTCGCGATCTTCCACCTGCTTACCCATGGCTTCTTCAAGGCCAACATGTTCCTCGGCGCCGGCTCGGTCATGCACGCGATGGACGACGAGATCGACATGCGCAAGTTCGGCGGGCTGCGTGCGTACCTGCCGGTCACGTTCCTGACGTTCGCCTGCGGCTACCTGGCAATCATCGGGTTCCCGGGCTTCGCGGGCTTCTGGTCCAAGGACAAGATCATCGAGGCGGCCTTCGGCCAAAACCTCATCGTCGGCCTCGGGGCACTGCTCGGTGCCGGCATAACCGCCTTCTACATGACCCGGCTGATGATCATGACGTTCGCCGGCGAGAAGCGCTGGCCCAAGAACAGCCACCCGCACGAGTCACCGCTCGTGATGACGGTGCCGTTGGTTGTCCTGGCCGTGGGCTCGGTCGGGGGAGGGGCCCTGCTGCTGAACGGATGGATCGTCAACTGGCTCGAGCCGGTCGTCGGACCGGAGCCACCCCAGGACCTGCCCGTCCCGGCCATCGTGATCACTGTCGTCACGTTGGTCGTCGTCGCGGCCGGCATCGTCGTCGCCTACCTTGCCTACGGCCGCACCTCGGTGGCGTCGGTGGCACCGCGTCGGGTCTCGCCCGCCACCCGGGCGGCGCGTGCCGACCTGTACGGCGACGCGCTCAACGAGGCGGCCTTCATGCGCCCCGGCCAATACCTGACCCGGTCGCTCGTCTACCTCGACAATCGCGGCATCGACGGCGCCGTCAACGGGGTCTCGACGCTGGTAGGCGGCACGTCGGGACGGGTCCGTCGCTGGCAGAGCGGATTCGTGCGCTCGTACGCGCTGTCCATGCTCGCCGGTTCGGCGCTCGTCGTGCTCGCGATGCTCGCGGTGAGGCTGGGATGAACGGGACCGAGATGAGCCTGCCCTGGTTGTCCATCCTCGCGGCGCTGCCCCTGGTCGGCGCGGTAGCCGTCGTGTTGCTGCCGCGCGGCACCGCGTTGCCGAAGCAGGTCGCGCTCGGGATCTCCGGGCTCGCGCTCGCGATCTCGGTCGGGGTCGCGGTGCAGTTCCACGCCGGTGGCGGCTACCAGTTCGTCGAGCAACACCAGTGGATCTCGTCCTTCGGCGCCTTCTATGCCGTCGGAGTCGACGGGCTCGGCCTGGTGCTCGTGCTGCTGACGACGATCCTGACTCCGGTGGTCATCCTTGCCTCCTGGAACGACGCCGAAGAAGGCCGGTGGAGCGTCAGCTCGTTCTTCGCCTGGATCCTGGCCCTCGAGGGCCTCTCGATCGGCGTCTTCGCCGCCACCGACGTGTTCTTGTTCTACGTCCTCTTCGAGGCGACGTTGATCCCGATCTACTTCCTGATCGGCGGGTTCGGCGGCGTACGACGGTCCTACGCCGCAGTGAAGTTCCTGCTCTACAACCTGCTGGGCGGGCTGCTGATGCTCGCGTCGGTGGTCGGCCTGTATGTCGTGTCGTCCGGCTCGTCGAGTGGACCGTCATACCTGCTGGACGACCTGATGAACGTGTCGATGTCGCAGTCCACGGGGCGTTGGCTCTTCTTGGGGTTCTTCATCGCGTTCGCGGTCAAAGCGCCGCTCTGGCCCGTGCACACCTGGCTGCCCGAAGCGGCCAGCGAAGCCACGCCTGGCACCTCGGTGCTGCTCGTCAGCATCCTCGACAAGATCGGCACCTTCGGGATGATGCGCTTCTGTCTCGGGATCTTCCCTGAGGCGTCGCGCTGGGCCACTCCTGTGGTGATCGCGCTCGCCGTCATCTCGGTGCTGTACGGCGCCCTGCTCGCAATCGGGCAGAACGACATCCGACGGCTGATCGCCTACACCTCGGTGTCTCACTTCGGCTTCATCGTGCTCGGGATCTTCGCCATGACCAGCCAGGCGCAGTCGGGGGCGGCGCTCTATATGTTCAACCACGGCATGTCCACCGCCGCGTTGTTCTTGGTGACCGGGTTCCTGATCAGCAGACGCGGATCGAAGATGATCAGCGACTACGGGGGGGTCGAGAAGGTCGCTCCGATGCTCGCCGGTGTGTTCCTCGTCGCTGGTCTGTCGAGCCTGTCATTGCCAGGGCTGGCTCCGTTCGTCAGCGAGTTCCTCGTGCTGGTCGGGACGTTCACGACATCGATCACCGCGGCGGTCATCGCCACACTCGGCACCGTGCTGGCTGCGCTCTACATCCTGATCATGTACCAGCGCACGATGACGGGGCCGGTGCGCGAGTCGACCAAGCACCTGCCCGACCTGCGGCCGCGTGAGATCGCGGCGCTGGCTCCGCTGCTCGTGCTCATCGTCGTACTCGGGTTCTTCCCGAAACCGGCGCTCGACGTCCTCAACCCGACCGTCAACTCGCTGCTCCAGCACGTCGGCGTCAGTGACCCCGAGCCGACCATCGCGGCCGACCTGGAGGGAACGCCCCAGTGACCACGCTCGCGGCAGCCACCTTTGACGCCCCCACGATCGCCTACGGCAAGCTCTCCCCGCTGCTGATCGTCTTCGGGGTCGCCCTCGTCGGTGTACTCGTCGAGGCGTTCGCGCCGCGCCAACGCCGCTACCTGATCCAGTCGACGCTCGCCCTCGTGGGCCTGGCAACCTCCTTTGCCAGCGTCATCGCCGTCGCGGCCAGCCTGAGCTCCAACAGTGACGGCTCGTCACGCGGCTCGATCGAGGCGATGGGCGCGATCGCGGTCGACGGGCCTTCGCTGTTCCTGTGGGGAACGCTGCTGATCTTCTCGATCATCAGCGTGATGCTCTTCGCCGAGCGCCGACTCGAAGGTGGTGTCACCGCCTTCGCCGGTCAGGCGGCCGCACTGCCAGGCACCGAGGCCGAGCGGGAGGCGTCGTCTCGCGGCGTGGAGCACACCGAGGTCTTCCCGCTCGTCATGTTCGCGATCGGCGGCATGATGCTCTTCCCGGCGGCCAACGACTTGCTGACGATGTTCGTGGCGCTCGAGGTGCTCTCGTTGCCGCTCTACCTCCTGTGCGGGCTGGCTCGGCGTCGCCGCCTGATCAGCCAGGAGGCCGCGATGAAGTACTTCTTGCTGGGCGCCTTCTCGTCTGCCTTCTTCCTGTACGGCATCGCGCTGGTCTACGGCTTCGCCGGCTCGTTCGACCTGGCTGCTATCGACTCGGCCGTCTCGTCGCGCGTCGGCGCCAGCGGTCTGCTGCTGACCGGGATGGGGTTGATCGGCGTCGGCCTGCTCTTCAAGGTCAGCGCGGCGCCGTTCCACGCCTGGACGCCCGACGTCTACCAGGGCGCGCCCACGGCCGTGACCGCTTTTATGGCGGCGTGTACGAAGCTCGCGGCGTTCGGGGCGCTGCTGCGCGTCTTCTACGTCTCGCTCGGGGGGGCCCGTTGGGACTGGGAGCCGATGATGTGGATCGTCGCCGCCCTCACGATGGCCATCGGGTCGGTCATCGCGATTACCCAGACCGACGTCAAGCGCATGCTCGCCTACTCGTCGGTGGCCCACGCCGGCTTCCTGCTCACCGGTTTCGTCGGCGCTCACCAGGGCATCGAGGTCGCTGGCCGGGAGATCACCAGCCTGCAGGCCGTCCTGTTCTACCTCGTCACCTACGGCTTCACGACGATCGGCGCCTTCGCCGTGGTGACCGTCGTGCGCGATGCCGGCGGCGAGGCCACACACCTGTCCCGGTGGGCCGGGCTCGGCAGGGAGGCGCCGGTGCTAGCCGGTGTGTTCGCCTTCTTCCTGCTCGCCTTCGCCGGCATCCCACTCACGAGCGGCTTCACCGGCAAGTGGGCGGTGTTCACCTCGGCGTGGTCGGGCGGCGCTTGGCCGCTGGTCGTGGTCGCCGTACTCATGAGCGTGGTAGCGGCATTCTTCTATGTACGCGTCATCGTGTTGATGTTCTTTTCCGACCCGGTCGGGGAAGGCCCCACCGTGGCGGTTCCCAGCATGCTGACGACCGTCACTATCACCATTGGTGCGACGATGACACTGGTGCTGGGCATCGTGCCTCAGCCCGTGTTGGATCTGGCGCGCCAAGCTGGTGAGTTCATTCGTTAAGGGGACACGATTGTGGAAACGGTGCTTGGCCTGCCGTTCGACAACCCTGACCTCGAGTCGCGGGTGCGATCGAAGCTGCTGGAGACGGAGCGCGAGCTGGCCCTGGCCGTCGCCTCCGACATCGGCTTCGTCAACGAGGCCGCGCACCATCTCCTCAGCGCCGGCGGGAAGCGGTTTCGGCCGCTCCTCGTGGTGCTCGCGTCGGAGTTCGGTGACCCCGAGGCGCCCGGCGTCATACCGGCGGCGCTGGTCGTCGAGCTCACCCACCTCGCCACGCTCTACCACGACGACGTGATGGACGAGGCCGCCCTGCGCCGAGGGGCGCCGAGCGCCAACGCCCGATGGGACAACTCGATCGCGATCCTGACCGGCGACTTCCTCTTCTCGCGGGCCTCCGACATCGTGGCCGGTCTTGGGCCGGATGCGGTCCGGATCCAGGCGAGGACGTTTTCGCGGCTCGTGCAGGGCCAGATCCGCGAGACCGTGGGTCCATGTGAAGGGGAGGACGCGCTGGCGCACTACCTCTCCGTGGTCGCGGAAAAGACCGGCTCCCTGATCGCCACGTCGGCGCGTTTCGGCGCCCGCCTGTCCGGGGCGTCGCCCCAGGTCGAGCAGGCGCTGATGGAGTTCGGCGAGCAGATCGGAACGGCCTTCCAGCTCTCCGACGACGTCATCGACGTCGCCAGCGAGACGGCCGACCTGGGCAAGACGCCCGGAACCGACCTGCGCGAAGGTGTGCCGACACTTCCGACCCTGCTCGCGCAGCGGTCCAGCAGCCACGCCGACACGCGACTGTTGGAGCTGCTAGGTGGCCCGATCGATGACGACGCCTCACACGCCGAGGCGCTGCTCCTGCTCCGCGCCAACCCGGCTCTCGACCTGGCGCGCGCGGAGGTGCAGCGGTGCACGGACAACGCCCGCCGCCTGCTGACGACGCTTCCCGACATCCCCGCCCGGGGCGCCCTGGCCGCGCTGTGCGACCTCGTCACCAGCCGCACCTCCTAGCCTCCTACCCAACCCCCGCCCACGCCGAGAGGCCAGCGAAGGCCCAACTATTGCGGCGTGTCGCGGAGCTCTCGATGCGACTTGCTCGCCCTCGGTCAGCGACTGGGCATCGGCCGCCTCGACGCGGACACTGTTCCCCGCCGCCGGCTCTCGACACGCCGTTAGACCCGGGCCTTTGGTGGCGTCTCGGCGGGGAGAAGGGTGAGGGCAGCACGTCGGCGCCGCGCTGCGAGGGAGTCCAGCGTGAACATGCCCAGCGCCAGCCAGACCAGGGAGAAGCCCACCCAGCGAAGCGAGCCCATGGGTTCACCGAAGAGAGTCACACCCAAGATGAGCTGGATCGTGGGGGCGATGTATTGCAGCAGGCCGACGGTCGTGAGGGAGATGCGGTTGGCGGAGCCGGCGAAGCAGAGCAACGGTGCCGCGGTGACCACCCCCGTCAGTGACAGCAGCCAGACGTGGCCGATCCCTTGCGACCACGCGGTCGCCTGGCCGGTGTAGCTGAGCCAGCCGAGGTAGCCGATGGCTACCGGCGCGAGCACGAGCCCCTCATATGTCAGGCCCTCGATCGGACCGACCGAGGCCTGCTTCTTCACCAGCCCGTAGGTGCCGAAGCTGAACGCCAGCACCAGCGAGATCCAGGGCGGATGACCCACCTGGAGGCTCAGCACGACGACCGCGACGAAGGCGACGGCGAGCGCGGCCCACTGCCAGCGCCGCAGCCGTTCCTTGAGCACGACCACGCCGAGCAGCACCGTCACGAGCGGGTTGATGTAGTAGCCGAGCGAGGTGTCCACGACGTGGCCGTTGTTGACACCCCAGATGTAGGTTCCCCAGTTGAAACAGATCACGACACCGGCGACCGTCATCGCGTAGCGCACCCGTGGGACCGCCCAGATCGCCCTCAGCTGAGCGGTACGACGAGTGACGAGCAGCATCACGCCGGTCAAGAGCAGCGACCAGAGGATCCGCTGAGCGAGGATCTCGGTTGCGGGAGTCGGCTCGAGCAGCGGCCAGTAGAGCGGGAACAGTCCCCAGAGCCCGAAGGCAGCCACCCCGAGCGCGAAACCGCGACGTTCCTCCGACACCCGCCGATCCTAGCGTGCGTCAGGACCAACGAGCCTTGTTGGTCGTTACGGTGAGACGCGGCTGCGCTCAGCCGGAACGCTTGGGTGCCATCCTCGCCAAGCGGTGGGTTTGGTGTACGGCCGAGCCGCGGCTTACGGTGCTAGCCATGCAAGCGGTCGATCCGACCGAGTTTCCTGACAAGTCTGGGTTCCCCACCACATGACAGCACCACTTCACCCGGCGACAGCACCCTCGCGCCTGTCGGCTCTGCGCGCCCACCTGAGTTCTCGCTCAGATCAGCAGCGAGCGCGCTCGCTGCTGATCGGCCTCACGGCAGCTGGCCTGTTTGCTCTGCCAGGCACCGGTCCGGCGGCATCGGCTTCCGCGACGACGACGGACTCGTTCTCAGGTGTGGCGGTCGCCACGGCACCGGCAGCGAAGCGGCACGACACGCGGATCCGGCTGACGTCCTCCGATCACACGCGTGGCTACGGCTCGAAGACAATGATCCGCGGCCAGGTCGTTACCACGATCAGGGGAAGGACGGGGGCACTGCGCGGTAAGCCTGTGAACCTCTACCGCAAGATCTCCGGCACGTCGAGGTGGAGGTACCTCGGCAAGGACGTCACGCAGCGCGACCGTACGCCGACCTTCTCGTTCTCGGCGAGGTCGCTCGCCAACGCGAAGTACCGCGTCCTCTTCGCCGGCAATCCCCACTTCAGGCGGTCGCATGCTGTGACGTCGGTGTCGGTCTACCGGCACATCAGCGCCACGCTCCAGGACCGCAGCGGGCGGTTCCACGGCCGCGTCGGCCCGGCCTACGCCCACAAGATCGTCCGTCTGGAGAAGCGCAACTGCGCCACCTGCGGGTGGCACCGCACCCGCTCCGCGCATGCGGGCAGGCGCGGTTCTTTCAACTTCAAGGTCCGAGCACCCTCGCACGGCCGCTCGTTCTGGCGGGTGTCGACGCCGGCCAGTACGAAGTTCATCCGGTCCTACAGCGCGGTGTTCACGACGCGTCGCTGACCGTCCAGGTGTCGTTGCCTGCGATCAGGGCCGCCAGATCGCCGTCGCCATCCTCTGACCTGGCGGCGGCGACCTGCGTCCGGACGCCGTCGTCGTACGTCGGCCGCTCGACCTGGCGGAAGATGCCGATCGGCACGTGCGCCATGGTGCCATCGTCGAGCCGTGAGATCTCGAACGCCTGGCTGGGGTTGGCGCAGTGCGCGTCATGGATGAACTCGTGGTCGCCGATTCGCACCGGCTGACCGTGCTCGAGCCGCAGAAGGCGGCCCTCGGCTTCGTCCTTGTCCCTGAGTACGTCGAACGCGCCATCATTGAAAATCGGGCAGTTCTGGTAGATCTCGACCAGCGCCGTACCCCGATGGGCGGCCGCCGCCCTGAGCACCTCGGTCAGGTGAGCCCGGTCGGAGTCGAGCGTGCGCGCCACGAAGCTGGCCTCGGCCCCGAGCGCGAGCGAGATCGGGTTGAAGGGCGTGTCGACGGAACCCATCGGCGTCGACTTCGTGATCTTGCCGGGCTCGGACGTCGGCGAGTACTGGCCCTTGGTGAGCCCGTAGATCCGGTTGTTGAACAGCAGGATCGTCAGGTTGACGTTGCGTCGCATCGCGTGGATCAGGTGGTTGCCCCCGATGGACAATGCGTCACCGTCGCCGGTCACGACCCACACCGAGAGGTCGGAGCGCGCGATGGCAAGCCCGGTCGCGATCGCGGGCGCTCGGCCGTGGATGGAGTGCATGCCGTAGGTGTCGAGGTAGTAGGGAAACCGCGACGAGCAGCCGATTCCGGACACGAAGACGATGTTCTCCTTGCGCAGCCCGAGCGAAGGCAGGAACCCCTGCACTGCCGCGAGGATGATGTAGTCGCCGCAGCCGGGACACCAGCGCACCTCCTGGTCGGACGCGAAGTCCTTGCGGGAGTTGGGCGTGGGCGCCGAGGGGACGTCGCGCAGGCCGGGCATGGGCAGTTCGGTCGTCATCGGTTCCTTTCCTCGCTGTGACTGGCCTGGTGGGATGTGGACCCGTTGGAGGTGGCCCCGTTGGAGGTGACGGGTGGATGGCCGTGCTCCGTGTCGTTGGCCCCCGTGTCGTTGTCCCCCATGTCGTTGGTCTCGGTGTCGTTGGCCTCGGAGTTCGCGGCCTCGACGGCGGTGGTCAGGACGGTCTCGAGCTCGGTGGCGGTGAACGGCAGGCCCCGCACCTGGTTGTAGCCGAGGACGTCGACGAGGTACTTCGCGCGCAGCAGCATCGCCAGCTGGCCGAGGTTCATCTCGGGCACGACTACGCGGTCGTACGCGTGCAGTACGTCACCGACGTTGGGTGGGAACGGGTTGAGGTGGCGCAGCTGTGCCTGGGCGACGTGCAGTCCCCGGTTGCGCAGCCTCCGGCATGCCGCGCCGATCGGGCCGTAGGTGGATCCCCAACCGAGCACGAGGACGCGCGCCTTGCCGCTCGGGTCGTCGACCTGGAGCGGGGTGACCGTCTCGGCGATCCTGTCCACCTTGGCCTGCCGGGTGCGGACCATCAGGTCGTGGTTGCGCGGATCGTAGGAGATGTTGCCGTGGCCGTCGGCCTTCTCGAGCCCACCGAGGCGGTGCTCGAGCCCAGGCGTGCCGGGGACCGCCCACGGCCGAGCCAGCGTCTGCGGGTCCCGCTGGTAGGGCCAGAACTCCTCATCACCGGTCTCGGTCTCGTGGTTGGCCGCACTGGCGAACCCCGGGTCGATGGTGGGCAATGCACGTACGTCGGGCAGCTGCCAGGGCTCCGAGCCGTTGGCGAGGTAGCCGTCGGACATCAACATGACCGGCGTGCGGTAGGTCACCGCGATCCTGGCTGCCTCCATCGCGGCGTCGAAGCAGTCCCCGGGGGAGTGGGGCGCGACGATCGGTACCGGCGCCTCCCCGTTGCGGCCGAACATGGCCTGCAGCAGGTCGGACTGCTCGGTCTTCGTGGGGAGCCCCGTCGATGGTCCACCGCGTTGTACGTCGACGACGACAAGCGGAAGCTCGAGCGACACCGCCAGGCCGATCGTCTCGCTCTTCAGAGAGATGCCGGGTCCCGACGTCGTGGTCACGCCGAGCGCGCCCCCGAACGAGGCGCCGAGCGCGGCGCCGATGCCAGCGATCTCGTCCTCGGCCTGAAACGTCATCACGCCGAACCGCTTGTGCTTGCTGAGCTCGTGGAGGATGTCCGACGCAGGGGTGATCGGGTAGGCGCCGAGGAAGAGCGGCAGCCCGGAGCGCACCGAGGCGGCGACGAGGCCGTAGCTCAGAGCCAGGTTGCCCGAGATGTTGCGGTAGGTTCCGCTGGGCATCGGCGCGGGCTTTACCTCATAGGAGACCGAGAACGTCTCCGTCGTCTCGCCAAAGTTCCAGCCCGCCTTGAAGGCGGCCAGGTTGGCGTCGCGGATGTCGGGCGATCGGGCGAACCGCTTGGCGAGGAACTGTTCGGTCGACTCGACCGGCCGACCGTAGAGCCAGGACAACAGCCCGAGCGAAAACATGTTCTTCGCCCGGCCGGCGTCCTTGCGACTGAGCGCGAAGCCCTTGATGGACTCAACGGTCAGGCCGGTCAGGTCGATGGCGTGGAGGCTGTAGTTGTCGAGGGACCCGTCCTCGAGCGGGTTGTCGCCGTACCCTGCGCGTGTGAGGTTGCGGGACGTGAAGTCGTGGATGTCGACGATCAGGGTCGCCCCGGCCGCGAGGTCCCTGATGTTGGCACGCAGTGCGGCCGGGTTCATCGCGACGAGAACGTCGGGAGCGTCGCCGGGGGTGAGGATGTCGTGGTCGGCGAAGTGCAGTTGAAAAGACGAGACGCCGGGGAGGGTGCCGGCCGGTGCGCGGATCTCCGCCGGGAAGTTCGGCCACGTCGACAGGTCGTTTCCGAAGGCGGCGGTCTCCTGCGTGAACCGATCACCTGTGAGCTGCATGCCGTCACCGGAGTCGCCGGCGAATCGGATGATTACTCGGTCGAGCTGCTTGACCTGTTTGGTCACCGCATCCTCACTTCGCTACCCTTAGCCCCCGATTTTACTGCCCGATCGAGTCTACGCGGCTCATCTTGCGCGCGCCGCGGTCCTACTCTCCCTCAGCGGTAAACACTCGCCAGGTGGTTCGCCATCCTTGGCCACTCCGTGACCTGCCTTACAGGCCCTAGGATCGTCGGCCATGACGACGAACTCCGGAAATCCCGCCCAGCAGCCGCCTCAAGACGTCTTCAGCGAGCAATTCCTGCTGTATGCAATGGGCGGCGAGGTCGGCCCCTACTCCTACGTCGACCTGCAGGCGATGGCAAGCGGTGGCCAGCTCAAGGCCGATGCGCAGGTGCGCCGGGCCAGCGGAGGCGGCTGGTTCAACGCGTCCCAGGTGCCGGGCCTGTTCTCAGACAAGGAGTGGCTGATCGCGCTGCTTCTGTCGGCTTTTCTCGGCACGCTCGGCGTCGACCGGTTCTACCTCGGCTACACCGGGCTCGGCATCCTCAAGCTGCTGACCTGTGGAGGCCTCGGGATCTGGGCGTTGGTCGACCTGATCCTCATCGCGCTTCGCAAGGTCCCGGACAGCGATGGCCGCCAGCTTCGCTGACGCGGCCCGGGCGACGACCTTCTCTGCCAGAGGCGGGCCTTCGACCGGACTGCTAGCGGGTCTTGGTGCTGGTGGCATCATGGCCGCCGCGTTGGCTGACCCGGGCACGGTCGAGGATGGCCCGGTGCTCTGCCCGTTCCGGCTCGTGACGGGTCTGCCGTGCCCGGGGTGTGGGCTCATCCGCTCCTGGGTCTACCTCCTGCACGGCCAGTGGGGACACGGGCTGGCGGCCAACCCGTTCGGTGTCCTGGCACTGGTTGCGGCGCTCGGCCTGCTCGTGGTAGTGACTTCGGCCGGCGTTCGGCGCCGGGCCGCCCCGCCGCTCAGCAGCCTGGTTTCGAGCCGGGCCTTCCTCGTCATCGCTGCGCTGTGGATTGCCTTCGGCGTGGTACGCCTCGTCGCCGTGACCGCCGGCCTCGCCGCGGGCTAACGCGCCTCCCACCTCGTTGCGAGGTCGCTCACCAGTGCCATCCCGCTGTGTGCGACCCCGGTCATTGGGACGGCACGCACGTAAAGCCGCATTACGCCCATTTGACGAACCGGGTCGCGTCCGTGCGGGACCATCGAAGCGAGCAGCTCGGCTGTCGGGTGTCAGCCATCGCGATGCCCCGGCCTCCGTCTCGACACGAGGAGAAACGCATGTCCGACCCCACGCCTCCGCCTCCTCCTCCCGAACCCACGGGTGCTGGCGGCACACCACCTCCAGCCACCGGTCCGACAGGGCGACCCTCCGGCCCGCCGCCTGCTGGCCCGCCGTCTGGGGGCGCGAGCGGGCCAGGCGGCTACAACGGGCCCGGCGCCGGCATGAGCAGCGACGAGTTGAAAGGCACTCTTCAGAGCGCCAATCCGTTCGACCTCGGCATCATCGTCGCCGGGGTGCTGGCCTTCATCGCGTCGTTCCTGCCCTACTACACCGTGTCACTCGGTGGCTTCGCCAGCACCTCGAACACTGCGTGGCACGGCTTTTTCGGCTGGTTCGCCATGTTGCTCGCGCTCGTCGGCGCGGTGCTCGTGACGCTCACGCTTCTCGGCACGCGGCTGCCCGTGCCGGTGCGGCTGACGGTGGCTGCGCTCTTCGGCCTGGCTCTGCTGTGCGTGATCATCGCCGGCCTGACCTGGCCCGGAACCGGCGGCGCCAAGAGCATCGGCATCAACGTCGACAGTGTGACCGGCCATGGGTTCGGCTATTACCTCAGCTTGATCGTCATCGCTGTCGGTACGGCGCTCGCCGTGATGAGGCTGAACGCCAGCGAGCATCGGCCTGAAGCAACGTAGGCCGCCTGGCTCGACCTTGCCGCTCTGCCGGCCGCTAGTGCAGCGGCCTTCGGCGCTCCTCGTCGTGGGTGGCGCTCGGGCTTCGCGCAACGACGCCGCCGGCGCCCATCGTTCCCGCTCGGGTCCGTGGGCTGCTCCGCACCCGACTCCGAACTGGGGTCCGGGGTCGACGTCAAGCGCTTGCCTGGCCAGGCGCTGAACGGGCCTACGAGCGTGGCCCGACCACTACTCCAAAACTCCTCCAGGCACCATTGGTGAAGGCGTTGACCTGGCAGAAGGGGAGTGGCACGGATCGAGCCTGGTCAGCGGGTGCGCGCGAGACGCCCCGCCAGGGTTGGCACCACGATCGCCGCGGCGACGGTGTGCAGCGTGATCAGGGTGGCCGCGGAGCCGGCGTCGAACCCGAACGTCAGGTCCGGGACGAAGGACAGGGCGGTCAGCGCGACCGCCGTCCGCGCGAACATGGGCCGCGGCCGGCGCGCCTTGCGGGCCATGACGGCAGCGATGCCGACGCCGACTAGCGAGAAGACCAGCGTCAGCTGCGCGAACCCGGCGATCGGGATGCTCGCGCCTGTGCTGCTGGCGAATGAGACACCGGCGGACGACGCGACCGCCGCCAGGGCAGTCGTAGCGACCGAGGCGAAGACGGCCGCGGCGACGCCGTGCTTCCAGACCGGCTTCCGCTCCGCGGCGGGGGCCGGCGCGGCGGAAGTGACGTAGGTGGGGACCTGCGTGGTGGTGGACATCTCGAGCTCCGTTTCCTCGGCGGAGCGCCTGGTGCGACCCGCTCATACCCTCCACGAACGTGCGGGTCTGGATCCGACAGGTCGCGAGAAGAAAATGTTCTACGGGGTCGACGCGCGCGGTCACGCAGCACCGGGACGGGTCAGGTGCGAGTCCCGGCCGTGACGCGGGCGCGGCCGGTTCCGTCGGCGACGCGCTGACGCAGGCGCGGCTGTGCCTGCACGCGAGCGTCCGGTGCTGCTGCGACCGGCGCTACTGCTACAGGGCGTCGAACGGGCAGTGGCCTGTGAGCAACCCCGTCGCAAGGTTTCTGTGGCAGGTTTGTCGTATCGGTGGGATGCCGTTCGTGGTGGTGGTGGAAGGCGGTCATCGGGACCGCCCCGGAACTGAGGAGAAGTGGGATGACGCACTACTTGCTGAGCGTGCACGGCCCGGCCGAGATGGACGAGTTCGGCAACTACGGCTCGAAGGAAGAGATGGAGGAGGCGTTCGCGGCGACCGGCGCCTTCAATGACAAGCTTCAAGCCGATGGCTGCTGGGTCTTCGCCGGTGGCCTTCAGTCGGCGTCGACGGCGACCGTCGTCGACGGCCAGGGTGAGACGCCGGTGGTGACCGACGGCCCCTACCTCGAGACGAAGGAGGTCATCGGGGGCTTTTGGGTCGTCGACGCGCCCGACCTCGATGTGGCGCTCAAGCTCGCGGCCGAGGGGTCCAAGGCGTGCCGGGGCAAGGTCGAGGTCCGTCCGTTCGACGGCCTCGCCTGAGCCGGCTCGACCGACGACTGATCGATGCAGGGTGGAACGGCGGCCGTCGAGCGGGTCTTCCGCGAGGAGTACGGCCGCCTGATCGCCTCGCTCGTCCGCCGCTTCGGTGAGATCGACATCGCCGAGGAGGCGGCTGGCGAGGCGCTGGTGGCCGCGCTGGAGAAGTGGCCGGAGTCTGGCGTACCTCCTAACCCCGGCGGCTGGCTCACCAGCACCGCGGGCAACCGCGCGATCGACCGGATCCGCCGCGAGAAGCAGCGCGACGCCAAGCACCAGGCGGCCCTCATGCAGTACGACGACACGCCCCACGAGCCCACCGGGCCGGTCGAGGACGACCGGTTGCGGCTGCTGTTCACCTGCTGCCACCCGGCGCTCGCGCCGGAAGCGCGGATCGCGCTGACGCTCCGTCTCCTCGGTGGGCTGACCGTGGCCGAGATCGCTCAGGCGTTCCTCGTGCCCGAGACCACGATGGCGCAGCGGATCACCCGGGCGAAGAAGAAGATCGCGGCGGCGAAGGTGCCTTACCGGGTGCCCGGGGCCGCTGACCTCCCCGAGCGGCTCGGCGGCGTGCTGGCGGTGCTGTTCCTCGTCTTCAACGAGGGCTACCTCGCCACCGGCGACG
>JBBRYB010000016.1:0-87033 GCA_038238115.1 Propionibacteriales bacterium | reverse complement strand
GACTCGACGTTCTTGCCCGATCCCAAGCCGTCGACCCCACCACCGAGGAGGTGACCAACCAGCTGACCATCCAGGCCATCACCGCCTGAACAACCAACGACGAGGGATCACCCGTCGTACACCACCCCAGCGGACTTGACCCAGCACGACAGCCAGCGCGATGATCGCCGCAGCCGACACTCCCCAGCCCACAAAGATCGCCGTCATCGCTGGCCTCCTGCGTGTGTCTCGCGGACTCTTCAGTCGCACTGCGCTGCTGTCGACGCGGCCTTGTCTGTCAGATTGCTCGCACTGTCAAGGGCTGGGACCGATGCTCAGCCGCCGTGCCGCTCGCCGCCTGACGCACCGCTGCGGCACGTCGCGGCAAGCTCACGGTGCACTGATGCCCGGAAATGGGGTCGAGGCAGGCAGCCCTGCGACGTAGAGTGGAGCACGATGACAGTGAACAAACATGAGTATGCCGACGAGCCGAGCACGTTCCAGGGGCCGCGCGCAGGGTCCGGCAACAGCCCCGAAGGCCGCTCCTCTGACATCGAGCTTGATGACGACTTCTTCGACAGCGACCACATGATGCCGGGCCCCGACGACGAGGGCGACCGGGCCGGAGATGACCATATCGACGGCAACCCGAGCGGCGGCGGGCGACGAGGGCAGGTCGACGGCGACCGGGGCGGCGACGAGCAGGGCGACTACGAGCTCGAGGAGCGGAATGCGCTTCGTCGCGTCGCTGGCCTGTCGACGGAGCTGGATGACGTCAGCGAGGTCGAGTACCGACGGCTACGCCTCGAGCGCGTCGTGCTCGTCAGCGTGTGGACCGAGGGCACCGTCGAGGCAGCCGACAACTCCCTCGCCGAGCTGAAGCTGCTGGCCGAGACGGCCGGTTCGCTCGTGCTCGACGCACTGTCGCAGCGCCGGCAGAAGCCGGACCCAGCCACCTACATCGGCCCGGGCAAGGTCGACCACCTCCGGATGGTCGTCACCGAGACCGGTGCCGACACCGTGATCTGTGACGGCGAGCTGAGCCCATCTCAGCTGCGCAACCTCGAGGACCGGGTCAAGGTCAAGGTCGTCGACCGGACCGCCTTGATCCTCGACATCTTCGCCCAGCACGCGCGGTCCAAGGAGGGCAAGTCACAGGTCGAGCTCGCCCAGCTGGACTACCTGAAGCAGCGGCTGCGGGGGTGGGGCGGCAACCTGTCCCGTCAGGCAGGTGGGCGCGTCGGTGTCCAAGGGGGCGGCATCGGTGGTCGTGGCCCGGGTGAGACGAAGCTGGAGACGGACCGTCGGCGGATCACCACCCGGATGGCGAGGCTGCGGCGCGAGCTCAACCACATGAAGACCGCGCGAGTCACGAAGCGGGCCGAACGCGTCCGTCGCGAGATTCCTGCCGTGGCGATCACCGGCTACACCAACGCCGGCAAGTCGTCGCTGCTCAATCGCTTCACCGGGGCCGGTGTGCTCGTCGAGGACGCGCTCTTCGCGACGCTCGACCCCACCACGCGGCGGGCCACGACCGGTGACGGCCGCATCTACACGATGTCGGACACGGTCGGGTTCGTCCGGCACCTGCCGCATCAGCTTGTCGAGGCGTTCCGCTCGACCCTGGAGGAGGTGGCGCAGGCCGATCTCGCCCTGCACGTCGTCGATGGCTCGCATGCCGACCCCGAAGGTCAGATCGCCGCGGTGCGTGAGGTGCTCGCGGAGATCGGTGCCGACAAGGTTCCCGAGTTGATCGTTGTCAACAAGTCGGACGCGGCCGATCCGCTCGTCGTGGCGCGGCTGCTCGCCCGCGAGCCGCACGCGGTCGTCGTGTCGGCGCGCACCGGGGCAGGCGTGGACGACGTACTAGCCGCGATCGAGGCGAACCTGCCGCGACCGTCGGTCAAGGTCGATGCGCTCGTGCCCTACTCGCGCGGAGACCTGATCAGCAAGGTGCACGAGCACGGCGAGGTGCTGACTCTCGAGCACACCGGCGACGGCACACGTCTGCGCGCAATGGTCAACCCGGGCCTGGCCGGTGAGCTCGCGGACTACGTCACGGCCCCGGCGTGACCGCCCAGACGTCGTACGAACGGCCGGCCCGACTCAGGTGCCCACTCAATCCGACGGTGGCCGGGTGAGAACCCTGGGGCCGGGTTAGCATCGTCGTCATGGACGAGGACCCGTATGTCGAGACCACGGGTCACGTGCACAGCATGCGCGGGATACCCGACGACGCCCGGATGCTGGGCCTGGACCGCAACACCGAAGAGGGCGCCATGGTCGCCATGGCCGGGTCGCTGAGCCCGACCAAGCTCTCCCATCGGGTCGTCGCGTGGCTCGTGCTGCTGAGCTTCCTCGGACCGATGCTCTTCGGCGCCGTGCACAACGTCTTCTGACCAGCGGCCTGAGCGATCGAAGTTCGTGCGGCACGACGAGGCAACCTGCACGGCGGCTCGTGCTGTCCGGCTGACCGCTCAATCCTCGCGCGGGTGTCGGGGACGACAACCTGTGGAGAGGCCCGCTCTCGCTGGTGGGGTCGGCTAGCCTCGAGCGGGTGCCCAACCCTCCTCCGCCCGCCGACCAGACGGCGCCTACGGTCGAGGAGGTCTTGCGTGAGGCCGTCGGCAACCTTGCCGGTGAGGACCGACCTGGCCAGGTCGCCATGGCGCGCGCCGTGCGTGCAGCGATGGAGGCTGGCGAGCATCTCCTGGTGCAGGCCGGCACGGGCACCGGCAAGTCGCTCGGCTATCTGGTCCCGGCTGTGCTGAACGGCGAACGGGTGGTGGTGGCGACGGCAACGTTGGCGCTGCAGCATCAGCTGGTCGAGCGCGACATCCCTGCCCTGCTCGACGCGGCGGCCGACGTACTTGGCGCTCGCCCGACCTACGCCGTCCTCAAGGGCCGCGGCAACTACGCGTGCCTGCACCGGATCCGTGATGGCGTGCCCGATGACCAGGGCACGCTTGTCGACATCCCCGAGGCAACGATGGGCGCTGAGGTGCTGAGGCTGCGCGAGTGGGCAGAGGCGGAATCCAAGGCACGCGGGCCGGGCGATCGTGACAGCGCGCCGTCGCACGCCGACCGGGTGTGGCACCAGGTCTCGGTGAGCCATCGTGAGTGCCTGGGAGCGGCCAAGTGCCCCTATGCCGTGGAGTGTTTTGCCGAGCGGGCACGCGAGCGGGCCATGGCCTCGCACCTGATCGTCACCAACCACTCCCTGCTCGCTATCGACGCGATCGAGGGCGTGCCGATGATCCCCGAGTACGACGTCGTGGTGGTCGACGAGGCTCACGAGCTCGTCGCGAGAGTGACGCAGGCGGCCACCGACGAGCTGTCGCTCCCGTCGATCGAGCGGGCCGCCCGGCGCGCCCGCAACTTCCTCGAAGACGGTCAGGCCGACGCCGTCTCCGATGCGGCCGACGCACTACGCGCCGCGATCGCCGACCTCGAACCTGGTCTGATCGACACGTTGCCCGAAGGTCTCGCCAGTGCCCTCGACATGCTGAGAAGCGCCACTCGAGCCGCGTTTTCGGCCTTTCCGAAGGAGTCGAAAGTCACGGAAGCTGATGCGGCCCGCCAGCAGGCACGCGGGATGATCGACGAGCTGCGCAAGGTTGCCGAGCGGCTGGCGGCGCATGACTCATCGGACGTGACGTGGCTTGCCGAGCGAGAGCGTTCCCGCGGCGGCAACCAGCTCTGCGTGGCACCCCTCCAGGTGTGGGGGCAGCTGCGCCACAAGCTCCTCGCGGACAAGACAGTCGTCCTCACGTCCGCAACGCTCAAGCTGGGTGGCGACTTCACGTCAATGGCCACGTCCATCGGTCTCAAACCGGACGAACGCGTGGACCACTCGATCGACACACCCGCTGGTCCCTCCGCTGACGCGGCCGTCGACGTCGACAAGCCGCTGCTGGGAGGTGACGGGCCGGGGAACGGTGGCGTGCCGGGCGACGTGGACGATCCCCTGGACGCCGAGGAGGACCTAGAGCCCGATTCGCTCGTGCTGCCCTGGCGCGGGATCGACGTCGGCTCACCGTTCGACTATCCGAAGCAGTCGATCCTCTACGTCGCCCGGCATCTCCCCACGCCAGGGCGCGACGGGATCGGGTCGGCTCAGATCGACGAGATCCGCGGGCTGCTCGAGGCGGCAAACGGTCGCACCCTGGGCCTGTTCTCCTCACGCCGGGCAGCCGAGGCCGCCGCTGAGGGGCTGCGCGAGGCGGCGCCGCACCTGCCCGTGCTGTGTCAGGGCGACGGGCAGCTGTCACACCTACGGGCGGAGTTCATCGCGAACCCGGCGGTCAGCCTGTTCGGGACGCTGTCGCTGTGGCAGGGGCTCGATGTGCCGGGGGAGACGTGCCAGCTCGTCATCATCGACCGCATCCCCTTCCCCCGACCGGACGACCCGCTGATGTCGGCGCGCGCCAAGGCGGCGGACCGCGCCGGCGGCAACGGGTTCATGGCCGTGTCCGCCACCCATGCCGCGCTGCTGCTCGCGCAAGGAACCGGCCGCCTGATCCGGACCAAGGCCGATCGTGGCGTCGTGGCGATCCTCGACCCGCGGCTGGCCACGGCCCGATACGGCAGGTTCCTGCGCGCGTCCCTCCCCCCGATGTGGACCACCTACGACGGCCAGGTCGCACGCGCTGCCCTGCACCGCCTCTCCGCCAAGCCGTAGCCCGATGGCTCGCCTGAGACGTCTGACTGTGAGGTTGGTCGCCAGCAGCAGGTCCTGCGCGCGCTCGATGCGCCGGCGGGCAACGTAACGCACCGGCGTTTCGCCGTAGGTCGCCGAGAACGCCCTGACCTCAGCGACGAAGTCCGCTGCGCGGATGCCAGACCGCCCGGAGGGGCGGTCAACCTCTCGGGTGGCCCGAACGCTCGGCCGCGCCACCCGAGAGGGAGATCAAGGGTTGCGCAGCGCCTTGATGAGCTCTTCCTTTGCTTACCGACGATTGACGCTGGCACCTGGCTTCTTGCAGCCGGGCATCGTGGACCTCCGCCGGTCGAGTCACATGCTGAGATGTGTGTCCTGTCAATGTCCGCCCTTGCGGGCGCGGCGTCAAGAGGCCCCCCGTCATCGGTCGGCGGCTGGCGTCGAGAGGCAAGCGGCATACCCGACCTCGGGCGCCAAGCGTCAGACCCGACGGAGGACCGTGACGACCTTGCCGAGGATCGAGGCGTGAGTGCCGTCGATCGGCTCGTAGCTCGCGTTGTGGGGGAGTAGCAGAACCCGGCCCGAGGTGCGCTGGAACGTCTTGACAGTCGCCTCGCCGTCGATCAGGGCAGCGACCATCTCACCGTTCTCAGCCGACGGCTGCTGACGGATGACCACGAGGTCACCGTCGCAGATGGCGGCGTCGATCATCGAGTCACCCTTGACCTCGAGCAAGAAGAGTGTGCCCTCGCCGACCAGCTGACGTGGTAGCGGAAAGACCTCTTCGACTCGCTCCTCGGCCAGGATTGGTCCACCGGCAGCGATCCGGCCGACGACCGGCACGTAGACCGCGGCCGGCTGGGCGTCGCCCTCGTCCGTCTCGTCGTATTGGGCTTGACTGGCCGGTCCGACGGCGCGACGCGGAGTGCTGTCAGGCAGCAGCACCTCCACCGCACGCGGGCGGTTGGGGTCGCGACGTAGGAAGCCCTTGCCTTCGAGCACGCGGAGCTGGTGCGCGACCGACGACGAGCTCGTCAGGCCGACCGCGACGCCGATCTCGCGCATGCTCGGCGGGTAGCCCCGGCTCTCGACCGAGTCGCGGATGAACGACAGCACGCGACGCTGACGGGGCGTGAGCCCGGCAGCGTCCGCGGGCCCGTCCGGCAGCTCATGGACGGCGGAGTCGTCGTTGGCGTGAGCCATGGCAGTCACCTTCGCTTGCATGCAAGTGTCTGGTCGTCACACGACATTCGTCGATGAGGGGAACGCTAGACCTCACGACCGACCCTTTCAAACATCTGTTCGAATCGGCGTGTTGCGCTTGGGGTGTGCTGTGGATACTGCCGGCCCTGTGGTGTGTTCGGCACGATCTCGCGGCTGGATCAGAGGCTGTTCAGGGCGCGCTGGAGTGACTGTTCGGCGTTGTCGCCAAGCTTTTTGAGCGGGAAGCGCATCACCGGCTCCACGTACTTTGCGGCTCCCTTGAACTCGAAGTCGGCGCGATAGACGACCTCGGTGCCATCCACCTGGCTGCGCATCGTCAGCGTGTCGAGCGAGCGCACCGACTTGTTGTCGCCCTGGATCACGAACCGCGAGCGCGGCGAGACCTCCTTGACGACATAGGTCAGCTCCGTCTCCCGGCCGAGAAACCTCGAGACGTTGCGGTACGACGTACCGACGCCACCGTCTCCCGACATCCGCTCGCAGCGCACCGTCCCGGCGTCCCATTCCTCGGCGTTGCTGAAGTCGCTGAGGTAGTCGTACACCTGCCCGAGAGGCCGATCCGTGGTGACCGTGCGCTGGATGGTGATCATGTCAACACCCTACGCGGCGGTAGCAAGGCCCTCGATCGCGAAAAAGTCACCTGTTGGTCGAACACGCGTTCGACCGATCCGCACTTCTGTCCGTCGCGCGTGCTAGCGTTTCGCACATGTGTTCGATCGAACGTACATTCGACTTGGTGGCCACGGCCGACCGGCCCACACGGCGTCGTCGGTGCGTTCCGGGCCCGGAGAACTGTCGGTGGGAACCGATAAACCTGCTGTCGCAAGGCGTCCGACGTTGCCGGTCCACGGTGGAGCCGGCCACTCTTCCCTGGAGGTGGGCATGAGCAGCGCATCCAATCCATCTGCACTCAGCAGCGGCGACGGCTACCTCGTCGCCCGTTCCACCTCGCCAACCGGGTGGGAAGCCCGACCTGCGGTGCAAGGCACGCGGGGCGCTGCGGTCGAGCTGACGCGCAGGGGCCGGCTGGTTCTCTTCCTGGCCGTGCTCGTGGTGACAGGTGCCTTGGGCGTGCTGGTCGGCGGACCGGCCCTGTCGACAGACGCGCCCCATCACGCCGTCACGCGCACTGTGGTCGTTCAGCCGGGGCAGACCTTGTGGGAGATCGCCCGGAAGACCGCGCCCGAGAAGGACCCTCGGGTCGTGATCGCCGAGATCGTCGACCTCAACTCATTGTCGAGTTCCGGCGCCATCCGGGCCGGCCAGCCCCTCTACATCCCCGCGCGCTGAGGTCGGACCTCCGCGTCACCTCAGTCAACGGGTCGACGTGTCCAGCGACCGGAGTGCGATGTCCCGCGGCGAGCAATCACCGGGACCGAGGCAAGATGCCTCGGTTCTGCAGTGATCGGTGGGCGATCTTCGCCGGTCGGCTGTCTCGGGGGTAAAGCTCGCGTGCGATGTTCACAATGGTGCGCGCCGCCTCCGTGAACTGCGTTCTCTGATTCATCCAGAAGTGCGACTCGATGATGATCGTCGTGGCTACGTCGCGCCCGAGCGCCTGATTCATGCGCCACAGCGCGCGCGACCAGATTTCGCCGTCGCTGTGCACCTCGCCCACCATGTCGCCGGGATACATCTTGTTGCGGTCGGTGCGGCGCAGGCAGTGTGTCGGGCCCGAGGTGTAGGAGGTGGCATCCCAATCCATCACGCAGGCGGTCGGAGTCCGACGGCTACCGTTTCGCGCCGTGCCTTGGCTCATGGTCACGGCCATGTAGTCACCGAAGCCCTCACCCATCGCTCCGCCTTGCTCGGTAAGCCCCCAATCAGGCACCTGCGCGTCCTGGATCGCGTGGCCGTACTCGTGCCAGATCACCTCGGGGTCCTCGGCATCGTCGACGCCGCCGCGGCCCAGCGAGATCGTGTCAGTGGACGGATCGTAGTAGGAGTTGTCGTCGCGGAAGGCGTTCGTCTTGACCTTCTGCGACTCGGCGTTGGCCGCAGCGAAGCCGAGGCGCTGAAGATAGGCCTGCTCGGAGTCGACGGAGTAGTAGGCGTTCGTCTGCTCGAAGTAGGGGTTGGCGCGGTTGAATGCGTACGTGTTGGTCCTTGAGGTCGCGCGGTCGCTGTTCATGATCCGAGCCCACCGCCCGACGAGGGTGTGCCTGCCGGCGCGCAACCGGTGCAGGTAGCGCTTGCTGTAGCCGGAGCTGGGGACTGCCGTAGCGGAGTCCCGGCGGTCCCTGAGCGACTCGTCCTGAAGCTTGACGACAGGGTTGGGGTCGAAGACACGGGCCGTTCCCCTGACCAGCTTCGTGCCGGCGCGTGCCTTCTCCGCATCGACGACAGTCTTGAGGACCAGCCCGTTGCTGGCGTCGACGTATGACGTTCGCGCGCCACGTCCGTCAGCTGAGCTGATCGCCCATACGAGGCGGGCTGCGCCCGTCTGCCTGGAGGGGGGAAGCACCATCAGGCGTCTCCGGGTGACGGCCCGCGCTGCGGACTTCGTCAGCCGGGTCGCCGCACCGACGGCGCTGTCGAGGCTGACACTGGGTGTCGTGGTGTTGAGCTTGCCCACCTTGCGGCGCCCGTCATAAGTAGTGACCTTGCCGGTCCTGGTGTTCCTGTGCCAAGCCCAGTAGGCGCCGTACACGAAGTGTCCGCTCGCAACCTGCTGATACCACCGATGGAGGCCAAGGAGGGATCGGCTGGTCTGCACCAGTCTGACGTTGCGCGGGGGCCTCGTCGACCGGTGCGTGACGGGTTTTGGCGCAGTCGTAGGGCGCGCGGTGGGCGCCGATAGTGGGGTGCCGGCGGGCAATGCGGCCGTACCGTTCGGCGCGCGAGAGGCACTGGCCGCCGAACCCACCGTCACCGGGACTACCAGAGCGATGCTGGTGACGCCGGCTAGCACGACATGGGCACGACGGATCCGCATTTTGGGCGGTGATGGCATGGTGACCCTTCTTGAGGCAGAACCGGGCCGTCGGACTCAACCGCAAGCCCCCGAGGTGATGCGGCCCGAACCGATGGCCAGACCGCGTTTGCATTGTAGGAGGGCGCCCGGCTGCGTGACACACACGGTCCGAACCGGGCGTCGTGCAGAAACCGGCCCGCCGGTCAGTCTTCGGCGACCAGGACGGCGCTTGCTTGCATGATTGGCAGCGGCGTGCCAGGCCCGGGGATCGTGATGGTGTCCGGGATGTCGAGCCAGGCGCCACCGTCGACGCGGTAGCGCGCCGAGTACGTGACGTCGACGCTCAACGACAGAGCGCCGGAGTCCTTCGTGGCATGAACGTAGGTATGCGTCACATCGGCGGACGGGTACGGCTGACCCGGAGTCTGCGTCGTATCGGTGGCACCGTCGCCCCAGTGCCAGGTGTAGCCCGTCGGCTCGACCTGCACGTCAACGGTGTAACCGATGATCGTGAGGGTGCGGTCGATTGCCTGGGGCCGTGTGTAGAAGGTCGTATCGAGGTTGACCAGCGTGTATCGCGGCGCCTGCACCTCACCCGCCGGGACGCCGACTCGTCTGATCGCCGACAGCACGTCCTGCCACGTCACCTGTTTGCGTGCGACGGTGACCGCGTTGGGATCTCGACATTCAAATCCCAACACCCGCCATCCTCCTCGAACGACTGCCCCAGTCGCATCGGTCCGTTGAAGACCCCACAGAGCCAGCTTCACCAAGGCCGGATCTGGGCAGTCTTCGAGGCCGGGGCAGGTGATCCCAGCGGCATTTCCGGCGCCAGGGGTTGCCGACGGACAGGCTGGCAACCAGATGTAGTCATAAGTGATAAGGCTCACTGGCTCGGCACCGCTAGGAGCTGAAAGACCACCGGAACTTGCTGCGCCATGCTGTGCGTAACACTCCAACCGGGCAAGGTCATTGACTGCTTGCCCTAAACAGTCGTTCAGGTCCGAGCTTGCCCTCGGCGGAGCGATGACCCCGAGAAGCACCGCCGCCAACGTCGTTGCGAGACCAGTCATCCGGGCACCAGGTCAAGTAACCGCCACTCGCGATTTTCCCACTGGAGGTGAAAGTCCACATACGCCTTCCCGGCCTCGATGCGGCGCACAGGGGCAGTTCTCGACTTCCGTGAGGTACCTGAGTCGATGCCAAGGTGCACCACAAAGTTTCGCTGTGAGGGGCCGTTTGCAGGAAGAGAAGCAATGCTCAAGGTCGACCATCCCCCACCTTTCTGACCCCCGCCGCGTTGACGCATCTCTTCAATGGCGTCGCTGAGCACTTCGCAGGCGCCACACTGCGGCGAAGATGAGGCTCGAAACGCGCGGGTTGATGCCCTGGCATGTGAATAGTTCAACAGGTCAATTGAGTACTTTACGAAGGCTTTGGCGCCGGCGGTCGACTTCTCCTTGGCGATGTCGGGCAACGTGGGGGCCACCGGCGCCGGGGGATCTGTCGTCGCGGTGGGAGCCGACGTCGTGGGCGGGGATGTGCTGGTGGCAGCGGAGGAGATGGGACCCGGATCCGCCCCGGCTGTGTCGCCACCGCTACACGCCGTCAGCGCGGTGCTGCAGACGACACCGCCGAGGGCGAGAACGAGCGCGCGGAGCATGACGGTGACCTCCGTTGGGCGATGGAGCCCTCTCAATAAACCATCTGCCGCCTACGGGGACCACCCCTCGGGCAGAAGTTGTGGATAACTGGGGTCGACTGGTGCGCATGGGGAGGTGGGCAAGGCCTGCTGGGTTTGCCGGCGACTCCGCCGGGTAGTGATCAGGCATGATTCGCGAACTCTTGGCCGGTGCCGCCGCGGGTGCGGCCGGCACGACCGCGCTCAACGCCGCCACCTATCTCGACATGGCGGTCCGAGGGCGTCCGACGAGCAGCACCCCCGAGGACACGGTCGAGAAGATCGCTGCCGACGTGCACGCCGCCATCCCTGGAGAAGGCGAGACACGGGAAAACCGGGTGTCCGGCCTCGGTCCTCTCATGGGGGTGGCCACCGGAGTAGGGGTCGGGGCGGTGTATGGCGCACTCACCGCGCTGCCGGGCCGCCCTAAGCCGATGCTCGGCGCGTTGATCGCTGGAGGCGCCGCGATGCTCGGATCGAACGCCCCGATGGCAGCACTGGGCATCAGCGATCCGCGTCAGTGGGACGCCAACTCATGGCTCAGTGACGCGCTTCCGCACCTCGCCTACGGGTTGGTCACCGCCTGGGCGTTCGAGGCAATGCAGCCCGACGACTCCCTGTGGAGCCGGATCACTCGCTGACCCAACGTGGCGGCCCCCTCGGTCCCAGGTGCCGAGCCTGGCCTGACAACAGCAGATGTGTCAGTACGGCGGCAGCGCTGGGTCGTCGTCCGATCTGGCGCCCATCCGGATCGCGGCGGAGTCACGGCCCCGCGTGATCGGGACGAGCCCGGTGGCCGCCGCCAGCCCAGCCGGAGGCATGTTGCCGTAGATGGTCTCGATGTCGGTGGTCTGGACGCGGTAGGTCTCATGCCAGATCCCGACGTCACCCGATGCACCGACTCGACGGTTGAACTGTCGCCATGGCTCGAGGTGCGGGTCGTCTGTGTTGCGAGCGAAGCGCTCGAGGTCGTCGAAAGAGCGCCAGTACTGCACGATGAGCGGTGCCGGAAGCAGCGCCTGCCGGTAGCCCAGCAAGCCCTTCTCGGGGTGCTGATCGAGGTAGCGGAGCATCTTCGGCATGGCGGTGAACACCGGCCACCACATCGCGACCTTCCAGGGCTTGTTGATCCGCATACCGATCATGAACACGACGATCTCGTCGCCCGCGTCGCTCAGGTCGGCCGCGTAGCGGCCCGCCCGGACGTCTGACATGCCACCACCTCCAACTCGATCACCCGCGGTGAGTATCGGTGAGTATGACAGTGCTGCCGGGCAGCGGCCAGCCGGGGCCGGGCGTCGCACCGACGGCCGCCCCCCACCAGCCAGTCGTCATCGACCGCCTTCAACCCGGCGGGACCGCTGCTCGACGCCGGGACCGCCGTACGGGTAGTCGACTGGCCCGGGGTCGCTCGCCTTGTCGAGCGCCGTGGTTTCCTCCTCATCGAGGTGTACGTCGGCTGCCGCCAAATTGTCCCTCAGCTGAGCGAGTGAACGCGCGCCCAAGATGACCGACGTGACGCCAGGACGGTCGGCCAGCCACGCCAGCGCCACCTGTGCCATCGTGGTGCCACGTGTATCCGCGACCTCGCGGACGGCCTGGACGACGTCCCAGGTGTGTTGCTGCGCCGAACGCCGGTCGTACGCCTCGACGCCCCGCTCCGGGTTGTCGCCGAGCCGGGTGTGGTCGCCCGGCCGAACGCCGCGCTCGTACTTGCCGGTCAGCCAGCCGCCTCCGAGCGGCGACCACGGGAGCAGACCGAGACCGGCGTCGAGGCAGGACGGCACGATCTCCCACTCGACCTCGCGCACGAGCATGTTGTACTGCGGCTGGAGTGTCACGGGCGCCTCCAGCCCACTCGCACGGGCCGTGGCGACGGCCTTCTGCACCTGCCAGCCGGTGAAGTTGGACAGGCCGACGTAGCGGATCTTGCCTATCCGCACCAGATCTGTCAGTGCACCCAGGGTCTCCTCGGGCGGCGTGAGCGGGTCCCACCCATGCACCTGGTAGAGGTCGACGACGTCCACGCCGAGACGACGCAGCGAGTCGTCCAGCGCTCGCTGCAGGTGCCGACGGGACAGTCCCACGTCGTTGGGACCCGACCCCATCGGAAACCGGCCCTTCGTGGCGAGCACGATGCCGTCGCGCACGTCGCCCGGGCGAGCCGCCAGCCATCGTCCGATAATCTCCTCGGAGGCGCCCGAGCCGTAGACGTCCGCCGTGTCGACGAGGTTTCCACCGGCCTCGACAAAGGCGTCGAGTTGGCTGTGGGCGCCTTGTTCGTCGGCCTCCGCCCCGAACGTCATCGTGCCCAGGGCCAGGGTTGAGACGGCGCAGCCGCTACGCCCCAAAGTGCGATAGTCCATGCCGCCATCCTGCCCGCGGGCCGAAACCCTCGCCACCCCGACGTGCAGCGTGGTCCGCCGCCGTTAGCCAGGGCGGTAACGCCTGCGATAGTGGTGGCTCATGCCGCGGACGAGAAGAGGCACACGATGGGCTTGCTGGGCAACGTGACGAGACTCGGGTTGGCGAAGAAGGGTTTTGACCTGCTGCGCAAGCCGGAGAACCAGGCCCGGATCAAGAGCACGGCGGCAAAGGTCAGGAGCAAGGCCGCCTCCCGGAGCGCCAAGCGTTCTCGTTGAGGCAGACTCTCCCAGACTGACCGTGCCCGTGGCACGGCAAACAAACCCGGTCGGCTCGGCAGTTCCTGAAGGCTCCCCGAGGCTCCGACCATCAGGAGGCCAGGCGAGCCCAGCGCCGGTCTCTGCGCCGCGCCCGCCGGCTGACCGCGTTCGCAGCAGACGCCGAGGGCCTGGCCGACACGCCGCCGGAGACGTACCCAGGTAGCGCGCTGACCTGCGCGAACGTGGCAAGGTCGCGTCCTCGCGAGCGAAGACATTTGCGCTTCGCACCACGTTGACTCTAAGGTGACCCCTAGATATAGTAGTTACGCGGATGTAGTTCTCCACAGATTGTGGTTACTCGTCCCAAGCAGACCAGGGCTTCTCCCCACGTTGTCCACAGGTCTCCCCTGCCGCACGAGCGGCGGTCCGCAGAACTGTCGGAGCCGTTGGGTAGAACCGCGGTATGAGCGCAGCGCACCAGGCGAGGAGAAGGCGACAGCATGCATTGCCCGTATTGCCGGCACACCGACACGCGCGTGCTCGACTCACGGGTCGCCGAGGACGGTACGTCGATCCGGCGCCGTCGCTCCTGCCCACACTGCGAAAAGCGGTTCACCACTGTGGAGGCCATGCAGCTCACGGTGGTCAAGCGGTCCGGGGCCACCGAACCGTTCAGCCGAGACAAGGCCGTCGGTGGAGTGCGCAAGGCCTGCAAAGGGCGGCCGGTCAGCGGCGACCAGCTCGCGCTGCTCGGCTCGCGGGTCGAGGACGTCTTGCGTGCCGCCGGGTGGGCCGAGGTGCCCGCCCACGAGGTCGGCCTCGCCATCCTCGGCCCGCTGCGCGAGCTCGACGAGGTCGCCTATCTGCGGTTCGCGAGCGTCTATCACGCGTTCGAGTCGGCAGAGGACTTCGAGGCGGAGATCGCCGTACTGCGCGCCGAGCGGTCGCCGACCGGGCAGGAGCCCGACCTGTTGGCGAGCGGCGCTGTGCCGAGAAGGGCGCCCAACCGCTGACTGCCCCACCGGCGTACGCAAGGCAGCACCACTGAGACGACGAGGAACCCGCACCATGAGCATCTGATCGACCTGCACGACCCACGACACGACGACAGTCCTTGGAACAGACCAGGACGAGGCAGGAGCATCATGACCGAGACCGACAGCCGCCGCGCCGCATCCCGGCGAAGCAGCGGCACGGGTCTGAAGATCGAGCGGATCTTCACCACCCCGGGCGAACATCCTTACGACGCGATCACCTGGGAGCGCCGCGACGTCGTCCAGCAGAACTGGAAGACGGGCGAGACGGTCTTCGAGCAGCGTGGTGTGGAGTTCCCCGAGTTCTGGTCGGTCAACGCCTCCACCATCGTCACCACGAAGTACTTCCGCGGGGCGGTCGGCACCGACGCACGCGAGCGGAGCCTCAGGCAGCTCGTCGACCGCGTGGTCAAGACCTACCGGGCGGCTGGAGAGCAGCACGGCTACTTCGCGACACCGGACGACGCCGAGGTCTTCGAGCATGAGCTGACGCACATGCTCGTGCACCAGGTGTTCAGCTTCAACTCCCCGGTCTGGTTCAACGTCGGCACCACGTCGCCGCAGCAATGCTCAGCATGTTTCATCCTTTCTGTCGACGACTCGATGGACTCGATCCTCAACTGGTACAAGGAGGAAGGTTTCATCTTCAAGGGCGGCTCGGGCGCCGGCCTCAACCTGAGCCGCATCCGGTCGAGCAAGGAACTGCTGAGTTCCGGCGGTACGGCGTCGGGGCCCGTCTCGTTCATGCGCGGCGCGGACGCGTCGGCGGGGACGATCAAGTCCGGCGGCGCCACCCGCCGGGCCGCGAAGATGGTGGTGCTCGATGTCGACCACCCCGACATCGAGGAGTTCGTCGAGACTAAGGCGCGGGAGGAGCACAAGATCCGGGCGCTGCGTGACGCCGGCTTCGACATGGACCTCGGCGGCGCCGACATCCACAGCGTGCAGTACCAGAACGCCAACAACTCAGTCCGCGTCACCGACGAGTTCATGCGCGCGGTCGAGGAGGGCACCGAGTTCGGCCTGCGCGCCCGCCAGACCGGAGAGGTCATCGAGACAGTCGACGCGCGCGAGCTGTTCGCCAAGATCGCCCAGGCCGCCTGGGAGTGCGCCGACCCCGGCATCCAGTACGACGATACGATCAACGACTGGCACACCAACCCTGAAACGGGACGAATCACCGCATCCAACCCTTGCTGCTTCACCGGTGACACCCTCGTGCAGACCGCCGATGGACCGGTGGCCCTCGACCAGGTCGTCAAGGCCCTGGGGGCTGGCCAGCCCGTCAGTGTGCTCAGTCACGACGGCGGGGGGCTCAGCTTCCAACGAGTCTCTCGTGCCTGGGTAGCCGGTGAGACGAAGGAACTTGTCGACGTCGTGACGCGCAACGGGCTGCGACTGCGTAGCACGCCAGAGCATCGCTACCTCGTCGGCGGCTCGTGGGTGCCAGCCCAGGAACTGTCTTCAGGAGACCGGCTGACATCTCAGTCGGCCCTTGGGGATGCCGTTGCCACGGTGACTCCCGTCAACAGCCAGGATCCGGTCAGGGTCTACGACCTCGAAGCCCCCGGCAACGCGAACTTCGTGGTCAGCTGCGAGGGCCTGCCTGGTGTTGTCGTGCACAACAGTGAATACATGAGCCTCGACAACTCCTCGTGCAACCTGGCATCGCTCAATCTGTTGAAGTTCCTTCGTGAGGACGACACGTTCGATGCGCCGCTCTTCGCGCGATGCCTGGAGATGGTCATCACCGCGATGGACATCTCGATCTGCTTCGCCGACTTCCCGACGGAGGCGATCACGCAGACCACGCGCGACTATCGCCAGCTTGGCATCGGGTACGCCAATTTGGGCGCGCTGCTGATGGCGATGGGTCTCGGTTACGACTCCGAGGGCGGTCGGACCCTGGCGGCGGACATCACGTCGCTGATGACCGGTACGTCGTACAAGCGCTCGGCCGAGATTGCCGGGGTGGTGGGTCCATACGCCGGCTACGCCCGCAACGCCGACGCCCACAAGCGGGTGATGCGCAAGCACGCGGCGGCGAACGACGCGGTGCGCACGCTGCACCCGTGGGACAAGGATGTGCACAAGGAGGCCACCAAGGCCTGGGAGCAGGTGCTCAGGTTGGGCGAGAAGAACGGATACAGAAACGCCCAGGCCAGTGTGCTGGCTCCGACCGGCACGATCAGCTTCATGCTGGATGCGGACACGACCGGGATCGAGCCGGACTTCTCGTTGGTCAAGTTCAAGAAGCTCGTCGGCGGCGGGTCCATGCAGATCGTCAATCAGACGATCCCACGGGCGCTGAAGAAGCTCGGCTACACCGGCGAGACGATCGAGGCGATCGTGGAGTACATCGCTGAGCACGGACATGTCATCGATGCTCCTGGGTTGAGGACCGAGCACTACGAGGTTTTCGACACGGCGATGGGGGAGCGGGCGATTGCCCCGATGGGTCACGTGCGGATGATGGCCGCCACCCAGCCCTTCATCTCCGGGGCGATCTCGAAGACCGTGAATCTGCCCGAGCGGGCAACGGTTGAGGAGGTCGCCGACGTTTACCTGCA
Organism: Propionibacteriales bacterium; assembly: GCA_038238115.1. Taxonomy (GTDB): domain Bacteria; phylum Actinomycetota; class Actinomycetes; order Propionibacteriales; family Nocardioidaceae; genus JBBRYB01. The sequence goes on along the minus strand of JBBRYB010000016.1, from coordinate 70,347 downwards.
GGGCTGGAAGCTCGGCCTCAAAGCGCTCGCGGTCTACCGTGACAACTGCAAGGTCGGCCAACCGCTTCAGGACGCGAAGGCGAAGGGTGCTGACAAGGCCTTCTCGGCCAACGATGTCGCTACGCCGGTGGTCCAGGTGGTGGAGCGTCCGGTGCGCAAGCGGCTGCCGAAGTCGCGTCCGTCGCGGACCACGAGCTTCACGGTCGGCGGCGCCGAGGGCTACATGACGGCCGGGTCGTACCCCGACGACGGTCTTGGTGAGGTTTTCCTCAAGCTCGGCAAGCAGGGCTCGACGCTGGCCGGTGTGATGGACGCCTTCTCGATGGCGATCTCCATCTCGCTGCAGTACGGCGTGCCACTGGAGACCTACGTCAGCAAGTTCACGAACATGAAGTTCGAGCCGGCCGGCCTGACAGATGACCCCGATGTCCGGATGAGCCAGTCGATCATGGACTACATCTTCCGCAGGCTGGCGCTCGACTACCTCCCGTTCGAGTCGCGGGCCGGCCTCGGGATCTACACCGCCGAGGAGCGCCAGCGCCGGCTCGACACGGGCTCGTACGAGGCGGCCGCCTCCGACGGTGATCTGGCTGAGGTGCCGGAAGCCGAGTCTCTCAAGGCTGATTCGGGCTCCGGTCGTGCTGTCGCCGGCTCGGTGGCGTCCGACGCGTCCGTCGCCGGGGACGTGTCGGCCGACGAGGCCGACGTCATCGCGGAGACCGCCAAGCCAGTGCCAGGGGGGGCCAAGACCAGTGCCGAGCTGCTCGAGGTGCTGTCCGGCCGGGAGGTCGACTCGCCGCTGTGTTTCACGTGCGGCACCAAGATGCGTCCCGCCGGCAGCTGCTATGTCTGTGAAGGTTGCGGCTCCACCTCCGGCTGTAGCTGACGGGACGGGACGTAGGTCGGTTCAGGTGGAGCGGTAACGGTGTCCGCCGCTGCAGTCGTCGAGGGGTCGCGTGTCGCGCGGCGGTCGCTGACATGCGAGAGACGCTGGTCAACCGCACCAGCGTCTGTCGCAACATCTCCGATCGGCATACCCCGGGAAGGGTTCAGGCGGTGGAAGCCACTCCGCGCCGAGCGCGCACCCAGTGTCCGAGATTCACGAGGGCGAAGCCGACGATGAAGATGGAAAGCGTGACGATGCCGTACGACCAGGGGAATTTCTGGGTTTCGAACGCCGGGTTCTGCCCGCCACCCAACGAGTCCAGGATCAGATACATCGTCTGGTAGACGAACGCCCAGAGATAGGCGATGGCGTAGGCCGTGTTGGCGGCCAGCCGGGACTGCAGGAAGTAGCCGAGCGGGAAGGCCAGCAGAACCGTGACAACAGCGATCATCGTCAGCACCTCAGTCCAGCACTGGCACTGAGCGGCGCGACGGGGCGAACATCAAAGCCACGGCGAGCACGGTCACGAGGATGCTCAGCCCGACGAGCGCCTTGACGGCCGGCGGGACGTCGACGAAGAACGCAGGCAACGACGTCAGGAGGTTGATAATCAGTGTGCCCGCGGCAACCCGGATAGCAACCCTGTTCCCGCTACGCCAGGCGACGACAACAGCGACCAGTCCGATGACGCCGAGGACAGTGCCGACGAAGAGGATCGCCAGCGGTGGGCCGGTCTCGCCGCCAGGGGTGGGAAAGAAGACGCTCGGGATGTTGATGACACTCAACACTCCGGCCAGCACGAGCCCGACCTTCTGCCGGGTGGTTGTGGGACTCATCGGTATCTCCTTGTCTGGGAAGTGGATGACTCCACGGTGCCGACGACGCAGTTCCCGAGAACAGGTCCGGTGTACCCGTTCATCTTCCCGCGATCCCACCGCTTCTCAGGGAAGATCTTCCCGGGCCACCGGGAACTCGTGGCCGCCATGATTGAGGACATGACGGTGCGGATCGTGCTCGCCGACGACCACCCGGTCGTGCGTGGCGGCCTGCGTGCCCTGATCGCCACCATCGACGGGCTCGAGGTCGTCGGTGAGGCTGCGGACGGAGAGGCCGCCATCCGCGAGGTGCAGCTGCTGCGTCCCGACATTGTCCTCATGGACGTGCGGATGCCGGGTCTGGGTGGCGTCGAGGCGACCCGACGGATCCGCGAGGTCACGCCTGAGACCGCCGTGCTCATGCTCACCATGTACGACGACGACGCCACAGTGCTGACCGCCATGCAGGCCGGCGCCCGTGGCTACCTGCTCAAGGGAGCCGAGCAGGGTGAGATCGTGGGCGCCATCCATGCGGTCGTGGCTGGTCAGGTCATTTTCGGGCCAGGAATCGCCGGTCGAGTGCTCGACTACTTCGCAGCCCCGCCGGTGCCGACCGCGGAACCGTTCCCTCAGCTCACCGCTCGGGAGCGGGAGATCCTGGACCTGCTCGCCTCAGGCCGCAGGACGGCAGCCATCGCCGAGCGGCTGTTCCTCTCACCGAAGACGGTCAGCAACCACCTGACGAACGTCTTCGCGAAGCTCGAGGTCGCCGACCGCACCGAGGCGATTATCCGCGCCCGCGAGGGCGGGTTGGGGCAGTCGTCGTGATCGCCGGCGCCATCCTGGTCGCAGTGGCGGCGGTCGGAGCTTCGCTGGCGGCGGGCGGTGTCCTCCTCCAGCTTCGCCGGATCTGGCTGTCGGGTTCGCTGCTGGTCCTGACCGGCATCGTGCTGGTGGCCAGCGCCGTCCTCGATGGGTCCGAGCACTCGGAGGCGGCGCGGTTCGGCTTCACCGTGGCGGCCGCCTTGGTTCTTCCTCTCGCGTTGACGACGTACCCGCGTGGCGATTGGCGGCACCCGGTCGACTTCGTGGCCGTCGCCACGATCACGGGCGCGGGCGTGCTGGCCGTCGCGCAATGGCAGGACGTCGACGTGGTCGGGGTCATGGGCCTCGTCATCACCTTGGCCCTGGTCGCGCACACATGGTGGCGCATCGAGCGGAGCTCAGACAGCGATCGGTGGGCGCTGGCGTGGATGGCCCTCGGCGCGGGCGTCCCCGGATTGGGGGCGGGCGTGGCGTCGTTCGCCGCCCCCTCGACGACAGGTGTGGTCGTTGCCTTCGCGTTCTTCGTGCTGCTCGGGCCGGCGATGTACGCCGGAGTGGCCCGACCGGAGGTCGTCGACGTCCGTGGTTTGGTGGTGCACAGCGTCGTGTTCGCGTTCGCCGGCATCGTGTACGTCTCAGGCTTCGTCACCGCCGCCTCTGTCCTGGAGATCCTCAGCGCGACGACCCCGGCCGTGGGCGCGATGGCGATCATCGCCCTGCTCGCCGCAACGACGTTCCATCCGTTGCAGGTTGTGCTTCGCGGCGTGGTCGACGAGCTGCTCTTCGGGCACCGGCCTGATCCGCTCGGGGCCGCGACGACGGTGGTGGGCAGTATCGGCGACGACCCTGTCCTCGCACTGCGGGCGATCCGCGACGCCCTGGTGCTGCCGTACGCCGCCCTCAGTGTCGAGGGCGTCCCCCTCGCCGCCTCCGGTTCCGAGGTCACCCACACCCGACAGCTGAGCCTGGCCCTCGGCGAGGGTCGACGAGGTGAGCTTGTGGTAGGGCTGCGTGCAGGTGACCTCAAGCTGTCGGCCGGGGACATGCATGTCCTGAGCTTGGTCGCTCCGCTCCTTGCCCAGACACTCCGGGCGAGCAGCCTTGCCGCGGATCTACAACGGTCTCGAGAAGCCACCATCACCGCACTGGAGGAGGAGCGCCGTCGGCTGCGCCGTGATCTGCACGACGGGCTCGGGCCTCGCCTCTCGGGGGTCGCCTTCACCGCCGACGCCGCTCGGAACACGCTGCGCTCGGATCCCGACGGCACCGATTCGCTGCTGGTCAGCATGCGCGCCGAGACGGTGAGCGCGATCGAGGAGATCAGACGGCTTGTCTACGCCATGCGACCACCGGCGCTGGACGAGCTGGGTCTGGTTCCGGCTTTGAGGCAACAAGCCGTTGCGCTGAGGACCTCTGACGGGAACCCACTGCGCGTGACCATCACCGAGCGCGAGCTGCCTGCCACGGTGACGGCGGCCGTTGAGGTCGCGGCGTACCGGATCGTGATGGAGGCGCTCACGAACGTGGCTCGACACAGCGGCTGTGACACGGCAACTGTGCGTCTTCATGACGATCTCGGGGCGCTGGTCATCGACGTGACCGACGCCGGGACGTCGAACGGCGGATGGTCGACCGGCGTCGGCATCGCGTCGATGCGGGAGCGAGCCGCCCAGCTCGGTGGCACGCTCACAGCGGAACCACGCGCTGTTGGTGGTCATGTCCACGCCGTTCTGCCCATCCCTTTGCAGCGTTGACCAATGAGCCCTCGCAACGCGAAGGGGGTAGTCGGGCAGACCTGCGTCTTCGGAGTCGCATCTTGTGCGGGATCCATGTTGGCGCGCGGCGTCGCTACCTCTGCAGGGCGAACCAAGTGCCGCCGGGGCCGATGTAGCTGAACCCCTCGCCCCAGGCCGCGATGGTCTTGTGCCGGTTGGTCACCGCTATCTCGCCGTAGTCGCCGTAGATCTCCTGGAAACCATGGGCGCCGACGTAACCGGGGCCGGAGGTCGCGTCGCTGAGCTTGACCGGTCGACCCCATGTCCTGCCGCCGTCGTTCGAGCGGCGGAACCACACGTTCCACGCGTTCGGGTCCCCGCCACGCGAGGTCTGCAGGTACCAGATCCGCGCCTGTCGCCGCCCCGCGAAGTCGATCCTGGGACCGGTGGCGACCTCACCCGGCGTTGACAGCGCGATCCGCCGGCTCCAGGTCCGGCCCTGGTCGGGCGAGGTGCGCACAAAGACGCGCTGCGGACCGCCGGCCGAGCGTGCGCCCTCGTAGGCGAACGCCAGCCTGCCGGAGGGATCGTTGCCCACGCTCGTCTGCCCGATGTAGAAGTCCTTCGAGCACCCTCTGGCCACGCAGGACTGGCCGTTCTGCGCCTTGTCAAGGACCACATTGCGCCAGGTCTTGCCCCGGTCGCGGGAGATCACGGCGTGGTGCCAGGTCCTGCCCTTCACGCTCCGGCCACCGGGTCCATAGATCAGGCTGCTCTCGGAGAACACGACAGTGCCGTTCGGGAGCGTCGTCGCGTCGTAGGCGTAGTAGTAGCGCTTGGAGCTCGACAACTTGTGCTGCGACCAGGTCCGTCCGAAGTCGTGTGACACCCCGGCGTACAGGTCGCCGCCCCGAGGTCCGTTCCACAACACGTACACGTGGCGGCCGTCAGCACTGCTGGTGATCTCGGGCTTGTCGGTCCACGCGACGTTGCCGTAGACGTGGACCGGGCGGGTCCAGGTCCTGCCATGGTCTCGGGACCTGAAGAAGGCGGCCGAGAAGCCGTCCGCCCGGTCGCCGTTGAGGAAGGTCGCGTAGACATCGCCGGTGCCGGGCACCACCTCGATCGTCGGGTCGTACTGCGCTATGGCGCCTCGGCACACGCACAACGGGTGCTGTCGACCCCACGTGCGGCCGCCGTCGGAGGAGATCGTGAGGGCAAGGTACGGCGTCGGGCAGTGCTTCGGGCACAGCTTCGGCGCGCCGTAGCGGGTGGTGAGCAGGTACACGTACGGCGCGTTGGGGTCCGCAGCGAGGGCGGGCTCCCAGTCGTCAGTCCTGGCGTTGAGCAGCTGCTCGGCGTTCCAGCCAGGGGTGGGACTGTTCGTGATTGCGAGACTGGTTCCTATCTTTGCGTGCTCGCGAGCAGACTGGAACGCCTCCAGCCGCTTCTGCGTGAGCTCTTGCTCTTCGGTGACCTCGTTCCCGCCCGCCCGTTCACCGGAGCGTCCCTCACGCATCATCTGGTCCGCATCGTTGACCGTCGTGCGCTCTGCGTGGGTCGCCGAGGAGTCGTCGGACGTCGCGTGCATACAGCCGGCGATCAGAGCCGCGGCCGCCAGGGCCACAGCGACGTGTCCCCTCAACCTGGCCATCGAGTCCTCCCGTCACGTGAGGTCGACGCTAGCCCCGGCCGGCTGAGCGGGCAATTACGCCGTCAGCGGGCACCGGTGCAGGCTCGGCAGAGATGCTCAACCGCGGACAAACGGCTCGCGCCCTCTCGCGACCGCGCGCGCATGCGATCGGGTGCGTGTCACTGGCTCAAGGCCGTCGGCCGGCGACGACGGTGGAACCCAAAGGGTTGAGAAAGAGGAGCCGGCTCGAGGTTTCCGCTGAGCTAGCACTCGCGACAGCATTCACGTAGGTCTGGACCTGCGGCGCATAGAAGTCGGCACGCGCCGAGATCGCAGCGCCGGGGATCACATCGGTCTTGTAGTCGACGACCACCAGGCTCCCGTCGTCCTCACGGTAGATGAGGTCGACGTGTCCTTCCAGCACGATGCCGTCGCCTCGAACCGTTCCGACGTAGGACTCGCGCCAGTGCTCCCGCGTTGCCGCTCGCTTGACGACGTCGGAGTCCAGTGCCGATTGCACGAGCGCCGCCACCACGTTGGCGTACTCCACCACTCCCTCGGCGACGCACTGGGCGCTGACCGCCGCGTCGAGTCCTGAGCCGTCGACCAGACTGACCGTCTGGAGTACGCCGTGGACTGCCCGCCCGACCGCCGTGCCGTAGCGGCCCTTCGACCACGGCGGCAGCTCGACGTTGCGGTCACCTTTCGCAGCGCCGGGCTGATAGTCGTCGGTCAAGGCAACCGCGGGCTCCGTGCCTTCGAGCCCGGAGGCGCTCACGGCGGGTTGACGCCGTGACTTGGCGCGGACCCCCTCGATCTGCGCGAGCCAGTCCGTCCACGCAGGCAGAGCTGAACCACGAGGAGTCACCGGCGGCAGTGGTGCGTCGACGTCTTCGCCGGGGACGAAGGCCGTCGCGCCAGCCGCTGTGGCCGCATCGGCTGCGGCAAGGAGCTCGGCGTTGGTACGGTTACCGCCCTTGCGGTGAAGCGACACGACCAGGTGATCGCGGGCTCGGGTCGCCGCGACGTAAAGCAGCCGCGTCCGTTCGAAGGCGTCCATCTGCTCGTCGACCGGCGCGACGTTCTCGAAGTCGTTGGTCTGCACGCTCTTGGTGAGCCTGGCCTCGTATCCCGAGGCGGTCCACAGCACCCGCACGCCGCCCCTGTTCTGCGGGGCCGAGCTCATCCCCGACAGCACCACCATCGCGAACTCGAGTCCCTTCGCGGCGTGCACAGTCATCACGCGCACCGCGTCGACGTCGGTCTCGGGAAGCACCGCCTCGGCAACTCTGGCCGTCTCCTCGCCTTGACGCGCCGCCCAAGCGAGATAAGCGCGCAGCCCGCCGTGCTCGGTCTCCGACCACGCCCGCGCCTGGTCGACGACGAACCGCAACCGGCGCCACGCTTCGCGCGAGCGCTGCCCCGACGCCGCGACCTCAAGCATCCGCCGGCCGGTGATGACGGCGCCCAGCAGCTCGCTCGGGGTCATCCACCGGGCCTCGTCGTGCAGGCGCCGGAGATAGCGAACCGCACGCCCCACGGGGTGGTCGACGAGCTCGTCCCGTACCGGAGCGAGGATGTGGAACGAGCCACCAGCCCGCTTCCATGACCACAGGTCGTCGTCGCCGCACCCGAACAGTGGTGACCGCAGTGCTGTGACGCACGCAAGCAGGTCGCTCGGGTCGGCGACCACGCGGGCGGCAGCGAGCAGGTCACGCACCTCGCCCGCCTGGTAGACCAGCGAGCTCGACTCCGCGCGGTAGGGGATCCGGGCGCTGTCGAGTGCATCGGTGAGGAACGGCAGCGATGTCCGGGCCGGCACCAGGATCGCGATGTCGCCGAGCCGCAACGGACGCCACGCCTGCTGCCGCTCGTCCCACGTCGTCCAGTGCTCGCCGAGCGCCCGGCGGATCACCGCAGCGACGTCGGCCGCCTCACGCTCCCGCATCACCGCAGCATTGGGCTTGTCCTCATGCGCCCGCGCGCCGAGGACGACGACTGGTTCACCGGTGCCGATGTCGTCGCGGGTCGACGCCAAGGCAACGTACGCCGGCTGAGCGCTCTGCACCGGCTGGATGACCCGACCGAACACGTCGTTGACCCAGCCGAGCACCGGCGCGACGGTTCGGAAGTTCGAGCTGAGCGTCACGGTTTGGCCGATCCACTGGTGTGCCTCGAGGTACATCGCGATGTCGGCGCGACGGAACCGGTAGATCGACTGCTTCGGGTCCCCGACCACGAACAGGGACCCTTCGGGGACACGGATGTCGCGCCAGTCCGCGGCCGACGCGTCGGCGCCACCCGCGATCCGGGCCGCGATCTCGATCTGGATCGGGTCGGTGTCCTGGAACTCGTCGAGCAGCAGCCGTGGGTACTGCTCCTGCAGCGCAGCGCGCACATCGGGCGCGTGCCGCAGCAGGTCTCGGCTGACCACGAGCAGGTCGTGGAACTCCAGCCGGCCCTCGGCGGCTCGGGCGAGAGCCGCCTCACGGACCTGATGCGCCAGCCAGTACGCGAGCGGGCGAAGCGTCGCGTCGGTGAACGCACCACGAAGCGCCTTGGCCCGCTGCCGCCACTCACAGCAACTTGCCCTGACCTCGTCGAGGACTCCGCGCCAGTTGGCGCTCTTGCCGTGCGCCCAGCTGAGCTCGGTCGCGGCCAGGAGCCCGGCGAACTGGATGTCGGGGTCGCTCGCGTCGCCGTAGTCGTCAACCCACGAGGACAATGCGGTGAGCCGGGCGACGAACTTGTCGTCGGGATCGCCGCACTCGTCTGCGCGGCCGGCGAGACTGCGTGCCTCCTCGACCAGGTGCCGTACGTCGGGCAGCTCGACAGTCGGCGGGCCAGACGAGAGGACACGGTCCTCGATGAGGTCCCAGTCGGACTGGAACGCACGCGCGAGCGAGCGCAGGTGGTCCAGCTTCACTCCCGCAGCGAGGGCGAGCCGAACCGACTCCGCGAGTGCATCGTCGTCGAGCAGCTCGCGCTGCATCACCGACCACCGCGCGTCGAACGCGACCGACGACCCCACCTCGTCGAGCACCTCGATCAGCGGCGGCAGGCCGGCCTCGATCGGGTGCATGGTGAGGATCCGCTGCGCGAAGGAGTGCAGGGTGCCGATTGCGGCGCCGTCGAGGTCGTCGAGCGCGGCGGCGGCACGGTCCTGGCGTGCTCCCGACTCGGTTCGCCATACCGTTTCGAAGTTGGCGCGCAGGCGGTCGCGAAGCTCCGCACCCGCCTTCTCCGTGAACGTGACGGCGGCGACGTTGCTCAGCGAGAAGCCGTCGACGAGGACGAGCGTGGTGACTCGGTCGATGAGTGACTTCGTCTTGCCCGAGCCGGCTCCGGCGTCGACGAAGAGGGTCGACCCGGTGTCGTCGCGGATCTGGTCGCGTGCCGGCCGGTCGGAGAGTGCCGTCATCAGCCCTCCTCGCCCCGGTCGGACTCGTCGCACTGGTCGGACTGGACGGCCTGTGGGTCGATGAGCCCGACAAGGTCACGCAGCGCCGGGTCGTGTCGCTTCCTTGCATACCGCTCGCGCACGTCGCCATGACCGATGCCGTCGGGGTTGCAATACCAACAGCGCACCCAGCCGTAGTCCGGGTCGTCGGGAGGCTTCGCGACGAACAGCCCACCGGCAATCGAGGCGACGAGCGTGCCGATCGTGTCGGCATACGTCTGCTCGAGCCCAGCGGTGAGCTCGAGCGGGATTCGATCTGGCGTGCGCTTGCCCTTGCGGACGAACCAGTACGCCGCCTCCGCACGCTCACCCCCGCGAACCTGCAGGGCAGCATGGGCGTAGGCCGGCAGCTGGAGCCTGGTCCCTGCAGCCACCGGGTCGGAGCTGAGCGCCTGGTAGCGGGAGGAGCCGCCTGTCTTGATGTCGGTGACGATCACTGTGCCGTCACGAGCCTCGTCGACCTTGTCGGCACTGCCGCGCATGAGCACGCTCCCGCCGCGGACGATGATGGTGATCGGGTCGGCCCCGTCCTTGCCGAAGGCGAGCTCGCTGCCGACGACGCGCACGTCACGAGAAGCGCGCCAGCTGTCGTCCGCGCCGAGCATCCAGTCGAGGTCGACGAGGATCCGGTCGCGCTCGTCCTCCCACAGCCGCCGGTGACCGGTCGCGCCGAGCGTCTCGAACTCGGCGGCCTTGGCAACTGCGATCTCGCGCAGCCGCACGCGCTGCGCGGCGGTCCACGGCTGAGCGAAGTCCGGGAGCGAGTCCTTGCAGTCGTTGATGAACGAATCCATCGTGTCGTGCATCAGGCTGCCGATGTCGAGCGGGCTGATCTTGATGATCTCCTCCGGCTGTTCGACGGGCTCGACCCGCAACAGCCGCCTGACGAAGTAGGCGTGGGGACACTCGGCGTAGGACTCGAGGGCAGTCGGTGACACCAGACGCCTGCCGTCCGCGAAGTCGGGGAGCCCGTCGGCCTGGCCGAGGTTGCCGTCGAAGCGGGTGAACGTCTCGCTGGCCCGCGCCGTGACCATGGCAACGGCGCTGTCGACGGTCTCGTCGTCGAGCGGTCGGCCGGACGCGGCGAGGCGGGTTCGCCACTCCTGTTCGCTGGCGGGCATCGCGGCGGTGGTGATGCTGTCGGCGTACGACGCGGAGCCCCAGATGCGAGCGGACTCGACGGTCTCCCACTCGGTGGCGGCGAGCTGGCGGTTGCCGCTGAGGTCGCGCAGCGTCGGCAGCAGGAAACGGCTGGGCAGTCGCCGGGTGCTGCGGCGAAGGTCGCCACGTGGGAACGAGGCGACTACTCGCGGTGCGGCACCGAAGGCGGCCAACAGGTGTCGGTGTTTGGCGTCGAGTTGGTCGCGGCGCGACGCGAGCTCGCCATTGCTGAGCTCGCGGACGCGTTCGAGCAGCAGCGCGTCCTCGTGCAGCCGGCCGGGATAGGTGTCCTCGGCGAGGCCGACGGTGTAGACCACGTCGACATCGAGACCGACCGCTGCTGACACAGGCGCGACAAGCACGCCGTCCCCGAACCGCCCAACCCTGGGCAGTGCCGACTCGAGCTGCAGAGAGAGCACCTCGACGAGACGGGGTAGGTCTGCCGCCGGCTCGAGGTCGTCGAGCCCGGCGAGACCACGCAGCGTCGACTCGATGGTGATGGCGGCGTACTGCTCCTCCGGCGGGAGCTGGGCGAGCTGCCGGGTGTCGCCGTACAGGTCCTCGAACAAGATCAGGGCCCAGGCGCTCAGCGCGGACCATGCGGTGAGTGCCTGCCCGCGCTGGAGGCGCTCGCGCAGCGTGCTGGCGAACGCCTGCAGCGCGGTCGCGCCGGCGAGGTCGCGCTCGAAGGCGTCCAGGCGGCACTGCCACGGCTCGTCGCGCCGCTGTTCCTCCTCGATGGCCTTGCGGATCCCGGCGGCGTAGGTGTCGAGCCGGTTGTCCCAGTCGTCGCCTCCGACGACGGCGGCGCTGCGCGACAGCCGCTCCCAACGAGAGCCGGGGACCCGGCTGCCGTCGAAGGCCCGGGTGGGGGCCTCGGACACCGCCGCGAAGAGGTCAGCGCGCGGGAGGTCATCGACGGCCAGGGACAGTACGCCGAGGAACCCGCGGCCGAGGGCCCGCTCGTTGACCGGTCGCGTGCCTGATCCGTTGATCGTGATGCCCGCTGCGCCGAGGTGCTCGTGGAGCAGCCGGGCGTAGGGCTCGGTGGCTGCGTAGAGGACGGCGACCCGGTGGGCAGGCGTGCTGGCGAGGGTGGCGACGACGTCGCGGACGACGCACCGCACCTCGTCGTCCGAGTCGGAGGCGTGCATGACCTCGTCGGCGACCGCAGGCTTCGGTTTCGTCGCGTCGTCGGGGACGCCCATCCGGCTCAGTGACCGACGGACCTCGCGGTCGGCTCGCTCGACGCCGGTGAGGCCGACGACGATGGTGACCTCGCCCTGCTCAGCCAGCACCCGGCCGAAGCGTGCCTCCGCCAGGCTGATGGCCTGAGGCAGGTATACGACGACATGACCAAGCTCGCTGGTGGCGTCACGGTCGGTCTGAACTCGCCCGCACGCCGCATCCAGGAGGTTTGTGACGTCGTACCAGTCGGGCTCCAGCGACGCGGTGACCGTCGTGTGCAGGCGGACGAGGTCAGCGGAAAGCGTGGAGGCGGTCGCGACGCAGCCGAGGCCGGCGTCGCTGAGGTCTCGAAGCTGACCGTGGGCGGTGACGAGCGCGCGGATCGTGGCCGGGTGCTCCTTGACCGGGTCGAAGACGCTGCCCTCGGCGTCAAGAGCGCTTCGCCAGGCAGAGGCGACGATTACGCCGGTAGCCGGCTTGCGCGGCGCGAGGGTGTGAGCGGCGATCCGCTCGGCGAGGCGGGGGAGGGTCGAGACGTACAGGCCCCCGATGCCGGGGTGGGCACTGCTCAGGCCGTGCGCGAGGTGCCTGCGCGCGACGATGCCGGCGATGTTGTTGGGCACGAGGATGGTCACCGGAGCCATCGCGTCATGCTGCTTCGCGTTCGCCACCGTGCTGCGCAGCGCATCGAGCGCGGCCCGGCCGTAACCGGTCGAGACAACCCGTGTCGCCAAGCCGGAACCCCCTGTCGATCGATGCGTATTTTTACGCTAGCGGGCGCTGCCGACAATCGCGACGCTGCCGGCCGCGGGTGTTGCCGGTCAGCGAACCGAAGCCATCAGCCGGGTGATCTCCTCCGCTGGTGAAGTCCGTAGCGAGCCCGGGTCTTCGGGCGTCCCAATGACCGAGAACCGTGACGCGTCAGTCATCGCCGAGGAGTGCCTCAGCCGTTCGCCATCATCGCGGCGCTGTCGAGGTCCTCGTAGCCACGCTCGCACGGCGGGCCCTCCGAAAGCCGGAAGCGGCGCTCGCTCAGGTCGACCAGGGCACTCGCCACCGTCATCGTCTGTTCCTCCGGCGGCAGGGCAGGGTCGGGGTGGCGGCAGACGCTGTCCGGCTGCTGCGCGTGGTCGCTCAGCGCGGCGGCAAACACGGCCTCGCCGACGGGTTCGTCCGCCGCTGACACCATCGCGTCGACGCGACCGAGGCGGAACTGGCTCGTGGACGGCGACAGGTCGGTGTAGTCGGTGGAGTCGAAGTCTGGCGAGACGAAGTGGTTGGCGTGCAGGAGCACGCCCCGCTCGTCGGGGTCGAGCCGGTGCAGGGTCGACCCACCGCCGGGCCGGGCTTCCACGTCGACGACCCACCCGTGCTTGTCCGCGACGAGGTAGTTCGCCGAGGACGCCCGCGTGGACTCGCCCAGCAGCGCAAGCGCCTCGCCAGTCGTGCGGCAGTCCAGCAGCGCCCGCAGCATCACGTGGTAGGGCACGCCCGGGTCGCCCTGGTCCTCGGTGCAGGCCAACGCGTTCGTCATCACGGCCACACCGTCGGAGTTGACCCCGAACTTGGCGAGCAGGCCCGCCTCGACGACCGTGGTAAACGCCGGTCCGTCGTCCGGCGTCGCCTCGAGCACCACCACGGTGTCGCGGGCGAAGGGCAACCAGTCCCAGTTCTGCCCGACCAGCACGTGCCCGTCGCCGCTCGTGCTCGCGAAGGCTGAACACTCCGCGGGTGCGAGCTGTCCGGCGAGCGCCGTACGCACCCGGGCGGAGGACATGATCTCGGTCCTCACGTTGACCGCGAGCAGGTCGGCGAGGGACAGCTCGGCGCCGGCGGCGATCCCGGCTAGCTCGTCGGCGTACTGGGGACCGAACTCACTGATGGCGGGCAGGAAGCGCTGAGCCTCGGCGCACGCGCGACTCCAGTCCCAGGACGCGTAGTACCGGAACGCTGCGGCGTACCCGGCGACCGAGCGATGGATCCTGCCCCGAGCCTGCTCGCCGTACTGACGACCGCGCTCGTACGGCGTGCCGGTCACGGTCACCACGGGAAACATCAGCAGCACTCCTTGGTCCGTTCACACGATCGTCCACACGGTCTCTGTTGTCCGCGTCCATGGTCATGGTCTCACTTCCGCCAAGGTCGCGAGGACCCATACATCGGGCGGTCACCAGACAATTCAGTGGTCATCGGCGCCGCCGCTGCCTACCGTGGCGGGCTATGGAGATCAGACCCGTCGATGTCAGCGACGACGACGAGCTGCATCGGTACTACACGGCGATGCGCGAGGCCGCCCTGTTCGAGCGACCTGACGCCCCCTTATGGGGAGAGCGCGACATGCTGCTGTCGTTTCGCCAACTCGACCCGGCTGAGAGCATCACCCCGCACGCGGCGTTCGAGACCGGCGAGATCGTCGGTACGGCGTTCTACGCCCTTCCTCTGCTCGACAACACCGAGAAGGCCTGGCTCGACGTGTCCGTTCCGCCCGCAGTGCGCCGACGCGGGATCGGCACCGCCTTGGTCGCCTACTTGGTCGACCTGGCTCACGGGGATGGCCGGGAGACGATGCTCGCAGAGAGCGCCTACCCGTTCGACCGCCGCGACGACCACCCCTACCGCCGGTTCGCCGAGCGCAACGGGTTCGAGCTGTCCCTGACCGAGGTCAGGCGCGACCTGGAGCTGCCGGTTCCGCGGGAGACTCTCGAGGCGTGGATCGCGGAGGCGGCGGCTCACCACGCCGGCTATCGGATCGAGACGTTCGACGACCGCATTCCCGCGCAATTGCTGGAGTCCTTCCTGTACGTCGCCAACCAGCTGAGCGCTGACGCGCCGCAGGGCGAGGTCGCGTGGGAGGCCGAAGCTGTCACGCCCGAGGCTTATGAACAGCGACGACTCAACTCGATCGAGGCCGGCCGGCGGGTCTACCACACGCTCGGCATCGGTCCCGACGGTGACGTGGTGGCGCACTCGACCCTGTCGGTGCCGGAGGAGGACATGCCGAACATCTACCAGTGGGGCACGCTCGTTCGGCGGGACCACCGTGGCCACCGGCTGGGGCTGGCCGTCAAGGCGCGCAGTCTGCTCGAAGTACAGCGCAGACATCCCGAGCGCACCAGGATCACCACCGCGAATGCGGAGATCAACACGCACATGGTGGCGATCAACGAGCGGATGGGCTTCGTTCCGATCGAGATACTCGCAGAGTTCCAACGCAAGCTTCCGTCCCCGTCCGCACGGCGCGCCGACGCCAGCAGCTCAGAACTCTTCGTAGCTGAGCGGGTCGCCGCCGAAGCGGCTCGCGGTGTCTAGGGACGCGAGGCTCTCCATCTCCTCGTCACTCAGCGCGAACGAGAACACGTCGAAGTTGCTGGCGATTCGCTCTGCGTCGTGAGACGCGGGGATGGGTACGGCGCCTGACTGGACGTGCCACCGCAGCACCACCTGTGCGGGCGAGACGGCGTGAGCACCGGCGATCTGCGCCACCATGGGGCTGCTCAACACGTCGCCGCCTCGGCGCAGTGGGCTCCACGACTCGGTCACGATGTCCCGCCCGGCGTCGTAGCGCCGCAGCTCGGACTGAGTCCACTCGAGGTGCATCTCGATCTGGTTCACCGAGGGCAGGACCCCTGTCTCCCGTTCCAGGCGGTCGATGTGGTCCCCCGTGAAGTTCGAGACGCCGATCGAGCGGATCAGACCCTCGTCGCGCAGGGCGATCATCGCCTGCCAGCTCTCGACGTACTTGTCGATCCTGGGCAGCGGCCAGTGGATGAGGTAGAGGTCGACATAGTCGAGCCCAAGGCGGCTGAGTGAGCCCTCGAGACCGCGACGCGCGGCGTCGTAACCCTGCTCGTCACCGCGAAGCTTCGTCGTGACGACGAGCTCCGAGCGGTCGACCGGCGACTCCCGCACGCCACGGCCGACCCCCGTCTCGTTGTCGTAGCTCGCGGCCGTGTCGAGGAGGCGGTAGCCGGTCTCGATCGCCAGCCCCACGATGTCAGGAGCCTCGTCGTCGTCAAGCGGTGCTGTGCCGTAGCCGATCGCGGGGATCGTCAGGCCGTCGTTGAGGGGAAGTCTGGGCGCAGCGGTGGGCATGGCTCCACGGTAATCGGTGCATCTGCCCGCGCGCCCGTGACCATCGTGCCTGGGGCGCTCAGCCGATGCCGAGGCCGATTGTCACCCGACTGGCCGACATGCGAAACGGTTCGTCACCCAGCCGAACACCGCCACGACTCAGGGGTTAATGCCCCCACCGCTGGTGGTGAGATGCCAGGCATCATCATATCCGGTGTGGCGAGCTGGCCGGCGTCCTCGGCGAAGTGGCCTCGCCGCTGACCGGCGCGGACTCTGGCATCCGAGGAAGGGAGAGGGCCGTCGTGACCGAGTCTCACCCGACCCACGAGGGTCCGATCGACGTGCGCAGCGTGGTCGCCTCGGCGGAGAACGAACTGCGTGCTGCTGGTACGCCCGAGCGCGCGGCACACGAGAAGGCCTACCTGAAGAGCTCGCTCGAGCACGCCGGCGCCTCCCTGCCGGCAATCCGCAGGGTCGCTCGGCGCATCCGACGCGAGCAGGCACACCTCGACGCGGCGGGTGCCCTCGCGCTGGCCGTCGCGCTGTGGGCGGAGCCCCTGCACGAGCGACGCCTGCTCGCGGTGACGGTTCTGGAGCAGTACGCCGACAGGATGACGCCCGACGACCTTGACCGTCTGGAACCGCTCCTGCGTGACTGCCGGACCTGGGCCCTGATCGACGGACTCGCCGGTGATGTCGCCGCCACCATCGTGCGGCGCCACCCCGGTGACATCGTCGTCGATGACACTGTGCGGCGGTGGGGCCGCGATGACGACTTCTGGCTACGCCGAGCAGCGCTGCTCGCCCACCTGCAGACGGTCGGGCGCAAAGGCGGTTTCGACGGCTGGGACCGCTTCTGCGAGCTGGCGGACGCCATGCTCGACGAGCGCGAGTTTTTCATCCGCAAGGCGATCGGCTGGGTGCTGCGTGAGGCGGGCAAGCGGCGGCCACCGCTCGTCGTGGAGTTCCTGCGACCCCGCCTCGGGCGAGTCTCCGGAGTCACGATCCGCGAGGCGGTGCGCCATCTCGACGCCACGGACACAGAGGCACTCATGTCGACGTACCGAAGCCGGCAGACAAATTCGGTCGCCGACCGATGAGTTCGGCCGGCGGCACCCGGTCCAACCGGCAACCGGATCACACACCACCAATGTGAGGAAGACAACCATGAGCACCCAGATCTTCGTCAATCTGCCCGTCATGGACCTGCAACGGTCCATCGACTTCTTCACGAAGCTTGGCTTCGACTTCAACGCCCAGTTCACCGACGAGAACGCCACCTGCATGATCATCGGTGCCGAGAGCTTCGTCATGCTGCTGGCCGAGGACTTCTTCAAGACGTTCACGAAGAAGGACCTCTGTGACGCCAAGACCCAGACCGAGGCGATCATCGCCCTGTCGGCTGAGAGCAGGGAGGGCGTCGACGAGCTGGTGGACAAGGCACTCGGGGCTGGAGGTCAGCCGTCGAGCGAGGTCATGGACGAGGGTCCGATGTATTCGCGGAGCTTCCAGGACCTGGACGGCCACCTCTGGGAAGTCCTCTACATGGACCCCTCCGCGATTCAGTAGCGGGCCACCCGCCGGTTGGGCGCAGGGACCTCGAGATCGGGCTCCCTGCGTTCTCCTCATGTGGGCACTGCTGGCGCGAGCCCTATGGCGCCCGTCACGGCTGCCGGCTCGGCGATCGCGGGTCTCTGCCGAGGAAGGCGATCAACCGGTCAGCAGGACCGGCATCCGGCGGCACCGCCAGAGGCGGGGCGAAACGCACTGGCCGGTCGGCATCGCTCACAAGGAGCTGCGAGAGCTCCAACATCTCCTCGGCCAGCGATGCCGCGATCGGGCGGTGATGTCCGCAGGCCTCGGCGACGTCCCACCCGTGCACGGCCACCTCGACGGCGCCGGCGCTCGCCACGATGCTCGTCGTCAGGGATCGGTCCGCCAGGGTGACGATGCCGGAAGCGTCGCCCCGGCTGGTCCACGCCCCGAGCATTCCACAAGCGAGGTTGCGCAGCGGGGCGACGGGATCGACAGCCTCCTCCTCCTCGTCGGACGGGTCGAGGCCCACGTAGCCGAAGTCGCCCGCCTGGCAGAGCGCCGCCAGGGAGTCCGTCATGTGGACCAGCAGTACTCGCAGATCCCACTGGCGGCAGGGGGTCGGCCGCGACATGGCCTGTGGCGTGACGAGGTGCAGGCTGCCGAGGGTGTAGTTGATCGCGCGCTCGAGCAGGCCGATGCCGCCGACCAACGAAGCTGTCGCCTGGTCCTCGGTCACGTCGGACGTTCATCCGCAGACGCAGGCAGTGTCTCCGGCAGGTTGAATCGGGCGAACAGGTCGACGTCGAAGAAGGAGGCGACATGCGAGACGCCTGAGCCGCTCAGGGTGAGCGCCTGAAGCTGGAAGGCGCGGTGGACACCGTCCTCGCCGCGCATGTAGACCGCGAACGCGGGCTGACCGTTGGCCTCGGTGCGGACCAGCCGCATGTCACCGGATCCACTGGCCGGGCAGTTGGTCGCGATCAGGCGGCCGATGGTGTCGGCTCCCTGGTACCAGCCGGTGAACGGCGGCATCTCCCACACGGCGTCCTCGGTGAACGTCTGGACGATGGCGGCCACGTCGTACGACTCGAATGCCGCGACGTAGCGCTCCAGCAGCTGGCGCTGGTCAGGTGTCGTGGGCTCGACGACCTCGTCCTCACTCGGCGCGGCCTGTTCGATCTGGGCCCGTGCACGCTGCAGGGTGCTGTTCACCGCAACGGTCGTCGTGTCGAGCAGCTCGGCCACCTCGGCGGCTCGCCACTTCAGCACGTCACGAAGGATCAACACGGCGCGTTGGCGGGGCGGCAGGTGTTGCAGCGCGGCGATCAGAGCCAGCCGTACACTCTCTCGGGACGCGACGATCGCGCCGGGATCGGCCGCCCCGACTCCGACCATGGCGTCGGGCAGCGGCTCAAGCCATGGAATTTCGCGGTCCTGAACCAAGGTGCCCTCCGGGTCGGAGCTCGGCGCCCCCAGGCCGGTCGGCAGCGGTCGCCTGTTCCGGCTCTCCAGCGCGGTGAGACACGCGCTCGTCGCGATCCGGTAGAGCCACGTGCGCAGCGACGAGCGTCCCTCGAACCTGTCGTAGGCGCGCCACGCGCGCAGGTAGGTCTCCTGCACCAGGTCCTCCGCGTCGTGCACCGACCCGAGCATGCGATAACAATGCGCCAGCAGCTCGCGCCGAAACGGCTCGGCCAGTGGCAGGAAGTCGTCCTTTACCTGGCTTTGTGTCATGACCACCACCCCATCGTGTCTTTTGCGTCTGCCCGACTCTAGGCGAGGAGGATCGCCTCGAGGAGAGCAGAGTCGCGGAGGGCTGCGACGTGCAGACCGGTGAGCCGGCCGAAAGTCATCGCCGTACCGAAAAGTTCTCGCCAACCGCGACCGTGTCGGATGCATCGGATGACGTCCCGACCCGAGCCGCCGGCCGATGATACGTTGACGAACACCCGCAGACCTGGAGCTTCGACGCCGCGAGACTCGCCATTGCCTTGCGCCGCTTCGCGGGCCCCTGAGTCGGTTGAGACAGCTCGAGAGAAGGTCGCCAATGCTCACAGACGCCAACCGCCGCCTCGATCAGATCCGCCGCCCACGGCTTCGCCGCCGAGGGCTCCCGATGACCGGCTTCGTGGCGGTCAGCGCGTTGCTCCTCGCGGCCTGTGGCGGCACCACCGGCAACGAGAGCAGCGCCTCATCCAAGCCTTTGGTGTACGGCGTCTTCGCCACCCCGCTGGAGGAGCCGTGGGACGGCGCGGTCAACAGCGCGCTTCAGGCCGCGGCCGACGACGGGGAGATCGTCTACAAGCACACGGACAACAACAGTTCGGACGACAAGATGACGCGGACGCTGCGTGACCTCGTCGACAACGAGAAGCCCGACATCATCGTGGGTGACGCATTCTCGTCGGAGGATGCGACCCGGGCCGTCGCGAAGGACAACCCGTCGACCGGGTTCGCGTTCGGGTCGGGCGAGAAGCCGATGAGCCCGAACTTCTCGGTGTTCGACAACTGGCTCCAGGACCCGGCGTATCTCGCCGGCATGCTGGCGGGCGGCATGACCAAATCCGACACCGTCGGCGTGGTCGCGGCCCTCCCGATCCCTGAGGTCAACCGGATCGTGAACGCGTTCATCCAGGGCGTCAAGGAGACCAACTCCTCGGCCACCGTCAAGGTGACGTTCATCAACTCGTTCTTCGACCCGGCGACGGCCAAGCAGGCAGCGCTCGCCCAGGTCGCGCAAGGCGCCGACGTGCTGTTCGCTGAGCGCGCCGGTGTGATCGAGGCGGCCAAGGAGAAGGATCTTCCCGTCATCGGCATGATGGTCGACCAGAAGTCCGACGCTCCTCACAATGTCGTCACCAGCCTGGTCTGGGACATGCGTCCCACGGTCGAGCACATCATCAAGGAGTTCAACAGCGGCACCTTGACCGACAGCGCGAAGGATCTCGGCATGTTCTCGTTCATGAAGAACGGGGGGTCCTCGCTCGCCCCGATCAACACCGACGTGCCGGGTGGCGTGCCCCAGGCGCTCATCGCGCAGGTCGAGGACAAGCGGCAGGCCATCATGGACGGGAGTTTCACGACGCCGGTCGACGAGTCCGCGCCGGCGGGCTCGACCACCGTCGGCGACTGATCGGTGGGGCAGCCTCCGGGAGCACAACCACCGCTCATCGAGCTGATGGGCATCCGCAAGTCGTATGGCGACCTGCGGGTCAACGACCGGATCGACCTGACCCTTGGCCGCGGGGAGGTCCATGCCCTCCTCGGCGAGAATGGCGCGGGCAAGACGACGCTCATGCGAGTCCTCTTCGGTCTCGCCAGGCCGGATGGCGGCTCGGTCCGCGTCGATGGGAAGCCGGCGGGCATCACCTCGCCCGCAGACGCCATGGGCTACGGCATAGGCATGGTGACCCAGCACTTCTCCTTGGTCGGGCCTATGACCGTCACCGAAAACGTCATGCTGTCGCACGTGGGGCTCGGCCGGGCCGACCGGCAGGCGGGGCGGCGGATGGTCACAGAGGCAGCCGAGCGCATCGGCGTCCGGGTCGACCCGGACGCGCGGGTGGACGCCCTCAGCGTGGGGGAGCAGCAGCGGGTCGAGATCTGCAAGGCGCTGTCCCGCGACTGCCGCGTCCTGATCCTGGATGAGCCGACCGCCGTCTTGGTGCCACAGGACGTGGAGGCTCTCTTCGCCTCCATCCGGAGACTGACCGACGCCGGAATGGGCGTGCTGTTCATCTCTCACAAGCTGCGAGAGGTGAGCCGCATCAGCGACCGGGTCTCGGTGCTCCGGCATGGCCAGATCGTCGACACAGTCCCGACTGCCGGCGCCAGCGCATCGGAGCTCGCGCAGATGATGGTGGGACGTCCCACTGTGGGTGTTCGTCGCTCCGACCGCTCGGCCGCAACCCTCGACGAGGACGCGGACCTCGCCCTGACGCGAACCGTCGACGAACCGGTGTCAGTCGCCGCGCAGGCACCGGTCCTGTCGGTCAGCGGGCTTCGGCTGACCGGGCGCTCACGCGACGTCCTCGACGGTGTCGATCTCGTCGTCCGCGCGGGCGAGGTCGTGGGTCTGGCAGGGGTGTCGGGCAACGGGCAGACCGAGCTGGTGCAGGTGCTCTGCGGCCTGCGCAAGGCAACCGCCGGAACGGTCACGGTCAACCAGGTCGACGTGACGGGCGCTTCCGCGGCGACCGTCATCGCGGCTGGGCTGGGCCGGTTGACCGAGGACCGGCACGCTTCGGTCGTGACGCGACTCTCGGTCGAGCAGAACCTTGTGCTCGAGGACCTGTCTCGCTTCCGCAACGGTTGGCTGCTCGACCGCCGGGCGATCCGCCGGCACGCCGTCTCTCTCATCGACCGCTTCTCGATCAAAGCCGCTCCGGAGGATCCGGTCGGGTCCTTGTCGGGTGGCAACGTGCAGAAGGTGCTGCTCGCCCGGGCGCTGGCCAGAGATCCGGTGGCCCTCGTCGCTTCGCAGCCGACCCGCGGCCTCGACGTTGGCGCGGCCGAGTTCGTGCACACGCAGCTGCTCGCGAGACGGGCGGCGGGTGGGGGAGTCCTGCTGGTCTCGGAGGATCTCGAGGAGCTGCTGGCACTGTCCGACCGGATCGTCGTGATGTTCGAGGGGCACCTGGTCGGCGAGCTGCCGACCTCGGACGCCACGCCGCAGGCTCTCGGTCTGCTCATGGCGGGGCAGGCGGCGTGATGGCCAGGGGACTCCCCCGCCTGGTCCTGCGTGGTCGGGAGCCCCGCTGGCTCGTGCCGCTGCTGGTGCTCGGCGCCGTGGTCATCGTCTTCGCGCTCACCGCCGGACTCATCCGCGGTGCCGGCGCCAACCCGCCGGCGGCATACCAGCGCTACCTCCTGACGCCGCTGTCCGGGACGGAATCGCTGACCGAGGTGCTGCTGGCGGCCACGCCGATCCTCTTCACCGGGCTGGCGGTGGCTGTCGCGTTCCGGGCCGGCTACTTCAACATCGGGGCAGAGGGCCAGTTCTTGGCCGGCGCGGTCGGCGCATCGGTCGCGGGGCTCTACCTTGGCGAGCTGCCTGGAGCGTTGGCAGTTCCGCTGGCCCTTGTGCTGGGCGTCCTCGCGGGTGTCGTGTGGGCCGTCGTACCGGCCCTGCTGCGGGCCCGCTACGGCATCGACGAGGTCGTCACGACACTGCTCCTGAACCCCGTGGCGCTGCTGCTCGTCCAGGGACTGCTCAATGGGCCATGGAGCAACTCCTCCAGCGGCTTCCCCGTGTCGGACAACTTCGGTGCCGGCTACGACATGCCCATGGCGATCCCCGGATCCCGCGTGCATTTCGGGCTCGTCATTGCGCTGGCGTTGGCGGTGGTCGTGTGGCTGGTGATGTCGCGTACGGCCACCGGCCTGCGGGTCCGCGCGGTCGGGCTGTCGCCGGCGGCGGCCGGGTTTTCCGGGATCGCCGTACGTCGCCTGCAGTTCCGGGCGGCGCTCTTCTCCGGAGCCATCGCCGGTCTCGGCGGCGCCGCGCAGGTCCTCGGTGTCGGTCACCAGCTCACGACCGAGGTCTCCGGTGGCTATGGCTACACGGGCATCGTCGTCGCCAGTCTGGGTGCCCTCGCTGCGCTGGGAGTCGTTCTGGTGGCACTGCTGCTCGGCGACCTCACGGTGGGGGCGCAGAACGCCTCGCTGGTCTTGCAGCTGCCCCCCCAGATGGGACAGATCATCTCCTCCGCGCTTCTGCTGACCGTCGTCAGCGTGCTGGTGCTGCGGCGCTACAAGCTCGCACTTCCGCGACGGGGGACGTGAGGGATGGACATCGCCTACCTCGCCTTGATCGGCGCGATGCTCACCACCGCGACCCCCCTCGTCCTCGGGGCGCTCGGAGAGCTCGTCTGCGAGCGGGCCGGGGTCTTGAACCTCGGCATTGAGGGGACGCTGTATGCCGGCGCCTTCGTCGGGTTCGTCGTCGCCGGCCGGTCGGGGTCTGCCTGGGCTGGCCTGTTCGCCGCCGTGGTGACCGGCATCGTGGCAGGGGTCTTCGTCGGCCTTCTCACGGTGTCCTTCGGGGTCAACCAGCACGTGGCCGGCATCGGTACGACGCTGCTGCTTATCGCCTCCTGCGACTTCGTCAACCGGCTCTTGTATGGGGGTGGGTCGGTGCCGCAGGTGCCGAAGTTCAGCCTCCTCTTCGCGGACGTGCCCGTGGCGGCGCAGTATCTGCTCACCTACCTGACGTTTCTCGTGGTCGCGCCGGTGGTCTTCCTGGTCTTGCGCTCCACCGGGCTCGGCTTGAGGCTGCGGGCGGTAGGGGAGAACCCCGAGGCTGCCGACGCCGCCGGGATCTCGGTCTCGGCGACGCGCTATGCGGCGCTTGCCATCGGTGGGGCCCTGATGGGCGTCGGCGGGGCGTTCCTGTCGCTGGCGATCCTCGGCTCGTTCACGTTGAACATCACCAACGGGCGCGGTTGGGTGTGCATCGCGCTCGTCATCTTCGCCCGCTGGCGCGTCGTACCGGCGGTGCTCGGCGGGCTGCTGTTCGCGTTGGTGGATGCGTTGCAGCTGCAGCTGGTGATCACGCCCCAGTTCGCCGGCGTGCCTCGGGAGGTCATGATCGCACTGCCCTATCTGGTCGTGATCCTGGCGCTGGCGCTGTCGGGTCGCAACGTGAGATACCCGGGCGCCTACCTCCAGCCCTACCGGCGAACCTGACAACTGGCTGGGCATCACCGTTGTGCTGCCCGACGCGACAAGCTCGAAAGGTCTCCCATGACAGCCGACGACCACGCCAGCGCGAGTGATCGCGACACCCAGTACCTTGCCGCCGCCGTCGCCGCAGCCAGACAAGGTCGATCAGAGGGCGGCATCCCGATCGGTGCGGCGCTCGTCTCCGGCGACGGGCACGTCCTGGCCACCGGCTACAACAAGCGGGTGCAGCTCGACAGCGCGATCAGACATGGCGAGACCGACGCCCTCGAGAACGCCGGACGGCTGCCAGCCAGCGTCTATGCCGGCTGCACGATTGTCACGACGCTGTCACCGTGCGACATGTGCACGGGAGCGATCCTCCTGTACAAGATCCCGCGCGTCATCGTGGGGGAGAACCGCACGTTCTACGGCGGCGAGGACTACCTACGGGCGCGTGGCGTCGAGGTGACTGTCCTCGACGACGAGGAGTGCGTGTCGATGATGAGCGACTTCATCGCCGCGCAGCCCGCACTGTGGAATGAGGACATCGGCGAGGACACCTAGCCTCCCCGACGAATCGTGGCCCTCCGATTCGTCCTGTCGAGGGCGGGGACGTGCCGCCTGGTGCAGCGGGACGAATCGTGGGGGCAGGCGGCGGCAGACTGGTGCCATGGCGACCTCGTGGGTCCTGCACGTCGACCTGGACCAGTTCGTCGCGGCGGTGGAAGTGCTGCGTCGTCCAGAGCTGGCAGGTCGCCCCGTCGTCGTCGGAGGCCGCGGGGACCCGACCGAGCGTGGAGTGGTGTCGACGGCGTCGTACGAGGCGCGCGAGTACGGCGTCCGCTCGGCGATGCCGCTGCGTACTGCTGCGCGCAAGTGCCCGGAAGCTGTCTTCCTGCCGGTCGACGGCCCGGCGTACGAGGAAGCCTCCGCGGCCGTGATGGACACGCTTCGCTCGTTCGAAGTCGTGGTGGAGGTACTCGGGTGGGACGAAGCGTTCCTGGGCGTCGAGACGGCCGACCCGGAGGCGGTCGCCCGGCGGGTGCAAGCCGCCGTCCTCACTGCGACTCGTCTGCACTGCTCGGTGGGGATCGGCGACAACAAGCTCCGGGCGAAGATCGCAACCGACTTCGGCAAGCCGCGCGGCACCTTCCGGTTGACCGAAGAGAACTGGTATGCCGTGATGGCGGACCGGCCGACGCATGCGCTCTGGGGCATCGGGAAGAAGACAGCGAAACGGCTCGCGGGCCTCGGCATCTCCACCGTGCGTGACCTCGCCCAGGCTGACCCGCGCTTCCTGGCTGCCGAGCTGGGGCCCACGATGGGGCCGTGGTACCGGCGGCTCGGGCGCGGGGTCGACACCTCCCCGGTCGACGGCACACCGTACGTCGCTCGTGGGCGCAGCCGGGAGACGACCTTCCAGCAGAATCTCAGCGACTGGGCGAGGATCGAGACCGAGATCCAGATGCTGGCCGAGCAAGTCGCCGAAGACGTGCGACGAGAAGGCCGCTCAGCGATCCGGGTCGCCCTCAAGGTGCGTTACGCGCCGTTCGAGACCCGCACCCGCAGCGTCACCTTACCGACGCCGACCAGAAAGACGGAAGCGATCGCGGCAGCCGCCGTGGCCCTGGCGGCGAAGCTGGATCACGGTCGGGCCGTGCGCCTACTCGGTGTGCGAGTGGAGATCTCACGACCCGACGAAGCCGGTGCGGCTGGCGATGGCGGAGCGGATTGACGTCGCGGAGTATCAGATTGCGCCAGTCCTTCGGTAATCCTTGGGCGTTCCTCAGGACGGTCGCCTATGTTGCGAAAGGGCACCCAGCCAGGACGCATTTCATCGCGCGCGTACGGGGGAGACTATGAAGGCACACCGTCGCACCACCAGGTCGGCGTCTGTGCTGCTTGCCGTGGCTCTCGCTGCCCTCCTCGGCGGCTGCGGATCGAACTCCAACGCCTCGCCCCAAACAACCCAAGGCTCCACATCCCAGCCGACCTCCGGCGCCAGCAGGACTACCTCAGCGAGTCCCACCAAGGTGCTCACCTTCATCGAGGAAAACCACTCGTTGGACGAGATGCAGGCCGGCATGCCGTACCTGAGCGGCCTTGCTCATGAGTTCGCCTACGCCACCGACTACTCGGCCATCACTCATCCGTCGTTGCCGAACTATCTGGCCATCGCTGGTGGCTCGACATTCGGCGTCACCGATGATTCTGGTCCGACGGTCAACGGTCCACGGGTCGGGGGCGCCCCTTCGGTGTTCGACCAGGCACTGGCCAGCGGTCATACCGCCAAGACGTACGCCGAATCCATGTCCGGTAACTGTGCCGCGTCCTCGGGTCTCTACGCCGCGAGGCACAACCCATGGGTCTACTTCAGCGCCGGGCTGGACAACTGCAACACGTCCGACGTGCCGATCGGCGATCCAGCAGGTGGAGCGCTCGCCACCGACATCGCCCAGGGCACATTGCCGAATGTCGGCTTGGTGATTCCGAACCTCTGCAACGACGCGCACGACTGTTCCCTCGCCACGGCGGACCACTGGTTGGAAGGCTGGTTGCCGCAGATACTGCAGAGCCAGGACTTCACCTCGGGACGTCTGGTTGTCGTGGTCACCGCAGACGAGGGCAATCGGACGGATGCCGGCAACACGGTCCTCACCGTCGTGCTCAGCGCGAACGGTCCGCATGGGCAAGTGGTGGCAAGTCCGTTGACCCACTACTCGCTTTCCGGGCTGTACTCCCACATCATCGGTGCGCCCGCGTTGGCTGACGCAGCGACCGCTCCATCAATGGCACAGGCGTTCGGCCTGTGAGGTACACGCCGAGCCGTGAGGCTACTCGCATGCCCACGACGAGATCGCAGGCTCGTCCGGCACGCGAGTGACCCCCACCCAAAGCCAAGCTGGGCCGTGTCGCACGGACTGATCCCCGACCGCACCCGTCAGACCTTGAACGCCTTGCCCAGTCCTCTTGCATGTCGCGCGTGGCGCAAGCCGGGTGCGTTGACAGTCGAGGAAAGGAAGCGGGACAAGGAGTAGTGCGAGAGAGGAGTTTTCACCGCACGGCCACGGTGACCGGGTGAGTGCAGCACAACGGTCAGCACCGACGTGCGCCCCGTGCCGTTCCCCTCGTCGGCGGTGACGACGACGGCCAGGCGCCCGGACCTGAAGTCAGGGCTGTGCAGGATGCTCGGCAGCCAACCCATCAGCCAGTGGTCTGCGGTGGCGAGGGGGCAGTCGTGCGCGTCGTTGCAGAGGTTGGGGATAGCCAGCCCTACGTTGGGCAGGCGGCCGCGCCTGACGTCGCGAGCGAGGGCGCCGCGGCGGGGGGAACCCATCGGTACGTCGTACTTGCGGCAGTTGTGGCGACCGGCGGTGAAGTAGGCCCATGGGTTGTGCTTCACGGCGTACTTCCCCGAATTGCGGACGCTACATCTGCCGGGCATGGATTGGGCGTACGTCTTGGCGGTGTAGCCGCGAGCGATGGCCTGGTCGAACACCGAAAGTGCCCTTCCTACCTTCGCACCGTTGGCGAAGGGGCCGCCGTCGTCGCGGATGCCGAACGTGGAGCCACCGGCGATGGCCAGATAGTTCGGCAGCGAAGGGCTAGTGATCGCCGAGTAATGTCGGGCGTAGGCGTACCTCCTGGTGGCAAGGCGGTGGAGGTAGGGCATGCCGGCCAGCATCTCCGTGAGCGAGTGGTTCTCCTCCACGAAGACCAGAGTCTTCGTCGGAGCCTTGGCTGCCTTTCGCGCCACGTCTGGGCGAGGGTGCGCTACGTCGGGAGGCGGCGCTGCGCTGGGACCCGGCTGCGCCGCGGTGGCGTCGATGTCGTTCGTGGCAATGGCAAGGCACGCCGTGACCACGACAGACGCGGCCATGACAAGCCGTGATGGTGTCCTCATGTCAACTCACTCCTGTTGCGTGCGAGTTTGCTGGTTGGCATGGGACAACCCCGAGTGGCCACACCGTCGATGCGTCCCCTCAGGCTAGCCGAAAAGTGTTCTTTCGGCTCGGGCGGCATCGGGTCTGGCGTGTGTCCTGCTTCACCCAGCCGGCAGCTCACGCACTACATCACGGGCGAGCTTGTCGGTGCGCATCCCGAGGAACCGCGGATGGCGCAGTTGGCCGTCGCGGGTCCATTCACCGAACGCGACCTGCGCGACGAGCTCCGGTTTGACCCAATGCACCTTGGCCCGCCAGGCATGTCCTCCAGGCAGGCTGCGGGCGTCGTACGCCGTCCGTGGTCTCGACAAGGACTCCAGCTGACGGCTCAGCGAGCTCAACCGCGCCTGGTCGAAGCCGGTCCCGACCTTTCCCGCATACACGAGCGCGCCGTACTGGTCGTAGTAGCCGAGCAACAGCGCGCCGAAACCGCTGCGTGAGCCCTGCGGGTCAGTCCAACCCGCAATGACGAACTCCTGGCCCTGCTCGCACTTGAACTTCAGCCAATCCGATGTCCGGCCGGACCGATAGGGAGCGTCGGCGCGCTTGGCGATCAGCCCCTCCCATCCCTTTTCGCACGCCTCGGAGAAGTACGTCGTCCCGTCCGTGTCGCGATGACTGGTGAACCGAAGCGGGTCGTGCCAGTCGAACAGATCTCGCAGCAGCGACTTGCGCTCCAACAGAGGGAGTCTTCTCGTGGAGTGACCGTCGAGGTGCAGCAGGTCGAACACGTAGTAGAACACCGCCACGCCCGAGCGACGGGCCCGGACCGCATCGCTGACGTGCATCCTCGGCTGGAGCCGGGCGAAGCTCGTCTGGTCGCCGTCGAACGCCACGACCTCACCGTCGACCACGAAGTCCGGAACGTCGATCGCGGCGATCGCGTCCACCAGTTCGGGGAACCCGGCTCCCGCGTCGGCACCGTTGCGACTGCGCAGACGCACGGTGCCCGTCGACCGTGACGCGATGATGCGCATGCCGTCGAGCTTGCGCTCGAACACCCAACCCTGACGGGAGAACCGCTCTTTGGTGAGCGTCGCCAGTGCCGGCCCAGGCACGTCACTGATCCGTTCCATCCCCTCTTTCTACCCGGCCGCCGAGGTTCGCGCTGCGGGGGCCGGCGGAGGACGCGCGGCGATCACAACCCCCCAGGGCTGAGGCTGTACGCGGCTGGTGATCGCCGAGGGGAGCCAGCGAGCGATGTCAGATGGCTGGGCTCACGGTGAGGATACGGTCCACATTGAAGACCCGCTCCGCCTCCCGCAGCCCGCACCACGCGTAGATCGAGGTGCCGAACAGCGCAGCCTCGGAGATCACTCGGCGGGTCGTCCCGCCCGTCTGGGACCGGTACGTGATCATCACCGGTCCCAGACGGTCGAGCGCGTCGGCAAGGATGCGGATCTCGGCCTGGCTGAGCCGCCGGGCCATCTCCGCGAGTCGCTGCACGGTCTCGGAGTCGTCATCGGCGCTGGAAGGATCGGCACCCAGCAGCCGTGTCGCCAGCTCGTCCGGATCGGCTGGCGGTGGTGGCACATACACCTCACGTGCGGAACCCGTGAGCCGAGGTACGACGGTGCGCTCGTCCGACCCGACCGCGTCACGATCCGGGGCTGATGCTTCGGCTACTCCCTTGGCGGCTGGTGCTTCGACCGAGGGGGCTTCGGGCATGGGTAGGTAGCCGGCGTCTCGCAGCGCGGCCACGGTCTCGTCGGTCGGTGCGGCGCTCGACAGCACAGTCGGGGCCAGCAGCCGAAGGCCGAGCCGCTTGAGCTTGCGCTCTGCGGCGATCTGGGTCAGCAGGCCGGTGTCCTCGCTGGTCAGGCAGGCCGTCGCCGAGCTCACCTTGACCCTCCCGTGCGCCCGCCCAACCTCGGCGATGAGGTAGTCCAGCGGCTGAGGCAGTGCGGCATGCGCGACCTCGCTCAACCGACCAAGGAGCTGCTCGGCGCTGATACCCCCGTCGAACGCCCGACGCACGCTGGCCCGGCTGACCCGCCACACCGTCGCGCCGCCTCGACCCTCGCGGTCCGCTGTGGAGTCGAGCAAGGCGCTGAGCCGCGCGGACGGGGCCCCGACGACCTTGACCGTGAGATCGGTGTCGAAGAC
The DNA here is from genome assembly GCA_038238115.1 of Propionibacteriales bacterium. Classification (GTDB taxonomy): domain Bacteria; phylum Actinomycetota; class Actinomycetes; order Propionibacteriales; family Nocardioidaceae; genus JBBRYB01. The sequence continues at coordinate 40,344 of JBBRYB010000016.1, read as the reverse complement.
TGCCCGGTCGCTCGTCGCCGGCAGCAGGTCGCTCGCATGCGCAACGAGTCCGGCTTCGTCTGCACTGAGGAGCAGCCGACCCAGCCTGGACAGCGCGCCGTGGGCGAGCACACCGAATGCCTGGGCTTCGCGCGCTTCGCTGGCGAAGTGGCTGACCCCGTCCTGCGGGAGTGGCGCGACGAGCGGGTGCGCCCATCTGGTGGCTGATGCGACCGCGGACGGCTCGTACGACGTTGCGGCGGGCAGATCCGCATAGGTCTGAAGCAGTGCCTGTCGGGCGAACGCACGCCCAACGAGCTTCTGTCCGCGCGACAACGCCGCAAGCGCCTTCCCGTCCTCGCTTCGCGACTCGGTCGGGGAAACGTCAGCCGCCCACCAGGCGAGAAGCAGGGCCACCAGCCGCTCTGCCGGCTCTGATTCGCGCCACTGCGCGTGGGGTTCGGCACACGTGACCATCGCCGGTGTCTGTTCGATGAGGCCGGCTTCGGAGGACACCTCGAACACGAGCCTGACCTGCCACTCGGAGCTGCCGGTTGCCTTGGCCCACTTGGCGAGCTCACGCGCACCAATCCCTCCGGACTTCAGTCCGACGACCCCCGTACGCGCTACTAGGTCGAGGACCGCCAGGCTGCCTTCGGCAAACAAGGTCGCGGCGGCTGCCGACTCCTTGTCCACCACCTCCGCCTCAAGTGGGACACCCGCCACCGGCGGGCGACGTGGCGAGAAGGGAGATCGCACGTCAGGCCCTTGCAGGGCCAGACCCACTTCGGCCGGCATGACCCAGCCATATCCCCATGCGCCGCCCAGCATGAGGCCGCGCGTGGAGGCCCATTCGTAGGCGGTGTTTCGCTGCTGGACAACTCGCCAGTCGAACCGGTGGTCGTCGACGTCGCCGGTGGCATTGGCCTCCCGAAGCAGCTCCTCCCTGACGTCAGGGGCCGCCTCGTCGGCGACCGCGCGGACGAAGCAGCGGTCACTGAGCTTGTCCAGCAGCGACTCCACCAATGTGGCCTTGTTCTTCGGAGCTTCGATCCCGAGACTGGCGGCGATCCGCTGCAGTGACAACACATTGTGGTCCGGGAGCAGCAGCCGCAACGGCGTCCCCAGCCCGAGCGGGTTGGGAAACAGCGTGCAGAGGCCGTCCGAGAAGGCGATCCTGTCGTCCTCGGCGGGCCAGGCGATGGCTCGGTGCACCAGCCACGACACCACCTCGGCCACAGCGCTCATGTGGTCGGCGCCGCCTCCTTCGAGCAGATTGGCGAGGTCGCTTCGGCGCGGTCGTATCCCCAGCAGCGGGAGCACAGCGGCTACCTCGAGGCAGGGCAGAGTCGCTTCGTGGAAGGCAGCCGACATCGAGTACGGACTGCTCAGCCGTTCCGCCAGCTCGCCAAGACCGCGTGGCTGTGGTGGAAGCAAGGCGTCGGGTCGGTGTCGCAGCACGTCTGCCAACTCGGCCTGCGTCAGGCGCTGCAGCCATCCCTCAAGTGAGCCACTCGGCAAGGACGTCACACGTAGATTGAACACGGCTTGACCGCCTGTCGCGAATGCGCCCTCCGCTCACGGCTCGCCCCCGACGCGGCCTCCCGCCCGCGACGCGGTGGGACCGGCGGTCGGTCAGCGAGTACGGCGCTCGGCGGCCGCTTCCAGAAGCAGGCTGAGGCCGATACCGAGCATCCACACGTCCTTGCTGACGGCGATCCCGTTCTCGCTGGGCCAGATGCTGCCGGTCTTGCGCAGTGCAGGGGTTCGCATGTAGAGCGCGACCAGGCTGCCGGAGAAGCCGGTGAGCGCGGCGCCGGCCAGGCCGATCGGCACGAAGGGCAACAGCAGGGCGGCCCCGGTCGCCATCTCACCGGAGGAGAGCAGGCTCGCGAAGCGGCTCGGCGGGATCGACTTCAGGGACGGGAACGCACCCGATGCCATGCCGTGCAGCCCCGTGGCGTGCTGCTCGTCGACGTTCCGTTTCTCCATCCCGGCATGCAAGATGTAGGCGCCCGTGACGAGACGCAGCGGGATGTGTCGCAGCTTCAGTGACGGCATCGCGACCTCCTGTCTCTGCAGCGGCCGATACCTCCGCTGGCGATGTGACCTTCACACCAGACCCTAGCAGGGATACTTGAACGTTAAACGAGCACCAGGGGTCAAGCAATGGTGACGGGTTTGGCTGTGGCTCTGCTACTAGGGAGTAACATAGCTTCTGGGACAACCGATCCGCCACCGGGAGGGCGATGTGAGCACCCACGTCGGGGCCAGCCAAGCCAGCGAGGCCCCGATCAGGCAGGACCAGGCGGAAAGCGCGCAGGACAGCGCCGTCCTCTACGCCGAGCCGCAGCCGCCGCTTGACTACAGCAGGCCCACGCCGTCACCTGATGTGTCCGAACGGCAGGCTCGTGAGGTCGCCGAGGCGGCGCGCGAGACGGAGTGGAGGCGCCCGAGCTTCGCCAAGGAGCTCTATCTGGGCAACTTCGACCTCTCGCTGATCCACCCGCACCCGACGGGGGATGCGGAGGACGTGGCGCGGGGCGACGCATTTCTGGTCCGACTTCGGGTATTCTGCGACAGCCTCGACGGCGCGCGCATCGAGCGCGACGATCAGATTCCCGATGACTACATCGCGGGGTTCGCCGAGCTGGGCGTCTTCGGCATGAAGATTCCGCGCGAGTACGGCGGCCTCGGGCTGTCGATGGCCTGCTACGGCAAGGCGCTGATGCTCGCCGGGTCGGTGCACCCGAGCATTGGGACGCTGCTGTCGGCGCACCAGTCGATCGGCGTACCCGAACCCGTCAAGATGTTCGGCACCGAGGAACAGAAGCGGGAGTTCCTGCCACGCTGCGCCCACGGTGCCGTGAGCGCGTTCCTGCTGACGGAGTCCGACGTCGGCTCCGACCCGGCACGGCTCGGTACGACGGCGACGCCCACCGACGACGGCGACGCCTACCTGCTCGACGGCGTCAAGCTATGGACCACGAACGGCGTGATCGCGGAACTGCTCGTCGTGATGGCCGCCGTGCCCCCGCGCGACGGCGCCAAGGGCGGGATCACCGCCTTCGTCGTCGAGGCGGACTCGCCGGGAATCACTGTGGAGAACCGCAACGCGTTCATGGGCCTCAAGGGCATCGAGAACGGCGTCACACGTTTCCACCTGGTACGCGTCCCCGCCGCGAACCGACTCGGCAAGGAGGGGCAGGGCCTCAAGATCGCCCTCACCACTCTCAACACCGGCCGGCTGTCGATTCCCGCGCTCTGCGCCGCGTCCGGCAAGTGGTGCCTCAAGATCGCCCGGGAATGGTCGCTCGCCCGGGTGCAGTGGGGTAAGCAGATCGGGCAGCACGAGGCTGTCGCCTCGAAGCTGTCGTTCATGGCTGCGACGGCGTTTGCCCTGGAGGCGGTCCTCGACCTGTCCGCTCAGCTCGCGGACGCCGGCACCAAGGACATCCGGATCGAGGCGGCGCTCGCGAAGCTCTGGTCGAGTGAGATGGCCTGGCGGATCGCCGACGACCTGGTGCAGATCCGCGGCGGCCGCGGCTTCGAGACCGCCGCCTCGCTCGCGGCTCGCGGTGAGCGCGCCGTGCCGGCCGAGCAGGTCCTGCGCGATCTGCGGATCAACCGGATCTTCGAGGGCTCGTCGGAGATCATGCGCCTGCTGATCGCCCGCGAGGCGGTCGACGCCCACCTCAAGGCCGCGGGCGACCTCGCCGTCATGGATGCCGACCTTCAGGCCAAGGCCAAGGCAGCGGTCAAGGCGAGCGGCTTCTATGCGCGCTGGCTGCCGAAGCTCGCGGTCGGGAGGGGCGTCAACCCCACGTCCTACGATGAGTTCGGGTCACTCGCGAAGCACCTGCGGTATGTCGAACGCTCGTCGCGCAAGCTCGCCCGCCAGACGTTCTACGGCATGAGTCGCTGGCAGGCCAAGCTCGAGTACCGGCAGGCGTTCCTCGGGCGCATCGTCGACATCGGGGCAGAGCTGTTCGCGATGGCGGCGACCTGTTCGCGGGCGCAGATGCTGCGCAGCGACTCTGCGGAGCCGGGCGGGGCGGCGTTCGAGCTCGCCGACGTGTTCTGCGCGCAGTCGCGGCTGCGCGTGGACGCCCTCTTTGACGGCCTGTGGCGCAACACCGACGCGACCGACTGCGCGATCGCTGCGTCGCTACTCGACGGTGACTACGTCTGGCTCGAGGACGGTGTGGTGGACGTCTCCGAGGGGACCGGCCCCTGGATCGCGTCGTGGTCGTCCGGCAAGTCGACCAAGGAGAACGTCTCGCGTCGCTACCGCTAGGCGTTTGCCGAGAGAGGACCGGGCGCCGAGCGGGCTACGACGAGCTCAGTCTCACATCGTGGCTCAGTCTCACATCGTGGCGCAGTGTCCCCATCGTGGTCCAGCGTCCCGTTGTGGTCCAGCGTGTCACCGTGGCTCAGCGTCTCGTCGCGGCGCGTCGCTGGGGGCAAGGGTGACGGCTGCCCAGCTCAGCGGCGGCAGCTCCAGGTGGAGCCTCGAGCCGTGCAGCTCGACGCCTTCGAGCCGGCGAGGGATGACCCGGTCCGGGTCGCTGGCGGTGTTGGACGCGTTCTGATCGTCGTCGTACACCGCGAGGGCGTCGACGACCTCGAGGCGAGCGAAGGCGCCGAGGTCGCCGGCGAGAGTCATCGGCTCGTCGAGGCTGCGGTTCGTGGCGAAGACGACCAATGAGCCGCCGGGCTCGTCCCAGGTCGCGACGACGTCGGCGAGGGGGGTCTCGCCATAGCGGCGAGTTGGCTGGCTCGGGACGCTCAGCCGGAGGTCCAACACCTGGCCGCGCGCTCGTGCCGCCGTCTGGGCGAACGGGTGGAATATCGTTTGCCGCCATGCTGGACCGCCAGGCTCAGAACGGATCGGCGCGATCACGTTCACGAGCTGGGCCAGGCTGGCCGCCCTGACGCGGTCGCTGCGGCGCAGCAGCGTCATCAGCAGGCCGCCGACGACCACCGCGTCCAGCACCGAGTACTCGTCCTCGATCAGCCGGGGAGCGGGCCGCCAGTCCGGTGTGGCGACCGTCGGGTCGAAGCGTCGGGCATACCAGACATTCCACTCGTCAAAGGACAAGGACAGCCGTTTGGGGGAGCGGCGACGTGCGGCGACCGCGTCGGCCGTGGCGACGACCGAGGCGATGAAGCGGTCCATACCGACGGCGCTCGCCAGGAAGCTCGCCACGTCGCCGTCGATGGGTTCGTAGTAGGCGTGCAGCGAGATGAAGTCGACTTCGTCGAAGACTTCCTCCAGCACCTGAGACTCCCACGCCCCGAACGTCGGCATGCCCGCGTGCGAGCTCCCACAGGCGACCAACTCCAGGGTGGGGTCGAGCCTGCGCATCGCCTTCGCGGTCTCCATCGCCAGCCGGCCGTACTCGCCGGCCGTCTTGTGCCCGATCTGCCAGGGGCCGTCCATCTCGTTGCCGAGGCACCAGATCCTGACGTCGTGCGGGTCGGCGGCCCCGTGGACGATCCGCCGGTCGGACAACGTGGTGCCCGACGGGTGGTTCGAGTACTCGAGCAGGTCGACAGCCGCGGCGACTCCGCGCGTGCCGAGGTTCACCGCGAGCATGGGCTCGACGTCGGCCCGGCGCGCCCAGCGGATGAACTCGTCGAGGCCGAACTGGTTGGTCTCGAGCGTGTGCCAGGCCAGGTCGAGGCGCTGCGGGCGGCCCTCTCGGGGACCGACGCCATCCTCCCAGCGGTAGCCGGAGGCGAAGTTGCCGCCCGGATATCGCACGCTGGTCACGCCGAGCTCGCGTACCAGGTCGAGCACATCGCCCCGGAAGCCGTCGCCGTCGGCGCTGGTGTGCCCCGGCTCGTAGATGCCTGTGTAGACGCAGCGTCCCATGTGCTCGACGAAGGAGCCGAACAGTCGCGCCGGCACGGAGCCCACGGTGAACCCGGGATGGGCGACGAACGATCCGTCGAGCATGCTGTGGACTCCTCGGTCGTAGGTGCGGAGGCCGGATCGGGGTGCCGGCGAAGCCTCGTGATGTCACAGTATGAGGCTCGGTTGGCCGCCTCGCTGCCCGCCTGGGCACGTCGACGATGCAATGATCTATGCGTGCCAAGTCGTGGACAGAGCGTATGACGAGCACCTACGACCCGACGCTGTACGCCACCGACCGGCGGGCGATCGTCTTCGTCGACGCCGCCTTCGTCCTGCACGTCATGCAGGCGCACCACCAGGTCTCGGCGCTCAGCGAGCTGGCTATCGACCATCCGCGCCTCATCGACCAGTTGAGGCGACGAGCCGAAGAGGTCCTCGGCTGTCCGGTGCTGCGGGTCTACTGGTACGACGCCGAGCACCCCTCGGGCCGGGTGCCCAACCTGGTGGCCTCAGCGATGGGGCGAGTCGACGGCGTACGCGTGCGACTCGGGACGCTGCACGTGCGGCCGGACGGCCGCCTCGAGCAGAAGGCGGTCGACACACTGCTCGTGCGTGACATGATCGCCCACGCGTACAAGAAGACGGTCAGCGAGATGATCCTCGTCAGCGGGGACAACGACCTCGCGCCGGGGGTCGAGGAGGCGCAGGAACAGGGCGTGCGGGTCCACCTCTGGTCGATCGCGGGTGAGGATCTGCCGCCCTCCGTCGGGCGCGGACTGGCCAACCTGGCTGACAGCCGCCTCGAGCTGGGCGCCGTCGATCTGGCCCAGTCTGTGCGGGCATCGTCGCCTCCCGTCCGCGCTGTGGCGGAGCCGGCGGCCACGAGTGCCGACCAGCCCGCCGAGACCGCTCCCGAAGTGGCCCCCGTCGAGGCTGGACCGCCAGCGCCTGGTCCGACGCCGATTCCCCAACCGGTGCCGTTTCCGCATCCCGCCTCGCCTCCTCACGTGCCCGCCAAGCCATGGTCACCCGCCGGGGGCAAGCCGACGAGCGCGCCCTCGTCGACGACCCCGACGCCCAGGCCACCGATATCCGCGCCGGCGGCCGCACCGGCTGCGCCCGCTCCGCTGGCCGCACAGACACCGCAGGTCTACTCCACCGACCGGGACGCGTTTCCCACGCTGTACGACCTCAACAAGGACACCTACAACGCACCGGTGAACAGCAGCGGAGCCGCCGCAGTTGGCATGGCTTATGCCGAGCGGTGGGCCGAGGTCGTCGCCCGAGCCGACCTGGAACGCCTGTACAGCCGCCACGACCCGTCCTTCGCGGGCAACATCCCCAAGCCCGTGGACGCCGACCTGTTGTTCTTCGGGCAGGACCATGGTCTGGACACGTACGCGGTGTACCTGAAGTTCGACCTGCGCAGGGGGTTCTGGAACGGGATAGCCGCCGCCATCGCGTCCACCGGCTCGTCGGCGCCCGAGCGGTCGATGTGAGCTCCAAGCGGATTGAGGGGCGGCTTCGCTACCGTTCCGGCTATGACCATCGACACGGCCACCACCACCACACAACCCTCTGAGCTCACGGCCGACGCCTTCGCCGAGCGTGTCTTCGCCTCCGCACTCGGCGGTCTGGAGTCGCTCAGCATGTATGTCGGCGACCGTCTCGGCTGGTACCGCGCACTGGCAGCCGGCGGACCAGCCACGCCGGCAGAGCTCGCGGCGCGCACCGGCACGCAGGAACGCTACGCCCGCGAGTGGCTCGAGCAGCAGGCGGTCTACGGCATCCTCAGCACCGAACCGGCCGATCCGGACCGCCGCTTTGCGCTGCCGCCCGCGGCCGCCGAGGTGCTCACGGACGAGAGCAGTCTTGCCTACCTGGGGCCGCTGGCGCGGCTGCTCGCCGCCGCGGCTGGTCAGCTGCCCCAGCTGATGCGGGCCTACCGGCAAGGAGGTGGCGTGAGCTGGGACCAGCTCGGAGACGACGCTCGTGAGGCGCAGGCCGACCTGAACCGCCCATGGTTCGAGCGTCGGCTCGGGGATGCCTTGCATGGTGTACCAGCTGTGCACAGCGTGCTCGGGCGGCCGAATGCGCGCATCGCCGACGTCGGGTGCGGCGCCGGCTCTTCGGTTGACACGGCGGACAGGCTGCGTGCCGACCCGCTGAGTCGGCTGACGAGGTGGTGGCTGAGCTGGCCTCGCTCAAATCCGGCAAGACCGCCAGACTCGACCCACCATGACACCCGACCACACGGTGTTGACATCGAAGCCCAGAGGACGTCAAGCACAGACGGGTAGCAAGTCATCGGGCGCGATGACCCGCACGTCGTCGTCGGTCGCCAGGTAGATGGGCCGCAGGGGTACGCCGTTTCGGCTGGCCGCCGCTGTGAGCTTGGCCGCCCAGGTGAGGTCGGACTTGGTGAGACGCGACCGGCCGGGGCGAGCCAGCAACACCGCCAGCGAGCCTCCAGCGGCCGTGCTCGTGATGAGTTGTCGAGTGATCTCCACGACGCGATCGAGCAGTCCGTCGTCAGGGCGGTGAGGCACGTCTTCGAGCTTGGTCAGCAAGGCGGTTGGCCGGCCGTCGTCGCCGACCACGTTGAGCCACAGCTGCGGTGCGGAGAAGCCGAGCGGTCCCATCAGCGCCCGCCAGTGCTGTTCGAGGTCCGCCTGGGTCCGGATCGGCAGGATGTCGTGAATGGACTTCAGTCGAGGAACACGTTTCTTGGTCATTTCCTTAGCCTGCCGCGCCGACGGACGCTGAAAGCCGTCATCCACAGGCCAATCTGGTTGCGGTACCAAGCAGCGCGGCTGATCGGCCTCGGCGCCGGCGTGCTGCGACGCCACTACAACCCAGCTGACGACGATGTCGTGATGGCCGACTCCGAGGGCCACCAGTTCTGCGTCTGCGCCGTTGGCTCGTCCGAGGCGTCGGCAACACCATGACCACAAAAACGGGATGCTCGTCGGGGCGACTGGCCGTAGCCTTTCGCCCATGGGCAAAGCCGAGTGACGCCAGCCGGGCGCCCCCTTGGGCGGCCGAGGACTGACCCCAGGCGGTAACGAGCCGCCGAGGGCGGTCTGGTGAGACTCGCCCGCCCCGGAGGATCCCATGGCTTCGCTGCTTCGGCAGTCGCCGCGACTCGCCCAGATCGGCTCCAGCCACCCGCTGGTCCGCCAATGCTCGGCCGTTCGGCGTAACCTCGTGGCTCGCGACGAGAGGCTGATGGCCGTCGAAGGGCTGTGGGCCCACCAGCGGCTGCTTGCGGCCGACGCCGATCTGGTGTCGTTCTTGTGGTGCCCGAGTGCTGACCGCCTGCCGCAGCACATCTGCGCCGTTGTCGAAGCCGCCGCGGCGCGCTGCGCTTCCGCCTGCGAGATATCACCGCGTGCGCTCGCCCGGGTTGCCCCAGGCGTGAACCCGCCCGCGATGGTGTCCGTCGTCAGGCTGCCGGAGTGGACGACCCAGCCGTTGGTGCGGCCGGTGAACGGCCTAGCGCTCGTCGCCGACGGTATCCAGTACGCCGGGAACCTGGGGACGCTTGTCCGTACGGTCGACGCCTGCCGCGCCGACTGCCTCGTGCTCACCAACTCGATCGCGCGACTCACGCATCCGAAGGTCTTCACCGCGAGCCGGGGAACCGTATTGACCACACCGGTGCTGGAGATGGAGTCGGTGGGACAAGCAACGCGGCTGCTCGATGAGAGCGGCTTCAGGCTCTATCTCGCCGACCCGGGCGCTCCTCGGCACTACCGCGACCAGGACTACACGCGAACGCCTGCCGCGTTCGTCGTGGGCTCAGAGGGCGGCGGCGTGTGCACTGAGTGGCGAGATCCGGCGCACCGAACAGTGTCGATCCCGATGCTGGGCCAAGCCGACTCGCTCAACGTCGCGACATCAGGGGCGATCTTGCTCTTCGAGGCACGCGCGCAGATCGACACCGAGCGACAGCGGCGTACGCGGGAGGGGACGCTTCGCCGCCTATCGTGAGCCGTGCAGCGCACGGTGCCCGGGCAGGAGGTGGGAAAACCATGGAACCGGTGGCGATCGTCTGGCACCGGATCCTCGCAACCCAGCCGGCCCCCTCGACGATCGGGTTGGCGCTGTCCGCGGTGACCGCAGCCGTCCTTGTCTGGAATCGGGCGCTGTGGGCGCTTGCCCGACATGTGGTCACGATCGCCCATGAGGGCGCCCACGGTCTAGCCGCCGCTGCGTGCGGGCGACGGCTGTCGGGCATCCGGCTCCACTCCGACAGCTCCGGTGTCACTGTCTCGTCCGGACGGCCGGCAGGTCCAGGCATGATCGTCACGGCCGCCGCGGGCTATGTCGGACCCGCGCTGCTAGGCCTCGGATGCGCCTGGCTGCTCGCCGACGATCATGCGATCGCCGTGCTCTGGATGCTGTTGGCATGCCTGGCGCTGCTGCTGCTCCAGATCAGGAACTTCTTCGGGTTGTGGGCCGTGCTTGCTAGTGGCGCCGTCCTGTACGTCGTCTCCTGGCGCCTCAATGTGCAGGCGCAGGTCGTCTTCGCCCACGTGGTGACGTGGTTCCTGCTGCTGGCGGCGCCGCGTCCGGTTCTCGAGCTGGAGGCCGTGCGGCGTCGGGGCAGTCGCGGCTCTGACGCCGACCAGCTCGCTCGGCTCACCCCGTTGCCCGCGCTGCTGTGGGTCGTTGTCTTCCTCCTCGTGACGACGGGTGCGCTCGTACTCGGCTCCGCGTGGCTGTTGACCTAGCCGTGCGACGCGCCGGCCTAGCCGGCGAGGACGTCTGCGAGAGGGGTGGGCAACGGTTCGACACAGGCTTAGCCTTGACCGAGGGAGGTGGTTGAATTGCAAGCACACGTTGGACAGCTTCTGCACGTGCGCGGGAAGAAGGTCGGCGCGGGCGACCATGTCGCGGAGATCATCGAGGTGCAAGGCAGAGACGGCGGGCCGCCGTACCTGGTGAGATGGCCCGACGGCCATGAAAGCGTCATGTTTCCCGGTCCCGACTGCGTCGTGGAGCCCGCGCCGCAGGGCTGACCGTCCAGCCAGCCGTGGCTCAGCGCAGGCTCAGCGCCGTTCTTTCAAGGGAACGAAAGCGTAGTGGCCGACCTTGCGCAGGTGAGTGCGTCCTCGGTTATCCCGCTCCACCACGTTGAGCCGGTCCCGGACGGGGATGACCATCCGCCCGGGGCGGGCCAGCTGGTGGATAAGCACGCGAGGTAGCCGACGAGCGCCGGCCGAAACCAGGATACGGTCGTAGGGCGCGCATGCGGGCAGCCCCAGCGTATCGGCATCGGCGGGCTGAATTCTGACCCAGGACAGGGGGAACGCAGCCAGGTTGCCCTGTCCCAGCTCGACCAGCTCTGGTACGAGTTCTACCCCGTACACCTGCCCTGTCGGGCCGACGAGGACCCCGAGCAGCGCTGCCGCCCACCCCGAGCCGCTGCCCACGTCGAGCACGTGCTGGCCCGGTCGCGGATCGAGCAGGCGGAGCATGTTCCGAACCGTCGTCGGCTGCGAGTTGGTCTGCCCGTGGCCGATGGGCAACGGTCGGTCCTCCCCGGCGTGGCCGCGCTGGTCCGTGGGGAGAAACGCCTCGCGACGTACCGCCGCGAAGGCCGAGTTGATGCGTTGCTCGACATCGTCCATGGCTCGTCAGGACTAGTCTGCACTGCTTTCGCTTCCTTCTGCGCCCCCGGAAGTCGTCGGCGTCGCAGCCGCTCACAGCATTCCAACGTCAGTAACGCGCACGACCGCCTGACCCGCCGCGTCGGAGGCCGCGAGTTCAATGACCGCGTTGATGCTCCAGTCGTGATGCTGCTCCGGGTCGTGCAGGATCTGCCGCGCCCGCCATACCCCGGGTTCGCCCTTCACGTCGAGCATGAGCAGGCCCGGCCCACGGGCGTCCGCATCAGTGAGTAGCACGTCGTGCTCGCTCCAGTACGGCGACAGCGCCGACTCCCACGCCGCTGCGTCCCAACCGGCGTCGGCGTCCAGCTCGCCGAGGGTTGTCCAGTCCCGCCGCGCCGCGAGCTCGATCCGCCGATACATCGCGTTGCGCACCAGCACGCGAAAGGCCCCCTCGTTGGCGGTGACGGGCGGCGCCACCGAGTCGACCGGTGGGCGCACGGCTGCCGCGCTGTCAGCGGCAAGCGCATCGACGCCGGATGCCAGTGCCTCCCACTCGTCAAGCAGTGACGAGTCGACCTGGCGGACGAGCTCGCCCAGCCATGCGACCAGGTCGTCGAGCTCGTCTGTGCGCGCGGCGTCCGGGACCGTGTGGCGCAAGGCCCGGTAGGCGTCGGTCAGGTAGCGCAGCACGAGCCCCTCCGAGCGGGCGAGGCCGTAGAAACCGACGTACTCGACGAACGTCATCGCGCGCTCGTACATGTCGCGCACCACTGACTTCGGCCGCAGCGCGTGGTCGGCGACCCACGGGTGTCCTGTGCGATAGGACTCGAAGGCGGCCTCCAGGAGTTCCGCCAGCGGGCGCGGCGCCCTGATCTCGTCGAGCAGCTCGAGGCGCTCGTCGTAGTCGATGCCCTCGGCCTTCATCGCGGCCACGGCCTCGCCTCTCGCCTTGGACAACTGCGCGGCCACTATCTGCCTCGGGTCCTCGAGCGTCGCCTCGATCACCGAGACGACGTCCAGGGCGTAGGTCGGCTGCTCGGGGTGCAGCAGGTCGAACACCGCCACGGCAAGCGGCGATAACGGCTGGTCGAGGGCGAAGTTGGCCTGAAGGTCGACCGTCAGCCGCACGCCCCGGCCGTCCGCGGCCGGCTCGGTGAGGCGCTCCACGACTCCGCCCGCGATCAGGGCCCGGCTGATCGCGATGGCGTGCCGGATGTGACGCCGCTGCGCCGCCGCGTCCTCGTGGTTGTCGGTCAGCAGCCGTCTCATTGCGGTGAACGGATCGCCCGGCCGGGCCACCACGTTGAGCAGCATGGAGTGAGTGACGGTGAAGCTCGACGTCAACGCCTCCGGGTCGGCGGCGACGAGCCGCTCGAACGTCGATTCGCTCCAGCCCACGCTGCCCTCGGGGGCCTTCTTGCGCTGGATCCGGCGTAGCTTCTTGGGGTCGTCTGCGGCCTTCTTGACCAGTCGCGCGTTCTCGACCTCGTGCTCCGGCGCCTGCACGACCACGCTGCCGAACGTGTCGAAGCCGGCCCGTCCGGCCCGCCCGGCGATCTGGTGGAACTCACGGGCGCGCAGATGTCGGGTCCGCAGGCCGTCGTACTTGGTGAGTCCGGTGAAGACGACTGTGCGGATCGGCACGTTGATACCGACGCCGAGCGTGTCGGTGCCGCAGATGACCTTGAGCAGACCGGCCTGGGCCAGTGTCTCGACGAGGCGGCGGTAACGCGGCAGCATGCCCGCATGGTGCACGCCGATGCCGTGGCGGATCAGGCGCGACAACGTGCGCCCGAAACCGGCCATGAAGCGGAAGTTGCCGATCACAGCGGCGATCTCGTCGCGCTCGGCTCGGCTCGCCAGCGGCAGGCTCGACAACGCCTGCGCGCGCTCCAGCGCCTCGGCCTGCGTGAAGTGCACGACATACACCGGTGCCTGGTGTGTGCTCAGCAGTTCCTCGAGCGTCTCGTGGACAGGGGTGGCGACGTAGCTGAAGTGCAGCGGGACCGGTCGCTCGGTGGAGCTCACGATCGTTGTCCGGCGGCCGGTGCGTCGCACGAGGTCGGCCTCGAAGCGCGACATGTCCCCGAGGGTCGCCGACATGAGGAGGAACTGGGCGCGGCTGAGCTCGAGCAGCGGAATCTGCCACGCCCAGCCACGGTCGGGCTCGGCGTAGAAGTGGAACTCGTCCATGACGACCAGCCCGACGTCGGCCGCTGAGCCCTCGCGTAGCGCCTGGTTGGCCAGCACCTCCGCGGTCGCGGTGATGATCGGTGCGCCCGGGTTGACCGTGGCGTCTCCGGTGAGCATGCCGACGTTCTCCGGCCCGAACATGTCACAGAGCGCGAAGAACTTCTCCGACACGAGCGCCTTGATTGGCGCTGTATAGAAGCTGCGCCGGCCCTCGGCGAACGCAGCGAAGTGCGCGCCCGCCGCGACAAGACTCTTGCCAGAGCCGGTGGGCGTCGCCAGCACAACGTTGGCGCCGTCGACGATCTCGATCAACGCCTCGGTCTGGGCCGGGTAGAGCGCGAGTCCGGAGTCGGTCGCCCACGACTCGAAGGCGTCGAAGAGCGTGTCCGGCGTCGGATCGTCGGGCAGACGGGCGAGCAGCGGCAAAGGAGCGGCAGGCGACATGGTGGATCCATCGTGCCGCGTCGGGTCGGCGCAGCGAAGCAAGCCGTCGTGGTGATCAGCGCACCGCCTCACGCGTCCCTCAACCGCCGCCTCACGCTCCCCCTCAGCAGGGGCCGACCGGATGATTGCATTTCGGTCACGACTGGATGCCGGAACGGCGCACGACTGGTGCATAGATCCAGTCCAGACGACAATCGACGACGTGGCCACGGCCGACGACGGTTCGCAGACAACCGCCTGGGAGATGTGCCGGCCAGCGGTCTGGACGGCCGTTGTCCTGGTGGGCGCCCTTGCGGTGGCCGCGCTGAGCGTCCCCTCAGTGTCGACGATCTATGGCCACGGCGACAGCCGTGACTTCATCCGCCCCGAGTGGTTCGTCGCCGGCGGGCTGCTGGCCTACCCGATGTTCTATGCGGCGCGCGCCAGCTGGAAGGTGCTGCCGCTGGTGGTCGTCCTGCCCAGCGTCCAGGTGCTCTTCAGCGCCGACACGGCGGTCCAACGCCTGCAACAGGCTGGCCTCGGATCCGGCTCCGACGACATCTGGTACGTCCTGGCAGTGGTCGAGATCTTGCTGTATGTCGCCGCCGGGGGCGCGGGCGCAGCCCGCAACCTGGACGAGCGGCGCTGGAGGACGTACGTGCGTGAGCTGGCCCCGGATCACCAGCCGGGAGTACGTCGGCCACCCCACGGCTGAGTGTGCTGCCGGCCGCTGATGGCGGGCCTTGCGGGCTGACGCCCACCGAGCTGGGTCGCAGGCTGTGCATGGATGTGTGGAGAAACCGCGTCGTTCGGTGGATGACGGCGACACTTCTGTGGACGACACGCCGACGGCGAGAAATTTCTCAACTTCCTTGCCTGGAAGGGTTGTGGGACCGCCACAAAGGCGAGTAGACATCTGTCACGCCCTTTCGCAAGGAAGAGCGGGTCGGACGGAAACCGAGGATCCAGACGGTGGGGAAACCCACTGCGTCAGCCGGTGACGAGGCTGGTGGGGTCTGACGGATCGACCGAGAGGCCGGAGACGTCACAGCACTTCGACCTACATGGTGGGGCCCCTCAAACTCATACTTTGAGGGGCCCCACTCCTGTCGGCGCCGTCTCTGCGCCAAGTATGCACATGCTGATGTATGTGCATGGTGATGGACCGACGCCTGCAGTTGCTGCTGGACGAGGAGCGCCACCAGAGGATGGCCGCCGTGGCGCGGCAGCAGCGGATCTCGGTGGCCGCAGTGATCCGCGACGCCATCGATCGAAGCCTCGAACCAGGCGGACAGCGTCGCAGTGCTGCGGCGAGCCGCTTCCTGGCAGCCCCTGCCATGGAAGTGCCTGCAGCCGATGACCTGCTGGACGAGCGGGACGACGACCTGCGCGGTCGCGGATGATCGTGCTCGATACCACCGTCTTGGTCTATGCGGTGGGACCCGACCATTTCCTTATCGTGAGCCGTGCCGCCTGCTCGTGGAAGCAATCCGGTCAGGACGCGTCCGTGCCAGCACCACCGTCGCGGTCATTCAGGGGCGTTCGACGCCGTGCCGGCGGCGGCGGCGCTCGATGCCGGTGCCGATGCTGTCGTGTCGTCCGATCGCGCGTTCGGGCGCCTGCTGGACATCGGTCATGTGCTCCCTGACGAAGCAGGGATCGCGCGTCTCCTCGATCTGGCACATACGCATACACCGCGCCGAGTAGCTAATGACGCAAGCGTGGCTAGTGGGCGCATCGCAAAGCGGCGACACCGCGCCCCGTGCGAAGGGCTCGCAGCCACGATGGCCGAGTCACAGCTGCTCACCGGTCCGCTCCGCGGCGACCGCGAGCTCGCGAGAACCATCTCGAGTTCAGCGCCGCGACTGCCGGCGTCGAACCCTGACGGCATACCTGAATGCCACTGACGGCTGCTTGGTGCGGGCGGCGATGGCCCTCCTAGTGCGAAGTGACCATGTCGAGGCGCCGTTCGGGTGAACTCGGGTGTCCAACCGGACCATCCGCGGCGTGTTGGGGTATGTCCGGGTCTCGGGCTGGTTAGCGTTGTTTACGACGATCGGGGACGGATGACGACGACTGAGCTACGGGTTGCGGACGAGGGCTGGTCTCTCGCCGGGCGCCGGGGGATGTTCCTCCAGCGGCTCGGCAGCGACTGGCAGGTGCTGCACTCCATTCCCGTCGGTGGCCCCGGTGGCGACATCGACCACCGTGATATGGGCGACCGCGAGATCGACCATCTCGTGGTCGGGCGGCGCGGTGTCTACACCGTCAACAGCAGCCACCACGCGAGCGAGTCGGTCTGGCTGGGCGAAGACACGATCATGGTTCACGGACAGCGGGTTCACCCCATGCGCGACGGCCGCCTCGAGGCGGCTCGAGCCAGCCGGTTGCTCAGCGCCCAGGTTGGCTTCCAGGTGCCCGTCGTGGGCCTGGTGGTGATCGTCGGAGACACCAGGTTCGACGTCGGCCAGCAGCCGGCCGACGGGCTCGTCCAGGTCACTACGCCTCGTGCCGCCGTACGCTGGCTGCGTCGTCGCGAGAACCAGTGGACGTCGTACGGCGTCGAGCGGATCTGCGAATATGCTCGCCGACCGACGACCTGGGTCGAGCCAGCTCAGGCCAGCCGGTCGAGGAATCGCTGAGCCTGCCACTCGAGCGTGCCGGGCGGGTTTCGGTCCTGGGCCCGGCCTGCGGGCAGCAGCATGAGCAGCCAGTGGAAGGCGTGGACGCAGCGCGCCTGCTCGAGCCGGGTGGCCTCGGCCGCGGTCAGCTCGAAGTGCGTCAGAAAGCCAGCCGCGTCGAAAGTGTCGTCGAGCGAGCCGGACAGATGCTCGACGACGTCGGCGAGTTCCCAGGCGAGGTCGCTGCGACCGGAGTCCTCGAAGTCGACGAGCCGGCAGCCGCGGCCATCCCAGATCACGTTGTCGAGGTTGCCGTCGGCATGACCGAGGATGGCCGGTGGGGCCGCACGCGCGAACGAGTCCCACCAGGGTGCACGCAGCAGGGCTGCTCCGACGGCATACGCCCGCGACACCGTCTGATCGATGGCCGCCGGGGCAAGGGTGGGGGCGCTCCACGAACGCAGAGACTCGACCGCTTCCTGGGGATGCCACAACCGCGGCGGCAACGTCGCTAGCACGTCAGGCGGTGCGGCCGAGAGCAGTGCCTTGAGCGCGGCAGCCATCGCCCGAGCCTTCTCTGAGGTGACACCGCCCCGGCGCATCTGCTCACCGGGGACGCGCGTCATGTCGACCGACGGCGGTTCGGCGTCGAGTCTGTGCGACAACGGCTGAGGCGCGAGCCCGGGTCGGTGGCGGCTGAGCAGGGTGAGTGCTGTCCACTCACGTTCGTGCTCGCCTCGGCTCCACGAGCGGAAGCGTTTGGTGACGGTGGCAGCACCGATCCGAAGGTCGTGCGTGCTCGTCGTCTCAGCAGTCACGTCCGGTGCCCACGTCGCCGACCGTAGCGGGCCATGCGCTGGCGGAGCCGGGCGCTGGGTGGGGAGCCGCGCGCCGGGTGGGGAGCCGCGCGCTGAGTGGGGAGCCGGGCGCTGGGTGGGGAGCCGGGCGCCGGGTGAGGAGCCGGGCGCCGGGTGGGGAGCCGCGCGCGGGGTGGGGAGCCGGGCGCTGGGTGGGGAGCCGCGCGCTGAGTGGGGAGCCGGGCGCTGAGTGGGGAGCCGGGCGCCCGAATAGGGAAAGCCAGCCCCTGCCTGGTGGCGATCGAAGCACTCCACGCAGGGGCTGGTCACTACCCCTCGATGATGATTCGTCGCGGCCCGCTCGTCGGATTGCCCGGCCGAGGCGCCACTTATTCCGGTCGAGGCGCCAATTGTTCGGGTCGAGGCGCCAGTTGTTCCGGCCGAGGCGCCAGTTGTGCAGGTCGAGGCGCCAGTTGTGCAGGTCGAGGCGCCAGTTGTGCAGGTCGAGGCGCCAGTTGTTCGGGGCGAGCTCTGCCGGGGAGCTAGGTGGCGGGCATGTCGATGTCGAGGGGGAGCCGGATGGCGAAGCAGGCGCCCGGGACATCACTGTGGGGAGCGAGAAACGCGATCGAGCCCCGGTGGCGCTCCGCGATCACCTTGGCAATCGACAGCCCCAGACCGGTTCCCCCTCCGCTGCGGGTCCGGGACCCTTCGACGCGGGCGAACCGCTCGAACACCCGATCGCGCTGGTCGGCAGGTACACCCGGGCCGTCGTCGGCGATCGACAGCTGGGCCTCGCAACCGTCGGCGCCGAGCGTGACCAGGACGCGCGAGCGCGCATGACGGACGGCGTTCTCCAGCACATTGCGCACCAGACGGGAAAGGTCATCGCGACGTCCGCGTAGAGGCGCCGCGGAGACCTGCGACGTGTCGATCCGGACCGGGTGATACGCCTGCAGCCGACTGACCTCCTCCAGCACCACGTCGTCGAGGTCCACCGGCTCAACGCCAGCCGCATAGTCACCGGCGTCCTCCCTGGCCAGAAACAGCAGGTCGCGGACCAGTCGCTCCATCTGGTCGCTGCCAGCCAGCAGGTCAGCGCACAGGTGTTCCCAGTCGACGCCCCCAGGGTGCACCTGGGCTACTTCGAGCTGCGTGCGGAAGGCAGCCAACGGGCTCTGTAGCTCGTGCGAGGCGTCGGCGACGAACTCCCGCTGGCGCCGGCTCGCAGTCTCGAGCCGTGCCAGCATGTCATTCATCGTTGCTGCCAGCCGGGCAACCTCATCGGAGGATGCCGGGACAGGCACGCGTCGGTCGAGGTCGGCGTCTGAGATCGACTCGACCCGGGTCCGGATCGCCTCAACCGGTCGAAGGGCACGTCCGATCAGGACGCGCGTGCCGAGTGCGAGCAATACCAGCATGAGCGGTATGCCGACGAACAGAGACCGACGAAGGGTGGACACCGCCTCGGACACCGACTCGAGACTGTTCCCGACGTACACGGTCACCGGCCCGTGCGACGTGGACGCTCGCAACGCCCAGACGCGGTAGTCCTCGGTCTGGTTGTCGTCCGGGATGCCGTGCATCGTCACCACAGCGGCGCTGCGCTCTGGCGGCGCGAACAAGCTGATGGGCCTGAACCGTCCGAGGCTCGATGACTCGGCCAGCACGTGACCCGAGGTGTCGACCACCTGGCCGACCGAGTCGTCACCGATGTCGGAGAGCAACCTCGGCAGTGACCCAGAGGCGGCTTGCCCGGCGATGTCCACCGCTCGAGCGCGCGACAGATCGTCGCGGTTGCTCACGAGCGAGTGCTCGAGTGTCACGAGCAACCCCCAGGAGGCAGCCACCAGGCTGACGCCGACGACGAGGGCGGCCCACAGCGTCGTCCGGGCGCGAACCGACTGTGGCAGGGTCGGCATCTCAGCCGCCACCGGAATCGAGGCGATAGCCGACGAGTCGGACCGTCTGCAGGCTTCTGCGGCCAAACGGCTCGTCGATCCGCTGCCTCAGCTGACGCACGTAGACCTCGACGATGTTGGGATCGCCCTCGAACGCGAAGTCCCAGACGTGTCCGAGGATCTCAGCCTTCGACACCACGTCGCCCGCCCGCCGCAGCAGGAACTCGAGCAGCGAGAACTGACGTGGCGTCAGCTCGATCTGGGTCGTGTCGCGCCACACCACGTGCGCTGCCGGGTCCAGCCGAAGGTCGCCCGCCTCGAGCACGCTCGGGCGCTCGGCAGTCCCTCGTCGCAACAGCGCCCTCAACCTGGCGACCAGGACGACGTACGAGAACGGCTTCGCGAGGAAGTCGTCGGCACCCGCGTCGAGCACGCGGGCCTCGTCGTCGGCTCCGAACTTCGCCGTGAGCATCAGAATCGGCGTCCAATTGCCCGCCTTGCGCAGTTTGGCGCACAGCTCGTCGCCCTGTACGCCGGGCAACATGATGTCGAGGACGATCACGTCGTAAGAGTTCTCGAGGGCGAGCCACTCGCCGTCGACCCCGTCCAATGCCACGTCGACGGCGAAACCCTCCGCCTCCAGGCCACGCTTGAGCGCCTGCACGAGGTGCAGGTCGTCGTCGACGACGAGGATGCGCATGAGCCACCGTGGCACGTCCTCGCTGAACCCCGGCTGAAAACCCGCCGAGACGCCACCTACGGCCCAGGTTTACCGGCGTGTCGCCGCGGTCTCGCTTCAGCAGGGCTTCAGCCGTCGCCAAGCAGGCTGTGGACAGCGCCAAGCCCGGCGCTCGGCACGACAAGGAGACTTCGATGACACAGCAAACATCCAGGCGAGGCTGGCGACTGACGGCGGCGGGAGCTGCCTTGGCCCTCACCGTCGGCGCCGGCCATGCCGCACAGGGTACGTCGGCCGGCGCGGCGACGTACCCCTCGCATCACGCACCCGCGGCAGCTCCACACATCCGTCCGCTGCCGCCGCCCGGCCACTTCGTGAGACGATCAGCAACCGTTACCTGCCGTGGATCCCCGGCATGCGGATGTTCTTCCGCGGTCATACCGTGGACGGCAAGGAGCACACCGTCGTCACAGTGCTGAGTCGGACGAAGCGGATCGAGGGCATCACGGCAACCGTGGTGCGAGACGTGGTGAGCCTTCATGGGCGCCGCATCGAGCACACGCTCGACTGGTATGGACAGGACCGAAGGGGCAACGTCTGGTATCTCGGCGAGGCGACCCGGGCGTTCGACCACGGACAGGTCGACACCGAGGGCTCGTGGGAGGTGGGCGTGCACGGAGCCAGGGCGGGCATTGTGATGTTCGCGCATCCTCGCGTTGGGCGCGAATACCGACAGGAGCTCTACCGCGGCCACGCCGAGGACCAGGCGCAGGTGCTCGACCTCTCGACCCAGGTCGGAGTGCCGTTCGGTCACTCGAGGCGGGTGCGGCTGACCGAGGAGACGACAGCCCTGGAGCCGCAGGGCGTCGAGCTCAAGTTCTACATCCCCGGCGTCGGGGAGGCGCTGTCGCTTCAGGTGAGCCCTGAGCCTGAGCGGTCGGCGCTGGTTCGGGTCGTCAGGCCCTGATCCGCGCGTGCTGGCTGCTCGAAGGGGTCCGCGTTGACCCGATCGAGCAGCCAGGCGTAGATCTCGGCCTCGTAGCGCAGGTGGGCATAACGCCCGGACGGGCCGACGTGGGCGCCCTCGCCGAGCTCGACGCGGAACAGGCAGCGCGGGGACCACGCCGGATCGCTGTGGCGCAGCGCCGCGACCCACTTCGCGGGCTCGAACACCAGGACGCGGGGGTCGTGCAAGGCTCCGGTGACGAGCAGGTCGGGTCGCCGGCCGGCTGCCGGGACGTTGTCGTACGGCGAGTACGCCTTCATCCATGCGTAGTCGGCCTGACGCCGCGGGTCGCCCCACTCGTCCCACTCGGTGACCGTGAGGGGGATGCTCGCGTCGAGCATCGTGGTGACCACGTCGACGAAGGGGACCTCGGCGATCACCGCCCGCCAGCGCGCCGGCGCCTGGCTGAAGACGGCGCCCTGCAGGAGACCACCCGCGGACAGCCCACGCGTGACGATGCGCTGGCCGTCGACGAGGCCCTGGGCGAGGTGGTCGGCCACCGCGATGTGGTCACTGAACGTGTTCTGCTTGTGCTCCAGCCTGCCGTCGAGCCACCAGCGGCGCCCGCCCTCGCCACCACCACGGACGTGGGCGTGAGCGAAGACCACGCCCCGGTCGAGCAGGCTGATCAGGGCCGGATCGAACTCCGGCTCGAAGCACGCCTCGTAGGCGCCGTAGCCGTAGAGCAGGCACGGCGCGCTGCCGTCGAGTGGAGTGTCGGAACGGCGTACCAACGTCACCGGTATGCCGGTTCGACCTGGTCCGATTCCGACTCCCGGAACCGGCGCGGTGGCGCGCTCGCTGACATAGCGGTCCGCCTCGAAGTTCGGCACGTCCTGCGTCTTGAGCAGGGTGCGCTGCCCCGTTGCGAGGTCGACGGAGTACCACGCCGGGGGCGAGGAGTACGACTGCTCGACCACTTGCACGTGGTCTGCGTCGTACCAGTCGTTTCGAGCCAGTTCGAGCGTGCCGACGGCGACGCTTGCGGCGATGTCGACACCCGGGCCAATCAGGTCGCCACCGGCGCCGATCGGGTAGGCCCGGGCCATCAGGCGGGCGTCGCGGCGCAGCGTCGTGACGATGTGCCCGGCGAACGCGGTCGCCTCGTGCAGGCGCTCAGCCGGCTCCTCGGCCACCACCTCGACCCAGCCGGTCCGGCCGGGGCGGGCGAGCGGGGCGGACATCAGGCGGTACTGCGTAGCACCGTCGTTGGTGGTGATGAAGAGCCGGTCACCGGCCGGGGTGCGGGCGTGCTCGACGCGGTACTCCACGCCGTGGCGACGTGGCTCGACGCACCGAGGCGGTGAGGCGGGGTCGTGGGCGTCGACGAGCCACACCTCGGTCGTGTCGCGAGACAGCGCGGCGATCTCGACCATGTCACCGGATCGGCACGCGCGCAGCTCCAGCTCAAAGCGCTCGTCCTCCTCGGTGTGCACGCGCCGGTCGGTGCCGACGTCGCTGCCGAGTCGGTGCAGCCACACCTCGTGCGGGCGGTACTTCTCGTCATGCACGGTGTAGAAGAACGCGGTGGAGTCAGCGCTCCACGCCCCGCCGTAGTAGGAGCGCGGGACGACGTCGCTCAGGTCGTCACCGGACTCGAGGTCGCGAAAGCGTAGCGTGAAGACCTCGTCCCCTGTCGTGTCGACGGAGTAGGCGAGCAGTCGCTCATCTGGGCTGACGAGGGTGAGACCGAGGTCGACGTACGCCGATTGACCGATCAGCGTGGCCGGGTCGAGGAGGACGGTCATCTCGCTGGTGTCCACCGAGCCGCCCTCGACATGGTGGGTGCGGCACAGCTGCTCGTACTCCGCGCGCTCGGGCGTGCGCGCAAGGTAGGCGAATCGCTCGCGGTATGACGCGACCGACACCTCCGACGGCGCCACCCGTGACGACATCTCCTCCGCCAGCGCGTCCACCTCGGCGCGCAGGGACCGGCTCACCGAGTCGTAGTAGGCCCGCTCGGCCTCGAGATAGGCCACCGCCTCGGGGTCGCTGGTGCCGCGCAGCCACGCGTAGGCGTCGCCCCGGCGGTCGCCGTGTTGCTCGTGCACCACCTCCCGACGCATCGCTCGCGGGGGGATGGGCTGCGCGGTCGACGAGCCCGATGGCGGGTTGGGTGGCGTCTGCTCTGCCGGCACGGCCGCCAACATACCCAGCCGGCGACCCGGTCGGTCAGCCGGCTCAGCCGCGGCAGCCGCAGCGGCCACGCCAGATCCCGGGTCCTCCGCGGCGGCTGCGCTTTCCGCGGTCGGGTGCCCTTTCGGGTAAACACATCAACACAATCGAGACTTGTCCCTATCGGAATCCGTCCTCGTGTAGTAGAAGGATGGCTAGAGCCGTTATTGACCGACGAGTCAACAGCCGACGCCGAGGAGAAGCGCATGCAGCGAGGCGATCCCCAACGCCCTCACCACACGCGCCATCACCACACGTGCAGGTGGCGCTTGGCTGGGCCGGTCCGGCTCGGGGCGGCCGTGGTCGGCTTCCTCGCCACACTGGCGTTCGGGCTGAGCGGCGCGCACGCGACCGGCGCCCCAGCGGCGGGCGTCGGACCTGTGGCCGCAGCCGGCGGCGAGGACGTCACGTTCACCGTGGGCATGACGAACAACGTCGACTCGTTCAACCCGTTCAATGGCATCGAGGCCGAGTCGTACGAGATGTGGGCGCTGATCTACGACTACATGATCACCTACTCGTCGAAGGACATGGCACCGCAGCCCGGTCTGGCCAAGTCCTGGGATACCAGCGACGACGGGCTGACCTGGAGGTTCCACATCCGCACGGGCGTGAAGTGGTCCGACGGCGTACCGCTCACCGCCCACGACATCGCCTACACGTACAACCGGATCCTCGACGGTGGCCCCGAGTCGTCGACCTGGGGCAGCTACCTGGCGTCAGTCGACACGATCACCGCGCCCGACGACACGACTGTCGTGCTGACGCTCACCAAGCCCAACGCGGTGCTGCCGCTGCTGCCCATTCCGATCGTCCCGGAGCACGTCTGGAAGAACGTGAGCGAGAGCGAGGTCAAGTCCTACGCCAACGAGCCGCCCAATGTCGTCGGCTCCGGCGCCTTCCGCATCGTCGAGGGCAAGGCGAGCGGCTCCCTCTACCGGTTCGAGCCCAATCCGGAGTACTGGCAGGGCCAGTCGCAGATCGACCACCTCAACTTCCGCGTCTTCAACGCCGAGGACACCCTCGTGCAGGCGCTCAAGAAGGGCGAGATCGACTTCGCCGAGGACGTTTCGCCTCTGCAGGTCAAGGCGCTGCAACGTCAACCGGGGATCACCGCCCAGATGGGGGACTCCCCGGGCTTCGACGAGATCGCCTTCAACGTGGGCTCGGTCGACACCAAGACCAACAAGCCCATCGGCGACCCCAACCCGGCGGTGCTGGACCCGAAGTTCCGGTTCGCGCTGACGACGGCCATCGACCGGCAGCAGCTCGCCGACAAGGTCTACCAAGGTGGCGGTCAGCCGGCGAGCACGATCATCCCGCCCGCCTACTCGCAGTACCAGTGGCAGCCGGACGACCCTAACGCGTTCGACTACAACCCCGACAAGGCTGCACAGATGCTCGACGCCGCCGGCTACACCATGGGCTCCGGCGGCCTGCGGACGATGCCCGACGGCAGTCCCCTCGGCACGCTGCGGCTCTACGCGCGTGCGGAGTCGGAGACCTCGATCGGGACCATGAACTACATGAAGGAGTGGCTCGGCAACCTTGGCATCGACGCCAAGGTGACCACGATGGAGAGCAGCAAGCTCACCAACGTCATCCTCGACGGCAACTTCGACATGTTCCAGTGGGGCTGGTACGTCGAGCCGGACCCCGACTCGATGCTCAGCTACTTCACCTGCGGCCAGTTGGGAGGCTGGTCGGACTCCTGGTACTGCAAACCTGGCTACGACAAGCTGTACGCCGAGCAGCATGCTGCCCTCGACCAGGCGACCCGCGAGGACGAGGTCAAGCAGATGCAGCAGATGCTCTACAACGACGCGCCCTACCTCAACACTGTCTACAACCAGATCGGTGAGGCCTACCGCAGCGACCGCTTCCACGGATTCGTGCAGCAGCCCAACCCTGGCGGCATCCTGCTCTTCCAGTACGGCATCGCCAACTACCTCAACATCGCACCGGGTCCGGCCCAGAGCGAGGCAGCGAGCGGTGGCAGCTCGAGCACCAACCTCGCAGACACGACGACGGTCATCCTGGCGCTGGTGTCCGCGGTTGTGATCTTCGCCTTGGGCGGCGCGCTCGGTGGCTGGGCCGGCTATCGCAAGGCCACCGTGGACTACCGCGAATGAGCGCGGCCGTCGAGACCGCGCTCGCCGGCGCCCAAACCCCGGTCGACACCCCGGCTGGACCGAACCGGGCGACGGGCTGGGTGTGGTTCGGACGCAAGCTGCTCGGCTCCTTCGCCACGCTCATGTTCATGGTGGTCGTCAACTTCTTCCTCTTCCGCGTCCTCAACCCCCACCCCGAGCGCACCTTGGCGCGCGGGCGAGCCACGACTCCGGAACAGATCGCCGCGCTGACGCACAAGCTCGGGCTCGACCTGCCGCTTCCGGAGCAGTTCCTCGTCTACCTGAAGAACCTGGCCACGGGGGAGTTCGGCATCTCCTACCAGTACAGCCAGCCCGTAAGTCGCTTGATCCTCGACCGGCTGTGGCCGACGGTGGTGCTGGTCGGCACGTCGACGATCCTCTCGATCATCATCGGCCTGTGGCTCGGCACCGTCTCGGCGTGGAACCGCGGGCACAAGTTCGACTCGATCACCACGACGAGCACGATCACTCTGTACTCGATGCCGGAGTGGTGGCTCGGGCTGATCCTGTTCACCGTGTTCGCAGTCGGGATCGGGCCGATCCCGGGGCTTTTTCCCATCGGTGGGCTGATCTCGCCCGGCATCTCCGCGCTGTCCGTGCAAGGGTTCATCGACCAGGCGTGGCATCTCGTGCTGCCGATCGTCACGCTCACCTTGGCCTATCTCGCCGAGTACTCGCTGATCATGCGTTCGGCCCTGCTCGACGAAATGGGTGAGGACTATCTCGTGACGGCCCGTGCCAAGGGCCTGCGCGACGTGCTCGTACGTCGTCGGCATGCCACTCGTAACGCCATGCTTCCGGTGGCGACGCTCGTCTCGCTCAACCTGGGCTTCATCGTCTCGGGCGCGATCACGATCGAGACGGTCTTCTCCATCCCGGGTCTCGGGCTGCTCACCACAGATGCCTTGAGGATCCCCGACATCCCAATGCTGCAAGGCACGTTCTTCGTGTTCTCGGCAGCTGTCGTGATCGCCAACCTGGTCGCCAACCTGCTCTACGGCTGGCTTGACCCACGGGTGCGGGTATGAGCTCGGCGAGTGCGGGCCCGGACCCGGCCGCCACCTCGGTCGCGCTGACGGCCCGGCAGGTCACCTGGCGCCGACGCCGGGAGAGCGCCTCGCGGACCTGGGCGCAGTTTCGCCGGCACCGATCCGGCATCGTCGGGCTCGTCCTGCTCGTCTTCTTCGCGCTCGTCGCCATCTTCGCGCCGCTCCTGGCGGACTCGTCCGGCCTCGAGGTGACCAAGGCGACGGGACCCGTGCTGGCCGGGCCGTCGTCGGCGTACCCGGTCGGCACGGACGAGAACGGCCGGTCCGTCCTCACACTGCTGATCTGGGGGTCGCGGGTGTCACTGTCCGTCGGGTTGTTGGCGACGGTGATCTCGATGGTGCTGGGCACCGTTCTCGGCATCGCCTCCGGCCACTTCGGTGGACGGGTCGGTGGGCTGCTCTTCCGGCTGACGGAGTGGTTTCTCGTCATCCCGTTCCTGCCCGTTGCGCTGGTGCTCGCGACGTTGCTGGGGCCGTCGCTCCTGACGATCGCGTTCGTGATCGGGCTCACGAGCTGGCCGGGCACCGCACTGCTGATCCGGGCGCAGACACTGTCGATCGAGGCCCGGCCCTACATGGAGCGTGCGCGGGTGCTGGGCGCCGGGAACTGGCACCAGATGAGCCGCCATGTGTTGCCCAACGTGATGCCGATGGTCTTCGCCAACACGACTCTGACGGTCGCCATCGCGATCTTGTCGGAGACGACGCTGTCGTTCCTCGGGCTCGGCGACCCCTCTCGCACGTCGTGGGGCACGATGCTCGACCACGCGTTCAGCAACGGCGCGATGACGCTGGGCGCGTGGTGGTTCATCTTCCCGCCGGGTATCTGCGTGGTGCTTGTCGTGCTCGCCTTTACCCTCGCCGGGCAGGCACTCGAGGAGCTTTTCAACCCCCGGCTGCGGGACCGCTGATGGCGAGCCTGCTTGAGATCAACGACCTGCACGTCACGTACCGCACCGCGGGTGGCGACCTTCCCGCCGTGCGAGGTGTCTCGCTGTCGATCGACGCGGGGGAGAGCCTGGGTGTCGCGGGGGAGTCCGGCTGCGGCAAGTCGACGGTGGCGTCGACCGTGCTGAGGCTGCAGCCCAAGAACGCGCAGGTGAGCGGCCAGGTGCTCGTGGCCGGCAAGGACGTCCTCACGATGCGGTGGGGGCACCTCAGGGCAGTGCGGTGGGCGGACGCGTCGGTGATCTTCCAGGGCGCGCTGCACTCGCTCAACCCGGTGCAGCGCATCGGCGACCAGATCGGCGAGCCGATCCGGCTGCACGACTCCTCGGTGAGCAAGGCCGAGGCTGCCACCCGGGTCGGCCAGCTGCTGGAGCAGGTGGGGATTCCGGCGTCTCGCGGCCGGTCATACCCCCATCAGCTCTCGGGCGGCCAGCGCCAGCGGATCATGATCGCCATGGCACTGGCCTGCCGGCCGTCGCTCGTCGTGGCCGACGAGCCGACCACTGCGCTCGACGTGATGGTCCAGGCGCAGGTCCTCGGTGTGCTCACCGACCTCGTCCACGAGCTGGGGCTGGGGTTGCTGCTGATCAGCCACGACCTGTCGGTGCTCGGTACGACGTGTGACCGGGTGCTCGTCATGTATGCCGGGCGCGTGGTCGAGGAAGGACCGGCGGGCCGCGTCTTCGACGACCCGCACCACCCCTACTCGGGCGCCCTCGCCGCCTCCTTCCCGCGGGTGGGCGACCCCGCTGCGCGGTTCGCTCCCGCCGGCCTACCCGGCGACCCGCCCGACCCACGCTCGCTGCCCGCGGGCTGCACGTTCCATCCGCGCTGCCGTCTGCAGACCGCCGAGTGCCAGCTGAGCGACCCGCCCCTCCAGATACACGGCCTCAGCCGGCCGGTGGCGTGTATCCACGCCGACGGCACCAACATGAAGACCGCCGCGGAGGCTCGTCAGCGTCGCCCTGACCAGCCCGTCGAGCTGGCAGCCGGGACCGGGTCGACACCCACGAGACGTGGGGGCCGCGATGAGTGGTGAGCTGCTCAGCGCACGCAGCCTCGAGGTGACGTTCGCAAGTCGCCATGGGCCAACGAACGCGAAGGGTGTCGACGGCGTGGACCTGGACGTGGGTGCTGGTGAGATCGTCGCGCTGGTGGGGGAGTCGGGGTGCGGCAAGACGACGTTGGCGCGCACCCTGCTCGGCCTGGAGCGTCCAAGCGCCGGCCAGGTCAGCTACGCACAGTCGCCGTTGCGGTACTCCACGAGGGCGCTGCGTGACTACCGCAGGCACGTCCAGCTGATCCTCCAGGACCCGACCGGCGCGCTCAACCCACGGCAGAGCGTCTACGAGTCCGTCGCCGAGGGGCTGCGCATCCACAAGCTGGTCGAGCGCTACCATCGTGAAGGCACCGCGCTCACGGAGGTCGACCTCGTCGCGAGAGCGCTGTCGCGGGCCGGCTTGCGGCCGCCCGAGCGGTTCTTCCTGTCCTTCCCCCACGAGCTGTCCGGTGGTCAGCGCCAACGGGTGGTGATCGCCGGCGCCCTGGCGCTCGAGCCGGATGTGCTCATCGCCGACGAGCCGGTCTCGAGCCTCGACGCGTCGATTCGCGGCGAGATCCTCGCACTACTGCTCAAGCTGCGCGACGACCTCGGGCTGTCCGTGCTCGTCGTCACCCACGACCTGGGCCTGGCCTGGAACATCGCCGACCGGATCGCCGTCATGTATCTGGGACGGATCGTCGAGGTCGGGACCACCGAGGAGGTGCTCGGGCATCCTCGCCACCCCTACACGCGTGCGCTGTTGTCCGTCGTCCCGGAGATCGAGCAGATCGACCCGATCGTGCTGAGTGGGGAGACGCCCGACCCCTCCCGCATCCCGCCCGGGTGTCGGTTCCATCCCCGCTGCCCCGCGCTTCAGGGCGGGGAGGCGACGGCCGTCGGTGTGGCCGGGCGGTGCACGGGTGAGGACCTACCCGTGATCGAAGCGGTGCGCGAGCACCAGGCCGCATGTTGGCTGAGCATGGCGGTCAGCTCGGTCGGATAGGACATCGGAGCTGGCCACGCTGAGTGCACCAGGTGGCGAGCCTGTGGCATGCTGCTACTGACTGGCGAGTCAGTAAGCCAAGTACGGAGGAGGTGGCAGATGGCGGTGAACAGCCTCCAGCCCGCGTTGCCGAAGCACATGTATGTCGACGAACTGCACTGGGCTCGTGAGCGCGACACGGTGCTGCACGCCTCGTGGTTCTGCGTGGGCCGCCTCAGCGATCTCGGCCTCGACCGACCCGGACGGGTCGCGGTCGTGGACGTCGTGGGCGAGTCGGTCCTGGTGACGAGGGACCTGCGGGGCGTGCTCCATGCGGCATACAACGTCTGCCGCCACCGCGGCTCGCAGCTCATCCCCGTGGAGGCCGGTGCCGCGCCGCCCGAGCCTTGCGCGGTAGGGGCGTTGCGGTGTCCCTACCACTCCTGGACCTACGGTCTCGACGGCACGCTGCTCAAGGCGCCGCACACCGACGGCGTCGAGGACTTCGACGCCGCGCAGTTCGGGCTCACACTGGTCGGGGTCGAGACCTGGGGTGGCTTCTGCTTCGTACACCTGACGCCGGACGAGGCGGTGCCACTGCTCGACGAGATCGCCGTGGACGTGGACGCCATCAGGCACTATCCGATAGCCGACCTGGAGAGCGGCCGACGCTTCAGCTACGACGTGGCCGCCAACTACAAGGTGCTGTCCGAGAACTACAACGAGTGCTACCACTGCGGCCCGGTGCATCCCGAGCTGACCCGCCTCGTGCCGTCCTTCGGTGGCGGCGGCGCCGACCTCGACTGGGAGTCGGGGGTCGCGCACCGTGACGGTGCCTGGACGTTCACGATGTCGGGCACCACGAGCCGGCAGCCCTTCGTCGGACTCAACGCCGACGAGCAGCGGCGGCACAAGGGTGCGCTCCTGCATCCCAACCTGTGGTTGTCGTGCTCGGCCGACCATGTCGCGGCGTTCACGCTCTGGCCGCTGGCCGTCGGCCGGACCAAGGTCGTCTGCGACCTGCTCTTCGCCCCCGAAGCGATCGGCGCCGATGGCTTCGACCCCGACGACGCGGGATCGCTGTGGGACCTCGTCAACCGGCAGGACTGGGCGGTGTGTGAGTCGGTCCAGCGCGGGATGAGCTCGCGGGGCTATACCCAGGGCTGGTTTGCTCCGATGGAGGACCCGGCCGCCGACATCCGCCGCTGGCTGCTGCCGCGCCTCGACGCGGGTGGCCTCGCATGAGCACCGAGGTGGAGTACGTCGTCGTCGGTCTTGGCGCGTTCGGCAGCGCCGCGGCATACCACCTCGCCAAGTGCGGTTGCTCCGTGCTCGGCCTCGAGCAGTTCGAGCTGGGCCATGAGCGGGGCGCCTCCCACGACACGTCTCGTATCCTGCGTCACAGCTACCACACGCCGGGCTACGTCCGGCTGACGTTCGAGGCGTACGACGCCTGGACCACGCTGGAGGCCGACAGCGAGCAGCGGCTCGTGACACAGGTCGGCGGGCTCGACCTGTTCCCGCCGGGAGGGGCGACCCCCATCGGCGACTACGCGGAGTCGATGGCGGCCTGGGACGTCGATTTTGAGATTCTCGACAGCCACGAGCTGCGCGGGCGGTGGCCGCAGTTCGTCGTACCACAGGGCACGACCGGTCTGTTCCAGGAGCGAGGCTCGATCGTGCCCGCCGCCCGCGGGACGGCCGCGATGCAGCAGCAGGCACGCCGGTTCGGCGCTGAGCTGCGCGACCGCTCGCCGGTGCTGTCGGTCCGCGACCTCGGCGCCGGCGGGATCGAAGTGTCGATGGCCGGCGACACAGTATTTTGCCGTCGGCTCATCGTCTGTGCGGATGCCTGGACCAATCACGTGCTTGCCGGGCTCGGCTGGACCGTCCCGCTGACGACGACCTTGGAGCAGGTGACCTACTTCGATCCGCCTCACCCGGAGCGCCTCGAACCCGGCCGGATGCCGTTGTGGATCTGGATGGACGACCCCTGCTACTACGGCTTCCCCTGCTACGGCGAGGCGACGGTCAAGGCGGCGCAGGACTGCGGTGGTGCCGTAGTGACGGGTGACGATCGGCCGTTCGAGCCCGACGCCGGGCGGCTCGCTCAGCTGGCAGCGTTCATGGCCGCCACGATCCCCGACTCGGGCCCGTCGGCCCGTTCCAAGACCTGCCTCTACACGCTCACGCCGGACCGTGACTTCCTGCTGGGACCGTTACCTGACCACGAGGCGGTGCTCGTCGGGCTGGGTGCGGGGCACGGCTTCAAGTTCTCGCCGGCGATCGGGCGCATCCTGGCAGAGCTCGCGGTCGCGGGTGAGACGACGGCCGATATCGTGCCGTTCCGGCTGGACCGGGCGGCGCTGCTCGACCCGGACGCCCACCTCCAATGGCGGATGTGACGTGGTGTCGACGTTGGCGGCGACGACCAGCGGTTGCGGTGGGGTCGGCTCAGGCGAGCACGGCCGGGTCGACTCCGACCTCCGCCGCCGTGGCGTCGCGCACCCACGACCGCAGTTGGGCGCGAGTCACGGTCTGGTAGACGAGCGCGGCGACCGAGAGGCCGTCGAGCAGGGCCCCGATCCGCGCCACCGAGGCGGCGGGGTCGGGACAGGTGAAGTCGCCCTCGTCGACACCTTGCGCGATCGCCGTGCGCAGCGCGGCGCGCCACCGGTCGTCGAGGCGGCGCAGGCCCCGCCGCACGGTGGGTTCTCGCAGAGCCGTCGCCCAGGCGTCGATCCACAGCGTCCAGCCATGGGCTGCTCCCGTCGGGCCGTACGACGAGATGACCCGGCGAAGTCGCTCGGTCGGCGTCCGTCCCCTCCTCAGGTTGTGGTCCAGGCGCTGGAGGTCGCGCTCGACGGCCGCCTCGAGGGCCGCCACGAGCAGCGCGTCCTTGGTCGCGAAGTGGTAGAACACCAGACCCGTGCTTACGCCCAGCGCGGCGGCGACGTCGGCGACCCGCAGCGTCGCCATCCCGCTGGTCTCGATGCCCTTGATGGTCGCCGCCAGGATCTCTTCTCGCCGCACCTCGACCTTTTGACGAACCATGGCCCACGACCCTACCCGGGAGCACAGAGATGACGAACGTGCTGGACGACCTCGACCGTGCGTGGCCCGCGGGGCCGATCATGCCGATGGCGTGGCTCGACCCGTCCGGCCGTCACCCGGATGCGCTCGGCGCTGCGATGAGGGCGTCCGGGCAGTCCCGGATGCTGCCTGCGGCTGCCTATACGAGCCCGCAGGTGCTGGCGTGGGAGCGTCGCTATCTGTTCGCCGGGACCTGGACCTGCGTCGGCCGCGACGCCGACCTGCGCTCGAGCGGCGAGGCTGCCGGCGGGAGCGTCACGCAGCGGGCGCTCCAGGTCGGTGACGTGGCCGTGGTACTGACCTGGTCGGGCGACGTGCTGCGTGCCTTCGCGAACACCTGCCGACACCGCGCCCACGAGTTGCTCGGCGAGGACGAGACGGCCCACAGGCAGTCGATCGTCTGCCCCTACCACGCCTGGTCCTACGACCTGGCTGGCGACCTGCGTGCGGCGCCCGGCTATCAGGAGGTGGCCGACTTCGACACAGGGGACCACGGCTTGGTGGGGTTGCCGGTCGAGCGCTGGCAGGGCTGGGTCTTCGTGCATGCGGCGACGTCGCTCGACGAGGGCCCGCCGGTGGACTTCGCGACCCATCTGGGAGAGCTCGACCGGCTGCTGGCGCCGTACGACGCCACCAACCTGGTGCTCCGTGCCCGCCACACCTACCAGGTGGCGGCCAACTGGAAGGTGATCAGCGAGAACTACCACGAGTGTTACCACTGCCCGCTGATCCACCCCGAGCTGTGCCAGGTGACCCCGCCTGCGTCGGGAGTCAACTACGTCATGGCCGGGGCGTGGGTCGGCGGCTCGATGGATCTGCGCCACGGGATGCAGACCATGTCGCTCAGTGGGAAGTCCGGTGGCGTGAATATTCCTGGCGTCAGCCCGACGACAGTCGAATACCTCGGCCTGTGGCCAAACCTCTTGATCTCGGCGCACCCCGACTACGTCATGGCGCACCGAATGGTCCCGCTGGCGCCCGACCGCACCTGGGTCGAGTGCTCGTGGTATTTCCCCGACAACGGTGGCGGAGAGCCGGTCGACCCGTCGTACGCGGTGGACTTCTGGGACATCACCAACCGAGAGGACTGGTCGGCGTGCGAGTCCGTGCAGCGTGGCCTGGCGTCGCCGCACTTCCGGCCAGGCCCGTTCGGCCCGAGCGAGGACGCCGTCCACCAGTTCACCACGATGGTCGGCCGCGGCTACCTTGGCCGCCCTCTCCACGAGGTCGCTCCCCTCGACGCCACCTGACTTCTCGCGTGGGGCGGCGCAGCGCTCAAGCGAGGTCGCGGGGGATGCGTTCGTGCCAGTGCCGGGTTGCCACGACCGGCTCCAGTTCGGGCCCGTCCTTCTCGGCCGGGACCTCCCGTGCCTCGAGCTCGATCGTGACGTCGTAGGCCTCGGCGTCAGCGACGAGGCGCATCGTCGCATGCGTCGTCACGGTGGTCGTCGGCCACGCGATCGTGAACGTCGCCTCGGCGGTGGCCGTCTGCTCGAACGTCTCGTGGTCGACGCTGACGCGCCCGGCGTAGTGCTCGGTCGCCGTTGCCCCATAGGGGACCTGATACGTCGAGCCGTGGTCGACGACGCAGTGCGTCCGCCGCCTCAGTACGTCGCGCTCGACGGCCCAGGTGACGCCCTCGGCGCTCTCCGCCGAGGCGGCCGCCGTCACCGGGGGGAGCTCTGGCGTCGGATGCGGTGACGGCCCGTCCCAACGCGGCAGGCGCAGCGTGCCTGCGTGGATCGTCAGGGTGACCGGCTCCGGGGGCGCGGACGTGTTCGGCCAGTCTGAGCCCGCGATCGCCAGCCGCAGCCGCTGGCCGGGTGCGAACCGGTAAGCACAGGCATCCAGCTCGACGTCGACGTCGTACACCTCGCCGGGCGTCAGCGCCGTCGGCTCGACGTGGCTGTCGCGGTGGGTGAGGTTGAGCGAGCCGCGGCTGACCAGCGCCGACGTGCCGTCGGCGAAGACGTCGCACAGCTTGACCGACACGGAGGCGACTTGGGCGTCCACGCTCACGTGCAGGCGCACCGTCGGCTGGCCGAGTAGCGCGACTTCCGCGGCGTCCCACTCCCACGTCATGGAGGCGGCGTTGTCGAAACGCTGGTCGAGGCTCTGCCCATAGGGCAGGTGACCGGCGCAGTCGATCCAGGCGTCCACACCCACGGCCGGGTTCACCCGGTACGCCGCTCTGGCGTCCAGCGGGAGCTCCCGCCACGAAACCCGCGGTGACGGCCACTCCTCGCGGACCCAGGTGCCGTCGCTCTCGTCCAGATCTGGCGCGGGTCTGGTGGACGAGCGGACGAAGACCGTCATGGCGGCGGCGGTCAGTCCGTCGTCGACTCCGTTGTCATGGCCACGCAGCCACCGGTCCCACCAGGCGGCCATCTCGGGCACCGAGTCGATGCGTGGGCCGGGGAGCGAGCCGTCGGTGGCCGCGTGCGCCCACGGTCCGGCGAGCAGCCGGTGGGGCACCCCGCCGTGGCGCAGCCGGTCGATCGTTCGAAACGAGTTGTTGCGGTAACCGTCGGCCCAGCCGGCGATGATCATCGTGGGGCAGCCGATCCGGTCGTAGCCCGGCCGCACCGAGCCGTGCCGCCAGTAGTCGCCGTCGCGCTGCTCATGCAGCCAGGTCAGCAGCCACGGCTCGTTCGTGTCGATGCGACGCCGCCACTCGTCGCGCCAGCCGGGTCCCCAGATGTCCGGGACGGGTGGCAGCGCGTTCATCGGCGTCATGTAGTGGCAGTAGTCGACCAGGTCGAGGAGCTTGCGGGTCCCACCCCGGTAGTGCACGTCGTCGGTGTAGCGGTCGTCGGTCGCGTAGATCGCGATGACGGCCTTGAGCTCGGGCGGGCGTTCGCACGCCATCTGCAGAGAGTTGAAACCGGAGTACGACGTCCCGTACATGCCGATGTTGCCGTCACACCAGTCCTGCGCCGCAAGCCAGGTCATGACGGTCGCCAGGTCGCGTTGCTCGCGGGCCGGGTACTCGTCGGTCGCGTCTCCGCCAGACGAACCGGTCCCGCGCACGTCGAGGCGGCAGACGGCGTACGCATGCTCGTCTCGAAGTCGCGCATAGTCGGGGCGGTACGACGATGTCAGGTCGTCCTTGCGATACGGCAGAGCCTCGAGGATGCACGGCTGCGGCCCCAGCGCAGCGTCGGGCAGGTAGAGCGTCGCGGCCAGCTCGACTCCGTCGTCCATCGCGACGCTGACCTCGATCCGGTCGTCGGTGCTGATTCGTGGGTCAGTAACGAGCGCCATGTCCGCATCCTGCCGTACCGCCCCGGTGGTGACGATCCCGCCGCCCGGCCGGACACCGGTTGTCCCGCGTTCGGCGTTTGAGGGCCGCCATTCGCGGGCCAGCGGAGGGCTAGCGGGTGTCCGGCCGAGGGGGATCAGTGCAGCCAGCGGGTGGCCGTGGCCAGCTCCTCGTCCGTCGCCCCGTCGAACAGCTCGAGCTCGCTCTCGCGCACGGCCACGATCGAGTCGACGAGGTCGGTGCCGAAGGCGGTGCTGAGCGCCGCGTCGGCGGCGAACGCGTCGAGTGACTCGCGCAGCGTCACCGGTAGCCGGTGGATGCCGCGCTTCTCGAGGCTGGCTTCGTCGAGCGCGGCCGGGTCGACGTCGACCGGGTCGGGCAGCGTCGCGTGTTCGGTCAGGCCGGCGGAGCCTGCGGCGAGCAGCCCCGCCAGCAGCAGGTAGGGGTTTGCCAGCAGGTCGAAGCACTTGACCTCCACGTTGGCCGCCAACGGCTGGCTGCCGGTCGAGCCGGTCACCATCCGCAGCGCCGCCTCCCTGTTCTCAAGCCCCCAGCAGGCATACACCCCGGCCCAGTGCGACGGCAGCAGCCGCAGGTAGCTGACCGGGCTGGGCGCACCCAGCGCGAGCAACGCGGGTAGATGGCCCAGCAGTCCGGCGCTGAACGCCTCGCCCTCGGCGCTCAGGCCGAGGCGACCGTCCCCACCGGCCATCAGGTTCTGGCCGTCACGCCACAGGCTGAGGTGTACGTGGCCGCCGTTGCCGACGCCGGGCACGGCTACCTTGGGGGAGTACGTGGTGCGAAGCCCATAGGCCTCGCCGACCGCGCGGATCGTGGAGCGCACCAGCACCGACGTGTCGGCTGCGTCGACCGGCGACTCGGCGCCGACCGACACCTCGAGCTGCCCTGCGGCGTACTCCGGATGGAACTGCTCGACGGACACTCCTTGCGTCACCAGAGCAGAGATCACGTCCCTGCTGTAGTCGGAGACTCCGATCAGCCGGGTCATCCCGTAGCCGGGCCCGCGCACGCCAGGGGTGAAGGCGTCATCGTCCAGGCCGTCCGAGATCACCCATTCGATCTCGTACGCGGCCTGGATCGAGATACCCTGGCCGGCCAGCGCCTCGGTAAGGCGATCCAGCAGCAGCCGTCCACACTGCGGGTGGGGCTCGCCCGACTGCTCGTAGCGGTCGGCCGGAGCCCACGCCCAGCCCGGCTGCGCCGCCAGCGGCACCAGTCGGCGCAGGTCGGGGATCATTCGTAGGTCACCCACAGGGCCGGAGCCGTCCGTGGGGCCCGCGATCCAGTCGTCGAGGCGGAATCGGTCGAAGCTCGTCGACGTGCCGACGCCCCAGGCTGCCAGGTGAGGGAGGCGGTCGAGCGGGACGGATTTGACCCTGGTGATGCCGGAGTTGTCGACGAATGTGGTCGCCACCGCCACGACGCCCTGGTCCGCGAGGGATTCCAGCAGCTGATCGGCGTGCTCGCGGCGGGATTCCCGGTCGCTGGTGTCCATGGCTAACCCTCTCGGTACGAGCTGCGGGGCGGCGTCTGGACAAACGATATCGGTGCGCCCAGACTCGCACTGTCCACGACTGTCTCGGGCGTCAGCACTGCTAGGGAGTTCGCCATGACCACGTCGAAAGAACAACAACGACGGGGGCTGCGCCCCAGCCTGTCCGTCTGGCAGGCGGTGGGTATCTCGGTCGCCCTGATGGCGCCGAGCATGGCCGCCAACATCAACCCGCAGGGCACTGCCTTGACGGTCGGACGAGCGACCCCACTGGCGTTCTTTCTCGCCGCGATCGCGGTGCTGTTCATTGCCTATGTCTTCGTGCGACTGTGCCAGTACTACCGGCACGCGGGCTCGGTCTACATGTTCGCCGGGGCCACGCTCGGCTCACGGGCCGGCGCCATCGCCGGTCTCGGGCTGATGGGTACCTACGTCTTCTACGGGCTCGTCACCGCGTCGGCGGCGGGGATTTTCGGCTCGGAGTTCCTCGACCAGATCGGGGTCTGGAACAACCATCCCGAGCGCGGCGGCTTCCTCGTCGGAGCGGTGGCGCTCGCGTTGGCGCTGTTCTTCACGGTCGTGCCCGCGCGTCGCGCCACCTCGGTGCTGCTGAGCGTCGAGGGCATCACCGTTTTGCTCATCGTGGTGATCGCCGCCATCGTCTTGGTCCGGATGCTCGCTGGGAGTGCACCCGGTGGGGCTTCCTTCACGACCGACGTGTTCAAGGTGGAGCCAGGCACTGGGACCTCGACGCTCTTCCTCGGCATCGTCTTCGGGCTGCTGTCGTTTGCGGGGTTCGAGGCGGCCGCGACGCTCGGCGAGGAGGCGCACAGCCCGCGTCGCGACATCCCGCGCGCCATCTTGGGCACGGCAATCTTCGGCGGCATCTACTTCACCGTCGTCACCGCCATCGAGATGATGGGCTTCGGAACCGACAGCAAGGGCGTCGACGCCTTCGCGAACTCGCCGGCGCTGATGGGCGACCTGGGGACGTCATACGTCGGCGCGTGGGTCGGAGACCTGGTGACGCTCGGGGCAGCCGTGAGTGCGTTCGCGTGCTGTCTGGCTTGCGTCGTGGGAGCGTCCCGGCTGCTGTTCGCGATCTCGCGCGACCTCGCTCCAGATTCCGCGCTCTCGCAGACGGGGGCAAACGGCACGCCGGTCGCCGCCGCTGGGGTCATCACGGCGATCATCGCCGTCATCGCGCTGGTCTGCGCGGTTGCCTTCGACGCGCTTCCGTTCGACACGTTCTTCTGGAGCGGCACGATTGGCACGCTGATCCTGCTCGTCGCCTACGTGCTCGCGACGATCGGGTGTATCAAGCTCGTGTTCATCGATCGCAAGCTGAGCGTCCCGATGTGGGAGGTGGTCATCCCAATCCTGGCACTGGCGATGCTGGGCTACACGATCTATCGCAATGTCGTGCCCTACCCGACGGATGCGCCGCTGAAGTGGCTGCCTATCGTGGCCTTTGGCTGGCTGGCCCTGGTCACCGTGGTCATGTTCGCCGTACCGCAGCTGGCCAGAAGGCTCTCGCAGGGACTGTCGAGGGTCGACGAGGAGGACGAGCTGGCCAGGACCCGCTGATCGGGCTGGACTCTTGGGAGGCATTGCTGGTGAGCGCCAACGGCTGGTCGGACCTGCGCTACGTGACCGGAGACCTGGTCGACCACCACTGCCATGGGCTCGTGCTCCGCGATCTCGACCGGCCGGACCTCGAGTCGCTGCTCAACGAGGCGGAGGGCTCGGCTGGACTGGGAACCACTGTCTTCGACTCGATGATCGGTCTGGCCGTACGTCGCTGGTGTGCCCCCGTGCTTGGTCTCGACCCGCTGAGCGACGCCGACACCTATCTGACGCGGCGCCGAGAGCTCGGGGTCTCCGAGGTGAACGAGCGCCTCGTGGCGGCGGCCGGAGTGACTGACTTCGTGGTCGACACCGGCTATGAGCCGGAACCGATCAGCTCCGCGGCCGACGTCGCGGCCCTCGCGGGCGGGCGGGGCCATCAGGTCGTCCGGCTTGAGCGGATCGCCCAGCAGCTGCTCACCGACAAGGTGCCGGCGGGCGACTTCGCGGCGGCGCTGTCGAAAGCGCTGGACGAGTCCACAGCGGTCGGCGCCAAGAGCATCGCCGCCTACCGGGTCGGCCTGAGGCTCCCGGCGGTGAAACCGAGCGAGGCGGAGCTGGTCGCGGCCCTCGACGACGTACAGCCCCAGCCCGACGGCAGCTTCCGCATCGCCCACCCGGTCGTCAACGGCTACCTGGCGTGGGCGGCGATCGAGGCCGAGCTGCCGTTGCAGTTCCACGTCGGCTATGGAGACAGCGATGTCGACCTGCGCGAGTGCGACCCGCTGTTGCTTACCGGCTTCCTCCGGGCCACCCAGGAGCGCGGCGTACCGGTGCTGTTGCTGCACAACTACCCGTTCCATCGGCAGGCCAGCTATCTCGCCCAGGTCTTCGGCCACGTCTTCATGGACGTGGGACTGGCCGTGCACAACCTCGGGGCGCTGTCGGATGCGGTGGTCCGGGAGTCGCTGGAGCTCGTGCCGTTCGGGAAGATGCTCTACTCCTCCGACGCGTTCGGGCTGCCTGAGCTCTACTACCTCGGGTCCCTGCTGTTTCGGCGTGCGTTGTCGCAGGTGCTGGAGTCCCTCGTCGAGTCGGCGGAGATGGGCGACGACGACGCCGAGCACGTCTCGAGGCTCATCTCGAGCGACAACGCGCGGCGCGTCTACCGGCTCGACCCGGCCCGGTGAGCCTGGCCGAGCGGTGGGGACACGAGCTGCGTGCCGAGCTCGGCGCTGCCGTCGAGCTTCGGCACCGCCTGCATGCCGACCCTCGGGTGTCGGGTGACGAGGTCGACACCTGCGCGGAGCTGGTCCATGCGCTCGGCATGGGGCCGGGGCGGGCGGGCGCTGGCACCGGGCGGATCGTCCACCTGCCAGCCACCGGCTGTGGCGCCACCCCGGCGGCCGACGTGGCGGCGAACGCTCAGCGCCCCCAGCTGGACGGGCTTACCGTCGGCGAGGCGACCGGCGCGACCAGGGCGT